>NZ_FCON02000083.1 GCF_001544535.1 Caballeronia choica | reverse complement strand
AAATGCTGGTCACGATGCCGGAATCACCGGTCACGATAATCCGGAATTACTGGTCACGCTCGCCCGGAATACGCACTCACCTTGTAGAACAGCTTCTCTTGCTCGCACGTCTCGATGAAGAAGCTGCAATGAAGATGTCAAGGTTTGCGCTTCGTGACGTCATAGCTGAAGCGATTGCCTTTCGACGGCACCTTGCCAGCGACAAGTCTATAAGTGTGACAATCACCGGTGACGGGCGAGCCGAAGTCTATGCAGACCGGGGTTTGCTACGTGTGCTGGTCGACAATCTTCTGGATAACGCGATTAAGTACGGGAAGACGGAAGGGACCGTTGAGTTCCACCTGCGGCTAGATGCGCGGTCTGTCCGATTGCTAGTTCGCGATGATGGTCCAGGAGTTAGCCCTGAAGAGATGAGCCGTCTTGCAGACCGATTTTTCAGGAGCGCGTCAGCGACGGCGAGTGGAAGCGGACTGGGTCTGTCTATCGTCAGCCGCATTGCAGCCCGATGCGGAAGTGAAATGAGGCTTGAGACTGGCCTCAACGGACAAGGGCTTGGGGTTCGCGTCGCTTTTCCAGTAGACCCAAGCTCCAGCAATATCTCGGATTCGTCTGGAGGCTCCGGTTCTCACAACAGCCGACCGGTGCCGACATGAGAACCGCCGCGTACGTTTCAGCATTCTCATCGGCGCCGTTCAACTACGGCCGAACGAGGAACTCTCGCTGGGACATCCGAAGGCAGAGAACCACGAGCGCAAACGAGGGACAACTGCTATCAACCAGCACAGGGCAGCCGGAGCCAGTGTCGGTGGCGTGCCGGAATTCGAGGGCGCGCTGAAAGGCACGCATGGCTCGATGTCGTACTGCCATGGTGGAAACGACGAGAGTGCATACCGAGATAAGCCGGAACGATGAGCCTTCAAAGATAGAGTCAGGAACATGAAAGACTAGAACCGCAAGCAGAATTGCACCGTCGATACAGACGGCCAACATCGAAGCGGTCATTAGATACGCGCGTAGCATATCAACAGTAGTGCGACTCATGCTCATTTCGAATCCTCCCGCCAACCTATGCCGAAAAAACGGACTTAGCGGGATAAATGCTAGATGGGCGAACCGGAAGCAAAGCTTAAGCCGGTGACCGGGTGTTCGGACTCACCTGTCACTCAGCATGCCGCGGAGGGCTCGTCAGTTACGCGCGGCGTAGCAGTCGAGCAATGTCCTTGATGTGCTTGATTGGGGAGAAAACGCGTATCGCGGCACAAAACTGTGCGGAGGGTAGCTAGGGAGTGATGGGACCGTCCGGTCGATTTGGCTCTCTGAGGCAGCTCATTATCGCCCTCGGTAGTCGAAGTTCGTCGCTCACTGGGCGATGCACGCACGTCTGCACAAGACCCCTTCGAGTTCCCTGCTACTGAACCTCGAAGGCGTTTTCACCGCGGTCATCGCTTGGGTGGTATTTCGCGAAAATGTAGACCTCCAGATATTTCTAGGGATGGTCGCGATAGTGCTGGGCGGCGTTGTGCTGTCGTGGCAGCCGGGCGCCACTGGCGTCTCGTCTGGCGCGCTTCTCGTGTTTCGCAGCCTGCGTTGCGTGGGCTGTCGATTACAATTTGACGCGCAAGGTTTCGGCGAACAACGCAATGGCCATTGCCTGCCTGAAAGGTTTTGTCGTCGGCTCAGTCAATCTGTGCATCGCGCTGATTCTCGGCGCACATCTGCCCGGCGTTGGGAAGAAAGCGGCCGCGATGGTCACGGGCTTCGCTGGCTACGGCGTCAGCCTAGTTCTCTTTGTTGTCGCCCTGCGAAATCTCGGAACCGCCCGAACCGGCGCGTACTTTTCAGTCGCCCCGATATTCGGCATCGCCTTGTCGCTATTCCTCTGGCCCGAGGTGCCATCACTGTCTTTCTGGAATGCGGCTGTGCTCATGGCTCTGGGAATCTGGCTCCATATCCGTGAGAGGCATGAGCATCCGCACACTCACGAGGTTCTGGACCATAACCATCGACACCGGCACGATGAGCACCATCAACACACGCACGATTTTTAGTGGGACGGAGAGGAACCGCGTACGCATCCCCATCAGCACGCCCCTATTACCCACGCGCACGCGCATTTCCCCGATATTCACCACCGACATATCCATTAACGCGTCAAACACAGGAACGGCCGATGCCGTCTGACGTGCCGCAGCGTAGACAGCATCGGTGACCGATGCAGGTGAGACGCACCTCAGGAGACAATCAGTTTAATTGCGAGTCCGAGAAGACCAGAAGTAAGCACAACCGGTACCACCCCGACCTTGAACCGGAACAGCGCAATACCGGCGACCACACCGATTAGCAATGAGGGCCATTCGAATCCGCCTTGCATGCCATGTGGCCACAACACGTGAAGCGCGAAAAATACGGCGAGGTTCACGACGACGCCCACCACGGCGGAAGTGATGGCTGTCAACGGCGCAGTAAATTTGAGATTGCCATGAGTCGTTTCGATGAAGGGACCGCCGAGTAGAATGAACAAGAATGACGGCAGGAACGTAAAGAACGTCACGACGACGGACGCGGCGACAGCGGAGGCGACGATTGCATCCGGTCCGAACACAGCCTTGGTCCAGCCACCCACGAACCCGACGAAGGAAACGACCATGATGAGTGGTCCAGGCGTCGTCTCTCCTAGCGCCAGGCCATCTATCATTTGCAACCCGGTAAGCCAGTGGTAGCTATCGACGGCGCCTTGGTACACATACGGCAACACCGCATACGCGCCCCCGAAAGTGAGCAAAGCGGCTTTCGTGAAAAACCAGGCCATTTGCGTAAGCGTTCCCGTCCAGCCGTACATGAGCGAAAGCGACGCGATGGCCGCGAGCCATATCAGCAGGAAGACCGCAAGCACGAGAGCGAATCGCTTCCATGTGAAGAGCGCGTGTCGAGGGGTGGGCGTGTCGTCGTCAATGAGTGCGGGGCCAAACGCCTTGTCGCCCGACTTGTGTCCGCCGCCGACCACGAATCTGGATGGAGCGTACTTACCTCCAAAGTGACCAATGATGCCCGCTACCAGGACGATGAGAGGGAACGGGAGGTTGGCTACGAAGACAGCGAGGAATGCTGCCGCTGCAATTGACCACAGCCACGCGTTCTTCAGTGCGCGAGAGCCAATCCTATACGCCGCGAAGACGACGATGGCCGTGACTGCCGGCTTGATGCCGTAAAGCACGCCTGCGACGGCTGGAACACTGCCGAATGCCATGTAGACCCAAGATAGCCCTATCAGTATGAAAAGCGACGGCAGGACGAAGAGACCTCCTGCGATTACGCCACCCCAGGTCCGATGCATTAGCCAACCGATGTAGGTAGCGAGCTGCTGCGCCTCGGGCCCGGGAAGTACCATGCAATAGTTCAATGCGTGCAGGAATCGCTTCTCGGAAATCCAGCGTTTCCGCTCGACCAGGTCCTGATGCATGATAGCAATCTGACCCGCTGGCCCGCCGAAGCTGATAAAGCCGAGCTTGAGCCAATAGCACAGCGCTTGACCGAAGCTCACGGCTTCGACAGCATTGATGCGCTCGTTGCTTATTTCGTTGTCTTGCGCCATCTGAGTCTGTTGCACTTGATACTCCACGCGCGGTAGTAATGGATGTTCAGCAAGTCGCCGCGCCCGAGCAGGCTCGCCACAATCAGGTCAGAGCACGTCGTAAGCCACGCCTGGTGGCCGCATCGCAGCGGCGAATGGACCAGGCATATTGACCCACCAACCCGGTATCAGAATGCATGCGGGTGCTCTTGGCAGTGGCGTCAGGCGGCCGATGGGCTGCTACACGAGATGCGCCCCGCGGTTTTGTCATCGTTTCTCGAGATACTCTACGCATGCTCTGTACGCCGACTGCACCACGGGCGAGCGGTGGTCCAGTTGCCAACGGTCAACGCAGAATAATTGCGCGAGCGAGTGCTCATCCGACGGGAAACGTATGGACAATGACCGAGCCACCTCTTGTGCAGCACCAGCCACAGCAAGTCGGTCCTCCCAATCCGTTGCGGCACTATTCGCACGCAACCAAATTCGCAGAGACTCGATAACGTTGGGCGCAGACAGCCACGTGCCCGTAAGCGCACGTGCGGTGAGTTGAGACACGACCAGATAGCAGAGAAGTTCGGCTCGCGCCTCGCTGTCGAGATTGTGCGGGATTTGACTCACAGGGTACCTCCAAACTTCGAGTCGTGTCGCCCACGATATTATCGTTAAAAACACGGGACACGTATTGGACCTGACGCCACTGAATGAGACCGGGATACGAAAAATGCACCGATGGCGGTCCTTGCTATTCTCTTGTTGCTTGGTGACAAACACCGCGACTGCGGCAAGCCTGGACGAGCGCGATGGCGTCCGCGTAGCAGCTATCCAGGCCGCCGCGGCGAACGCCCGATTTGCCAGCAAGTTCTGCATGCTTCCGCCAGCGAAGCTCTTTGCCTACAAAGCAATGGTGCGCGCCCGCCTCGGAGACCCCCCTGGCTTCGAATCTGATTGGGAGCAGGGCTGGTGGCGCGAGCAAGAAACGATAGCGGGCTACGAGAAGCTGCGTGCGGAGAAACCTAATTTGTTTGCAAGCGATGTCAGAGCTGCGTGTGCTGAACTCATCGCGCTGCCGCGGTAGATGAGCGGCGTCTCTAAAGGCGACGCGCTTCGACACCGCAGACCCGACCGATTATGGCGATTTTCTCGCGGCAAGGCTACCGGGCGTAACTTAGAAAGTGTTCGCCTTGAGCAGCGCGAAAAAAGCGCGTGGCAAATTGCTCAGGTGCATGCGCCAAATGGAACTGCGAGGGGCCGATTATCGAACAAGGAACCCGTAAGTCAAGGGGTCGCGCTCATCCACAATCCAATTGGCGAAGCCGCAAACATATGCGTTGCCTTCAATCTCAGGGATGACCGCCCTGAAGTCGCCGACGGTGGTTTCGCTGAGCACGCGGCCTTTGAAAATGGTGCCGATGATGGACTCATTTACGAGCGTCTCGTCTTTGCCTAATTCGCCGCGCAGATAAAGCTGGGCGACGCGTCCGCCGGTGCCGGAGCCGGTCGGTGAACGGTCTACTTCACGGTCCGCGAACACGCAACAATTGGCTTGCGTAGAGCCTTCGTGCCGCGGTTTGTTGGCAATGATGGTGCCGTAGATGTGGTTGATTTCCGGAATGTCCGGATGCTCTACCGGGTACGCCTTGTTTGCAGCCTGCTTCACCTCAGCGCCGAACCGAATGAGGTCTTCAACCGAAGACTCACGAATCTCGAGTCCATGAGGAGCGCCATCGGTGTAGAAGTAGAAAGCCCCGCCAAAGGCGATATCGCCCTTGACCGTCCCAAATGACGGCGTCTCGACGGTGACGTCTTGCTTCCAGATGAACGACGGGACGTTCACGAAGCGAACGTTGCCGGCATGTTCCCCGTCCCACTGAACGAATGCTTCGATGAAGCCGCAAGGCGCGTCGATGCCAATGCGAGTCTCGGGAATCGTGCGCTGGACCCAGCCCAACTCGACCGCTGCAGTAGACAGTGCGATAACGCCGTGTCCGCAGTGGTCGCTATAGCCCTCGTTGTGGAGGAAGATGATGCCGAAATCGGCGGCGGGACTAATCGGTTCAGTCAGGTAGCCGCCGTACATGTCAGCGTGACCGCGTGGCTCGAACATCAACGCCTTTCGTATTTCATCGGCGTTCTCCTTCAGCCATGCACGACGTTTAACAATCGTGTCACCCGGAAGGCGCGGAAGCCCGCTCGTGACGATGCGGAACGCCTCGCCTCCGGTATGAACTTCAACTGTCGAAATAGTCCGCGTGATTTTCATGTGCGCTCAGCAGTTACCCTGTTGACTTCACTGGCCGTACGGCACAGGAAGGCCGTTTTTGATGACATACACGGTCGTCGGTGCACCCTTCAGGTCGCCGTTCTCGTCGAAGGTGTAAGTGCCGGCGACGCCCTTGTAGTCGGTCTTCGCCAGTTGAGCCGCGAGCTTTGCCTTGTCGGTCGTCGTTCCTGCCTTGACCATCGCATCGGCGAGCAATTTCACGCCGTCATAGTAGCTGACACCGTACACCTGCGTGTCCGTGTTGTACGCTGCCTTGTACTTCTGCAGGAACTCCCGGCCAGCTGGAGTCTTGTCGAGCGCAGTCCCGCCCTGTGCGCAGTATACGATGGATGCGGATTCGCCCGCCACCTTGCCCATGTCGGCCGAGCAGATACCGTCGCCGCCGAGAAGTTTGGCACGCAGGCCACGTGCTTTCATCTGCTTGGCCATTGGAGCGCCTTGCGACGCATACCCACCGAAGAAGATGACGTCAGGATTCTTCGACTTGATGCTGGTGAGAATGCCGAGAAAGTCGGTTGCCGACGAATTGGTGAACTGCTGGTCGACGATTTCGATTCCGTTCGCTTTGGCTTCTTTGACGAACTGCTCGGCCACGCCTTGCCCGTACGCTGTTCGGTCGTCGATGACAGCTGCAGTTTTTGCCTTCAGCGTCTTGGCGGCAAACTGGCCCATGGTGCCGCCGAGTTGCTCGTCACTGGCGCCGATACGGAAGATGGTCTTGAAGCCTTGCTTCGTCAGAGCCGGATTCGACGCAACTGGGAGAAGTGAAACGCCGCCAGCGTTATAGACGCGCGATGCCGGGATGGCTACGCCAGAGTTGTACGGTCCCAGGACTGCGACCACACCGCTGTCGACGAGCTTCTGTGCTACTTGAACGCCGATTTTCGGGTCGGCCTGGTCGTCCTCGGAGTCCAGCTTGAACGTCACCTTCTGGCCGGCGACCGTGACGCCGGTTTTGTTCAGCTCCTCGATTGCGAGGCGTGCGCCGTTTTCATTGTCTTTGCCGTTCGGGGCCTGCGGGCCGGTGAGCGGAGCCGAGTGACCGATTGTGACGACCGTTTGTGCGTGAGCAGATGCGATGAAGCCGGCAGCTGTTAGCACAGTCATTGTTATATTGACGCGGCGCATGATGTCTCCGAGAGTTGACCGTGAGCGACAAGACTAACCGGGCTTTGCCGTCTGGACAACATATCGAAAGTAGGAAATTACCGGCCCACTGACGATTTTGGAGAGGATGCGGTCAGAAGTTGGACGGGCCACAAGCTCATTTTGGCGGTCCGACTATTTTTTGAGCGAGCACCCTAGCGTTGACGAAGCATCTATGCGTTACGGGCGGAATATCCGATTCTCCAGCAATTATTGACCTGTCGCCCTCGAAGCTGGCCGTCGGCGGACTGGGAGCGCGACAGGTGTCGATTTTCTTTTAATCATCAGCCAATCGTTGCGTCAATCGCGTATAAGCGGACCTATCTAGAGATGCAAAAGCGATTTTTCGTTGAATGACAAAGTCATTCCAAAACAAAAAGAAAGACCTTCATTTTCTTGAGATGAGGCCATTCGCGCAAACGCGGAAATTTCACTCTGCACGAGTTACAGGCGTTCATCATGTCTTTCGTGACATCGCGTGCTTGGTTGCTACCTCTGCCGTATCAAGGCCATCCGGGGATTCGCGAGCTTTGCCGTTTGGACGAGCGAGCACGATGGAGACCGTGACCATTGCAACGCCTAACCACAATGTCACTGACAGCGGTTGCCTAGTGAGTAGAGCAAGGAAGATGGTCGAGAGCACGGGTGTAGCGTAGCTCAACGCAGTGGTCGTGTTCGTGTTGCCCTTCTTCATGCCGTAGTCCCAGAGGTAGAACGCCAACCCCATAGGGCCCAAACCCATGTACAAGAGAACTAGCCAATCCTGCGGTGTCATAGCGGGAAGTTGTCCCGTGGAGAAGTGTAGCGCAAGGCAGGCTAGACCTGCTGGAAGTGAAAATGCACCAACGGAATGGCTTGAAATGCTCCTGTAGCGCTTGCCGAGAACTGAGTAACCTGCCCAGGCGAAAGCTGAAAGCAGAGCAAGGACGTAAGCGACCATTTCCTGGAGCACATTGCCGTCGAGTAGAACTGGTGCGTAGTGCCCGTTCTGAACGGCCCAGCACGCCGCGGCGGCTCCGCCGAATCCGAGCAGAGCGCTGACATACAAAGCGCGCGGCCGCTTCTCGCGAGAAGAAGCGAAATCGGAAATGCAAACGATT
The DNA here is from genome assembly GCF_001544535.1 of Caballeronia choica. GTDB lineage: Bacteria > Pseudomonadota > Gammaproteobacteria > Burkholderiales > Burkholderiaceae > Caballeronia > Caballeronia choica. The sequence goes on along the minus strand of NZ_FCON02000083.1, from coordinate 26,128 downwards.
AGTATCGGCCATAGATAGTGCAGAAGGCTGACGCCAATCGGGTCGCCTAGTTGCAAAGCGTAGAAGTAGACAACGTGGTAGGCGAACATCAGGCCCGCACCCAAGACCAAGAGCCCCAGTGGTAGTTTCCAGTGCCGCGCCCATGGCACGCCGATGAGCCCACCGATAGTCAGCGCAACGCCGTTGACAAACAACGTCGGCGTTCCGTGCAGGAGGTCGACGCTCGTTGCTAACGTGCTCCACATCAGGACGGTAATCGCGACACCGAGTACAGCCATCTCACTTCTCCAAATCGCCTGAATGTGCAGCAGTCACTCGCTGCTGTCTTCCGTCTCTGAATAGAGAATCGAGGTCGGCGTTTCGTATGTCGCGTAGAGACCCTGCACCTTCGATGTAGCGCGGAATAAGGGTAAACACCTGCCCAAGTGAATGATTCAGGACCGGCAGCAGAACCTGCTGCCGAATCGCCCTTAGTCGGTGGAACTTGCTGTTCGGTCAACAGATATAAGTTCTGATTGCCGCGCGGGCTCAATACACTGTGTTCTCCATCATGGACATCTGAGAAGGAGTTACCGTGGAACTGACCGACTTCAACACCCTTACCTTTGATTGCTACGGCACCTTGATTGACTGGGAAACCGGCATTTTCCAAGGACTGAAACCCCTGCTCGAGCGGGTGAAGCCGCCGCTTACTCGCGACCAGGTTCTCGAGGCACACGCGCGTCACGAGTCGTCGCAACAGAAGTACACCCCGGCGAAGCGCTATCAGGAGTTGCTGCCCATCGTCTACAAGCGTCTTGCGGAAGAATGGGGTCTGTCGTTCACCCACGAAGAGTGCGTGGCTTATGGCCGTTCGGTGCAGAATTGGCCGGCATTCGAGGACAGCGCCGAAGCCCTGCAATACCTGAAGAAGCACTTCAAGCTCGTCATTCTGTCGAACATCGACAACGAGAGCTTCACCTACAGCAATGCGAAACTGAAGGTCGAGTTTGACGCCATCATCACGGCGGAAGACGTGGGCTCCTACAAGCCGTCGCCGCGCAACTTCGAATACATGCTCGAAAAGCTCGGTGACCGCGGCATCAAGAAGGAGAAAATCCTTCACACCGCTGAGAGTCTTTTCCACGACCACAAGCCCGCAAACGAGTTCGGTCTGGCGTCCTGCTGGATTTACCGACGTCACTCGCAGTCGGGCTTCGGGGCGACGATGAACCCGGGTTCGCAGCCGAACATCGACTTCCGCTTCAACAGCATGATGGACTTCGCGAAGGCGCACCAAGAAGCGCTGGCCAAGAAGTAAGACAATGGTGTCTCGTCAGCAGCGGCGACTTTTGTCGCTCGCGAGATTCCGGTGTGGATGAGACGTTTGCTCTGGATTGAACTAAGTATCAAGCGACTGAAACATAGGGGGCGTTGTGGCTTTGACGGATTTCAAGGCACTCACATTTGATTGCTATGGGACGCTCGTCGACTGGGAGTCCGGTATCACATCAGGTTTGTCAGAGTTGGCTTCTCGAGCGACCGTACCACTCTCACGGGACGAAATCCTCGAGGCCCACGCTCGCCATGAAGCGCATCAGCAGAAGGTCACCCCGGCTATGCCTTACGACCGGCTCCTTCAAGTCGTCTTCAAACGACTCGCTGAAGGGTGGAACGTGCCGTATAAGTGGGACGAAGCGGTAGCGTACGGCGCGTCGATTGGCGACTGGCCCGCATTTCCGGACTCGGCGAGCACGCTTCAGTATCTGAAGAAATACTTCAAGCTCATTGTTGTATCTAACGTGGACAATCGCAGCTTCCGGGCGACCAACGAGAAGCTCGCTGTCCACTTCGACGCAATCGTGACGGCGGAGGATGTCGGCTCATACAAGCCGTCACGGAACAACTTCGAGTATCTGTTCACGACGCTGTCGGGGATGGGTATCTCGAAGGGCGATACACTGCACGTCGCCGATAGTGTCTATCACGACCATGAACCTGCGAGTGAGATGGGCCTTCGCTCATGCTGGATTCAGCGGCGTTATGAGCAGCGTGGGTCTGGCGCGAACTTGAAGTACTCCGTCGAGCCTTCGGTTGACTACAAGTTCACAAGCATGGCGCAGTTGGTCAAAGCGCACCATGAGGACCTGGCACGCGAATAGTGTACGGCCCCTTCGATTGACACCAGCCAATTCGAACACGCACGATATGCGACAAAAGCTAGACCGGACTGATATCAAAATTCTTGCCGAGCTCCAGAAGAACGGCAACATGACGAACGCGAACCTCGCGAGCGCCGTCGGTTTGTCCGCAAGTCCATGCCTGCAGCGCGTAAAGCGCCTCGAAGCAGCCGGCATCATCTCTGGCTATGGAGCACGTCTCAACCTCGCAAAACTGACTAGCACGGTGACGGTGTTTACCGAAATCATGCTTCACGACCATCGACGCGAGGATTTCACGCGCTTTGAAGCGAACCTACGCGACTTTGAAGAAATTACGGAGTGTCACCTGGTCAGTGGCGGCTACGACTATCTGCTGAAGTCCATCGTCAAGAATATCGGTCATTACCAAGAAATCATCGAAAAGCTGGTAGACCGCAACCTCGGAATCGAGAAGTACTTCAGTTACATCGTCATTCGGTCGCCCTTTGTAAAGCAGGCGGTGCCGCTCGACAAACTGCTTTCGGAAGACGACTAATGGAGCATTGGAACGATGACGACGGTACAGTATGTCTGCGCGACCACCAGTAGAACTCTCCTCGGAAGACTCGACCAGGATGCAGCTTGGTTCGACATGCATCACGTTGCTCGTCTGTTTGGCATCAAGTCCGAAAGAGCGGCAAAGCTCTTGTGGCAAGTTGGCGTCACCCGCGATATTAACGCGGACCAAGATTTGCGATGGCCCGGCGATGACCGGTGCCTGTTGAGTCACAGGGCCGTGATGTCCCTGGGTTACCACGTAGACTTTGGGCGAACAACAGCTTTCAGGAAATGGTGCGCCTCATCCCCTTGACAGGTTGCATGACTGAACCAAGGTTCACCGCGAGGTACCACAACCTCGCGGCTGTGGACTTGCCACCTGCTGCGTTTGCTCTCTTCCCCTTGCGTACGAAACCTCCAATCGATGGAACATGCTTTCCTACGTTTCGTCGATTGGTGTCAAAAATACTTGAGTGAATACTGGCCTCTGCCAATGCAGAACGAATTCGTATTCGTCCCTTGCGACAACATTGGTCGCTTTCGGATGCAGACGATACATTCCATCGCAGCGTGCACATTCTTCAGCCGACCAGAGGGGACAAATGAAAAGAGAAGTTCTTAGTTTAGCAGTACTGTTTTTCACTGCGAATAGTATGGCACAAAGCTCTACAACACTTTACGGCGTGGTCGACGACAGCTTTTCATTCACGAACAACCAGGCTGGGGCGCACAACTACCAAATGGTCAATGGGGGGCGGGGCAGCAGTAAATGGGGTTTTCGAACGTTTGAGGAATTACGCGGTGGATTAAGCGCGGTAGCGGTTCTCGAAAGCGGGTTTGATATCAACACGGGAAAGTTTGGAAATGGCGGACGCCTGTTTGGTCGTCAATCTTACGTAGCGTTAAACGGCCCATTCGGTAGCATCCGACTGGGGCGCCAGTATGACCTCATTGCCGACTCCCTCATGCCGCTCGCTTCCTCCCTGCAGTTCGGTGGCGTCCTCACGAGTCGGGCGGGAGACGTAGACAACGTTTGGGGGGACTATTCGGTCAGCAACACCATCAAGTACTACACGCCAGTATTAGCAGGCTTCAAATTCGGCGCTCTATTAAGCCTTGGGGGTGTGGCCGGAAACTTCTCGCAGGGCCGCGGCGAGGGGTTGAGTCTGACCTACACAGGCGGTCCAGTCACGGCGGCAGCGGCTTTGCTTCGACTGAACAACCCAGCGACCTCACTCTACGACGCGACGGCGTCCCCGGTCGCGGGCACGACATTCACGAACCCGATTACGAACCCGACCTTCAGCGGTTACGTGTCGGCACACACCCTACAGATTGCGGGCGGTGGTGCGAACATTTCAGTTGGTAACGCAGTCTTTGGCGTGCTCTACACGAACACGCGCTTCGAGGATGTGGTCCCTACCAGTTCCACGCCGTTCTCCGGTACCGCCACATTCAACAGCATCGAGGCCAATGCTACGTACAGAATCACACCCGCAGTTATGGTCGGGGCAGCCTATAACTATACGAAGGCAGAGTCGGCGAAATATAGTCAGGTGAACCTTGGTGCGGAGTATGACCTGTCAAAGCGGACCGTGCTCTATACCATCGCTGCGTGGGAACATGCCATCGGAACGGACTCGACCGGGAAGCCCGCAGTTGCTGCGCTGGCATTTGTGACGCCATCGAGCACCGACAATCAGGTTGTTGTACGGGTCGGCATCCGCCACTCGTTCTAAGCTGCCAAGAAAAGGGGCCATCATCCGTTCAGGACGATGGCCTCTCTGCAATGACGGTACGACTTAGTCGAGACCGCCCTGGCAGATATATTTGATGGACAGGTAGTCCTCGAGGCCATACTTCGACCCTTCTCGGCCGTAGCCAGATTCCTTCACGCCACCGAACGGAGCGGCTTCGCTTGCTACTGCACCTTCGTTCAATCCGACCACGCCGGCCTGGAGGGCACGTGACACACGTTCGGCACGCCGCATATCCTGCGTGTAGAAATACGCGGCAAGGCCGAACGGCGTGTCGTTGGACAGGCGAATGGCCTCTTCTTCTGACTCGAAGCGATACAACGGTGCTACAGGACCGAAGGTCTCTTCGCACGTGACGAGCATCTCGTTAGTCGCATGCGCGAGCACAGTCGGAGCATAGTAATTCGGGCCCATTTCCGTCAGGCGCTTGCCGCCGGTCAGGACCTTCGCCCCCTTCGACACTGCATCATTGACATGCCGGTCAATCTTGTCGATGGCCTTCGCGTTAATCATTGGCCCGATTTGCGCTTGCGGGTCGGTGGCGGGAGCAACTTTCAATGCGCCCACTCGTGCAGCAAGCAGTTCCGCGAACTTGTCGAACACGCCAGCCTGCACGTAAATGCGGTTCGGACAAACACAGGTCTGGCCGCCATTGCGAAATTTCGCGGCCATGAGACCGACCACTGCGGCGTCCAGGTCGGCATCGTCGAAGACGATGAACGGAGCGTTGCCGCCCAACTCGAGCGAGAGCTTCTTCAATGTACCGGCCGACTCGCGGGCCAAATACTTGCCAACAGCCGTGGAGCCGGTGAAAGTAATTTTGCGGACCCGGTCGTCAGCAAGCCAATCGCCGACGGCTTCGATACCTTGGTCACGGGAGGCACTTAGCATATTAAGCACGCCGGGGGGAACGCCAGCCTCCTGGGCAAGCGCCGCGAGCGCGAGCGCCGTCAGCGGCGTGTCTTCCGCCGGCTTGCCGACCACCGTGCATCCAGCGGCCAGTGCCGGAGCTATTTTTCGCGCAATCATCGCGAGCGGGAAGTTCCATGGGGTGATTGCTGCAACGATGCCCATCGGCTCTCTGATGGCACGCATCTGCTTGCCCCGCTGCTGCTGCGGAATCAGGTCGCCGTAGATGCGAGTCGCCTCATCGGCGAACCATGCGACGTATGACGCGCCATAGGCGACTTCGCCTTTGGCTTCAGCCAAAGGTTTCCCTTGCTCCATCGACATGATTGCTGCGAGGTCATCGGTGTTAGCGACAATCAGCGCGTGCCAGCGCTTGAGGATTTCTGCACGCTCCCGAGGCAAGCGTTCACGCCATGCATCTGCCGCTTTCGCCGCCGCGTCAGTGGCAGCACGCGCGTCCGCTTTGGTACTGTTCGCAACTTCGGCGATGATGCCGCCGGTGGCTGGGTTGGCGACCGAATAGTGCGCACCGTTCACGGCATCGGTCCATTCGCCACCAATCAGATTCTGCCGGCGCAGAAGCTCTTCACGTTTCAGTTTCAGTTCCATGCTCAATACCTTCGAAAAGATGCGCTACTCTTTGCCCGTCCAACCTGACCTAGACGGGCTTACCCTTTAATTGCGCGGCGCACATCAGCGCATTCCAGAACGTCATCGAGCGTCTTTCGAACACGCTCCACCATCATGCTGACCTCATCGCTTGTGTAGCAGAGCGCCGGAGCAAATCCGAGGATGTTGTCGCCGAACGCTCTGAAAACAATTTTGTTGCGAGCGGACGCGTCGAAGATTCTGTCTGCGAGATGCAGTGCCGGGTCGAAGCGAGCTCGCGTGGATTTATCTGCGACCAGTTCCACTGCGCCCAAAAGACCTACGTGTCGCGAGTCGCCCACGAGCGGATGGTCGAGCAAGCTGTCGAGGCCCTGCGCGAATTTTGGAGCTTGGGCCTGGCCGTTCGCGAGGAGACCGCCCTCTGTATAAAGGCGCAGCACTTCGAGGCCGACAGCTGCGCTTACCGGGTGCGAGGAGTATGTTTGGCCGAGGCCGACCGCTTCTCCAGGCTTGCTACCATCAGCGATGCCTTGATAGACAGCGTCAGACATCAGCACGGCGCCCATGGGGGCGTAGCCTGCAGTCAATCCTTTCGCGATAGTCATGAGGTCCGGCTCAACCGTCTCGGCTTCGCATGCGAACATTGGGCCCGTTCGGCCGAAGGCAGTAATCACCTCGTCGGCAACGAACAAAATATCCAGACGTCGGCACGCGTCACGCATCGCCTTCAGCCATCCCTTCGGCGGGACGATGACGCCGCCCGAACCTTGAACAGGTTCACAGAAGAATGCGGCGACATTGTCGGTACCGAGCGTGGCGACCTTGTCCTCGAGCGCTTTCACCGAATTTGCGATGATGGCCTGTGCATCGTTGGGTGTCTCGCTTCGATAGGGATACGGCGACGGGATGTGATGCTGCGTGGGGAGCGGCACATCGAAGTTGCGATGAAAGCTCGCGATGGCAGTCAGACCAGAGCCAACGCATGACGAGCCATGATAGCCACGTTCAAGAGCAATGAAGTGCTTTTTGCTCGGCCGGCCAATGGCGTTGTAGTAATGCGTGATGAAGCGCAGTGCGGAATCGACAGCGTCCGAACCGCCCAACGAAAAGTATACGTGCTGCAGGTTTTTCGGCGAGAGTTCAACAAGCCGTTCGGCGAGTTCAATTGCAGGCTGGGAGCCAAAGTGAAAGTAGCCGGTTGCATAAGGCAGTTTTGCCATCTGCTCTGCCGCGACCTTTACGATGCTTTCGTGACCGTAGCCGGTATTCACGCACCACAGCCCCGCGAACGCATCCAGCAACTCGTTGCCCTGTGCGTCGTAAAGCCAAGCGCCCTTGCCGCGCTCCAGCACTGTTGCCCCGCGCTTTTCGTGTGCACGATAATTGGCGACAGGGTGGATGAGATGCTTACGGTCGGAATCAATAAGCGATGCTAGAGACATTTCACAATCCTCGATAGGGTTTTGCCTATCCTTAGAGTATCCGGAGCATGCGGCATATGGTTTTGCACAGCATGCTCCGATGATGGCTTATCCGACCGAGTTGAAACTCAGCGCGGCATTTTCTGCTGTGACGTTAAGCAGTCGGCACCAGGTCGTCGGAGAACAACGGCGCGGTCAGCGCGGTCAACAGTCGGATTTCCTCGGTGATGGCACTTTCGGGAACAACTTCCGCGCACATGAATGCAAACGCGCCGACGGTCCGCTTGCAGACAACGACTGGGATATTGACGAGCGTTGCCGTACCGAGAGATTTCAGCAGCTTGTGGTCCGGGAAGTAGTGCTCGAGGTCGGCGTCACTGTTCGCAACGAGGACTTCACCACGTTCAAGTACTTTTCGTGCCCAATCCGAGCCTGACAGCTGCTTCCAGCCCCCAACGGGGTACGAGCTCGGCACCGTCGAGTAAATGCGCCGGACGGCACCGAGCTCTTTCGGGGCCTCAGGCTTCGGACGGGAGACCAGCGCAGTCGCCTGAAGAAACGGGAGTTTCGGCTTGACGACTTCGAGCCATGCCCGAATCGCTTCGTCCCGTGACGTCCCTTGGCGAATCGCATTTTGGCCTTGGGCGAGCGTCGCAGCCGAATCGCTACTGGGTGCGCTCGTTGCGGCGTTGCCGGCACGAGGAAGGAACAATGCGGAAGCGCCGACAGCGGCAAGACTGGCGAAATCTCTACGATTCATACGGTTTCCTCCTGTTTGGACGATTTGACCCGGCGAGGCGCCGGATTTCTTTTTGCTCTGCCATCGAGCCACTGCGCGAGGTGAATCGCAGAGCGTCCCGTGGTGTTCCGAATCTGTGAGCGACAGCTGAATCCATCGCTCACCAGCACTGCGTTCTCATCGAGCGGCTGAATCTTGGGAACAAGCTCAGACTCAGCAACCGAGCGTGCAATGCCCGCGGTCTTTGTGTGATAGCCGAAGGCCCCGGCCATACCGCAACAGCCTGTTTGCAGTACAGCTCCCGATTGAGCTGCCTTGCCTACCAGTCGTGACTCTGCTTGAACTCCCCCACAGGCTTTCTGATGACAGTGCCCGTGGACGTAGACACTTTCATCCAGCTTTGGCACGTCGAAGTCTTCCGATTCAAGGTATTCGGCTAACGTCTTGACCGATGCGGCCAGTGCAGCCGCCTTGTCGTCAGTCGGGAACAGTGAGCGGAGTTCGTCCCGGAATACGGAGAGGCAACTCGGTTCGAGCACAACCACGGGTAGTCCCAAGGCGATGACGTCCTTCAGCTGCGCCATGATGTCCACAAGGTTGCGCTTGGCGTGGTCAATCATCCCGGCGTCGTAGTAAGGGCGTCCGCAGCACATCTGCTTACTCATGAGACGTACGTCGACGCCGTAAGACCGCAGGACACGGACGGAGGCTTCGAGAACGTCGGGTGAGAACCCGTTGTTGAAGGTGTCGGTCCAGAGCAGGACTGTTTTTGATAGAGCAGAGTGAGCATCCAGCTTGCTTGCGCTCAACAGACCCTTGCAGGTTTCACCGTTTCGAAACGCTGTTGCGGCAACAGCTGGAAACTTCACGTGCGAGGCGAGTCCGAACTTCTCGGCAACCGCACGGAACGGCCGCATTTTCATTGCGACGTTGACCAGCCCACTGATTCGAGTTGCGACCGGCAGCCACGTCCCGATGTGCCCAATCATCGTGTCCATTAGCGGACGTTTCGCTTTCTGATAGTGCTCATACAAGAACTGACTCTTGTATTTGGCCAGGTCGACGTGTGTCGGGCAATCGCTGCGGCAGCCCTTGCATGCCAGACAGTTGTCGAGCGAGTCCTTGACTTCCTTGTTGTCCCAACCGTCAGTGATGACCTCGCCCTTGAGCATTTCGAAGAGCAGGCGACTGCGTCCGCGCGTCGAATACTTCTCTTCGCGCGTCGCGCGATAGCTCGGACACATCGTCCCACCTTCCAGAGAGCGGCATTTGCCCATGCCGATGCATCGTTCAGTGGCACGCGCAAAAGTGTCCGGACTCTGCAGATTGCCGAACGAAAAATGGCTGGGCACATCTACGCGACGGTAGGTCGGTCCAAGCCGCAGATTCTCATCCACAGGCATTGCGTCGATGAGCTTGCCAGGATTCATGCGATTCTTCGGGTCCCAGATTGTCTTGAATTCGCGGAATGTATCCATGAGCTCGGGCGAGTACATCAGCGAAAGCAGTTGGCCCTTCGCCTGTCCATCGCCGTGTTCACCCGAAAGAGAGCCCTCATACTTGACGACGAGCTTCGCGGCTTCCTCCAGGAAGTTTCGCCATGTGTGAATCCCCTGGCTGTTGCGCAGGTCGAAGTTGATACGAGAGTGAATGCATCCGTCACCGAAGTGGCCATACATGTTGGTCGTGTATCCATAGCGCTCGACGAGCGCGGAAAACTCTCGCAGGTACGCGCCAAGGAGACGAGGTTCGACTGCAGCGTCTTCCCAGCCGACGACAGGGTCCGGCTTTGACGGGTCGTCGCCGATGGACGTAGCGGAAGCGCCGGTTTCGCGAATCGACCACAGCCGCTTCATCATTGCCGCATCTGCGACCACGCGTGCATTCGGGAGACCAGGCAGCGAATTCGCCAGGTCCGCGGCCGCTTGCGCCCGCTTCAGCGACGATTCGAGATTGTCGGTGCCGAACTCAACCATCAGCCAGGCGTTACCTTCAGGCAGCTCCGCGATATCGGCTAGCGCGAGTCCTCGTTCACGCAAGCCACCGACGATGCCGGTATCGAGCCCTTCCATCGCGATGGGCTCGAGGGGAAGCAGTTGCGGGACGCAGTCGGCCGCATCAAAGATGGTGGGAAAGCCAAAAACAGTAACGACTCGCGCGGTCGGGTTACGCACCAGAGTCGTTGTTGCTCGCAAGACCGAGACGCATGTGCCTTCCGAGCCGACGAGCGCGCGAGCGATGTTGAAACCGTTTTCTGGCAGCAACTGGTCAAGGCCGTAGCCTGACACCCGGCGTTTGAGCTTGGGGAAACCGGCACGAATCTCGTCAGCGTAACGGTCGACCAAGTCTCCGAGCGCTTGGACAATCTCGGCGCGCCGGCCGCCCGCGGCCAGATGTGCCTGGAACGCTTCTTCGTCGGTCGGTCCAACCCAGAACCGCTCGCCGTCGTACGTCAGGATTTCCATCGATTCGATGTTCTCGGCCGTCTTCCCAGCCATCACCGAATGAGCGCCACAAGAGTTATTGCCGACCATGCCGCCAATCGTGCAGCGGCTATGCGTGGCGGGGTCGGGACCAAACGTCAATCCCTTGAGGGCGGCCGCGCTTTTCAGTTGGTCGCAGATAACGCCAGGTTGGACCACCGCCGTGCGACTCGCGCCATCAAGGTGCTCAATTCGGGTCAGGTGACGAGACGTGTCGATAATCACCGCGACATTCACGGACTGGCCGCACATCGACGTGCCTGCGCCGCGCGTCAAAACCGGTACCCCCGCATCGTGGCATGCGCGCATGATGGACACGACGTCTTCGACCGTTCGCGGGAGGACAACACCAATCGGAACCTGCCGGTAGTTCGATGCCTCAGAGGCATATGCGGCTCGAGACCCGGCATCGAACCTAATCTCCGCGTCCGTCGTCTGAGCGAGTTGGCGCTGCAGGGAGAGAAGCTTGTTGAGGTCGGGGCGAGTGGAGGACGAATTCGAATTCATGTGGTCGCGAAATCCGGAAAAAGCGGCGAGACGGGGGCTCGGCGCGAACTGCGCGTTTGCCAAGAAGTCTCGCGTCATTCCAAATTAAAACGCGGCACAATGCCGATGTCTTCCTACTTAAAGTATGAAGAGGCGGGTCAATCTTCGCGAAGACGATACAGCGCCATCGCAACCTGAACCTGAAAACGGACTTTCGGGTCTTCCAGAGTGATGTTGAGAAATTCTTCGATTCGCTCGAGGCGATAGCGCATCGTGCTGATGTGTATGCCGAGCGAGCGTGCCGCATTGACCAACTGGAAGCCCTCATCGGCCAGCGTACACAGCGTTTCCAACAGCGATTCGCCGCGCGGTCGCGAGACAAGAGGCGTCACTAGCCGCTCGATGAGCATGTCGCGTGCGTTTGCATCGCCGAGAAGCGCGCGAGGAAAGAGAATTTCGTCGAATCGATGCAGTCTTCCTGGACGCAAGGTCGGCAGCAATGCGTCAACATCCTTCGAGCCTGTCGCCATACCGTCAATGCCAGAGTGCACGCGGCTGATTGCCATGGCCGCGCGTTGGTCACTCACCGATTCCCACAATGTCTCTGGCGCCACTTCCGCTGGGAGGATGAACTTTATCTGATTCAACCATATTGCGAGCAGTTCCGGTTGCCCGTTGGAGCGAAGCTGGTGTTTGAGTGATTCGACCCACCGTTCTCGGCGGTTGAGTCCTTCCGTTGTGAGTGGGATGGGTTCGTCCAGAAGCACGAGGCAAATGTGATATGCGCTCGTCTGACTCCAACCGCACACGCGCGCCCGCTCCAGCGCACTAGGGGATGCGGAAAACTCGCCATCAAGTAAGCCGGCTACGAGTGCATAGCCCAAGCGGTCTTCCTGCTGGGCCAGTTGCCGCTGGTGCATGAGATGAAGGGCCGCGACGACACTTGCGTGCTCCATCGCGCGAACGTCGAGTTCATCAACTTCCGAACCCTCTAAATCGAGCCAGAGTACTGCGACTAGAGAATCGTGAAGGCGAACCGAGATGCGCAGCCGATAGCCATCGTGCCCCGGGTAGAGAAATTTTATGCGGGTGGGCCTCTGAGAGCCGGCTGCGTCGATTGGCGAGTCCGACAGAGAGCCGAGGAACTGTTTCTCGAGAGATTGAACTGCAGCTTCGTCGGCCGACGTGCCGAGAATCTCGCCGGAAAGGTTCGTGAACGTAACTTCTCGCCCCACGAGCTTGCGCAGCGTGTTCGCGATGTCGCTCAGGCTGTTGGCCGTGACCGCTGCATTGGTCAACGCGCGGTGCAATTGCTCAGAGCGCTCGATAATCTCGGCTTGGAAGTAAATTATCTTGGCGAGTATCTCGTGGGTGACCTGGCTAAACTGAACGGCCCATGGCAATTCAAGGAGGGGAAAGCCGACGCTGCGTGCCTCCTCGATAGCCTCTGTCGGAAAGTGGTCGCGAAAGTGAGGAACCGCGAGGACGACGCCAGCAAGCCCCACTTCGCTTAGGTCCCGCACCAGCCGCCGTGATGCTTCGGCGTCGTTCGGCCAGTTGTAGCCGGTCGTCAGCAGCAACTCACCCGACTTGACCCAGTTCACAATATCGGGGTGGTCGACCATGTGAACCCACGTGATGTCGCGCTGGAGATTCTCTTCTCCAGCGACTACTTCTGCTTCACGTAAAACGGTTTCTCGGATGGCGGTGTCAAGCTTCATAGCGGCGAATAGTTTCGCTGCGGTATCAGCGAGACACCGCGGCAGTAATTAAACCTCTTTGGGCTGGCGATAACCGAACAGCACGCCGAGCAAGCTGAACGCTGCGGCAAAGATGACATAGAATGCCGGCGCCATGGACGTTCCCGTTGTGCTGATGAGCCACGTGAGGATGAGCGATGCGAAGCCGCCGAACGTCATAACCGCCAGATTGTAGGCGACCGAGAGACCCGTCGAAAGCACCTTAGTCGGGAACGTCTCGGACAGCGCGGCCAAGATGGGACCCGTGTAAATCGCGATGAGCACGCCGAACACAGCTTGGAACACGCACAACGTAGCGACCGAGGGTGCCTTAACAATCATCGCGAACAGCGGCCAAGCGAGAACTAGCATCGCGGCTGACGCTCCGCCGAGCAGCCACTTGCGACCTACCTTATCCGAATACCAGCCGGTGAACGGGGAGCAGACCGTGATGACTCCACCGCCGACCATTGCCGCGATGAACGACGCTGACTGCGGGAGCTTCAAGACCTTCACCGAGAACGTCGGCATGTAGAAAAGAATCACATAGATACACACCGTCCAGAGCACAACCATCGCGAAGCTCGCGAAGGCTTGCCAAGGATAGTCACGGAGGACATCGGCCAGCGGCGTCTTCGACTTCTCTGCGTCCAGGAAGACCGGCGTCTCCTCCAAGTTCCGACGGATGAAAAAGCCGATGGGTCCAATAAGCAGACCCGACAGGAAAGGAATTCGCCAGCCCCAGCTTTCCATGTCTGCAGTGGAGAGACCGAGCGTAATGCCCGTGCCGAAGCAGGCACCCAACAGGACAGCAAAGCCAATGCTGGTTTGAATCCAGCTTGAGTAATAGGCCTTCTTGCCCTTCGGCGCGTGTTCCGTTAGGAAGGCAGTCGCCGTACCCATTTCACCACCAGCCGAGAAGCCCTGTAACAGACGGGCAAAAACAATCAGGCAAGGGGCGGCCATGCCAATCTGCGAGTACGTCGGAGCAAGCCCGATGATTGCCGTACCGGCGCACATCAAAAGAATAGTCAGCGACAACGCAGCCTTGCGACCAGCTCGGTCGGAGTAGACGCCGATAAGAATGCCGCCGAATGGGCGCACAAGGAAGCCGACGCCGAACGTTGCGACCGAGAGCATCAGCGATGTCAGGTCGTTGCCCGTCGGAAAGAACAGCTTCGCGATGGTGATGGCAAAGAAGCCGTACACCATGAAGTCGAACCACTCGAAGCCGTTGCCTAGTACGGTTGCCACGATGGCGCGCCGTCGCGCGGATTTTTCATCTACGTAGTTTCCTGCCAAATTCACTGTGTTCATCTCCGCTCCCAATACGTGCCTAAGGCCCTTTTCAAATGGTCGGTACGGTCCCGGGTCAGGAACCAGCCGTAGCCCATTGAACTCAGCCAGAAATCGCATAACTACCCACGTTTGATAGGAACGAATGATTCCAGATTAGTACATCAAGTATGAACTGCGTCAAAAAAAACGAAAAATGGACGCCAAATTCCTACGTTTAGTAGGTATTCGTCGGGTTTCTGGCTTCCTACTATGGCCACCATCTCAGGAGGATTTGATGAACAAGGAACTCGACAAAAGCCAGAGCACCGCTGCGCTTCGCGAAACCTACGTCGCGCGCGGTGTTGCGACCGCACACCCCATCGTTGCGACCCGCGCTGCGGGTGCTTATCTGTGGGATGACAAGGGTCGAAAGTATCTCGATTTCGTCGGCGGCATCGGGGTGCTGAATGTCGGCCATAACCATCCGGCGGTCGTTGCGGCTGTCCAGCAGCAGCTCGAATCGTTCTCGCACGTCTGCTTCCAGGTCGTCGGCTACGAGCCGTACGTTCGCCTGGCAGCCCGGCTCTCGGAACTGGTTGCTCCCGGCCAAGGTTACAAGTCGGTCTTCTTGACCACTGGTGCCGAGGCAGTCGAGAACGCAATCAAGATTGCTCGCGGCTACACCAACCGCCCGGGCGTGATTGCATTCCGTGGCGGCTTCCATGGCCGCACGCTCCTCGGCATGTCGCTGACGGGCATGAGTGCTCCCTACAAGCAGAACTTCGGACCGTTCGCCCCAGAGGTCTATCATGCGCCGTATCCGAACGCGTACCACGGCATTAGCTCGGACGAAGCGCTCAAGGCGCTCCAGACAATCTTCAGCACCCAGATTCAGCCGGACCGTGTGGCTGCAATCATTCTCGAACCTGTTCAAGGCGACGGCGGGTTCCTTGCGGCACCGGCTGAATTCATGCAAGCACTGCGTGAGCTGACAAAGAAGCACGGCATCGTCCTGATTTGCGATGAAATCCAGACCGGCTTTGGTCGCACCGGCAAGATGTTTGGCTTTCAGCACTCGGGCATTCAGCCTGACCTCGTGACGGTCGCAAAGAGCCTGGCTGGCGGTCTGCCCATCTCGGGCGTGGTCGGTCGCCCCGAAATCGTTGACGCGCCGCAACCGGGTGGACTGGGCGGCACGTATGGCGGCAACCCGCTCGGCTGCGCGGCCGCCAACGCCGTGCTCGACATCTTCGAGCAGGAAAACCTGCTTGAGCGCAGCGTCAAAATCGGCGAGCAACTTCGTGCTGGCCTGGAAGAACTGAAGGCCACGCACTCGGAAATGGGCGAAATTCGTCAGACCGGCTCGATGGTTGCGGTCGAGTTCGTCTCAGATGCTCACGCAAAGACGCCGGATAGCGCCCTTGTTCAACGTATCCTCGACGCTGCGCGCGAAGAAGGCCTGCTCATTATCAAGTGCGGCGTCGAGCGTAACGTCGTTCGCTTCCTGTCGCCCCTGACCGTCTCTGACCAAGACGTGTCCGACGCGCTTGGCCTTTTTGGTCGTGCGCTGACTGCAGCTAAGGCTGCAGCTTAAGCAATGTCAGAGGAACCGGACGACGTGTTGGAACTTGGATTAGCCCGCTCGTGTAGCGGTCGCAAAGTCGAGGACCGCGCGCGCCTTTTTGACGTCTTAAGTCCCTATGATGGGTCGGTAGTCGGTCGCGCATCCGACATCGACTGTCGCACGCTCGCACCGAGATTCGATGAGGGGTCGCGAGCCGCGCGGAAACTCCAAAACACTCAGCGTGTTCAAGAGCGGTTGCGCAACTGGGCTGCGAAGATTGAAGCGCGGCGTGATGAATTGGCGCGCATCGTCAGCGTCGAGACGGGAAAACCTATTCGGTTTGCCCGCGTGGAGGTGGCAACGGCTGTTGCGACCCTGGACGCTCATGTCTCTTGTCCGCCGGTTCCGCTTGTGCGAGATTGGCCTGCAGCGCAGTCAGCTTTCTCCATCTTGAACTGGTGTGACCCAGTGCTCTCGACGGTCAGGGAGGCAGCGACGGTTTTGAACTCAGGACGAGCTCTCGTCATCAAGCCGTCCTCCCAAGCGCCTTTGGCTTCGCGGGAACTTGCTGTGCTCTGGAACGAAGGTGATGAGCAGGACGCGCTCCTGTGCGTCGCACCTTCTACGGACGCGGTCGGGATGCTCCGCGCGGCGCTGATGAGTTCGCAAGTGACGGAGGTTAGGTTTCAAGGAAGCCGCGACGTCGGAACGTTCGTATCGAGCGTGTGCCATGAGGCCGTGGTACCCGTAAGTATTTGTGCGAGCGAGCGCATTCCTCTTGTGGCTCACGCCCGTGCCGACGTCTCCTCACGATGCGATGCTGTTATCAATCGCGCATTCCTGCCGCCGCTGCTTTCTTGCGCTGGCCGCATATCGTGTTTGTACGTACACGATTCTCTCGCTGATTCTCTCATCCCGGCACTAATCGACAAGGTGAGCAGCCTTCGCGTCGGCGACCCGCTTGATGACGAAACGGACATTGGACCAGTCATCGATGATGTCGCCACGGCACTGATATCAGAGCAAGTCGAAGACGCGCTGTATGAAGGCGCAACGCTCTTGGGTGGACAAATTGTCCTCGATGGACGTCAGCTTCAACCAATGGTTTTGGACCACGCGAAGCCGTTCATGCGCGTATGCGTCGAAGACCTTGAAGGTCCGCTTCTTCCTGTTGTCAGATTCGGTCACCCGTCAGAACTTCCAAGCACGGCATGCCTAACTGTCGATTCGCTGATGCAGTCGGTCAACCATGAGCGCTTCGATTGGTCGAGATTCAGCCGACAAAACGCCCGTTAGATTGCAAACCTTTTTTGAACAGTCACAACATGAGCGAGACTACCCCCTACGAAGCGTTTTCTATGGTCGACATGCGTGCGGGCCGTATCGCGCGAGTCGAACTGAATACCCAAGCACGGAGGCCTGCGTACAAAATCTGGATTGACTTTGGCGAACTCGGAGAGCTGGCCACGAGCGGCCAGTACACGGCGCTGTACCAGGCTGAAGAAATGGTGGGCCAAATGGTCGTCTGCGCAGTCAATCTCGGAAGTCGACGCATTGGTGGGTTCAAGTCCGAAGTGCTGATGCTGGGTGTCGAGAACGCGGACAGTGCGGTGGTCTATCTGAAGCCTGAGCGCGACGTGGCGCCCGGCACGAAAGTGTTTTAACGACTATCAAGTGCCCGCAGAGGGTAACCTAATGATGGAGACGGCATGAGCGCGCCCACAGCAGAGATTGAAGTTGGCGAAGAGATGGTTGCTGGATTTGCCAAGAGGGGATTAGGACAAGTGCAGGCGGCAACGACCCGAGACCGTGGCGTTGGCCCCTTCAAAAGGCTGGTGCTGCGCGGCGCGATGGTCATCGATGGCACTGGTGCGCCTCCGTGGGGACCAGCCGACATCGTCGTTGAGAACGGACGTATTACTCAGGTTGAAGCAGTTGGTGTTCCGGGATTGCCTATCAACTCGGCCCGCCGCCCTCAATCGGGTGACCATGAGATTGACTGCACGGGAAAATTTGTGACGCCGGGATTTATCGATTGCCATGCGCACATCGGTACGCCATTCCACGCAGAGAACGGCGAGATGTTGCCGGCCGACTACGTCTACAAGCTTTGGCTCGCTCATGGTGTGACAAGCGTGCGCGAGGCTGGAACAATGAACGGCCTTGCCTGGACGCAGCAACAGGCTGCAGACGCGGACGAAGGAAAGATTGCCGCGCCGACGCTGTATCCATACGTGTACTTCCCGGCGGTCAACGATTACCTGAAGACCATTTACACGCCGGAGCAAGGTCGCGAATGGCTGCGCAAGGCGCATGCGAAAGGTGCTCGGGGTGTCAAATTCTTCGGAGCACCGCCGGCAATCATGCAAGCGGCTCTGGACGAAAGCAAAAAGCTCGGGTTGCGGACCTGCTGTCACCATGCGCAGCTTTCGGTTGGTCGCATGAACTCCCTGCGTACGGCGCGCTGGGGTCTGACGAGCACGGAGCACGCGTACGGCATTCCGGAGGCGTTGTTCGATGGTCGCACCCTCCAGACCGTCGCTGATGACTACAACTACAACGACGAGTACATGCGGTTTGCTACCGCTGGGCAGACGTTCCTGCAAGCAGCGCGACCGGGCAGCGCAAAGTGGAACGAAGTCATTGAAGCATTCTTGGAAGCAGGGCACACCTTCGTTCCGACGATGAACGTGTATGACAGCAACCGTGACTTGATGCGCGCGCGCCGCGCCGACTGGCACGACGAATACACTGACAGCACGACTTGGAAATACTTCCAGCCGCAACGCGGTGGACACGGTGCTTACTTTTATCGCTGGTCAGTGAAGAACGAGGTGGAGTGGAAAGAGAGCTTCAGCATCCTCATGACCTTCCTCAACGAATACAAGAATCGCGGCGGACGCGTCTGTGCTGGAAGCGACTCCGGATTTATGTACCAAGTGTACGGTTTCGGCTTCGTTCGGGAGCTTGAATTGTTGCAGGAAGCAGGATTCTCGCCGCTTGAAGTTATGCGCGCGGCCACCTCACATGCCGCCGAGCTTCTTGGAATCGAGGATGAAGCGGGAATCCTCGAAGTTGGCAGACGCGCCGACATCCTCGTGCATGACCAGAACCCTCTGACCGACTTTAAGCTGCTGTATGGGACCGGTGCGGTTCGACTGAACGAGGAGACCAACGGCCCGGAGTTCAAGCGGTGTCTGCAGAAGACGATTCGGGGCGGGATGGTGTTCGATGTCGACGAGCTTCTGTCTGACGTCCGGGAAATGGTTGCCGGAACCTGGCCGGATGCGTCCGGGACTCCCCGCACAAAGTGAGGACAGTATGCAAACGGGACCTCAATTCGTTATCGTATCGGGCACCTTGGGTAGCGGCAAGACCTCTTTGATAGAAAGCTTACTAAACACTAGCGAGGATGCGTCCGATACCGCGGTCATCGTCAACGAAGCTGGGGAGATAAACATCGACGGAGCTGTTCTATCGGAATCGGCGAGTGGAATGTCGATGGCAACCCTCAGCAACGGTTGTGTATGTTGCTCAATGACGAGCGACTTGGTCACCACGATTCAGGACCTAATGCAGTTTCGCCAAGTCGCAGGGCAGAGCCTTTTCTCTCGTATTGTTCTAGAGTGTAGCGGACTATCCCGGCCCGGTCCGATAGTCTCGTCATTGCAGGAACTCGCTTACCTGCGACTAAAGTTGCACTTGGTTTCGACCTACGATTGCAGTCGTCCGCCGCTGCAAAGCGCCGACTTTGAAGACGCTGTAGCGCAACTCGCCGCTGCCCATACAGTCGTTCTCACGAAAATTGATTCGGTAGCAATCGAGAGGCGCGAAGAGGCAATAGAAGTGGTCAAGTCCGTGAGCCCGCTCGCCAGAGTTGTGAACGAGTTCTCTGCCTCGGTTCGCGCGCGAGAGGCATGCGCATCGCCTGGCATCATCGACGTGCCCATCGGCATTGCGCAGCCTCGGCAGTCAGAGCGCCGACGTCTTCTTCATCCGCGAGTTCGTGTGTTTCGCGCCAAGTATGACGCGGATGTGCCTTGGGAGGTTGCTCTGGACTGGCTCGAAAATATAGCCGGAGCACTTGGAGAACGATTGCTGAGAATCAAGGCGGTCGTTCCGGGTGAAAGTATCGACGACCGGCTCTTGTTGCAGTCCGTTGGAACCACCTTTTCTGCGCCGCGCCGTCTCAACCGAGAGACGACGGTGCCTCTTGGGGCCATCGTCATTGCCAGAGATTGTGGGAGAGAAGATTTAGCCTCGATACCGATGGAGCACCCGGTGAGCTGGTTTAACCATCAATAACCCAGCAAATGACCCGCTGAGTGCGTCAAATGTACCTGCTGATGCGTACGGTCGGACTCGAGCCAGCTTCCTGCTAGTCGCTTTGGTTGCAACAGCCATAGGTTGTCTGTCCGTGCGCCCAATGTCCCAACAGGGTAAAATAGGGTCCGCTTCCCGATGTGAACTCAAAAATCTACTGCATGCCCACTGATTTGCTCGAGGTCAGCTCCCAGCTCACTGAATCCCTTATCGACCCGTTGGCCCTCGCCGCCACGGCAGGAGAGGCGGTTCTCGAGCGCGTGCGTGGCGGCCGGTGTTACGTCGTGTATTGCGGGCATCACGAAAAATCGTCTTCCCTTGCTGCTGTGCGCCTGTTGCGAAGGAAGCTGCACGACGCCCGTGACGATGACGGCGCAAGCTATGAAGCGTCACCTCTTTCGGGACATAGCTTATCTGCCGGCGATGCAGCTTGGTCGTCTGTGACCCTTGGCGAAGATTGTGGCGACGATGAGTTTGCCGCGGGCTGCGCGCGATTTGGCTATCAGCTCGTCGCATACTCTGGTCTCTCGCCGGTTGGCTATTGCACGTTCGTGGTTCGGGTCGAGGATGGGTTCGATGAACAAGCTGCATCGATTGAAATCGAGGTACTCGAAATCTGGGTTGTCCCACATCACCGTGGTGTTGGCGTCGGCGCCTCGCTCGCTGAAGCAGTGGCTCAGCTAGCGGTGGCTGGACTCGTGGAGCTCGAGATTCGACTTTCAGGGGCGGGTGTGCCGACGCTCTTCAGCTTTGCAATCGGGGCGGACATTCACTCATCCTCGGGCGCTCATTTTCTGCGCAAGACCACATCTTTCCTTCGCGAGAAAATCGGCGACCTGTCAATGATTTTTGCTGGCGGGCTTCAGCACGTTCTCTTTGACGACATCGAGTTGGAACTGCGTTAAAGGTCGACTCTAGCGTCCCGGGCCCGCGGCTTTCCGAGCCAGCGAGCGTGCTGCAGAAAGTCTGCCGTGTACGCATGGGCGTGCAGTCACGTTTTGAAGTCAATGCGATATATTGTTCGAGTGTACCGGCGATACCTGAAGCCGCCAGGCGGCCCAGAAAGGGTGCGTTACTGAGGCGGCTCGAGAGCGTCGAGTCGCGCTTGCCCAATTTCGCTCGGGTGTTGGTCGTGATAGGCGTCAAATAGGTTCGAGCATACCTGAGCAAGTGAGGCTAGGCCGATGGCTTGGTCGGCGTGCTCGACTTCTCCTGCGTTCAGTACGTCATCGAGAACCGGAGCGAGTCGGCGCAATTGCCGGAAAGTCGCGTCGTCAAGCTTCATGTTGGACCTCCTTCCGTTTGCCCGGGTAGCGCGTGCTGTAAGAACCTACCCCTAGGCGTTGGCTACGCCCCGGCCCCGTCTTGCCAGTCGGATTTGCTGGCCGCGCTGCAAGAATTTTTTGATGGCTCCGCCTATGAGGGACGCGTAGACGTCTGGACAGGGCGGGGTAGAGCCAGCGCTCGTAGTTCAAGGTTCGCGGCTCGCATGCCAAAAGTGAGTTTACGAATTGCTTAGTGCCGAAAAAGTCTCATGTTCGAGCCTAGCGTCCTTTGGCGGGCGGACGCATGGCGTTTATGGTTCGGCCCGGGGGCGCACCTTGCGGCCAACAGTTTTTGGCTTGACCTCGGCAAGCACCGGAAATTGCGTTGGTGTTTCGGCTTCACTTCGGTGCTGTCACTGCGCTGCACAATAAATCTGAGAAACCAGGTGAGCATCAGACCGCGGTTCGTTGAGGCATAGGCGATGGACCATAACGGGACAATGCCCCACGCCAAACGATTTCACCGCCGAATGCTGCCTAGCATAGCTCATTTTGTGCGGCGCACAAATACATAACAATTGTCAAGCCGCCGGGGCGGGTTTACGCTTACGCGACTTCCTCGCGAGATGACTATGGGCACACCTGCTCTTCTGGACCGCTACGAACTGCTCGCCGCGTGGCATCGCCTCATACCGAAGGCAGAACTTGCCGGGCACCACCAATATGAGCTAGACGAACTCGGCGAAGCGAGACTGACTCCCGCGCCGTCGGCAAGGCGCCAGATAGTGCTCACGGACGTTTACTGTCAACTGACCGCACAGATTGGTCACCTTGCCGCCATGTCGGTGGCGGTTACGACCTCGTCATTTGGCATCAGGGTGCCAGACGTCGTATGGATGCCGTGCGACAAGTGGGAAAGATTCGACCGCGACGACCCGGTGCCGTTCGTCCCTGACCTTTGCGTTGAGGTGTTGCTCGATAGTGACCGGATGCGGGACATCGACCGGAGGGTCATGGCGTATCTGGAGGGCGGTGCCCGCGAAGTGATAGTTATCGGGCAGCACGGGCAGGTCGAGTATTGGGGAGCCGCCGGCCAGCGGAAAGCTTCAATGTTCGTTGCGGCGCCAACGCTTGACCCGATGTATTTCGAAGGGCGCGGCGCAGGGGGCCACGGCTAGCGATGTTCGTCGATGAGGCGCGACAATTCGCAGGACTCCAGCTATACGAGGGCCTCAAGTCCGCGTCGTGTTCAGACATCTGCCCGGACCTTAGCTACAACAGTTCGCAGAAGTCGACGAACATCGCATCCGGAAAACGACGCTTCGGCTGGGTGGGCGCATTGCCTTTGCGTCACTCTACCTCGGCCACCACTGGATGCTCGACGACCCGACCCAACCCCTCGGCCATCTTTGCCTCAGCCTTCGCGATGTCACCGAGCGAGGACGCGGATAGCTGCGCCGAAAGAATGTCGAGCGCTACGCACAATCTAACGTATTCATGTTCGCCGATAGCTAAGCCATTGCCATGACGCTCAGCGAAATCGAAATATGCCATAGCCCCGTGTGCGAGCTTGACCTCGGAAAGGCGGTTTGAGTGGTGACCGAGGCGGCAGAGTTCTTCGGACACCAGCAAATGCCGTCCGAAGGTTATGTATAGCTCTGGCGACCCGTGCCCTCGGGCAAACGCATCGAGGGCCGCGTAAGCCTGCAGAAGCATCGCCTGAACGACAGGTTCATGGGTGGCCCGGCTATACACGAGCGCACGGAGCAGCGGCGACATCGCCGCTCTCGTTTGTTTTTGTGTTCGCATTTTACGATTCACACCTGTTCCAGTTTCTCTAGCAATCTTTAAAAGAAGAGTACGTGCTGCCTAATCGTTAAGAAGTCGTCTCCGCCCAAGCCAGGGCGCCGAGATAGGTGGGCACGGAAATAGTGGACGAGAATAGTTAACGCGGCCTTAAGCGCTCGCACGATTTGCGCGGCCACGCGGTGAGGCGACGTCGCAAAGCGACGGGTCTGTCATGCGCCTATTTTTTAGAACGACCGCGCGGAATCTGTCCCCTGTGCGTGGACAGTCGGAGGTTGCACGGCCTTTTCTTCGGCGCGCTTCTTCGCTAGATGATGGCCGACGATACAGCCGCCAACAGCGCCTACGACTGCATGACGTCCCGCGTAGTGTCCGGCAACCCCGCCGACGACTGCGCCCTTGATGCAGCCAGCCGCATTTGCTGTTTGAGCGCTTCCTAGAGCGAGCAACGTAAGAATCAAGGTAAGACCACTGCATGTTTTCATGGGTAATTTCCTGTGAAGATGGTTCAAAGTCTTCGCCTCAGCAGCGCAACTCAGTCGCCGCTCCAGCCGTGCCGCCATAGGCCATCACCGGCGGTGCCGGCGCGTAAACATTCGGAGGAGGTGGTACAGCATAAACGGGCGGCGGAGGCGGGGGCGGTGGCAGATACTCTGGTTGGACCGGGTCATACATTGGGCCTGGAATGGCCAAACCAATGCCAACGTCTACGTGGGCCGTGGCTGCCGTCGATATTACGCTCACTGCGAAGCCGAGCGCTGCACATATAGTCACCTTTCTGTTCATATTTGGCCTTGTCACGACTCACCGCACCAGCGTTCAAATTGTTTGCCGGACTTTGCACTTAACGTTGGCACATGCCTTTTCGCACACTCGCGAGATGTGACATTCGTAACTAATTGTCCGGAGACGACGAAAAGTTAGGCTGATGCGAGGTGCGCCATCGGCGCCCAGTTCTGGCGAACCGTGGTGTGGTGCCGTCCTGTTAGAATCTTTTTAGACGACCCTGCAATTCCTCCATCGGCGAACCCGGTCGCCGGCGACGAAGTCCAGGGCAATCGTTGCTGTCTCTACGCAGCATCGAAGACAAGGGGCGTGTACGTACCACCCCCTTGGGCTTAAAGGGCACGCCTAGGCTCGACGCGGTGAGAACCATCGCTCCAGGATAACGAAACGCGCCTCGACTGTGGAGCGACTGTGATTCACGCAGCAACCTTCTCGAAAGCCCATTAGAATTTTCCTGGTCCGATGCGCTGCTTACCAATGTCTGGACTCTTTGACCCCAGGCTTCGACGCTTGTGCGTTGCGCTTGTCTTCTCATGCTAAGCAGATTCGAGGTTATAAGAACACATGGCTGCCGAGCAAACTGATATGGTGGCCGGCATCGATGTCGGCGGGACGAAGAAGGGCTTTCATCTCGTAGTACTGCAAGGTTCAGCCGTCACGTTCGTTGCGTCAAGCCTGGACGTTCGCGAACTTCACGAGCGCTGTTTGCAATTCAAAGTATCTGTTGTTGGCATCGATGCGCCTTCGCAATGGGGAGTCGAAGGCATCGGTCGGGCAGCGGAGAAATGGCGCGGGAACGCATTTCGTGCTTCGCGACCCCGACGCTGGCGCGTGCGAACGCGAGCACTAGCGGCTTTTACGAGTGGATGTTCAACGGCGCACGTGTCTATGAGGTGTTTGCCGACATTCATCCCGTCCTGAGGACCGACCGGTATTCGGCGAGCCTGCGACCTTTGAAACGTTCCCCCACGCCATCACGTGCGCGCTTCTCGGACGTGACTTTGCCTCAGCAAAGCAGAAGCGAACGCAGCGGCGTCGACTGCTCGAGGAACTCGGCTTCGACACCACCCAGTTGAAGTCAATCGACGCTTTGGACGCAGCGCTGTGCGCTCTGACAGCGCAGTGATTGATTCAGGGGAAGGCGCGCGCGTATGGCGACGTTGCGGGAGGCTATATATTTGTGCCCGAGGTCCATTGATTGACGGCGGCGGGTAGAATGCCGGGCGCCGATGCAAGTCTTCGTCAGAGCGGACGATAATATTAGCAAGGCGCATCTGCCTCGCAAACCGCGATTGTCTGCGGCCGGGAACACTCAACGTCCGTCTGCCCCGCGAACTCGACGTTCGTAGAAAGCCTCGTCCTAACGTCGAGAATTGACCTAATGCAGCTCCGACTACACCGCAACTAGGTTCCGGACTGACCTTACGCGATGTTGGCCTCAAGCCGTCGTTGTCGCCGCACGCCATGCTAAGCTCGTCCGAAGTCCCCGCCGAGTTCGGCTTGCTGCGTATAACTGAAGTCGCTAAAGACGTCTTGACTTCTTCTTTGTGAAAGAAGTCTTTCGAGACCGTGCGAAAGTCACTTTTTTGAGGACGTGGGCGGACCGCTTCACGTCCATTTTTTCAGGTAATGTTTAGGCCCTCTGTCCGACTTTTTGCGCGTCTTCTACCAGCGCCGCGTAGGTTTTGGTGGCGGCCTCAGCTTGCGCCAGCGCGTTCTCGAGCCCGTGTGCCACCAAGGCATATTCGGCGATAGATGTCCACCCGAGGTTGTGGATAATGCCAATGAGCCTTTCCGCTTTGTGTTCTTCAGAAGAACACTTAAAGATGCCGTGGATGGCCTCGATGTTCTTTTCGAGGGCAGCGAGGTCGTGGGAATGAGACGACATAGAACCTCCAGGTATGGATGCGGGATGGAAGGGCCGGAATTAAGGTTCCGGAAACCGTGCGGGCAGACTACAATGAACCGCCTCCGATTTTTCTGGACACGATTTTGGGGTAAAACGTGTATCTGGAAACGGAGTTGAACATGCTGAAGAAGTCGAATGTCACTGAGGTTGTGCCGGGGGCGGTGGAAGGAGCGCGTAGCGCGACTGGAAGCGCCCCCGGCGCGGCCGCCGAAGTGAAGCGGTGGTCAGCGAACCGGAAGAAAGAAGTCGTCTTGCGGCTATTGCGCGGCGAGCCGGTGGATGCCATTTCGCGCGAGGTATCGGTACCGATATACCGGCTCGAAGAATGGCGCGAGCGTGCCTTGGCCGGTATCGATGCTGGCCTCAAGGAGCGCGA
>NZ_FCON02000082.1 GCF_001544535.1 Caballeronia choica | reverse complement strand
CATGATCACGACAATTACTCCCGTCGACCGGACAACATAGTTGTCGACGACCGGACAAGACAGTTGACGCTATCCAGCATCCTCGCGATTTCGGGTGACGGCGAGCACGCGCAGCGGCGTGCAGGTCCACTGGTCGGTCAGCACTGCGGGCGCGTTGCCCTTTTCGTACTTGACGCGATGCCAGTACACCCCCGGTTTGAGCACGTCGCCGCCGCACTCAACTGGCGCTTCATACATCCGCCAGCACGGGCGCTCATTGAGCGCGGGATAGCGCGTCGTATCGGCGACCGGAGCATCAGGAACAGCCGCCGCGTTAATAGCAGCGCGCACCGCATCGGCCCCATTCGCCTGATGCAGGTCGTTGAAGTCCGTCTGGTCGTTGTGACGATCCACACCGAAGTCCGGCAATGCCAGCTTCACGCCAGCAGCGAGCACGGCCTTGCGTGCGTTGCTTTCACCATTGCCTACGTCTCCCGCAACGACGATTGCGGCGGCAGGATGTTGTGCGCGCATGGCGTCCGTCACCTTGTGGATGTTCGAGCACGACAGCGCCGCGACGGTCGCTGCGCCGGTGCATTCATATATGGAGAGCGCCGTGGCGACGCCCTCAACAATCACGATCTCGCTGACGCGCGCTGGAATGGGCACGGCGCTCCAGCAACCGCCTGCCTTCGCGCCGCCCGCGAGAGCCGATTTGCGGCCCGCCTCGTCGATCATTTCCAGCGTGCTCAGCCTGCCGTCGATTTGCACTGGCGCGACAAGCACGCGGCCCTGTAGGGGCTCACCGTTTGATTTCGGCGTGTAGTTCGCTAGCGCCGCCAGTTTCGTCGCGTCGATCTCACGCAGCGCTTCGACGGCTCGCACGCCCTTGCGCGTCAAGTAGGGGTGATCGTCACGCGCGGATGTCGCCTTGTTCCAAACCGCGAGCGCAACCGTGGCGGCGTGCTTGAGCTTCGTGTCGCGCGCAGCCAGTTCGCTCGTCTTTCGTTTCTGGCGCTGCGCCTCGCGTTGTGCGCGCGCGGCAAGCGGCAGCGGCGCAGGACGATTCGAGCGCGTATCGAAGCCATAACGCTTCGCGATCTCAAACAGCGTGCCGATAGTGATGCGACCGGGCGTTTGCGAGAGCCACGTATCGCGTGCGGCGGGGGCGTGGTACTTATCGCCATTCGCGCTCCAGAGGCAGAACAGGTCAAACCCGGCGTCGCCGAGTTCCGTTTTCAGCGCCGCCGCAATGCGCCGCCAAGTTTCGCGATCAACGTCCGGCGGAATATGCTCAAGCGCAATCCTGATGCGCTCATGCTCCGATATGGCAAAATCGGCCTCAGACATAGTTGTTCCTTGGCCCGCCTATGCGGGCTGTTTTTTTTTCGATGCGTCGAATTCGCCGTCGTGCTTTGCCTGGTACGCACGAACGCGCTTCAATTGCTCGCTGCGCGAAGCCGCGCTCTTTTCGGCTTTCGCGGCTAGCCAGGCGTCCAGCCCGCACGTCAAAAACAGCGTGATCCCCGGAGCAGGTTTGAACGGTTGCGGAAAGTCTGGGTCGCCCTTGACCAGCTTCCACAAGGTTCCGCGCGCGATGCCGAGATAGGCGGCGGCCTGCGTGGGGCGCTGGGCAGCGGGGGCAACCCGCTTCGACGTCTCTGCGTGCGGGTGTGCTTCGGTGTGCATTGCTGCCTCCTGTTGTCGACACAGGAAGCATCCGCCTGCTGCCCCCGTTGCGGTCAACCCCGCAACCCGTTGCGGGCTGGATGCGTTGCCGGACGCGGGCGAAGGTCGGCAACCCGCAACCCCTTGCGAGCTCGTGACGTTTTCAGGTCTGCCGGCCGCCACCCTTAACCCGCCTGACGTTCGCGCCACCGGGCTTCGCCTCGTTCGCCTTCGCCCTCGCCTCGACCAGGTGTTTCGCTATCGTGGTGGCGGAAACCCCCAGCTCGCGGGCAAGCGTTGTCGTCGGATTGCGGACGCCTTGCGCTTGCAGCAGTTGATGCGCCGTTATCAGCTCGGCCAGTTGTTCGGGCGTCCACGGCCCGGGGGCCTGATTGCCCTTCCGCTTTGCGAAGGCGGGCCCCAACAGCAGGCTCGTGTCGGCGGCATCCGGTTGCAGCGGGTCGTTTGCAACTTGCCCCCCATCGATCAACGCTTCGTCGCGCATGAAGGCGATGAACTCGTCACGCGCGAAAAACACCCGCACGAACGGGTCGAACGGCCAGCGCAATGGCATGCCGTCGCGCATCTTCGCACCGTCGCTGAATCGTGGCGTCTTCGTTTCGGCCAGCACGGCACTTTTTCCAACGCGCGGCGTAAGTCTTCAGCTCTCTGCGTTGCGGCAACATCGAGGTCGAACGGATCACCGTCCACGAGCGCGCTGCTACGCTTCAGGTACTCATCCAGCGGGAGGATGCGAGGGGGCGGCGCACCTTGGGTGCTGTAGTGGTGGGCAGCGAAATCCGAAATGAACGTCTCAGCGTCGATCACGTCGCCGCCGTCGTCGCGCCAGAATTCCACGCGAACGTCGCGTGCCGGTTTACGCTTGTCACTAGCCATGTGCCGCGTCTCCTTACAGACGGGTGTTGCGTGGTCAGGCGGCATGTATTGTTCGCGCGATGCGTGCCGCCGTCTCCGGTTATCTTGATTGTCCTGCGCGCAGCGGGATCACGTCGGCGGTGTCCGTCGCCGGTTCGGTCGCAAGATAGGCGTCCCAGGCGGCCATCAGCTCGCGGCGGCGCATGAACAGGTCGCTGCGCATATAGGCCGCTTCGGTTTCGTCTTCGATACCGTGTGCCAGCGCGTGCTCGCAGACTTCGCGGGAGAAAGTCGTCTGCTCGGCGGCCCACACACGAAAAGAGCTCCTGAAACCGTGCATCGTGTATGGCAGCGACAGCCGGCGCAGTAGCGCGGTCAACGTCATGTCCGACAGCACGCCGCCACGCGGAGCGGGAAAAACCAGTTCGTCCGGGTCCGGCCGCGCGGTGCATGCCCTCGCGGCGCGCATCTCTTCAAGAATCGCGATGCAGCGATCCGACAGCGGCACGCGATGCAGCTTTCCTGCTTTCATCCTCCCGGCCGGGACGGTCCAGCACCGCGTCGAGAGATCGAATTCGCCCCAGGTTGCCGCGCGTGCCTCGCCGCTGCGTGCGGCCGTCAGGACGATGAACTCGAAAAGACGGCGCGTCGCCGGGGAGGACGTCGTCCCCCGAACGGCACCGACGATTTCGTGTGCCTGCCGGTAGGGTGCCGCCGCGAAATGCTGGCGCTTCGCCTTGCGCAGCTTCGACGCCTTGGGCAGCACGGCGGCAACGTCAGCCCATAGGGAAGGATCAACCGGCGGTCGATAGCCCATGCTCGCCGCGAACTGAAGCACGGCTCGCACACGTCCCAGCACGCGCGCGGCAGTTTCGGTCTTGGTGGTCCAGATGCCGTTGACGGCAAGCAGGATGGCGGCCTTGTCCACCTGTTCGACCGACCACTGGCCAAAAATCGGAAACGCGTAGGTTGCCAAAGTGTTTTCCCACTGCTGGCCGTGTTTCACATTGCGCCATTCACAGCGCTTATTGGCGATGCACTCGGCCGCCGCTTCGGAGAAGGTGCGTCGCTGCGCGGCCGCGTGCTTCTTTTCGCGCCGCGTGGCCCTGCGCAACTCAATGGGGTCGTCGCCATCATGCAGCTTCCGGCGTGCCTCAATGCAGCGTTGTCGCGCCTCGGCGAGACTGACCAATTGCAGCGAGCCCAGACCCATCTCGCGCAACCGGCCGTGCTGCCGGAACCTAAATACCCAGCTCTTGCCGCCGTTCGCTGTCGGAGATTTTCCGATCACCAGATACAGGCCACCGCCGTCGGGCAGATAGCCCGGATTCGTTGCGCGCTTGACCGCAAGCGGCGTCAGACGGTTGTATTGCCGCGCCATAGGACACTCCATTCGTTCCCATGCTCCGTTCCCATACTTTGGAGCAAGATTCGAGTGTACAGCCGGCGACATGAGGAAACAACAAAATTGACGCGAACGGCCTGTGACAAGGCATCCAGAGTGACGTCAATTGACCGTCGTTGACGGCGGGAGACAGCGATTATGGCGGACACCCTTTCCGCCAGGATTAAAAAACCCCGCAAGTCGAAAGACTTGCGGGGTTTTTGCTATGTGCCGCGCGCGCTACTCAAGTCGTACACCGCGCAATATCAAACCGCAACTCCGGCTCCGGCAACCCACCGTAATCCCCCTCGGACTTCTGCACTTTCACGATCGATCCATAGCCCGACGGCGTCAGCGTAACGAGCCACGCGTTCGGCCCGACGAGAAGCTCGGTCGATCCGCTGTTACGTGTCGTTTGCACGGAAGGCAACATCCGCTCGAGGCAACTCGAAATATCCGACGCCGTCCGCGCCGACGAAACGTGAATGACGGGTTTCGACGCGC
Organism: Caballeronia choica; assembly: GCF_001544535.1. Taxonomy (GTDB): domain Bacteria; phylum Pseudomonadota; class Gammaproteobacteria; order Burkholderiales; family Burkholderiaceae; genus Caballeronia; species Caballeronia choica. The sequence continues at coordinate 30,904 of NZ_FCON02000082.1, read as the reverse complement.
GCAACTCGGGCCCGCTGGCCGAACTACAGGCGGCGAGAAGAAACGCGGCGGCAACGACAGTGAGGCGAGATAAGGACATGGAACTTGAACCAACCATAAAAGAGCCCAATAGACCGTAAACGCCGGCACAAAACAAGGCCGTTTGCGCCCGGATACAAATCCGTCGATCGAGAGAGATCGAAACCGATCGACTCCGCCCAAAAGGCCATCGCCCTGACCGATCAGCCGGCGATGCTATCATCGCCGACAATCCGCCCTCGACGCGCCCGCCGCATCCTCACAGCGCGAACGGCGACCGACTCCATTCCCGCACGACCGCTCGACCTCATGGCCATTACGCTCAAGACGCCCACCGATATCGAAAAACTGCGCATCTCCGGCCGCATGGCCGCCGAAGTCCTCGCGATGATCGGCGAGCATGTCCGCCCCGGCGTCACCACCGACGAACTCGACGCGATCTGCAACCGCTTCATCGTCGATGAACTGAAGGCCATTCCGGCCAACGTCGGCTATATGGGATTTCCGAAGACGGTATGCACGTCGGTGAATCACGTCGTCTGCCACGGCATTCCGGGACCGAAGGCGCTGAAGGACGGCGACATCATCAACATCGACGTCGCGATCATCAAGGACGGCTACTTCGGCGACACGAGCCGCATGTACTACGCGGGCACGCCGAGCCCGCAAGCCGCGCGCCTCTGCGACACGACGTATGAAGCGATGGTCGCCGGCATCCGCGAAGTGCGGCCGGGTGCGACGCTCGGCGACGTCGGTCACGCGATCCAGTCGGTCGCGCACCGCGAGGGCTTCTCGATCGTGCGCGAGTACTGCGGGCACGGAATCGGCCGCGTGTATCACGAAGACCCGCAAGTGCTGCACTACGGCCAGCGCGGCGCGGGATTGCGCCTGAAGCCGGGCCTCGTCTTCACGATCGAGCCGATGGTCAACGCGGGCCAGGCGGCGACCCAGCAATCGCGCGACGGCTGGACCGTGACGACGAAAGACCGCTCGCTCTCGGCGCAATGGGAGCACATGGTCGCCGTCACCGAGGACGGCTTTGAACTGCTCACGCCATGGCCCGACGGCACCGGCCGTTACGCAACGCCATGAGCGAGGTGATCCGTAAAAACAGCGCCACCCGCAACGACTCCGCGCCGCGAGCCGTTTGCCGAAAATAAAAAATTGACTCGACCATCCGTTCGGTTGAAGCTACGGAATGGTTGGAATCAGGCTGGAATCAGCCAGAAAGAGCCAGAGAGAAAAATCGCCCGCATGAGCCCTTCACTGACCGTTCGCCGCATCGCCGCGCATCAGGGCGCAGTCTTCCGCGAGCTTCGTACGGCCTCCCTTCGCGAGGCGCCGTACGCCTTCGACGAGACGCTCGAGGACGCACTTCTCGCCGCGGCATCCAGTTTCGACGACACGGCCGCGCACCACGCGAACTCGCCGGCCACCGCCACCTTTCTGCTGTACACCGAAGGCCATCCGGCCGGTCTCGTCGGCGCGTTCGTCGATGAAGCGGCGCTCGGCCGCGCATTCGTCCACGCGCTCTGGGTCGCGCCGGCCGTGCGGCATCTGCGCGGCGGCGAACTGCTCGTCAACGCGGCGTCGCAATGGCTTGCGGACCACGGCGCGTCGGAGATCTACGCCTGGATCGCCGATGAAAACCGCACCGCGATGCGTTTCTACGAGCGTCTCGGCTTCGGCCCGACCGGCGATCGCCGGGCGATGCCGGCGCATGTCGAAGTGTGGGAAACGCTGCTCGTGCGTCACGTGCACAATGAGGAACAAGACGCGCCGGACACGGCGTGAACCGTTCGACACGCCTTCGCTTTTTTGCCGCGCCGGCGTGCGCCGGCAGGCATCGTTCCCCGCAGTCCCTATCGCGCGAACCGGTCTTAAAAAATATGGCCGAGTGCGCGCACGCCTGTAAAATACGCAAAATTTTTGGCCGTTCCTATGTCGCTCAACAAAACGCCCTTTTTCGAACTGCGCAGCGGCTCCGTCGATACGCTTCTCTTTGTCGTCAAGACCACCGACCTTGACGCGCTGCGCACCGAACTCACGCGGCGCTTCGAAGCGACTCCCGAGTTTTTCGCCAACGATGTCGTCGCGATCGACGTGCGCCGTCTCGCCGATACCTCGGCGACCGACCGCGTGTCGCTCGACGATCTCGCCGCGTTGCTCGCGAGCGTGCGCATGCGGCCGATCGGCGTCGTCGCGCTGCCGGCGCAGGCGTGGGCCACGCAATGGGCGTCGAAGGGCGGCCTGCCGCTGCTCGAAGCACGCGACCGGCGCGGTGCGCCGAAGCCGTCGGAAGGTACGGCGAGCGCGAACACCGAGGCCGCCGCCGTGATCGAGGCCGCCGTCGCGAAGACGCCGCCGCCCGCGGCCCCGTCGCCGACGACGATCATCGAGCGGCCGCTGCGCTCCGGCCAGCAGGTCTATGCGAAGGGCGATCTCGTCGTGCTGGGGCTCGTGTCCTACGGCGCGGAAGTGATCGCGGAAGGCCACATTCACATCTATGCGCCGTTGCGCGGGCGCGCGCTCGCGGGCGTGCACGGCAACAACGACGCGCGGATCTTCTGCACCTGTCTCGAGCCGGAACTGATCTCGATCGCGGGAATCTACCGGACGACCGAGAACCCGTTGCCCGCCGATGTGCTCGGCAAGTCGGTGCAGATCTGGCTCGACGACGAAAAACTGATGATCGAACCGTTGCGGCTCACCTGACGCTTCTGCGCCTGAAGGCAATGGCGCGCACTCGGGCAGGCAGCAGGCGGACTTAATTGACGAACACAAGGTAACTGTATGGCAAAAATCATTGTGGTGACTTCGGGGAAGGGCGGCGTCGGCAAGACGACCACCAGCGCGAGCTTCTCATCGGCGCTCGCTTTGCGCGGCCACAAGACGGCCGTGATCGACTTCGACGTCGGTCTGCGCAACCTCGACCTCATCATGGGCTGCGAACGCCGCGTGGTGTACGACCTGATCAACGTGATCCAGGGTGAAGCGAACCTGAATCAGGCGCTCATCAAGGACAAGAAATGCGAGAACCTTTTCATCCTGCCGGCGTCCCAAACCCGTGACAAGGACGCGCTCACGATGGAAGGCGTGGAGAAGGTGATCAACGACCTGATCGCGATGGACTTCGAATACATCGTGTGCGATTCGCCGGCGGGCATCGAATCGGGCGCGCTGCTCGCGATGCACTTCGCCGACGAAGCGCTGATCGTGACGAATCCGGAAGTGTCGTCGGTGCGTGACTCGGACCGCATTCTCGGCATCCTGTCGTCGAAGACCAAGCGTGCGATCGAGGGCAAGGAGCCCGTCAAGGAACATCTGCTGATCACGCGCTACAACCCGAAGCGTGTCAGCGAAGGCGAAATGCTCTCGCTCAACGACATCCAGGAGATCCTGCGCATCGAACTGATCGGCGTGATTCCGGAATCGGAAGCGGTGCTGCATGCGTCGAACCAGGGTCTGCCCGCCGTGCACCTCGATGGTACCGACGTCGCCGAATCGTACAAGGACATCGTGTCGCGATTCCTTGGCGAGGAGAAAGCGCTGCGTTTCACCGACTACCACAAGCCCGGTCTGCTGCAACGCATCTTCGGCACCAAGTAAGGGGACGCAATGTCGATTCTTTCGTTTTTGCTGGGCGAGAAAAGGAAGTCCGCTTCGGTTGCGAAGGAACGCTTGCAGTTGATCATTGCGCACGAGCGCGCGGGTGGCAAAGCAGCCGCTGATTATCTGCCGGCGTTGCAACGGGAACTCGTTGCCGTGATTTCCAAGTACGTGAAGATTTCCAATGACGACATACGCGTGAGTCTCGAGCGTCAGGACGATCTCGAAGTGCTGGAAGTGAAGATCGAAATTCCGCAGGCGTAAACGCAACTTCGCGTCAATTCGCGACTGTTCGTTTAAGGCGCGCTCGCGGCGAAGCCGTCGGCGCGCACCGAAGAAAACAAAAGCCAGGATCAGGTGATCCTGGCTTTTTGTTTTTCGACGCTATCGTTTGCGTGAGCACGGAAGGAATCGTCGGGTCTTTCATCAATATTCCGTTGCACATTCGGCCTCGTGGTTACACGGCCGATGTCGGCTGAATGCGTGCCTCGCGCATTGAACCGGTACCGCAACGCTCGCCGACCCGGCGAATAACAAACGAGGCCTGTCATGAAAATCTCTCTCCGTGTCCTGCTCGCTCAAACCGCGATTGTCGCTGCCGGTGCAATGGCTGTGGCGAGCGCGTCGGCCCAGGTCGTGATCGTCGCGCCGAGTGCGCCGCCCGCCGTGCGCTACGAGCCGGTGCCTCCGGCGCGCGCGGGTTATGTGTGGGATCGCGGTCACTGGCGCTGGGATCACGGCCAGTACGTGTGGGCGCCGGGACACTGGCAGGTTGAGCAAGTCGGACATCGCTGGACGGAAGGCCATTGGGCCGCTCGCGAGGGCGCGTGGCGCTGGGTGCCGGGACATTGGGCCTGAGCCGGAGCGACGCGATGAAACGATTCATATTGATCGCGATGCTCGCGACGATGCTGGGCGGCTGCGTCGTCGTGCCGGCGCATCCTTACTACGCCCGGCCGGCTGCGAGCGTCTTCATCTACTAACGGCGGGCGCCTAGTTCCGAGGTTCCGCGTCTTCTTCCTCGATGAGCGCTTCCGGCACTTCGGGCGAAGGCGCGGGCGACGGCAGCGGCATATGCGCCATGTAGCGCTCTGAAAGCGCCTCATAGAGCGGCGGCGCGAAGAAGCGCGACACGCGGCTCGCGATCAGCGCGGTCGCCATCAGCGAGATCACGAGCGCGTGGCCGTCGATCATCTCCATCACGATGACGAAGGCCGTGATCGGCGACTGCGTGACGGCGGCCAGATAGCCGACCATCGCCAGCGCGATCAGCATCGGCAACTGCATGTGGTCGAAGACCATGTGCAGCACGTTGCCGAAGCCCGCGCCGATCGACAGCGACGGCGCGAAAATGCCGCCCGGAATGCCCGGCAGGTATGAACCGACCATCGAGATCATCTTGAGGAGCGGGTAGAACATCGAAAGCTGCTCCCGGCCTTCGAGCAGGCCGCGCGCCTCCGCGTAGCCGCTGCCGAACGTGGTGCCGCCCGACACGAGGCCGACTATCGCGATGATGAGCCCGCACAACGCGGCGAACACGACCGGCCGCGACGTGTGGAGCCGGCGCAGCGGCGCCGGAATCCATCTGGCCGTGTTGAGCAGCAGCCAGCAGAAGACGCCGCCCGCGATGCCGGTGACGATCGCCGTCAGCACGACGGCTACCGCCAGCGAATCGGGAAAGTGCTGGCCGATGTTGATCGTGCCGAAGTACGTGTAATTGCCGTTCAGCCCGAGCGCGACGATCCCCGCGAGGATGATGCCCGTGATCAGCACGCCGCTCGTGCGCACGGAGAAACTGCGCGTGAGTTCCTCGATCGCGAACACGATGCCGGCAAGCGGCGTGTTGAACGCCGCCGACAATCCGGCCGCCGCGCCCGCGAGCACGAGTTGCCGCTCGATCAGTGAATTCGATCGCGGATAAAGACGCCGCAGGTTGAACATCAAGGCGGCGCCGACCTGCACGGTCGGGCCTTCGCGGCCGATCGTGAAGCCGCCGAGGATCGCCAGGAACGACACGGCGATCTTGCCGCCGAGTATGCGCAAGCTCAAGAGACGCGCGCCCGACGCGGACGTCGGCCCGTTCAGCACCGCGATGACCTGTGGAATGCCGCTGCCTTCGGAGCCGCGAAAGAATGTGCGCGTGAGCCACACCGAGAGCGCGGCGACGGCGGGCGTGATCAAGAGCGGCAACCACACGTGCTCATGCTGCGCGGTTCGAAAGACGTTGTAGCCCCAGTCGATCAGGCGCGCATACAGCACCGCGACCAGTCCGACCGCGATCGCGCCCAGCCAGAAGATCCCATAGCGGCGCCAGATGCTTCGCGCGCGACGCACGGTGACGATCGGAAGAGAGCGGAGCGCGCGAATCATACGGATGGCCACCGGCAAAGCGTCGATTATAGCGAGCCATCTCGAAAACAAAGCCCATGCAACGGGAAGTAAAGACGGGAAGAATGCGTGGAAAGGAAAAGAACAGGCGCGAGGCTTTCGCCACGCGCCTTCGAAACGCTCCCGTCGGGGAGGCGGGAGCGGAGAGGAGCCGGTTCGTGCCGCCTATCCGAAGTGTCGTGAAGTGTCGGACGGCGGCCCGTTATTCCTGCGACCCGAAATACGCGGCGCAGTTCAAGTTTCTGTGCGCATGCTGAAAGCAGATTGAATTAAATTCTGAAGCAAGGGATTAACTCACGCTGTCAGAATTTCGAAAGCCACTACTGCCGCGATTGCGCCTAGATTCGCGATCAGCGCCTCGCACAGAATGCCGCGCCAGCTTTGTGGCCGGAAGCGGATTGCAAGCATCAATGCTGTGAACAATGCGATGGCGATAATCGCGACGAGATGCGAACTTTGAAGATGAATACGCATGTCCCCGGCTCCCTGACAAGGTTTCGCGGCGCGGCCGCATTATCATGCTGATTAATGTCAGTATATGCGGCGGCGCGGCGGACGCAAATTCGACAAAAAAGCCATTCTCACGCCATATTCGATTGATTAGATCGATAGTTCATCAAATAAATCTTGTATTGGGGAATCTTTTCCCTTAGCTTCGTACAAACCCGAATGAGCAAGGCGCGCGTTTGGTCAGGCGCCGGCATGCGGATGCGGAGCTTTCATCGATGACATCACCGACCGGACGTTCACTGGAAGTCGATTTCTTTCGAGGAATTGTCCTGCTCATCATCGCGGTCGATCACATCTCGGGAAGCGTCCTTTCAAATTTTACACTGCATAAATACGCGTTCTGCGATTCCGCAGAGGTATTCGTATTTCTAGGCGGTTATGCATCGGCGGCGGCTTATACGGCTCTTGAATCGCATCGGAGTGAAACAGCGGCACGCCGGCGCTTTTTCAGACGCAGTTGGGAGATTTACCGCGCTTATCTGTTCACCGCTGCACTGATGCTGCTTTCCGGCGCGCTGCTGATGCTGCTGCGCATTGATTCTCCGATGCTCGGTTATACCGAATGGCCGACGTTTCTCGACCGGCCATTCGAACTGCTCGCCGGAGTCGCGACACTGCGCCATCAGCCGTATCTGTCGGCGGTATTGCCGATGTATGCGCTCTTTGCGCTCGCGGTGCCGCTGATCGTGCCGCTCGCCGCGCACAGGCCCGTGGTCGCGCTCTTCGGCAGTCTCGGCATCTGGCTCTTCGCGGCGCCGCTCGCGCATATGCTGCCGTCCGCGTCCGCCGAAGGCTGGTCGTTCAATCCGTTCGCCTGGCAGTTGATGTTCATGGCGGGCATTTTCGGGCGCGTCCAGCCGGTCAGCGCCGAGTTTCACGCAAGCGCGACCGCGCGCTGGCTTACGCGCGCCGCGATCGCCGTGCTGCTGGTCTTCGCGTTCTTCAAGCTTTTCCTCGAAGTCGCGCCGCCGCCCGGCTACATGAAGCAGAACCTGGCGACGCTGCGCATCGTCAGTTTCGGGGTGATGGCGTGGGTCGTCGCGCGGGCCGTGCAGGCCGGCTGGATCAAAACGCTCGCGCGCAGCCTGCCGGGCGTCGTGACGATCGGCAGGCAAGGACTCGTGTGCTTCATCGCGGGAACCGGCGTGTCGCTCGTGCTCGACACCGCCTTGCGCGTGATTCCCGCCGGCCATTTTGCGTGGGTCGCGGGGCTTGCCGCCGATGCCGCCGCGATCGGTAGCCTGTTGTGGCTCGCGCGATTCTGGCGCGATCGCAAGAACGAGCGGCGATTGCCTGCCGTCAACGCGCAACCGGTGCCCGCGCACGCGGCGAACCGGCCCGAGCGCTGAACCCGCGCGCGCTCGACTCGATCCGGCAATTCAGCGATCCAGCTCAACTCAGCGTGATATCGCGCGTCTCGCGCATGCACAGCACGCCGACGAGGCTCACCGCCGCCGCCACCGACACATACGCGCCGACCCAGGCCAGTCCGCCGCGATTCGCGAGCAACTGCGCGATGTAGGGCGCCACCGACGCGCCCAGAATCCCGCCGAGGTTATACGCGACGCCCGCGCCGGTGTAGCGCACGCTCGTCGGGAAGAGCTCGGGCAAGAGCGCGCCCATCGGCGCGAAGGTCACGCCCATCAGGAACAGTTCGAGCGTCAGGAAGAGCGCGACGGCGAACGTGTTGCCGCTGCCGAGCAGCGGCGCCATCGTGAAGCCGGACAGGATCGCCGCGATGCAGCCGACGATCAGCACCGGCCTGCGTCCGAAGCGGTCGCTGGCGCGGGCGGAAATCGGCGTCGCGATCGCCATGAAGATCACGGCGAAACACAGGAGCCCGAGGAATTTCTCGCGCGAGAAGTGCAGTGTCGAGACGCCGTACGAAAGCGAAAATACCGTCGAGATGTAGAAGAGCGTGTAGCAGACGACCATCGCGAGCGCGCCGAGAAGCGTCGGCGCCAGATATTGCCCGAGCAGCGTCGCGATCGGCACGCGCACGCGCTCGTGCCGGTCCATGGCCGCGCGAAACGCCGGCGTCTCCGCGATCTTCAGGCGCACGTAAAACCCCAGCCCGACCAGCACCGCGCTCACGATGAACGGCACGCGCCAGCCCCAGCTGCGAAACTGCTCGTCGGAGAGCGACAGCGCGAGGCCGAAGAAGAGGCCGTTCGAAGCAAGAAAACCGATCGACGGCCCGAGCTGCGGGAACATCCCGAACCAGCCGCGCTTGCCCGGCGGTGCATATTCGGTCGCGAGGAGCGCCGCGCCGCCCCATTCGCCGCCGAGCCCGATGCCCTGCCCGAAACGCAGGATGCAGAGCAGGACGGGCGCCAGACTGCCGATCGAAGCGTAGCCGGGCACGAAGCCGATCAGCGTCGTCGAGAGGCCCATCACGAGGAGCGAGGCGACGAGCGTCGATTTGCGTCCGATGCGGTCGCCGAAGTGGCCGAAGATGAACGAGCCGATCGGCCGCGCGATAAATGCGATGCCGAATGTGACGAACGCCGACAGTGCCTGCGCCGCCGGCGAGCCGTGTGGAAAGAACACCGGGCCGATCACGAGCGCGGCGGCGGTGGCGTAGACGTAGAAATCGTAGAACTCGATGGCGGTGCCGATGAAGCTCGCGAAGATCACGCGCGAAGTGCTGTTTTTTCCGTCGTTGGGCTCGGCGGCGGAAAGCGATGCTGAGGACATGGAGTCTCCGTTGTCGTGGTGCTGGATGTTCGTCGCCGCGTGGTGTCTCGGCGCGTTCTTTTTTTGAGGGGCAGCGGGCTTCCCGCGCGGCGCGGAGGATGAGGCGAGGGTTCGCCTGCGTTTCGGGCGCCGCGCATGAGTAACGCACGGGCCGCTTGCCGGGCTTCGCCATGCGTGCGGTCGGCACGCGGCAAAGGCCCGCGCCGGTCGGAGCCAGGCTGGGGTGCCGAAAATTATAACGATCGTGCGCGAGGCGGCAACCCGAGTGATGACTAATCGATGGTTGTCGCCTGCGGCGAGTGCGACGTCTGCAACTGGAACTGGCCGTTGTCGTTGAACATCCAGCCTTCGAACAACTCGAGTCTGCCGTTGCCGTTGAGCAACCGCGCGGGCGGCGCGGGCAGCGGCGACGCGCGGCGCAGCGACGCGAGCGCGGTGGCTTCGGCTTCGTCGTCGCCGTTGGTGCGGTACACGGAGGATTCGACCACGTGGCCGGTGCGATCGACGGTAAACGAGACCACCACGAACGAGCGCAGCATCGCCTGCGGCGTGCCCTTCAGCACGAGCGACGGATTGCGCTCGAAGATACGCGCCGCGACGCGCGCCTTGTACTGGTCGAGCGTCGCGCCGCTCACGGCCGCCGGCGGCCGGCTTTCGACGGACTTGGGCGGCGGCGTGATCGTGCAGGCCGCGACCGTTATCGCGATGAGCGCGGTCCCCAGTTGCTTCGCGTATTTCCCGATCGATGCGGTCATGACGGCCCGGCTTGCCGGTTGGCGGTTCGCGATACTTTCATGGTAGTCAAAAGCGCGGGCGCTCACCAATGCGGCGCAATGCGTCGGGCGGGACCGCGACTTGCTGACGTCTTGTCCATCCCAAACGCGAGAGGAGATGGCGATGACAAGCGATACGAACGAAGCCGGCAATGTGCAGTCCACAGAACACAGTGACAACGAGAAGAGCAAGCTGCCCGAACGCGACGACGACGCAAGGCAGCAAGGTCCGAACGACAAGCCGGGAAAGAAGCCCGGCGAAGGGGAGCCGGAAGTCGGTTGATCGCTGCGTTCGGTGCTAACGTGGAGGCGGGGAACATCCCCAGCCATCGGGAGAACGCGATGTCAGCAGCCACGAGTACCGAGCCAGTCAAGCAGCCCGCCCGGACGAATCAGCCGCCACCCTCGGCGGCGCCCACGACCGGACCTTCCGCGCCGGACGCCGAACAAGCGGAGCCCGCTCCGCATGAACGGCCGCCGGTGCGATCCGACGACAACTGATCCCTTCGATTGATTTTTCCGGCCGCGGCGAGGCGTGATCATCGCCGCGGTGCGGTGCCGCGTGTCCTATTTGCCGGGCGCCGTCGCGCCGGGTTTGGTCAATTCATAGCATTCGAACGGCGTGGCGGCGCGCTTGCTACCGGCGTCGGCGGCGTGCGTTTCGAAGCACTTGAACACGCTATTGGTCTTCTGCAGAAAAAACGTGTCTTCCACCGATGGTCCAATGCGCGCCGCGCCGCTCGTGACCGCGGCGATGCTGTAGCCGTTCTGAACCAGATCGAAGAGCGTGGTCTCGGTGAAACGCCATTGGCTGGCGGCGGGCTCCTGCGCATGCGAGGAGAAGGCGGTCAGCGCGAACAATAGACCGATGGCGGTGGCGGCGATTCTCATGGTCGGATCTCCGTTTATTCAAGGCGAAGGCGTTTGAGTTCGATACGGCGCTTACGTTCGCCGAAGCCGCAGGAATCGGCCGGAATCGACCATGCGAGAAATTTGTCGTATCGCATGAGAATTATGACCGGAACCTGACCGGTAGCGGTCTGCGGGGACATCTGCGGCGTTGTCGACCAACGGTCGACTATGCTGAGAGAGTGGGCTTTAGACATGATGATTGCGACGAGCTAAAGAAGGCTCTTTTGAGACGGAGTGGGCCATGATGAAATCCCTGATCTATGCAGCAGTGACCGCGTCGGTGTTGGCCGTTCCGCTCGTGTCGTTTGCGCAGTCCGATTCACCCGTAACGCGACAGCAAGTACGCAGTGAACTCAAAGCGCTCGAACAGGCCGGCTATACACCCGGCGGCGGAGACGAGCCTAACTATCCGACCAACATCCAGGCGGCAGAAGCGCGAATAAGCCCGAGCGAAGCGGCAACGGGTTACGGCGGCGTGACGAGCGGGTCGTCGGCCTCGGGTGGTGGAACGGCAATACGTCCCGCTTCGCCAGCGGACATGAACAAGCTGTACTCCGGCGGTCAATAACTGCACGAGTCCTTCATCGCTTGCACCTTGTCTCGCGAGATCCGTAAGGCACTTTCAATCGACGTTTGCTTTTCGGGTTTCGCGGGACTCTTTCGCAAAGGGCGGCGGCTGTCGCTTTCTTCCGGTTTCCTTTCCACGCGTGTCCATCGACGCTAGCCAAGCTTCGCGTTTACGTCGCTTGCGCCACACGATCCAAAAGTATTTCACCTCCGCAAGAGAATTGCGGTTGACTCGACATTTCGCGTCGGCCTAATATTTGCATATCTTCACGAATGGGGCGAACGCCTTGGACAGTTGCAGTAGTCGACCTTCGAATAGTTTCTCTGCCTGACCGGCAGGACGTCCGCGCTCATTTCATCTTGCCGCCGTCTTGCCATCGAGCAGACGGTGCGCGCCCAGTACTTCTTCACTCCAGTACCTTCCGTGCATCTGACTTAGCGCCGCAAAGTCGCATCGATTGATTGCGTCTCTGGCGGCATCGCGACGCGAGCGATGGCTCGCGATTGCGCCCGCTTGTCGCCCCTGCAAAACGATGGGCGCAGCGTGGCGCGTGGATGAACTTGTGCGCAAGAAACGCACATCAGGAGCCGCCATGTCGGACAGTGACAGTTACCCGTCATATCGCCCGCTTTTGCCTTTATCCAAGGGAAGCGAGTAGACGACAGTCGTCCACGCATCGTGCGTCCGCTCCGTGTCTGCTTGCGTTCCGCAACTCGCGTCAAGCCAGACGCTCGGAGACTACGATGCTCTTCGGTTTGCTTGTTACCCCACTGCCTCGCATGCAAGTATCGCGTGCCCTTTGCCACGCGAACCCCGCGACGGTCTCTTTGAACCCAGTAAAGCGGCGCAAATCCAGTGCGCTGTCCGCGATCCGGGATGCCGTCAGGAAGCGATTTTCAAAGTCATAGCATCGTCCGGCATTCGTGAAGCGGTTCCATTCACGCATGCCGCAAGAATGAACTCCAAAAGACTTGCACGGGGAATACAAATGTCCACTCCAACGAACGTCTCGGCGCCCGCCAGCGCTGTCCTGGATGACGCTCATATCGGCGACATCAAAGGGGCACTCGGCACGATCGCCCATCACGACACTGCGCCGCGCTCCAGTTGGCGGGCGCGCTTTCGCACGCTGCTCGCGGTTCTCGGGCCGGGCCTCATCGTCATGGTCGGCGACAACGACGCTGGCGCATTCGGAACGTACACGCAAGCCGGACAGAACTACGGCACGTCGTTGCTGTGGACCTTGCTGTTGCTGGTGCCGGTTCTCTTCGTCAATCAGGAGATGGTGCTGCGTCTTGGCGCGGTCACCGGAGTGGGACATGCACGGCTCATCTTCGAGCGCTTCGGCAAGTTCTGGGGCGCGTTCAGCGTCATCGATCTGTTCATCCTCAATGCGCTCACGATCGTGACGGAGTTCATCGGCATCACGTTCGCGCTCGACTTCCTGGGCGTGCCGAAAATCGTGGGCGTTGGCATTGCCGCGCTGATCACCATGGCCGCGGTGAGTACCGGAGACTTTCGTCGCTTCGAGCGGTTTGCCGTCGGACTGTGCGTGCTCAGCCTGTTGCTCGTGCCGGTGCTCGTCTCGATTCATCCGCCGGTTTCGCAGATGACGCACGACCTCTTCATCCCGAACTGGCCCGCACACTCGAAGCTGAGCGACGTGATGCTGCTCGTGATCGGCATCGTCGGCACGACTGTGGCGCCGTGGCAATTGTTTTTCCAGCAGAGCTACATCATCGACAAGCGCATCACGACGCGCTTCATGAAGTACGAAAAAATCGACCTGTGGATCGGCATCGCGTTCGTGATGATCGGCGCGGTCGCAATGATCTCGTTCTGCGCGGCGCTGTTCGAGGGCACACCCGAGTTCGGCAATTTCACCGATGCGGGCGGGGTGATTGCGGGGCTCGACAAGCACGTCGGCCGCTTGCCGGCCGTCATCTTCGCCGTGGCGCTGCTCGATGCCTGCATCATTGGTGCGGCAGCCGTGTCGCTGTCGACTGCATACGCGATCGGCGACGTGTTCAAGATTCGCCACTCGCTGCATCGGGGCGTCACCGACGCGAAGGGCTTCTATCTCGTGTACTTCGGCATCGTTGCGTTGGCCGCTACGCTGGTCCTGCTCCCCGGCAGCCCGCTTGGACTGATGACCGTCGCGGTGCAGACGCTTGCGGGCGTGTTGCTGCCGAGCGCGACGGTCTTCCTGCTGTTGCTGTGCAATGACAAAGCCGTCTTGGGACCGTGGGTCAATTCTAAGCGGCTGAATCTGTTCACGGGCGCCGTGATCTGGGTGTTGGTCATGCTGTCGCTTGTCCTGACGGCATCGGTCATGTATCCGGACATCAGCGGCGAGGCGATTCTTGGCGTGCTCGCAGGCGGCACGCTGCTCGCCGTTGCGGGTTACGTCGGGGCATCCGCGCTTCGCAAGGTTCGACGTGAGCCCACACCCAGCGCGGACCACGACGCCCCGGCGTATTCAAAGGAGGTGCGCGATACGTGGCGCATGCCGCCGTTGAAGGACCTGCCGCTGCCGGTCCTGACTCGGTCCAGCCGAATCTGGATGGGCGTGCTGCGGGGCTATCTTGTCGTCGCGGTCGGTTTGGTCATTTTCAAGGTCGTCCAGATGGCCTTGATGCGCTGATCATCTTTCGAGGCGGCGTGGGGCTCGGCCTCTCCGGGGCGCATGCGCTTCGCATCTCGTCGTCGGCTGACATCATGTGGTCAACCCCAGCCGCGACTACGACGGCGACCCTCAACGCGTCGAGGTGACCGCGACGCTGGAATTGCATCCGAAGGACCAACCGAAGCTTGATCAACTTGCCGGTCGCCTGAGCATGGAAAAGGGCGTGTCGAGCGTCAGTTGGACGGGCCTGGACACCGAGCCGACGCCCGAGTGAGCTGTTGATAGCATGCATGAATCAGCGCGCCAGCCTGATGCAAGAGCCATACACACTTGAGAGGCCCGCTTGACCATTCGACGACTCGAGCAAGCGCGACGCCTGCTGGCACTGGCGCAAACCGGCTTGCACTACACAGACGGCGCATTCGACAAAGAGCGCTACCAGGAGATTGCCGCCATCGCTCATGCCCAGCTTGGCGAGATCGCCGACATGGATGCGGAGCAGGTCGCTGAACTTTTCGCGCATGAAGCGGGTTATGCGAATCCAAAGCTCGACGTTCGATGCGCCGTATTCAACGACGCGGGCGACATCCTGCTGGTGCGCGAAGCGGCCGAGGGCCTCTGGTCGCTTCCTGGAGGATGGGCGGATGTCGGCGCCTCGCCTGCCGAAAACGCGGCACGCGAAGTGAGGGAAGAAAGCGGATACACGGTTGCCGTCGAGCGACTGCTGGCTGTGTGGGATACCGCGAAGCATCCGCACCCGCCTTCGGTTTTTCACATCTGGAAGCTGATTTTTCTCGGCAAGATCGTGAACGCGGGAGAGGTCATCGGAGTCGAGACCGATGGGGTCGGCTTTTTCGATCTCGACACGTTGCCTGCGCTGTCGCTTGGACGAATTCTGCCTCAGCAAATCCGGCGCCTCGACGTGCTTCGGCGTAGTGGCGGCGTCGAGTTCGACTGACCGAAGATCGGCGGTTCGCTTTTGATGCGTCCCCAACGTGCCGCATCGGACCTTGGCTCGCACGAATAACGACGAGACCGCGCCGGTGGTAATCTGTCGGTTGAGTGAGCGCTTTTCGGGGACGCATCGGTATCGGCGTTCGGCTGCCAGCGGGTAAGCGGCCTCTATGTGTGAGACACCATCCACCGAGCATCTCATGAGCGAAAAATCGAGTCCGCTGGATCGCACGGCGGCTCGAAGTCGATTGCCGCGCCTCGTTTCTGGTGAACATCAGGTAACGACGCGCCGTCCCTGCACGCTGCATGTGCAAGCCCGGCGTTGAGGCTCCGCCAAATGTACCGACATCACCGCTCGCGCTCATCGCTGACCGAAGAGCCCGAGAGCAGGGCCGATGCTTGGTTGGCGACGCTGCCCGTGGATGATCCCGACAGAGACTCTCGCAGGACGGTGGTCTTTGTCGTTAGCGACTGGGAATAAGGATGAGCTACGCTGAAACCCTTGTACGGCGTACGTGCCCTCGTTGTAAGGGGCATGGCGCTCAAACCGCGGAAGACGCCGAATACTGCCCGATCTGCGGCGCGGAAACCGTGGCCCTGCCACTGGACGATGACCGCGGAATCCACGCGGGCGTCGCGCGTCCGGCGTATCGTCCGGCTCCGGCGCAACGCACCGACGAAGCGCGCGCGCTCCAGCGCGTACGAGCCAGCTCGGCTTTTGACTCGATCGTGATGTCGTTTGCAGCGGGCGTCGGCGTGACTGCCTTGCTCACCGCCGGTCTCATGTACTTCCAGCACTCGAAGGACGCGCAACCGGACGCCTCGTCGCTGAGCAACTACGGCGCGGGGAGGGTTGTCGCGCTGTCGTCCAGGGCGGCATCGGACGCATCAGACGCTGCGCAGCCGCTGCCCCGGTCCGCCTCGCCACCGGCTCCGGCTGTCGACCAGTCTGCTGCCGGCGCTGTTTTGCCCGAAGAGACTCCGAGCACGGCCATCCCCGCCGAAACGATGGGCGCCATTCTGACCAAACCGGCCCATGCGGTATCGCCACCGGTCGGTGACGTGGCACCCACAAGGAAGCTCGACCCGCGTCCGACGCAAAAAGTCGAGACGGCGCCGGACAGGAATGCTTTGGCCGGCACACGTCAGGCACTTGCGCAGGGAGACTTGAAGGAAGCCCGGGCGAGATTTGAGCAACTGCCGGCGAACGCAAAATCACGGCCGGAAGCTCACCAGTTGGCCGGTGATCTGCTTCGGCGCGAACAGGAACGCGACGCCTCGCTGCAGGATGCGAGATGGTGCGAACTCGGCAAGAACTGGGGATGCATGGCGCAAAGCGCCGCGCACGCAAAAGCCGTCGATCCTGGCAATGTTGAATCGACGGTCATGCTTTCGGTTGCCACGAGCAAGATGCGTCTTGCCGATAATGCCAGGGTGCCTGCGTTGAACGGACCGGAGCAGGGCCCGGGGCAACCGAGGGTCGGCGCCCAGTAATCATTAGGCCGCTTGCCGTCGGCGGCAACGCGCGTCTGGCGCTGGTGGTACTCTTCGATTCACGTCGGCCTTGTTCGGGGCCGCATCGAAACCAGGCGGGCTTGGGGCGCCATCGAGTTCGCCATCGTGGCTGGCGCAGTTTCCGGCACGCGAGGAGAAGCTCATGCCAGCACGCTCTATCGCCTCACTCTCCCTGTCGTTCGGCCTCGTCTCCATTCCCGTCAAGTTGTATTCGGCGACTGAAAGCGCGTCCGACGTGCGATTCAATTTGCTTGCGCCAGACGGCTCCCGCGTAAAGCAACAGTACGTGGCGGAATCGACGGGAGAGGTCGTCGAGCGTTCCGCGATGAAGAAAGGCTACGAATTCGAGCGAGACCGGTTCGTCGTGTTCGCGGCCGACGAACTGAAAGCGCTTGAGGAAGGCGCAAGCCACGTGGTCGAAATGGTGGCGTTCATTCCGGAAAAGGCCGTTGACCCGATCTACTACGACAAGGCCTACTTCATCGCGCCGGACAAGCGGGGCGGCAAGCCATACAGCCTGCTGCAGAGGGCACTGGTCGAAACGCAACGTTGCGCGTTAGGCAAGTGGGCTTCGAAGGGCAAGACGCATATCGTGCAAATCAGACCCGCGTCGGAAGGGCTGGTGTTTCAGCAGTTGCTCTACGCGGACGAAGTCCGTTCCCTCGCTGACCTGCACATCGAGAGCGTCCCGGTGTCGGATGCGGAATTGAAGCTGGCCATTCAAATCATCGAGCAGGGCGCTGAAGAGAACTACGACCCGAAAGCGTACGAGAACGAAGAGAAGAAGCGCATCCTTGCGGCCATCGACCGGAAGATCGAGGGCAAGGAAATCATTTCCGCCGAGCCCGAGGAAGACGCATCGGGCGGCCAGGTCATCGACTTGATGGAGGCTTTGCGTGCCAGTCTCGCGAAAGGCGGCACGAAGGCCAGATCCGCCGCCGGGCCCAAGGAAAAAGCAGCGAAGGACGACGTGACGGAAATCGCCGCCGCGCCGAAGACTCGCAAGCCGGCGGTCCGCGCGCCGA
This sequence comes from Caballeronia choica, assembly GCF_001544535.1. Lineage (GTDB taxonomy): Bacteria > Pseudomonadota > Gammaproteobacteria > Burkholderiales > Burkholderiaceae > Caballeronia > Caballeronia choica. The sequence goes on along the minus strand of NZ_FCON02000082.1, from coordinate 13,309 downwards.
AAGCGCCTGCTGAGGTTCCCGCGAAGGTCCGGGCTCGCAAGTGACGCGCAGAAGTGCTCCGCACGGCGTTTCGATGCCCAAGCTGCAGTCGATGTTAGGCATATCGAGACCGGTGCTTGCGGGCCTGATTTCGGCAGGCTTCGTCACGCCGTCCAGGGGGGCCCGCAACGAGCTTCGGTTCACGTTCCAGGACGTTGTCCTGCTGCGCACCGCATTACAGTTGCGTTCCGCAAAGATACCGCCGCGCAAGATAGCCAACGCGCTTTTGCGACTGAAAGCCGAGTTGCCGGACAAGCTGCCGCTGTCGGGCATCCGCGTCACGGCTGTCGGCAACACCATCGCGGTCAAGACCGGACCTTCGCAATGGGATGCCATCACCGGACAGCTTCTGCTGGATTTCGAGGTCGCTGACATCAAGGGCGATGTCGTCGTCCTCGATCCGGCACCGAGGCAGAACGACGTGGAGCGTCAGGCGGAGGAGTGGTACGAACTTGGCGGGCAACTGATGGAGTCGGATGCCAAGGGCGCGGAGCAGGCCTACCGGAAGGCGCTGGAGTTGTCGCCGAAGCCGTTCTATGAGGCCTATGTCGACCTGGGCGTGCTTCTCTGTGAGCAAGATGGACGGTGTGAAGACGCGCTGGGCGTTTTCGACCGGGCGCTTTCGCATTTTCCCGATGACGCCGTGCTGCACTTCAACCGAGCCGTGGCGCTGGAGGAATTGGGCCGGCTGAATGAGGCGGGGCGCAGTTACAAACGATGTCTCCAGCTCGACCCTTCCTATGCGGACGCGCATCACAACCTCGCGATGCTTCACGAGAAGCTCGGCGACAGGCAGGGGTTGGTGCGCCATTTGAGCGCTTATCGGCGGTTGCGGAGTTGAGGCGGGTTGGTTGTGGTCTTCATTCCGCCCCATTTCTCGCCGTCAGGGCAGACTGGACGAATCTGGATTGATAATTTGTAGCCGGTGGGCTACACATGTCGCAGGAGTCAGGAATGGCGCTTCCGAGGCGACGGCGCTGTTCTAAGCATTACCGTCGATACCAAAGCAAACGGCCCGCTTAGGGCCGTTGACGTGGAGGGGGTTGCAATTAGAGCGACGCCAGGTGCTCCAGCGTTTCGGGGTGTTTTTCCATAAGTTTAATCAGGATGGCCGCGTGAGTGCTCGGCTTGGCTCGCCCTTGCTCCCAATTCTGATACGTGCGGCTTTTCATGCGCAGACGCGCCGCCATGACTGCCTGAGATACGTGAAGACGCTCACGCACTGCCCGCAGTTCCTCGGGCGTCACTTCGACGGGGTCGGCTACTTCAACGGTGCTCGTACGCAGAGTTGTTTTTCCCGCGCGAGCGTCCGCTAACTCATCAAAGCCAGCGTTCAATTCGTCAAACAGGTTTCGCTTCTTCATTCAGGTGCCTCTCTCTGAGTTCGTTGCGTAGTCGCTCAGCCAAGATCTGGGCTTGTTTCCTGGTCAGGTCGGCCATTTCGTCCTTGTCGTACACCGTGAACAACAAGAACTGACTACCACTGATCCAGTAGTAGTAGATGACACGAAGCCCGCCTCGCTTACCTTTTTGTCGCTTCGAGTCCGCAAAACGCATTTTTCGAAGCCCGCCGGTGTGTTTGATAACGTCGCCGCACTCAGGGTTGCTCATTAGCTCCTCCTGGAGCGCCCGGTAAGACTCGTCGTCTAGATACTCTGCGCGGACGGATGCAAAAGACCGAAGCTCAATAAAGGTTGCTTTCATTGTGTTAACTATACGCAAGTGACGTATAGTGCGCGTTGTTGACCGGTTCGTCAATAGCAGTAGCAATAAGAAAGCACGTGCTTAACCTATTATTTTTAGTACCCGGATGGTGGCGCGATTCAATAACGTACCGAAGTGGCTAGTACTGAGGGGACGCGCAAACCGGCGTGTCGCAAGCCTCTACCGCTGCGCCGGCATCGCCTGCGACGAAGAGGAGTTGAATGCGATAAGCGAACGCACGATGAGATTGTGCGGCTTCGAGGCATCTCGGAGGGGTTACGGCTAGCCGATTGGTTAGCTAAAGGTAAAAAAGCCCTTAAAATAAAGGGCTATTGGCGGAGGCGGTGAGATTCGAACTCACGGAAGGATCGCTCCTTCGCCGGTTTTCAAGACCGGTGCCTTAAACCGCTCGGCCACACCTCCAGACGGCGCGTATTGTAGCGCATCTCGCCGGCGACGAGGACGAGGACGACGATCCAAACGACGACCCAAACGCCTCAGCCTTCCAGCGACCTCGTCGCCTTGAGCGCCGGGAAAAGCCGCATCCAGAGCAGCGCGACCACAATCGTCCCCAGCCCGCCGATCAGCACCGCCGGCACCGCGCCGAACAATCCCGCCGTCATGCCCGACTCGAACTCGCCAAGCTGGTTCGACGTTCCGATGAAGAGCGAATTGATGGCGCCGACGCGTCCGCGCATTTCATCCGGCGTCTGCAACTGCACGAGCGACATGCGCACGACGACGCTGATCACATCCGTCGCACCGAGCGTCGCCAGCGCCGCCAGCGACACAACCATATTGCGCGACACCCCGAACACGATCGTCGCGATGCCGAACGCGATCACGCCGGCGAACAGCGCCGTTCCCGCGCGCTGCCTGAGCGGAAAATGCGCGAGATAGATCGAGCCGGCCAGCGCCCCGACAGCGGGCGCCGCGCGCAGCACGCCCAGTCCCCACGGCCCGGTATGCAGGATGTCGTGCGCGAATACCGGCAGCAACGCGGTCGCGCCGCCGAGCAGCACCGCGAACAGATCGAGCGACAACGCGCCGAGAATCACCGGTTTGCGCCGGATGAACGCGATGCCCGAAAACAGCGCCTCGAACGACAGCGGCGCGCGCATGCGCACGGCTTCGTCGATCCGAATCGACATCACGAGCACGGCGGCCACGAGGAACGCACACGCGACCACGCCATACACGCTCGACGCGCCAACCCCGTAGAGCAGCCCGCCCATCGCGGGCCCGAGAATCTGCGCGGTCTGGTTCGCCGACGTCGACCAGGCGGTCGCGTGCTGCAATTGCGTGCGCGGGATGAGATTCGGCAAGAGCGCCGCCATCGACGGCGATTCGAATGCGCGCGCGGCGCCTGTGATCATCGCGATGGCGTAGATGAGGCCGACGCTTTGCCATGCATGCCACGCGCCGACACACAGCACGAGCGCCGCGACGCCTTCGATCGCCTGGCAAATAAACGCGATCGTGCGCCGGTCATAGCGATCGGCCACATGCCCGACGACCAGCGTCAGCACGCACATCGGCACGAACTGCGCGAGGCCGACGAGACCGAGCGCGAACGCGCTGTGCGTGATCGAGTAGATCTGCCAGCCGATCGCGACCGACATCATCTGGAACGCCACCGACGACATCACCCGCGCGCTCCAGAAAAGCGCGAACGGACGGTGACGCATGACCGAGCCGGGCAGGGTGCTCGGCGCGCTCAACTTCGTGCGTCCTTGAGAAAGAGTTCCTGGAGGTCGTTAAGAAAGCGCTGTCCGAGTTCGGTGGGCGCAATGCGTTCGAAGTCGCGCGTGATGAGCCCGCGCCGTTCCGCTTCGACGAGCGCGGGTTCGATCGTCGACATCGCCAGCCCCGTCCTTTCGATGAACGCATGCACCGGAAAGCCCTCGACGAGCCGCAGCGTGTTGAGCATGAATTCGAACGGCAGGTCGCGCGGTCCGACTTCGTGTTCTTCCTGGATCGGGTTGCCGCCGAGCGCTTCGTCCATGTACGTCGCGGGGTGCTTGTAGCGCGCCTGGCGCACGATCTTCTGCGGGAACGACAGCTTTGTATGCGCGCCCGCGCCGATGCCGAGGTAGTCGCCGAAGCGCCAGTAGTTCAGGTTGTGACGGCTCTGCCGATGGGGCTTCGCATACGCCGAGACTTCATAGCGCTCGTAACCGGCTTCGCGCGTGCGCGCGTGAATCCATTCCTGCATGTCGGCGGAGGCGTCGTCGTCGGGGACTTGCGGCGGGAACTTCGCAAACAGCGTATTCGGTTCGAGCGTCAGGTGATACAGCGACAGATGCGGCGGCGCGAAGCTGAGCGCCGTCTCGATGTCGCGGCGGCATTCGTCGAGCGACTGCTGCGGCAGCGCGAACATCAGGTCGAGATTGAAGTTGTCGAAGTGGCGCGCGGCGATCTCGATGGCCTTGTGCGCCTGCGTCGAATCGTGGATGCGGCCGAGCGCCTTCAGATGCTGCGCGTTGAAGCTCTGGATGCCCACCGACAGCCGGTTGACGCCGCTCGCGCGAAACTGCGCGAACTTCGCGCTCTCGAACGTGCCCGGATTGGCTTCCAGCGTGATTTCGGCATCGGCGTCGAGCGGCAGGAGGGCGCGCGCATCCGAGAGCAGGCGATCCAGCCCCTTCGCGGACAACAGGCTCGGCGTGCCGCCGCCGATGAAAATCGTATGCACCTGACGTCCCCAGACGAGCGGCAGCGCGCTTTCGAGATCGGCGCGCAACGCGTCGAGATAACGCTCTTCGGGGAACGACTCGCCTTTCCACTCGTGCGAGTTGAAGTCGCAATACGGGCACTTGCGCACGCACCACGGAAAGTGGACGTACAGCGAAAGCGGCGGCAGCGACGTCAGCCGGATGCTCCCCGGCGACGTGAACGCCTTCACGACATTGATGGCTTGCGGTCCCGTGCTCACGCGAGTTCCTTCAAGCGGGCGAGCAGTTGGCGAAGCGCAATCGCGCGATGGCTGCTCGCGTTCTTGCGCGCGGGATCGAGTTCGGCGGCGGTTGCGTTCAATGCAGGCAGGAAGAAGTGCGGATCGTAGCCGAAGCCGTTCGCGCCGCGCGGCGCATCGATCACTTCGCCATGCCAGCGGCCTTCGGCGATCAGCGGTTCCGGGTCGTCCGCGTGGCGCACGAGCACGAGCACGCAGAAGTAGTACGCGCGACGATCCGCCGTGCCCGCCAGTTCGGCGACGAGGCGCGCGTTGTTCGCGGCGTCGCTCTTTTCGCCGCCGGCGAGTTGCGCGTAACGCGCCGAGTGCACGCCGGGCGCGCCACGCAGCGCGTGCGTGCAGAGGCCGGAGTCGTCGGCGATGGCGGGCAGGCCGGTCAGCGTCGACGCATGACGCGCCTTCGCGAGCGCGTTCTCGACGAACGTCGCATGCGGTTCTTCCGCTTCGGGCACGCCGAGTTCGGCTTGCGCGATCAGTTCGATGCCCGCCGCGCCCAGCAGCGACGCGAACTCGCGCAGCTTGCCCGCATTGTTCGACGCAAGCACGACGCGCTTCAAATCATTGGCCTCAGACACCGCGAAGCTCCAGCGCGGCCTTCTGCTTCGCGATCAGCGTTTCGATGCCGCTTTGCGCAAGATCGAGCAGCGCGTTCATTTCGGCGCGCGAAAAGGGCACGCCTTCGGCCGTTCCCTGCACTTCGACGAAACCGCCGGCGCCCGTCATCACGACGTTCATGTCGGTGTCGCACTGCGAGTCTTCGTCGTAGTCGAGATCGAGCACCGGCTCGCCTTCGTACACGCCGACCGAGATCGCCGCGACAAAGTCATTGATCGGCGACTCCGTGATGCGGCCCGATGCGATCAGCTTCGACACCGCATCGTGTGCCGCGACGAACGCGCCGGTGATGCTGGCGGTGCGCGTGCCGCCATCGGCCTGGATCACGTCGCAGTCGATATGCAGCGTGCGCGCGCCGAGCTTGTTCAGGTCGAACACCGAGCGCAGCGCCCGGCCGATCAGGCGCTGGATTTCCTGCGTGCGTCCGGTCTGCTTGCCGCGTGCCGCTTCGCGGTCGCTGCGGGTGTGCGTCGCGCGCGGCAGCATGCCGTATTCCGCCGTGAGCCAGCCCTGGTCGCGGCCGCGCAGGAACTCGGGCACGCGCTCGGCGATGCTCGCGGTGCAGATCACCTTGGTGTCGCCGAATTCGACGAGCACGGAGCCTTCCGCATGCTTCGTGTAATGGCGCGTGATGCGCACGTCGCGCAACTGGTTAGCGCGACGGCCGCTCGGGCGGACGAAGGAAGCGGGGTCGAGCAGGACGGAATCGGTCATGGATGGCGGAGGAAGGTGGGAACAGCGAGGAAAAGGAAGCAGCGCGTGGAAGCAGCGCGTCACCCGTGATTTTATCGTCATTCATGATGGGCGTCCGGCAATGGCCGTCCGGGGGCACGTCCGAGCCCGGTACGGACTGCATGTTCGACAGGCCATCGCGGTAAAAATGGGATAATGTGCGCTTCCCCGCCCGGCCTCCATTCGCGTGCCCAATCGAGCACCAAGCCACGAGCCGGGCGCTCGTAGCAAACCGGCCTTCGTCCCGGAGGCCCACATCGCGAGACGTACCATGATCTACAGCATGACAGGCTATGCGAACGCGACGCGCGAAGTCGCCGCGGATGGCGCGGGAGCCAATGGCTCGGGCGTCGGTGTATCGGTCGAATTGCGCACGGTGAATTCGCGCTTTCTCGATCTCAACTTCCGCATGCCCGAAGACGTCCGCGCCTGCGAGCCGCAGTTGCGCGAAATGCTGATGACGAAGCTCTCGCGCGGCAAGGTCGATATCCGCATCAACCTGAATCGCGCGGAGCAGGCAGCCAACGCGGGCGCGCTCAATCGCGATGCGCTTTCGCAACTCGCCACGCTGGAACGCGCGGTGCTGGAGACGTTCCCGAACGCGGAACGCATGCGCACGGGCGAAATCCTGCGCTGGCCCGGCGTGCTCGCGGAGGGCGGCGTGTCGCCGGAAGCGCTGCGCGAAGCGGTGCTCGCGTGCGGCAAGCAGGCGATCGCCGATCTCATCGACGTGCGTGCGCGCGAAGGTGCGGCACTTGCGTCGGTTCTGATCAACAACGTGACGGAGATGGAAGCGATCGTCGCGCGCGTGACGCCGCTCGTGCCGGAACTGATCGCCAAGCATCAGCAGAAGATCGTCGAGCGGCTGCAGGATGCGCTCGGCATCGCGGCGCCGGACGGCACGGCAACGAGCCTGCCGCGCGAGGAAATCGCGGAACGGATTCGCCAGGAAGTGACGATCTACGGCATTCGCATCGACATCGCGGAAGAACTGCAGCGGCTCACCGCGCACCTGACCGAAACGCGCCATGTGCTGCAAAAGGGCGGCAAGGTCGGCAAGCGGCTCGACTTCATGATGCAGGAGCTCAACCGCGAAGCGAACACGCTCGGCTCGAAGGCGGCGGCGAAGGAACTCGCCGATTCATCGATGACGCTCAAGCTCCTCATCGAGCAGATGCGCGAGCAAGTACAGAACCTGGAGTGACGCCTCAAATGACCACCACGACGCGCAGCTCGCACCTCAGCACCTACAGCGGCATTTATCCCGGCAACCTGTTCATGGTCGTCGCGCCCTCGGGCGCCGGCAAGTCGACGCTCGTCAACGCGCTGCTCGCGCAGGACCAGGCGATCCGCCTGTCGGTGTCGTACACGACGCGCGAGCCGCGCCCGAAGGACAAGAACGGCGTGCAATATCACTTCGTATCGATCGACGAATTCATGGAGCGCCACGCGAAGGGCGAATTCCTCGAAAGCGCGGAGGTGCACGGCAATTATTACGCGACGTCGCGCGTGTGGATCGAGGAACAGATGCGAAGCGGCCACGACGTGCTGCTCGAAATCGACTGGCAGGGCGCGCAGCAGGTCAAGAAGCAGTTTCGGAACGCGGTCGAGATTTTCATTTTGCCGCCGTCGCTCGATGCGCTCGAAGACCGCCTGAAGAAGCGCGGCCAGGATACGCAGAACGTGATCGTGCGGCGCCTGCTCGCGGCCGGCAGCGAGATGGCGCACGCACCCGAGGCGGAGTACGTGGTCATCAACGAAAACTTCGAGCGCGCGCTTGCCGAGCTGCAATGCCTCGTCGCGGCGACGCGCCTGCGCTTCGGATCGCAATACGCCCGCCACACGCAGCTTTTCGTGGAACTGGGCATTCACACGCCGCACGCCTCGTGATAAGGGCGCAACGGTCACATAAGGTAGAATGAAGAACATATCCAGAAGGGAACAACCATGGCCCGCATCACCGTTGAAGACTGTCTGAAAATGATCCCGAACCGCTTCGAGCTGGCGCTCGCGGCAACTTATCGTGCACGTCAGCTCGCACAAGGCCATACGCCGAAAATCGAAAGCCGCGACAAGCCGACGGTCGTTGCGCTGCGCGAAATCGCCGCCGGGCAGGTCGGCGTGGAAATGCTGAAGAAGGTCCCGGTATAAGGCAACGTTGCAGCGTCAGTTTCACTTCCAGCAACCGACGTCGAGCGCGTCATCCACCACGGAGGCGAACATGAGTCACACACCCTTGCCCGTCTCCGTCGACGCGGATAACGACGCCGATCACGAATCGAATCCCGATTCCAGCGCGCCGGCTCCGGCGCGCAAATACATCGACGCGGTCCTCGAACAGTCGTTCCGCCATCTGTTCGGGCCGACCGCCACACCCGAAAAGCCTCGCCGTCACGACGTCGTTTCCATTGCGAAGCTGACGAACGCGCTTGCGTCCTATCTCTCGCCGGAAGAGATCAAGGAAGTGAAGGCGGCTTTCCATTTCAGCGACGAAGCGCATCTCGGCCAGTATCGGCAGAGCGGCGAGCCGTACATCACGCATCCGGTCGCGGTGGCTGAAATCTGCGCGGGCTGGAAGCTCGACGCGCAATCGATCATGGCGGCGCTGCTGCACGACGTGATCGAGGACCAGGGCGTGACCAAGACCGAAATCGCGGAGCGATTCGGCGCGAAGGTCGCGGAACTGGTCGACGGGTTGTCGAAGCTGGACAAGATGGAGTTTCGCAATCGCGAGGAAGCGCAGGCGGAAAACTTCCGCAAGATGCTGCTCGCGATGGCGCGCGACGTGCGCGTGATCCTCGTCAAGCTCGCCGACCGCCTGCACAACATGCGCACGCTGGGCGCGGTGCCGTCCGAGAAACGCCGGCGCGTGGCGCGCGAGACCATCGACATTTACGCGCCGATCGCGCACCGGCTCGGGCTGAACAATACGTATCGCGAGTTGCAGGACCTGAGCTTCGCGAACTTCAATCCGAATCGCTACGCGACGCTCGAAAAAGCGGTGAAGGCGGCGCGCGGCAATCGGCGCGAAGTGGTCGGCAAGATTCTCGATTCCGTTCAGCGCACGATCGCGGACGCGAAGATCGGCGCGGAAGTCACCGGCCGCGAGAAAACCATCTACAGCATCTACAAGAAGATGCGCGACAAGCAGTTGTCGTTCTCGCAGGTGCTCGACGTGTACGGTTTTCGCGTGGTCGTCGAGGGCGCGCTCGAGTGCTATACGTGCATCGGCGCGCTGCATGCGCTCTACAAGCCCGTGCCCGGCAAGTTCAAGGATTACATCGCGATCCCGAAGGTGAACGGCTATCAGTCGTTGCACACCACGCTCGTCGGTCCGTTCGGCGCGCCGATCGAATTCCAGATCCGCACGCGCAAGATGCACGAGATCGCCGAAGCGGGCGTCGCGGCGCACTGGCTGTACAAGAACGGCGGCGCGGATCTCAACGACGTGCAAAAGCGCGCGCACCAGTGGCTCAAGTCGCTGCTCGACATCCAGAGCGAAGCGGGCGATTCGAGCGAATTCCTCGAACACGTCAAGATCGACCTGTTCCCGGATGCCGTCTACGTGTTCACGCCGAAGTCGAAGATCATGCCGCTGCCGCGCGGCGCGACCGCGCTCGACTTCGCGTATTCGATCCACAGCGACCTGGGCAACCAGTGCGTCGCGGTGAAGATCAACAACGAATTGCTGCCCTTGCGTACGGAATTGAAGAGCGGCGATATCGTCGAGGTGATCACCGCGCCGTATTCGAAGCCGAATCCCGCGTGGCTTGGCTTCGTGCGCACCGGCAAGGCGCGTTCGGCCATTCGCCATTATCTCAAGACGATGCGCCTGAACGAGTCGGTGCAACTGGGCGAGCGGCTCGTCGACCAGTGTCTCAAGAGCTATGGTCTTGCGCTGTCGGAAGTGACGCCCGAAGCCTGGGAAAAGCTCGTGCAGTGGACCGGCAACAAATCGCGCCAGGAAATTTTCGCTGACATCGGCCTCGGACGGCGCGTGGCGGCGGTGATGGCAAAGCGCATCGAAGTATTGATGAATGGCCGCGACGACGACGATTCCCCGCGTGAGAGCTTCACCACGAATACGGCGCCGCCGGTGGTGATCACGGGCACGGAGGGCATGTCCGTGCAGTTGTCCGCGTGCTGCCGCCCGATTCCCGGCGACGACATCATGGGCTATATCGGCATCGGCCTCGGCATGGCGATTCACACTACCGACTGCCGCGTCGCCCAGCGCATTCACCGTCGCGATCCGGGCCGCTGGATCGATGTCGCGTGGGCGCCGCAGCCGGGACGTCTCTTCGACGTCGCGGTCAAGGTGCTGGTGAAAAACGTGAAGGGCGTGTTCGCCCGCGTCGCCGCCGATATCACCTCCGCCGATGCCAACATCGTGCATATCGCGATGGACGAGGACGTTTCGCAGGAAGCGACGTTCTTGCGCTTCGTGATCCAGGTCAGCGACCGCGTGCATCTCGCGAACGTGATGCGGCGCGTGCGGACCAATCCGGACGTGATGCGCATCGCGCGCGAGCGTCCGAGCGACGAGCCGCATCATCGCAACCCGGACGGCGGCATGCGCGTCGATCGCGAGCGCTCCGATTACTGACATCGCGTTCCCCTGTTTTTGGCGCGCCGGCGCTGGAACGTAACCTGCGTGCCTGTACCATCGACGTACACGAGGCACGACAATGCAAACATCCGATCTTGAAGGTCCCGCACTCGATTACTGGGTCGCGCGCGGCCTGCATGACTTCATCCGCGAAATCCATTTCACCGACAGCGGCGAGACACTCTCGATCCGGGGCAATGATCGCGGCAAACCGTGGGATGGGCGCTTCCTGCCGTCGACTTCGTGGGAAGCGGCGTCGGTCGTGCTGGAGCGCGCCTGCCGGCTCGAGATGAGCGATCACGGACGCGGCGAGGTGGTCTGCACTGCGACATTCGGCAAGGAGGGCGAATCGGTGGAAGGACGGGGCGCGTCGCTGCGAATCGCGTTGCTGCGCGCGTTCGTGCGTCACGCGTTCGGCGAATCCGTCGACGACGATTTCCTGCGTCGCCCGCAGACGTTGCTCGGCGCGCGGGCAGAGGCGATCGGAGAGCAGAGCGCGGTGGCGTCGGTGGAAGATATGCCGGCGCCGGACGGACGCATCGGCGATATCGGCTCCGCGCCACGGCAGTGAGCGAACGCGTGCGAAAACAAAAAGGGCCTTCCGGATGGAAGGCCCTTCGAAAGGTGGCGCGGCTGGCAGGATTCGAACCCACGACCCCTTGGTTCGTAGCCAAGTACTCTATCCAACTGAGCTACAGCCGCACGCAAAACCGGTACTGCTTTGTTGATTCACTGCGCTTGTGAGTCGAACGCATTCGATTGATTCAGTGTATTCCAGGAGGAAAGCACTTGAAAAGGTGGTGCGGCTGGCAGGATTCGAACCCACGACCCCTTGGTTCGTAGCCAAGTACTCTATCCAACTGAGCTACAGCCGCACGCAAAACCGGTACTGCTTTGTTGATTCACTGCGCTTGTGAGTCGAACGCATTCGATTGATTCAGTGTATTCCAGGAGGAAAGCACTTGAAAAGGTGGTGCGGCTGGCAGGATTCGAACCCACGACCCCTTGGTTCGTAGCCAAGTACTCTATCCAACTGAGCTACAGCCGCACGCAGAAGCGAGATTATAGACAAACCTATCTGAAAAAGGAAGGGCTCGAGGCCATTTTTGCGGGGTTTCGTTCACCTTCGTGTTACCTTGTACATAGGCGTTCCCGCATTTCTACAGGTCTTTTTGAGCGGTTTGCACCATGAATAAAGCATTTGTCAAAGAATCCGAAGAGTCCGACGACGATCTCGATCTCGCGCAGCCGGATGTGCCGGCAGGAACCAAGAATTACATCACGCCGGCAGGGCATCAGCGGCTGCGGGACGAATTGCTGCATCTGCTCGACGTCGAGCGTCCCGACGTCGTGAAGCTGCTTTCGTGGGCGGCATCGAATGGCGATCGCTCGGAGAACGGCGACTATATCTATGGCAAGCGGCGCCTGCGTGAGATCGACCGGCGGATTCGCTTCCTGACCAAGCGGCTCGATCTGGCGGAAGTCGTCGACAGCAGCAAGCAGGAGAACATCGATCAGGTGTTTTTCGGCGCGACCGTCGACTATGCGGGCGACGACGGCGAAACGCACACGGTGACGATCGTCGGTGTCGACGAGGTCGATCTGGATCACGGACGCGTGAGCTGGATTTCACCGATCGCGCGTGCGCTCCTCAAGGCGAAGATCGGCGACACGGTGGCGCTGCACACGCCGGCGGGCGTTCAGCAGATCGACATTCTCGATGTCTGCTATCCGCGCGGTGCGTGAAGGTCCGCGCGAATTGCAGCGGCGATAAAAAAAGGCGCCGCAAGCGGCTAATGCCGTTCAGTTAGTGCGACGTGAAAGTCGCGTAGAGGATTGTTCCATCTGGTTTCGGCCAGAAGAGGAACCGGTTGTTCCGTCAATCGTAACCTACCGGTGCATGCTGAGTTGGTAACGACTTGGTGTGAAGCCACCGGAACAACGTAACCCGTTCTTTGAACGGCGCTTCACTCGCGAGAGCGTGGTGCTTTCTGCCAGCGTCAAGGCGGATGGGGTGCTAGGTTGGGCAACATGGTTAGCGCATGCGAATTGCTGATAAACGCCGTTACGGCAAACAAGCCAAAGGCGCTGACAGGCTTGGGCCAAAAAGGCATGCAGTCGGATGCTCCGTTTAACTGTCGGGGCACACGGACAATGCGACTGCCGGTGAATAGGCAGAACCTAAACTGCTCGTGTCTTCTACGTGGAACACGGTAAGCCCATTTGTCTGCCCACGCCAGCAGTTCGGCTATGGCAGGTAACCCGCAAGGGAAGCTGTTGGGCAAGTGGGTATGAGAACGCGGAAAAAGCGAATGGCGGCCTGTAATGGGTCGCATAGGGGTTCAAAATTTTGCCCTGACCCGAAAGGGTGCAGACTTCCGTGTGGTGCAGTTGTCGTAGGTTCATGTTTGAGATTCATCGAGCAGCTTGTGAGTGACCGTTGCAAGACGGTTCAGCGCTCCTCGCCTCAGCGATGAGGCGAATCAACAATATGAGTGCCTGCGAAGGGCTCGCGCATTGCGGCGGGACCGGCGTCAGTACGACGCTTAATACTGTGCGCGAGCGGAGTGCGGCGAAAGTCGCACGCTCCGTTCTTCGGGGGCCCTGCGTCCGGGAGGGTGTGGGGCTACCCTCTA
>NZ_FCON02000081.1 GCF_001544535.1 Caballeronia choica | reverse complement strand
GATCGCTTCGGCGACTCGCATGGCACTCTTCGAGAGTGACGGACTCCACATAATTTCCAGATCCACATTATTTCTCCCGAGGGCCACGCAACGCAGGGCATTTTCTGCGAGTGCGTTGCTGATCTCGGCGCGACCGTCTTCGCAATAAAACGTGAGCGCTGCCCAGTGGTTCAGCGAGTAGTTGATCGCCGCCGTCAGAGCGGACTTCTTCGACAGCGTCGCGAGCTTCGCCTTGATCGTCGATTCGAACGTCGCGAGCAACGGTTTGCTCTTCTCCTGTCGCACGCGCAACCGCTCGTCGGGTGGCTTGCCGCGAATGCAGGCTTCGATGCTGTAGAGCTCGCCGATCATCTCGAGCAGTTGCTGGATATCCGGAGTCGGCGTGCGCACGTGAACATCGTATATGTACCTCCTCGCGTGATCCCAGCATGCCGCTTCGTGGACCTCGCCGCTCGCGTACAACTTATCGAAACCGGCATAGGCATCTGCCTGCAGTATCCCCTTGAAGTTAGCGAGATGGGTCTGCGGATGCACGCCCTTGCGATCCGACGTGAACGAGAACCAAACCGCGGCCGGGTCAGGTGAGCCCGAGCGGCGATCATCCTTGACGTAGACCCAGAAGCGGCCAGTCGCGGTCTTCCTGTTTCCCGGCGCGAGCATGGGCGCCGTCGTGTCGTCGCTGTGCAGCTTCCCGGGGGCGAGAACGTAGCGCTTGATCGCTTCAACAAGCGGTCCGCAGAGTTCGGCGATCTGCCCGATCCAGCGTCCCATGCTGGCGCGATCCAGTGACACGCCGTCGCGCGCCGCGATCTCCGATTGGCGATACAGCGGCTGGTGATCCGCGAACTTCGATACCGCAATATCTGCCAGCAGGCTTGGATGTGCGATGCTGCGCTCGATTGGCAGGCTGGGCATCGCAGGTTGTTCGATGTGTGTGACCGCAATCAGGACAGAGCAGCTTGTGGCGGATCGTGCGGATCACCTTGAACACGGCCGCGACGCGCGCGAGTTGTTCGGACACGTCCTCGCCAAGCAGCTGCATGGTCGTCGCGCATCTGGGGCAGGCCGAATCCGGTTTGAGCTCGATCTTTTCACGCGGCAAGTGCGGCAGCAGGGGCTCGCGTGCGCAGGATTTGTCGACCGGCGGTGCCGACGTCTTGTCTCGTTGACTTCGCGCCTCGAGGGCCCCTCGAGCGGCCGTCAGGTCTTCCAGCTGCGCTTCGAGCTTATCGATTTGCCGCGCCAGTTGCTCGGACTTGCTCCCGAAGTACATTCGCCGGAGCTTGTCGATCTGCGCCTTCAGGCGCTCAATCTCGTCGTCCCGAGCAGCGATCTCCCGCACCATGTTCGCGATCGATGCCTGCTGTTCGAGCAACGATGCCTGCTGCGCGAGCACCAGGGCCTGGAGCTCGGCAACAGTATCGGGAAGCGGCTTGTAATCGGACATGCATCGCAGTTTACGAGCCCTCGATGCGGTCTACAACATTGACAGTGCAGCGCTGCGTCGTGGCTGCCGCCAATCGATACCTTCGAGCAGCATCGACAACTGGGCGCTCGTCAGATGGATCTTTCCGCCGTCGGCCTGGGGCCAGATAAAACGGCCTCGCTCCAATCGTTTTGCGAGCAGCCAGAGTCCGTCGTCAGTCGCCCAAAGCAGCTTCACGAGATCGCCGCGTCGCCCACGAAAAATGAAGACGTTGCCGCCCAGCGGATTCTCCTCGAGCGCCGTCTGCACCTTCGCCGCCAGCCCCTGGAATCCGGCGCGCATGTCAGTGACACCTGCGGCGATCCAGATGCGCGTGCCAGCCGGCAGGCCGATCATCGGGTAAGCTCCCGGATCAGCAGGCGCAGCATATCTGGTGACACGTTGCCGCGAACTCTCAGGCGTGCACGGTCGAACTCGATCTCACAAAGATCCTCTGGAGACTGTACCGTATCGACGGTCATCGTCGATGGCCTATGTTCGGCGGCCTCAGCGACGACATCCACAGGCAACAGCGAAGGCTCCTGCTGTATGCGTTTCGGCGCTGCGCCCTCCGGCAGCGCTGGCAAACCGTACTCTCCTGCCAGATAACGCCGCCGCCATTTGAACAACAGGTTCGCATTAATATCGTTACTGCGCGCGATCAACGCTACCGACGCCCCCGGCTCGAACGATTGTTCAACCAGTTGCCGTTTGAACTCGGTTGGAAAATTCGGCCGCTTATATGCGCCGCCTGCGGCGCGCTCGTCCCACGTCTTGTCCACTTTGGCTCCCACCATAATTTGGTGGATACCAAACTATCCAAAACCTCTATCGGTACGCCAGAACGGCCCTCCTGAGCCGCTTACTGTTCAGATACTTGTTCTGGCGAATCTTTATCGGTGTTTCCCCGCTCCGCGTTGAGAGCGTCCAGCGCGGCGAGGTTCGCACCGCTTTTATCGATTGTCACCGTCTCGGGTTCACCGTTTTGCTCGATTGACTTTTCGAAGTAACGCCTCGCCGCGGCCTTGTCACGATGGGCGCGCAGCAGAAAATCCACCGTGTTACCCTCCTTGTCGACTGCGCGGTACAAATACTTCCACTGGCCTCGGACCTTGATATACGTTTCGTCCATTCGCCAGCTCCGGCCGACGGCTTTCTTGTGGCGGCGAAAGGTCTTCTCCAGTACCGGCAACACCTTGATGGCCCAGCGGTGCACGGTTGAATGGTCGACTGAGATTCCGCGCTCCGCCATCATCTCTATATGAACGCCTCCCGTTTGCGACGGCTATTCGTGTGCTCAGACGACGACAGGATGGGTTGCAGCTCTATATCCGGGCTTGTTGCAGCCTGATCCGCTGCGGCCCACTATGAAATCCGCTGACCCACACCTCATTCTTCAAACGAGCCCGAAGCTCTAGAGATGATTCAGGTTTAGCGAGTCCCGGTCCGGCCTGTGTTGTCATCGCATACGATTGCCAGCGCAACCTTTCGACGTGTCATCCGGTAAAAATTGATCTTCCTGCGTACCGCTCACCAGTCAGACCGGCTTCACGCTCACGTAACTCTTTTCATACGGCCTGTCGTGCGCGAGGATCGCCCAGATCATCCGGGCCATCTTGTTGGCCTGCGCGGCGATCACCACATTCAGTGGTCGCCGCTTTTTTATCTGCTCAATCCATGGCCCCGGTTCTTTCGCGTGGAAGAGCACACTGCGCGCGCCGTGAATCAACAACGTGCGCAGATATGTGTCACCACGCCTGCTGATCCCCTGGAGCTGGACCTTGCCACCAGATCCTGTCTGCGCTGGCACCAATCCGATCCAGGCCGCGAACTCGCGCCCCGACCGGAATGTCTTCGCGTCGCCCATTGTTGCGACCGCTGCCGTCGCCGTTAGCAGACCGACGCCCGGTATTGCGGCGATCGCTTTGCAAGCGTTGTCCTTTTTCATCCACGTCTGCAGACGTCGTTCGATCTGGGCAATCTGTTTATCCAGTTCAGCCAGTCCGTTCCACTGTTCGCGCAGCGTGTCGATCAGGATTGTCGGCAAACGATCCACCAGCCGCTCCAGTACGCCCGGAATCGCTTTGTCCAGAGCAGGCCGGCCCTTGCCCATCACTTCGCCGTACTCGGTCAGCAGGCCGCGCAGACTATTCGTCTGCATCGTGCGGAACTTCACCAGTTGCTCTCGCATCCGGTGCAGTCCCAGTACGGCCTGCTGCGTTTCCGTCTTCACCGCGACCGATTTGCCCGGCTGCTGCACCGCCATCCAGATCGCACGCGCATCGGCTGCATCATTTTTGTTGCCCATCACGAATGCCTTCACGAACTTCCCTGGCATAAGCTTCACCTGATGGCCCATCGCCGTGAGCTTGCGCGCCCAGTGCTGCGAGCCGCCGCAGGCTTCCATCCCGATCAGGCACGGCGACCGGTTCGCGAAGTGCTCGAGAAACGCCACGCGCTTGACCGGTTTGTTCACGATCTCGCCCGTTTCCGCGTCGACGTAATGGAGCTGCATCACGCTCTTTGCAATGTCCACACCCACTGTCGTAAGCTTCATGTCGGACCCTCCAGTTTGTCTGTGAAGATCTGCATGATCTACCACCCTGGGCACTTTGATGCCGTCGGCCCGTGAGGGTCCACCTTCCTTCTTCGCTTCCACCGCTCACGGGTGGGAGGCGTTCATATCATTCTTCCAGGTGTCGAAGGCTCAGCGGATAGGCCACATACCAGCGCACGCACGTCAGGATCACGTCGAGCGGATAGTGCAAACGCCTGAGCACCCGTGCCAATGCTGGATTCAGAATCGTCATCACGCGTCCGATCGTTCTATTGTGAGGCGCATGATACCCGACACTTACTGCGACAAAGCCCTCGTAAGTCGGATCAGCGCGAGGACCGATATCGGAAGCAGGAAGCGGCGCTCCGGGCGCAGGTCGGCGACTTGCGTCATCAGGTGGGCACTCTGGAAGGGCATCTCTCGGCTGGGCGGGCAGAGAACAAGGCGCTCAGCGGGCAACTCGAGCGCATGCAGAGGGAACTTGCCAGCGCGAATGCGGTGCTGGCGGCGCGGCCACCTGCGAAGCGCGCGCCGCGCGTGGCCGCACCGGTAACGCCTCCTCGCAAGAAGGCGGGCCGCAGGACCGGCCAAGGGTAGAGCCGTACCCGACATCATCGGCTGCGGGGCTGCCCAGCGTAAGTCGATGGCGCTGGCGGGAACTGACGGCGACGGCCTGGGCGGCGGCATGTCGGAGCGCCCGGGCGGTCTGCGAGGGCAATTGGCGGCCCAGACTGTGTCAAAATTAAATTTTGTAGTGCTAAAGTAGCTCATCTGGTAGCGAGGAGATGAGCAAGATGAAACGGTTCGTTCAAGGCGAAAATCGTACGCAAAGCTTTCTCCTCCCAGAAGCTTGATGACTACGTGACGGACACGAATCCCGTGCGCGTAGTTGATGTCTTTGTAGATGAGCTTGACCTTCATAAGCTCGGGTTTGAAGGCGTCGAACCAGCGCTGTCCGGTCGGCCGTCATACCACCCCGAGGTGATGCTCAAGATCTACATCTACGGTTACCTGAATCGTATTCAATCCAGCCGTCGTCTTGAACGCGAGGCACAACGCAACGTCGAATTGATGTGGCTCACCGGCCGCCTAGCGCCGGACTTCAAGACCATTGCGCGGTTCCGTAAAGACAACGGCAAAGCGATCCGCAGCGTCTGCCGTCAGTTCGTCTTGCTATGCCAGCGTCTGGACCTCTTCGCCGAAGCGATCGTTGCGATCGACGGCAGCAAGTTCAAGGCGGTGAACCATCGTGACCGCAACTTCACGAGCGCCAAGCTCGAACGACGCATGCGCGACATCGAGTCAAGTATCGCTCGCTATCTCGAGGCGATGGACACAGCGGATCGACAGGAGCCTGCGATTGCGAAGGCCAGAACAGCGCGACTGCAGGACAAGATTACGGCCTTGAAGGAACAGATGCGAAGTCTCAAGGAGATCGGGGTCCAACTCAACGCGGCACCCGACAAACAGGTATCGCTCACGGATCCGGATGCCCGTTCGATGAAGACACGAGGAACCGGAGTCGTCGGCTACAACGTCCAGACGGCGGTGGACACGAAGCACCATCTGATCGTCGCGCGCGTCGTTACCAATGATGGCATTGATCGTGATCAGTTGACGTCGATGGCGAAGCTTGCTCGTACAGAGAGGGCCGTCGACAAGCTCACCGCAGTTGCGGATTGCGGCTACTACAAGAGCGAGGAGATACTCGCATGCCATGAGGCCGGGATAAGCGTGTTCGTTCCGAAGACGGTGACATCAAGCGCAACGGCTCATGGCCGCTTCGGCAAGGATGACTTCATTTACAACGCACAGACGAACGAATATCGGTGCCCGGCCGGCGAGCGGCTCCTCTGGCGATTCTCGACCGTTGAGCGCGGCCTGAAGATCAGTAAGTACTGGAGTTCGAATTGCCAGCAATGTCCGCTAAAAGGGGACTGTACGCCGGGCCCTCAACGACGGGTGGCACGCTGGGAGCACGAAGCGGTTCTTGATGAGATGCAGGTGCGGCTTGATCAAGCGCCTGAGATGATGCGTATCCGGCGACAGACTGTCGAGCCCCCGTTCGGCACGATCAAGGCATGGATGGGCGCCACTCATTTCCTGACACGGACCATCGGGCGGGTGAGCACGGAGATGAGCTTGCACGTGCTCGCGTACAACATGAAGCGGGTGATCAAGCTACTCGGTTCAGAAGCGGTTATGAAGGCGATGAGGGCGTCAGGCCCGTACGGGGTTGTTGAGCCTTTGCGATGTGTTCGGCTGTGATTTGACGTTCGGGTTGCCGCAATCGAAAAGCCGCGACCTGCGCCGAGCCAGGTTTCGTCAATTCACAGTGGCTACGCGTTTTGACACGCTCTGGGCCAACTGAAGCCCCACGAATCGTCATTCAAGCGGCAATGGGTCGCGTCCCGCCTATACCGATCCGATGAAGTGAGCTACGCTGCCGTGACTTGACCGATCCACTTTTCGGCGATACGCAGTCGCCGCGCGCCGAAATCGCCGAGTTCGCCGCGAAATGCATCCCGCGTGTGCAACTCGATGTGATCGCGAGCCGCGTCGATGATGAGACGTTCATCAACGGATGCGACGAGGAAGGGCGCACACGGAGACCCTGAAGGGTTGCGTCAATGTGCGGGGCATCGCCCCCGCTATGCGATTCATCAGTCGGTTGGAAGCGGGGCGCTTGGGCGTCTCGACTCCAGTCTGTCTGTTGCGAAGCCTCCGGAGAATCGCCGAGAGCGTACCTTGGTCCCGAAAGACGGTCGGCACGTCGTTGATGTCGCCGGTTGGAACGTGATCGACCGGCGAGGCGAACGGGAACTGCCGGCCACTCTTCGCGTCGATATCGCCCGCCAGTGATGGCCCTTGCACGGCGAGTCGCGGCGCCGGAACATCTCGATCTACTCGTCCATGCGCGCCGTTTGCAAGACACTCAACGGACCTGACGGTCCATCTGGTTATAGGTAATCGAACCTATTCTACCGTTCTGACGTGCTAAGATTGCGGCGTGTGCATCGTGATATCGCAGGCTATCCGTGGCGAAGTGGCCAAGCGCCGCGCAATGGTCGGAAATGCCCGTCGCTGCCGTGAAGACGAGAAATTCGATACTGGAACTTCCTGATGAAAACGATGGCGATCAAAATCACTTCGGCGGACATTCTCGGTAAAGAACGGGACAAGCCCGCCGACACGAAAGTGAGACTGCGCGGAAACAAGGCAAGCCGCATCCCTGAAATCCTCGAGGCGTCAATCGAAGTCTTTGCTTCGGAAGGCTACGCGGGCTACAGCGCGAACCGTGTGGCCCAGGCCGTCGGCATCAGGCTCAGCACGTTGCAGCACTACTTCGGTACGCGGGAACAACTGCTGCACGCGACGATCCGCGAATCCTACAGCCGCTACATCGAGCGCTATTCGAAGCTGAGCGAGAACAAGCTCCGCACGCCGGAAGCGCGTCTCGATGCGCTGATCGACGATTTTTTCGACGACGTTCTGGTCGATGCGACCCAGCCGAAGTCGAGCGTAGCGGCCTTCTGTCTCGACATCTGGACGCTGGCGGAGCGCGACAAAGGCGTGAGCGAACTCGTCGTGGAGGGGAACAAGCAACTCTGCCAGATCTGGATCGATCTCATCGCGGCGATCAATCCAACCCTGTCGGCCGCGGAATGCACCATGCGCGGCACGCTGATCATGGCGCATGTCCAAGGGCTGATCGTGTTCTGTCGGCGCAGCGGGCCGAGCGTGCCCGAGCGCGAAGCGTTGCGACGCGCGACGAAGGGCGTCTGGAGAGCGCTGAGCAACGCCTCAACCTGAGTTGCCATGCTGTGCTCCGGCGACCGCTCGTTCGCCGCGTCGCCATAAAGATGTTCCTTCCGTATTTCGAGCTAAAGCCTCCCGGCTGAATCATCGCCTTCTCCCTCCTGATGGCGCGCTAAACGCGCCGCCTCGGCGCACGCCGCCGCATTGCCCATATCTTCCTGCGCGAGCGTTTTAGGCGGTTAACATACCTATTAATAGGATGAGTCAGGGTATGTCCTAGCCAACAAAGCCGCATTTTAACAAAGACTCAACCTTGATTTACAGGTTAAATTACCTATACTGAATTCGTAGCGCTACCTATAAGGTGATCGATGTCATAAAAATGCATTGATACTTTCGGGTTGCGTTTGGCATGGCGGCGGATCAATACGGTGCGCGAAAAGCCCGCGCCCACGAGATATTTTCCGGCGCATTGAAATCATTTGCATGTTGCTTTGCAAAGGTGGCAGATCGGCGGCTTGACGTCTCCTGATTCACATCGGGACGTCGTGCGGCGCTGTCGAACTGTGCGGTCGTCCGATGAACGCAGCAAGTTCCGAGGACGAAATCTGGCATAAGCGCGGGCATCGGAGACAGCCCGCGCACGTTGATAAGGGAGAGCGTTCGTGGGCTACGAAATTGGCATCGACGTCGGCGGGACATTTACAGATTTCGTTGTCCGAAATGGAGGTGAAACGTTCAGCGGCAAGACGCTGACCATACCTTCCGATGAGGCAACCGGCATTCTCAATGCAGTGGCCATGATGGCCGAGCATTTTCACACCGACATGCAGACGCTGTTCCGTGAGACGAGTTCTTTCGTTCTCGGAACAACGGTCGTCACCAATGCCATCCTGGAGTACGCGGGGGCCAACACCGGGATGATCACGACGAAGGGTTTTCGCGACATCATCGAACTGCGCACTGGTTTCAAGGAGGACCATTTCGACATCCGTCTGCCGGCGCCCTTTCCGATCGTGCCGCGCCAGAAGCGCAAGGGCGTGACCGAGCGGATCGATAGCGAGGGAAAAATCGTCTTCGAGCTCGACGAGGCCGAAGTGCGCGAGGCGGCGCGCGAACTCAGGAAGCTCGGCGTCGAATCGGTGGCGATCTGCTTTCTGTTCTCTTTCCAGAATGCCGTCCATGAAATTCGCGCTCGCGAGATCGTTCGCGAAGAGTTGCCGGACGCGCATATTTCCATCTCGTCCGAAGTGCTGCCGCAAGTGCGCGAGTTCGAGCGCTTCAGCACCACGCTGCTCAACGCCTATCTGAGCCCGAAGCTCAGCAACTATCTGCGCAGACTGGAAGCGCGCCTCGTCGAGAGCGGCTTCGGCGGGAAGCTGTTCATCAAGCTCTCGAACGGCGGCGTGATGGATCTTGCGTACTGCACGGAGCGCGGCGTGGAACTGATCCAGTCGGGACCTTCGGGCGGCGTCACGGCGGCGATCGCGGTGGGCGAATGGTCGGGTTTCAAGGACATCATCGCGGTCGACATGGGCGGCACGAGCTACGACGTCTGCCTCATCAACGACGGCGCGCCGGACATCGGTGTCGATTCGTGGGTCAATCGCTATCGCGTTGCCGCGCCGATGATCGACATCCACTCGATCGGCACAGGAGGCGGTTCGATCGCCTGGATCGACGAAGGCGGCGCCTTGCGCGTGGGCCCGCGCAGCGCGAGTTCCAACCCCGGCCCTGCTTGCTATGGGCGCGGCGGCAAGGAGCCGACCGTCACCGATGCCAACCTGATTCTCGGCTACCTGAATCCGGGTGCCATCGGCGGCGGCAAGATCGCGCTCGATATCGAGGCGGCACGCGAAGCGATTCGCACGCGCATCGCCAAGCCGCTGGGCATCACGGTGGAAGAGGCGGCGAGCGGCATCTTCCGCATCTCCAACGGTGCGATGACCAACGCGGTGCGCTACGTGTCGGTGTCGCGCGGACGCGATCCGCGTGACTTCGCGCTGATGGCGTTCGGGGGCGCTGGGCCGATCCACATGGGCGTGCAGGCCAAGGATCTCGGCATCAAGACGGTGCTCGTGCCCAAGAACGCCGGGGTGTTCTGCGCGCTGGGCTGTCTCATTTCCGACTTCAAGATCTCGAAGGTCAAGAGCTACATCGCGCGTATCGGTCAGGTGGATCTCGATGTGCTCAACCATATCTTCGAGGATATCGAGCGTGAACCGGAAGAGCTCCTTGCGTCGGCGCACGGTGTGATCGAAGTCGTTGCGCAACGCTCCATCGACATGCGCTATGTCGGCCAGACGCACGAAGTGACCGTGCCGATCCGCTCGCGCACGAAGCGCGTGTCGGATCTCACGCTCAAGAAGACGTTGCAGGACTTCCACGATCTGCACGCGAAGCTTTACTCGTTCAAGCGGCCCGAACAGCCGGTCGAGATTCTCAGCGTGCGCTCAGACCTCATCGGCACGCGCGACACGATGAAATACCGCAGCCAGCCGTTCGGCACGGAGAAGCCGGATCAGGCGCGCAAGGGCACGCGTTCGGCGAGCTTCGAAGGTCTCGGCTATCTCGACGTGCCGGTGTACGACGGCACGAAAGTGACACCCGGCAACATCATCGCGGGACCGTCGATCATCGAGGAGCCCGCGACCACGATCGTCATCTATCCCGGCCAGGAAGCGGTGCTCGACCACTACCAGACCTACGTCATCGAAAGCCTGGACTAAGGGGAAGCCATGACGATGCCACCCAGACAGGATGTTGTATCCGCCGCGATTTTGCGCAGCAAGTTCGAGGCTGTCGTCGCCGAGATGGAAGCGACGCTCGCCAACACGGCGTACTCGCCGACCATCGGCGTATCGCGCCGGTGCGCGACCGCATTGTTCACCGAAGAAGGGCAACTGATCGCGGTCAGTAATCCGCTCTACATGTATCCGATGGCGATGACGGCCGCCACCGTGATCGACTATTTCCAGTATGACCTGTCAGCCGAAGACGTGCTGCTGACGAACGATCCCTACGGCGGCGGTGCGGGACTGCAAACCTTCACGCTGGTTGCACCCGTCGCATACGGAGATTCCATCACGCTGTACGTCGCGGTGTGCGGTCACACGGAGGATTTCGCGGGCAACGTGCGCGGCAACCTCGACCCAGGCGCGACCGAGCTATGGGCGGAAGCCGCGCGCTGCACGCCGGTGCGGCTCGTGCGGGAAGGCAAGCTGCGCCGCGACCTGCTGCAAACCCTTTCGCTCAACAGCCGCAATCCGGTGGCGTTCGGACTGGACATCGAAGCGATGAAGGCGGCAGCCGAGATCGGTAGGGCGCGCCTCGGCGGCCTGCTTGACAGCTATGGCCGCGAGCCGTTGCTCGCGGCGGTCGACTGGGTGCTGGACTATTCGGAGCGGCGCATGCGCGCGCTGATCGAGCAGCTTCCTCCAGGGCGTCATGAAGGCCGGGGCGTGCTGGCACACGACGCCCACGGCGGCCGCGAGGCAACCGTGCGCGTCGCGCTGAGCGCAACCGGCGGCGCGGTGACGATCGACTTCTCCGGCACCGATGCGCAGTCGCCGGGATTCGTCAACGCGAGCCGGTCCGTGAGCTCGACGTTTGCGGTGCTGCCGCTCATCGTGGCCTTTGGCGGCGAAGTGCCGTGCAATGCCGGGTCGATGCGATGCGTGAATGTGATCGCGCCGGAGGGCACGCTCGTGAATCCGCGCTATCCGGCGCCGACGGGCTGGGGCTTGCAGCATGCCGGCTGCGAGATCGCGGAGGCCGTGAGCGCCGCGATCGATCTCGCGCTGCCGGGGCACGGCGGCCGCGTCACATCGAACGCGATGCTGCTGTTCTCGATCCATCACCTCGCGCGTCACGGGCGCACCGTCGAGCAGGCGGAAATGTTCGACTTCTCCAACTTCGCGCTGGGCGACACCGACGCCACCGCCGAACACGACGGCTGGGGCTTGCCCGGTATCGCGGCCCGTGTGCCGTTGCCTTCGGTCGAACTGTACGAAGCCGGGCGAGGCGGACGCGTCGATCAATTCGAATACGCGATCGACTCCGGCGGTCCCGGCACACAGCGGGGAAGTCCGGGAACGCGCGCGGTCATCTCGCTTCCGCGTCCGCCGGCCGGTGAACTGCGGCTGACCGCCGTAGTCGTTCCGCGTTCGGAAAGCGGGCTCGCGCCGCATGGCGGGCAGGCGGGAAGCGGCAATGCAATCGAGATTCGCAGCAGTGGCGAAAAGCAGCTGGACGTCCTCGATGTCGTCACCGGCTGGCCGTTGCAGGACGACGCGACGATCACGGTCGTCATGGGCGGCGGGACCGGCTGGGGCGACCCGTATGCGCGAGCGCCCGAGCAGGTGCTGACCGATGTCGTCGACGGCCTCGTGAGCGTCGAGGCCGCGCGCCAGCGCTATGGCGTCGCGATCGACCCCGAATCGCTGACGCTCGATCGCCACGCGACCGGGCTCATCCGCGGCGAACACGCAGCAATCACTGAAATCCGGGAGCGCAAACATGGTTGACAGGATCACCGCCGAGATCGTCCGGCAATATCTGGAGACGGTCTCCGAAGAGATCAGCAAGACGATGGAAAACACATCGGTCTCGCCCGCCTTTTCCGAAGCTCACGACTATTCGACCGGCATCTTCTTCGCACGCGGCACGCAGGTCGATCTGCTCGCGCGCGCCAATTCGCAACCGGTCCACATCTATGCTTCGCTGACCTCGGTCGAGGCGATGCTGAGCGAGTTCAAGTACAACCTGAACGAAGGCGACATGATCATCGCGACCGATCCGTACTTCGGGGGGAGTCATCTTCCCGACTGGACGGTGATGAAACCGATCTTCTACAACAACAAGCCGGTCTTCTTTCCGGCTGTGCGCGCGCACTTCATGGAAATCGGCGGGCCGGTGCCGGGCGGCTACAACTCGAAGGCCAACGAGATCTGGCAGGAAGGCTTCCGCCTTGCGCCGATGAAGATCTGCGAGAAGGGCGAGATGCGGCGTGACGTCATCGACCTGCTGCGCGCGAACAATCGCTTGCCCGAGGCCATGATGGGCGATCTGAACGCGATGATCGGTTCGTGCAAGGTCGGCGAAGACCGCATCCTGCGTCTCATCGAAAAGTACGGCCTCGAAACGACGATCGATACGATCGACTACCTGCTCGACTACAGCGAGAAGCAGGTGCGTTCCGTGATCGCGGCATGGCCCGACGGCGTCTATCGCGGCCAGAGCATTCTCGATCATGACTTCGGCGGCGGCGAGGACATCAACGTCGACGTGGCGATTACGGTGGAAGGCGACAGCTGCTCGGTCGATCTGACGGGCACGCACGAACAGACGCAGGGCTTCATCAACAGCGCGCCTGGCAACAGCCTGTCGTGGGTCTATACCGAGTTCTCGGTGGCGATGGCGGGTATCCCCGTGAACTCGGGGTTCTTCCGGCCGATCAAGGTCCATCTGCCGAGAGGCACCGTGGTGAATCCCTATTCGCCAGCGCCGGTCGGCAACTCGACGCTCTGCATCGGCAACGACATCGGCCAGGCGACGATGAAAGCCCTGGAGAAGGTCGTGCCGGAGCGCACCGGCTCAGCCTTCATCGACCTGACCATCGATGTAATCTTCGGCCTCAACAAGCGCTACGACAGCGAGCTTTACATCAGCTTCGACTATTCGGCCGCGCCCGTTTCGAGCGGCGGCGCGTATGGCGCCGACGGATGGGGCGGCTATGCGGCGCCTCACGGGTCGCTGCGGATTCCGTCGTTCGAGCTGATGGAAGTGCTGTTCCCGTTCCTCTATTTGCAGAACGAGTACGGCATCGACACCGCCGCGCCCGGCCGCTGGCGCGGCTCGCCGGCGCACTTGATGCAGCGGCGCGCAACCACGGATGCGGTCGGCAATCACTTCCAGGTCCAGCACTCGCGCTATCCGCTCAAAGGCTTCGCGGGCGGCAGCGACAGCGTCGGCAATCTCGTGGTGCTCGACTATACGGGGCGCAACGAAGAGCCGGTCTACATCGCGCGAGAGAGCTACTTCCAGCAGCCCGGCGAGATCGTGTTCGCGCGCAAGCAAGGCGGCGGCGGCTGGGGCGATCCGTTCGAGCGCGACCCAGAACTGGTCTTGCGCGACGTGTTCGACGAATACGTTTCGCCCAGGAGTGCATTCGAGGACTACGGTGTCGTGATCGTGGAGATGGACTTGCCGCGTGTCGATCTTGCCGAGACGCGGGCATTGCGGGCGCGGCTGCGGGCCGCCGTGCCCGCAGCCGGATAGCACGCGCGCCCGAATGGCCGGGCCGCTGTGTCATGCAGGCCGCATGGCGCAGCGCCCGGCACGCGACGACGCACTTCGAAACGGCTGCCGCGCACTCCGCCGCAGCGGCAGCGATGTCCGCATCCCAAGGAAAAATAATGTTTGACAACCATATCGTTTCGATCCGGCCCGAATGGGAATGGGAGCACGCCATGCCGCCCGCACCCGCCGTTCGAGCGGGCAATACGGTGTATCTGTCCGGCCAGATCGCGCTCGGACCGGACGGGAGGCTCGTGGGAGAGGGCGACCTGACCGCGCAGGCGCATCAGTGCTTCGACAATATTCGGGCCATCCTGCAACGCACGGGCGGCAAGATGACCGACATTGTCAAGCTGACCACCTATTTCGCCTGCGAACTCACAGAGAACGTTACCGCCGAATACTGGGCCGTACGCCAGCGATATTTCGGCGCGTACAAGCCCGCGAGCACGGGCGTGCAGGTGGATGCACTGATCTATCCGAACGTCCTGCTCGAGATCGAGGCGATCGCTGTCTTGCCGGACGACCTCGAATGAACATCTCGACCGCTTATTACCACCGTGGCGGCGTGCGGCTCGCATACGAGCGCGCGGGCGCCGGGCCGCTCGTCGTGTTTCTGCACGGCGTCGGCGGGAATCGTTCCAACTGGCGAGGCGAACTCGAGCGGCTGGGCGGCGCGTATTGCTGCGTCGCCTGGGACGCCCGGGGCTATGGCGACAGCGACGACCCCGGCGAGACACTCGTCTTCGACGATTTCGCACTCGACCTCGCGGCCTTGCTCGACCATCTCGGGGCAGAGCGTGCGCATGTCGTCGGCCTGTCGATGGGAGGCTTCATCGCGCAGAGCTTCTATACGCATTGTCCGCAGCGCGTCGCGACGCTGACGCTCGCGGCGACGAGCGCCGGAGCGAATCTGCTCACGGCGGCCGAACGCGAGGATTTCCTGGCGAGGCGGCTGAGACCGCTGGAGGCGGGCCGTTCGATTGCCGATATCGCGCCGGGTCTCGTCGACGTGCTGGCTGGCAGAAGGGCCGATGCCGCGATTCGCGAGCGGCTGCGCCTGTCGCTCGTCGCATTGCGGCCGGCGTCGTACAAGCAGGCGTTGCGCGCGCTCGTCACGACGGATTTTCGTCAGGCGCTGCCGTCCATCGAGGTGCCCACGCTCGTCGTGACGGGCGACGATGACCGGGTATTCCCGCTGTCCGAAAGCCAGTATCTCGCGAAGCACATCGCGGGAAGCAGGCTCACGGTCATCGAGGGCGCGGGCCATCTGTGCAACATCGAAGCGCCCGAGGAGTTTGCCGCTGCGCTATCCGAATTCCTGCTGAGCGCGAGCAACTCAGGGGCTTCGATCGTCGGCACGGAGAGCCGGACGTAACACAAGCGGAACGGCACCACGATCGAATCCGAGGATGTGAGTCATGCAGAACACGATGGAGCTACGAGTCAGGCGCGTCATCGACGAAGCCGACGGGATTCGTTCGTTCGAACTGGCGCGGCCCGACGGCGGCCCGTTGCCTTCGTTCGAGGCGGGGGCCCACATCGATGTGCACCTGCCGACCGGCGCGGTGCGGCAGTATTCGCTGCTGAACGACGATGCAGAGCGCGACCGGTACGTGATCGCCGTGCTGAGAGTCGCCGATGGCCGGGGTGGTTCGGCGTTCATGCACGACGCAGTGGAGGCCGGCAGCCGCATCGCGGTTGGGGTGCCGCGCAACGCATTCGCGCTGGCGCACGTCGACGCGCCGGCGGTGCTGGTCGCGGGCGGCATCGGCGTGACGCCGCTGCTGGCGATGGCGCGGCGCCTGTCTCGCGAAGGCCGCGCGTTTGCGATGCATTTCGCCACACGCTCGCTTGCGCGAACGCCCTTCCGCGACGAACTGAAGCATGCCGCGTTCGGGCAGCAATTAAGCCTCTATCTCGATGACGGGCCGCCTCATCAGCGCTTCGGCGTGGCGCGGCTCACGCAAGGCATTCCTGCGGGCGCGCACGTGTACCTATGCGGGCCGGCGGGCTTCATGAAGGCCGTGTCCGCGTCGGTGGGCGATCGTCATGACGTAACCCTGCACACCGAATATTTCGCTGCGCCCGCCGCTCCGGAACCGACGGCGGCGAGCTTCAACATGGTACTGGCGCGCAGCAAGGTCGAGACAGCCGTGCCGGCCGATCGCAGCATCGTTGAAGTGCTTCGGGAACATGGCGTGGAGCCACCACTGAATTGCGAACAGGGAATCTGCGGTACCTGCCGGACGACCGTGCTGGGCGGGGACATCGAGCATCGCGACTACTGCCTGTCGCCACGGGAACGGGCGTGCGGCGACAGGATGATGATCTGCGTGTCGCGGGGCAAGCCCGGCACAACACTCACGCTGGACCTATAAGGAGACGAGACAATGTTCCTCCCCGTCAACAATACTCAGGCCAAGCCGGCGATGCCACCGGACAGCGGCTTCAGCGAGTCCGACTGGAACGTGCTGTCGACGTTCTGGCATCCGGTCGCGCTTTCGTCGGAAGTGACGGACAAGCCGGCCGGCGTGCGCCTGCTCGACGTTCCCGTGGTCCTTTACCGCACGCCGGAGGGCGTGAAAGCGGCGCGGGACGTATGCAGTCATCGCGGCGCGAAGCTGAGCCTCGGCTCGATCAAGGACGGCCTGCTCGTGTGCGGCTTCCATGGGTTTCACTACGACTGCGCGGGCGTGTGCGTGCGGATTCCGGCGCTGCCCCCGGGCTCTCCGGTGCCGGGCAAGCTTCGCCTGCAGACCTATTTGTGCACTGAGCGCTATGGGTTTGTCTGGGTATGCCTCGCATCGACGCCACGCGCCGACCTGCCCGAATGGCCCGCCATCGAAAACGGCAGCGGCACCGTGGCGGTGGTGCCGGTCAGCACGTGGCAATCGTCGGCGGCGCGGCATGTTGAAAACTTCAACGACATCTGCCATGTGCCGTGGGTGCACACGGGCACCTTCGGCGGACCCGAAGAGGCCATTGCACCGTATGACGTATCGATATCGGAGACGCGGCTGTCATTTCAGGCCGACGTCACCGAACAGGTGCGCTATGCCGACAACGCGAATTCCGATGCCGCACCGGTCTATCGGCACGCCGTCTACTCCTACGAACTGACGCTGCCGTTTGCATCGTCGGTCAAGGTCTTCGATCCGAAGACCGGGCATGTTTACCGGATTTACGACATCGCATCGCCAGTCAGCGCGAGGTCGACGCGGATTTTCCAGGTGGTGGTGGATGAAAGCCGGCTTACGCCCGCGGAAGTGCTGATCGACTTCACGATGCGGATCAATGCGGAAGATGCGCCGCAAGTGGAAGCGCAGTCTCCCAATCAGTTGCCGCTCGACTTGCGCGATGAAATCCACATTCCCGCGGATCGCATGTCGATCGAGTATCGGCGGGCGCTGGCAAGGCTCGGGCTCGGCGAGCAGGCTGTCTCGTGAGTTGCGGGAAGGGGGCGGGTGGGCCGTGGGCTCATCTGCCGGTTTTATCCATGACGGTTGGAGAATGACGATGAGCGAGGATCAGATGAGTCAGGCGGCCCCGGCCGAAGCGCCAGCCGTACGGTCCAATGCGGCATGCGGCGGACAGTTCGCCGCGACCGTCGTATTCGTGTCCCTGGTCGCCGCGCTGGCGGCACAGGCGAGCGCGATCATGTCCCTGCCTGTCTGGATGATGTTCATCGGATGGACGACGTTCGGCTCGGGACGCGGCAGCGTGCGTGCCGGGTCGGTCGCGATCTGCTGCCTGTTGATCGGCTATCTGCTGGGCATGGCGGGGTTTGCCGGAGTCGGTCATCTCGCACCCGTGCTTGGGGTTTTCGCGCTGCCGGTAGTCGTGTTCTTGCTGGTGGTCGTCGCGATGCTTGCGCAACTCACGCTGCTCAACAGCATCGTGGGCTATTTTCTCGGGATGACCGCTTACTTCGCAAGCGGACTCAGGCCGGATGCCGCGGCGTTCTTCAGCCTGGCGACGGCCGGATTGATCGGCGCTGCGGCGGGCTGGGTTCTCATTGCCGGTCCGCGCCTCGTGAGCCGGTCGCGATAGGTGCGCATGTTTCGGGAGCGCCGCTGCAGATGGAACGTCGCGGCGGGTCAGTTAGCGTTTCAGGTTTGCACGCAGCGCTCCGACCTGAAGAGAGACACGCGCAGCCATTCGAGCCGCGCACGCTCATGCCCGCGGCCTGAGCGGTTCCGATGAAACTCGCTGGCTCGGCGTCGGACATTGCCCGCCGATTCGAACCGGCGAATCACGGATCGCTCGTCGGCGAATGCCCGGCCGCGCTTAAGCACGAGCGCGGCGGGTACGTCTATCTGACAAGCCCGTCCTTGGAAAACCAGATCGGCTTCGAACCCGATGCGGCCGACACGGCGGTCAATGCGGCGCGATCGGCTCGTTGAACGCCCTCGAACGACACGCCGCCATCGTGGCTCGTGTATTCATCTCCATCGAGACCGGCGGCGACGATGTCTCCATTTTCGAGCTGCGCGATATCGGTGATCGAGCCTTGCAGCGATGTCGCGGCGCGTTCCCAATGTTCGCCGTCATCCGTGCTCCGGTAGACCGTGCCGCGCAAACCCGCGACGATCGCCGTGCCGTCCTTGGTGGCCACGCCAGTCCAGAACGATCCCGCGTAGCCGGTGTTCAGGTAGCGCCACGATGTGCCGCCATCGGCGGAGCGCAAGACCCGCCCCTGTTCCGCCGCGATGAAGAGCGCGCCTCGCGAGTTCGCGAAGATGTGGTACAGGTTCGTGTCCGCCTTCTTCGATCTCGGAGGAGGCGGGACATTGACCTCGGTCCAGGTGTTGCCCCCGTCGGTGGTTTGCAACAGCAACGACCAGAGGCCCACGGCGAATCCTTCGCGCGCATTCCTGAAGTACACGGAGAAGAGCGGCCGGTCAGTTGTGACATCGGAGCGCTCGAGCGCCCAGGTTTCTCCGCCGTCGACCGTCTTCAGGATGGTGCCCCAGTGACCCACGGCCCAGCCGGTACGATCGTCGACGAACGTGACCGAGGTGAGCGTCGAGCGCGCACGTACCGAGCGCGCCTGCCGAAACGTAGCGCCACCGTCGTCGGACAACAGCACCACGCCGAAATCGCCCACCGCGACGATGCGCTTGCCGGCTCGAGTCGCCGCGAGGATCTGCGTTCGCGTCGCGGTTATCAGTTGCTCGGCGGGCTGAACGCGCAGTTCAGGGCGGCCTTGGGCCGTATCGGCGGTTGCTACGGCCACTGTCGCGAGCGCCCCAACGCCCGACGCAATACAGCACGCCGCGAACGTCTTGGTGAAAGGATATCTCTTCACGTTCGTCTCCTCTCAATGACTGAATACGCTGGGCGGCCGAACCGGCTTGCGGCGCGGACATAGTCTGTCCAGCACGACTGCGAGTGCCGGCAACGCGGTCATCGCCATTACCAGATTGACGATGAACATGAAGGCGAGCAGCTTGCCCATGTCGGCCTGAAACTTGAGCGCGGAGAAGCTCCACGTCGCGACGCCGATGGCGAGCGTGATGGCCGTGAATATCGTCGCCATACCCACTTCAAGAATGGAATGTTCCAGCGCCCGCACGATTTCCTCGCCGGCCGCAAGATGAGCCTGGAGCCGGTTATAGATATAGAACGCGTAATCCACACCGATACCGACTGCCAGCACCATCACGGGCAAGGTCGCCACCGTCAGGCCGATTTCGAATTCCTTCATGAACCAGTAGCCGATGAACGTTCCCACCGTAAGCGGCAGACAGCACGCGATGACTGCGCGCAGGTCGCGATACACGATGAACACGAGCAGAACAATGGCTGCGTAGACATACAGCATCATGGGCAATTCGCTTTTCTGGACTTCGTCGTCGATCGCCGCCAGCAAGCCGGCGTTGCCGGCGGCGAGTCGCACCTTGACGCCGGGCGTCGGATGACTGTCGCGATACTTCACGACGGCGGCGATGACAGCACTGATGGTGGTGGCCTTATGGTCGCTGAGATACGCATGGATGGCAGTCATGCTGCAATCCTTGTTCAGATAGCCGCGCACGCGCCCGATCTCGGCGGAGAGTGCCGCGTAGTTCACCGGATCGATCGGCACGACGCTCATGCGCGGATTGCCCTCGTTATAGCCTTCGTTGTATTGGCGGAGCATCGCCGGGTAGGACGTGACGGAAACGACGCCCGGCACGCCTCTGAGAGAATCGGCGAACTGATCGTCGAAGGTCCCGACGGCGGGGTTGTCGCACGAGTCGGCAGGGGCCTCCACGGCGACCGACAACCAGTCGAGCCCCACATCGAAGCTGCTGGCAATCGCCACCGCATCGCGGTTGAAGCGCGACTCGGGCCGCAGTTCCGGCGCGCCGGGCTGAAGCGTCCCGACGACGCGGTCGCGGCTTTCCCAGACCGCCGTCGCGAACAGCGCGCCGACCGCCACCAGCACGATCACCGCATTGCGCGGCTCCGCCACGCGCGCCAGGGTACGCAGCCACACGGCGCGCTGCTCGCGCTTCTGCAACACCTTGTCGGCGTAAGCGCGCGAAAAGGTGAAGTACGACGCGACGAGCGGCAGCATGACGAGATTGGTGACGATCTTGAAGCCCACGCCGAGCGAGGCGGTAATCGCGAGTTCGCGAATCATCGGAATGGGTATGCGCAGCAGCGTGACGAAGGAGACCAGCGCGGTCAACAGGGCCAGCGTGCCAGGAACGAGCAGGCCCGAAAAGCTGAGCCTGGCCGCCTCCACCGACGACTTGCCGTGACCGAGTTCGCGGGTGATGTAGTTGATCTGCTGCACGCCGTGCGACACGCCGATCGCGAAGACGAGAAAAGGAACCAGCACGCCGAGCGGGTCCAGCCCGTAGCCCAGCAAGCGCAGCGCGCCGAACTGCCAGACGAGCGAGGTGAGCGAACACATGATCGGCAGAATCGTGAAGCGCACCGAATGGCAATACCAGTAGACCGCGAGCGCGGTCAAGAGGAGCGCCACCCCGCAGAACACCAGCACCGATCTGGCGCCGTCGGCGATGTCGCCGATCTGCTTGGCAAAGCCGATGATCTGTATTTGGTAGTCGCCGTCTTCGTAGGGCTGGCGCAGCAGCTTTTCGAGCATGTGGTTGTAGGCCACATAGTCGATTTTTTTGCCATCGGCGCCCGTTTCATTGATCTCCGCCGTAATCATCGCGGCGGTCTGGTCGCGTGAGACGAGAGACCCGATAAAGCCGCCGTCCGACGTCGAGCGCCGGATGTTCGCGACATCGTCGGGGGTCAGCGTATCGTCGGTCAGGGTGCCGGCGATGATCGGCTGGCTGCGAAAGCCCTCCTCGGTGATTTCGTTGACAAACGAGTTGGGCGTCCAGAGCGACTGGACGCCCAGGCGATCGACGTTGGGCAGCAGGATCACCGCCTGCGTGACCTTGTAGAGGCGCGTCAGCCCCGCCTTGGTCCAGATCGTTCCGTGACGCGCCTTGACCACCACGGTCAGCCGGTTCGCGCCGAAGAGTTCGTTGCGATATTGCTGGAAGGTCTGTACGTATTCGTGTCCCACGGGAATCTGCTTTTCGAACCCCGCGTCCATCCGAAGCTGGATCGCGAACCATCCCATAGTTGCCGTCAGCAGCGCAAGGGCCAGTAACACGATGAAGCGATGGCAAAAAAGCTGAATCTCCAGGTGACCAATCAACCTGTTAAGCACGAGACCTCCTCGTTCATTTGGACCGGGCGGCGCATCCGGGGGCGGTGTCCGGATGCGCACGGGACGCCTAGAAGTTACGGGTCAGGAAAAGACCGACGAAGTTGCGATCGGCATACGGCTGCGAAAGCGAGTTGCCGCCGAAGAACGCCGTGAAGTTGATGCCGCCTTGCCACGTCGTCGGGTTCTGGTTGAAGAGCAGATAGACGTTGATCGACTTCGCGCCCTGCATGTAGTTGGCTTGCAGCGTAGGCGTGTAGCCTGTGAGCGCGTCATAGAACGTGACGCCCGGCGTTACCTGCCAGCCGGGAATCAGTGTGCCGTCATAGGTCCAGTTGAAATCGATTGTCATGCCGACGGAATTCGACGTTCCTTGACCCGCGGCGATCGGATAGCCAAGACCGGAATTGTTGTTCAGCCAGGGGAAGTAACCAGCGTCCGCCAGCTGATAGACGTTCTTCCCGTTCACCGTGCGAAAGTATTGAGCGTCGGGGCTGAGGCCGGGGTACTTGATCCAGGTCAGTTCGGCCGTGAAGATCGCCATGTCCGCCTTGATGAAATTCAGTATCGGATAGGTGGACCGTGTGAGATTCAACTGGGCATTGATGTCGAACTGTAGTTTCTTGGCATCCATGTAAGCCTTGCAGTCGACGCCGCCAAAGTTGGTGTTCGCGTCGGCCGGGCCGCCCGCCAGATAGCAGCCCGAGAGGGTGACGGCATCACGCGGGCGGTATGACAGCTCGGTTCCGATCGCCCAGTCGCCCAGCGAGAAATTACTGCTGACACCAAAGAGCTGCCGGTTCGTCAGGTTGTCCCAGCGTGTGCTGCCGTTGGCGAGATACGTCAGCACCGGCGACTTGTCGGTATAGTTTTCATAGTAGAAGGCGAAGCTCGCGTCGATAAACGACGGCTTGTAACCCAGCTTCACGCCGAACTGCGGCTTGTTGCCCGGAAGATAGACGTTCGAAGGCGAACCCAGTGAACTAAACGGCGGCCCCGCGTATAAGCCGTTGACGAGATTCTGGTTGATGCCGTTGAGGAACGCCGAATTCTTCGCCCCGCCGCCCGCGATGGTCGCGGCATCGTATCCGCTGACGTTGAAGTTGTTCGTGTTGAGGGAGAACGGTTGAGCGCCGCGCCCGAAGGTATCCGTGACCGACCAGTACGAGCCGACCGGAGGAAAGCGGTTGCCGTTCCATAACGCCTGATAGTAGGCCTCGGTCGAGAACCCGGCGGGCAGGCCCGTGGCGAAACTGATCATCGGCGCGGGGAGGATTGCCTGCTTGAGCTGCGTGCCGGGAACGAGGAGCTTCTGGATGTCGAGCGAGTTCGTCGCGTTGATGCCGCCCGGCGCGAAGTAGCTCTCGCCCCAGTTGATGACCTGATTGCCGATTCGAATGTGTGCGCGCTGGTCGCCGATTGTGAAGTCCTTCTGGACCCATAGGTCGAGCAGTTGCGCGTCACGCACGATCTGGTTCTTCGCCGCCTCGCTCAACTCGGTCCGCTCGGTGTTGGCGGCCATGAAGTCGTACATTGCCGTGCCGCGGATCATGAACTTGTAGCCTTCGGGTGGCATCGTCAGGAGCAGTTCGCTCGTCAGGCTCAATGAGGTGGTGAACGGCTTGCCTTTTTTATAGTTGAGGTCGCCGTCATCGCCGTTGGCCCATTGCGCGGTGTTCGCGGCCGGGCCGCAACCGTTCGCGTTCGGGTCGCCCGTCAATGAGCAACTGGGGTCCTTGGTGCGAATCCCTACGCCGCCCGTCAGGTTCGTTACCCATGAAGCGTGCATATCCTTGATGCCGGTATCGAACTCATACGCATGGGCCGCGCCGGAAGCGCAAGCGCCGCATACGACGGAGAGCAATGCCTTCGTTGCAAGCCGTGCCATTTCTGCCTCCTGGTCTGATTGTCGTTCTGAGCGGCGATATGCGTGGCGCAGCACGGTACGACGCTCCGTGGCGCCGTGCCGTGCGCTTCTGTCGCCGGGTTGTGTGAAGTTCGAGCGGCTTATCGACTGCTGATCGCGCTCAGGTTTTCGCCTGTGTAGAAGCTGCTGGTGAATCGCGGATCAGTCGCGCCGGGAGAGTAGAACTTGAGGTCCTTGCCGGTGCCGATGACAGTCATGTCGAAGATATAGCGGCCGCTGATCAGGTCGGTGTAGGTGGCGGCGGCGAGCGAGCAGGCGCCGATTTCCCATTCGGGAGCGATGTAGTTTTCCTTGACCTTCCAGATCTTGCCTTGGGCGTCGAAGTCGTCTCCGATGGCGACGAGCCAGCTATCTTCGTCGACATAGAGTGTCTTCGTCGGCGTCGTATGGCGGAAGCCAGCCTTGACGGTGCCCTGGATTTCCCAGACGCGATGCAATTCATAGCGCCTCAAGGCGGGATTCACGAGATCCGGTAGCGTCGCATCGCTCAGCTTGCTGTTGAATCGTTGCATCGCAAGCTCGTTGTACGGGATAAAGATTTCCTTCTTGCCGACGAGCTTCCAGTCGAAACGATCCGGATTGCCCGTAAAGACGTAGTTCATGTCATAGGGGTATTGGTTGTCATACCCGATGGCAGGTGCGTCATAGGCGTAGGCGGGAAGGCGGCGGACGCGCCGCTGGCCGGTGAAGTAGTAAAAGGAGTCGGTATCCTTGTTGTAGTAGTAGCGCTGCACGAGGCCTTGTCCCGCGAGCGCGGCCGGTTCCGAATAGCTGTAGAAAATGCCCGTGTGCAGGCCTTGCTCGTCCTCCGGCGTGTGCTGCCCTTTTCTCGCCCACGGATAGTAGGTCTGCTGGTTCCAGCGGATGACGATGGGTGCCGCGCCGCCAGGGCGAGGCGACACATAGGTGTACCCGTCCGGCCACTCCACGCCGACCCCCTGATACCGCATCATCCAGTTCCAAATCACCTCTATGCCGGTGGCCGGAACCGGAAACGGCACGCCCGGCAGGGTGGCGTTCTCGAGCGACCATCCGTCCTTGGCAATGGAGGCCTTCAGCATTCCGTCTTTCGTGTTCTGCGCGACGAAATCGGGCACGCTGCATTCACGGTGAGTCGGGTACACCGGCATCGTGTAGCCCTTGACCTGCTTGATCAGGGCGATCTGCCCGGCGGCGAGGTTGTTCGCGTACTTGTCGACGTTCGAGGCGTCGATGACGAACGCGGGCTTCTCGTCCTTGTACTTCCAGAAGTCTTCCCGGACCTTGCCGTAGGACCAGTTTCCAGTCGGCTTGCTCGGAACCGTGAAGGCGGGAATGGTGCTGTCCTTGTTGCCGCTCTTTTCGGCGCCGACCGGAGTTAGGTCATTGCCTAGCCGGTCGGCATCGGCTTGCGTCGCCGCGCGTGACGCATTGGAAAGCGAGCCCAGGACCGCGAGGGCGATGAGTGCTTGACTGAAGTTCACGGTGTTGACTCCTCGTTAAACAGGACTTGGAAATGCGTTTGACCAAAGCGAATTCGACACAACGAATGCGGGCGACCACAGTGCATGCTTTCGTCGAGAACGAAATTGCCGGGCACTGCGGATTCTTTCAGACACAAAAGAGTTCATCCGAAAACGTTCGGATGACGAAATATATCGCTTGAAGCGGTTACTACCGATCGCTGCTGTCCCGTCAGGTATCAAGCGTCGAGGCCGACATTTCCTCCGCGGTAAGCGATCGTCTGATCGCGGACCGGGCGGCTGTCATGAGCTTCTTCTCGAGCGGACTGTCATGGAAAGTGACGGTAACCATGCATATTTCCGGCGTCAACAAATTTATAGGTTGGTACGCAGGTATAGTATAGGTATGGCAGCCTATAACGCAAGAAATTCGAGCCACGAAGTGGGATTGGGATGCGTCGGACATACCCTGAGTGTTAAGACGAATAGGTATATCAACCAACAAAGAGGGATGATTTCGTGGCTGCGTAATAGTTGACCTTTGAAGTAAATGCCACGGTTGGTCATAGAGGTGAGGTCGTCCGTTTCGAGATTCCGACGTTGAAACCGTGTTCGCGGACGCCCTTTCTTCAATTGTTGTTAATTTTTGATGTGGCCTTCGACGAGAGGCTGGCTGAAAGGTCATGGGGAACGAGTCGATCGGGACGCGCATCAAGATAGCCGAGCTCGCGCTCCAGCCGACGAATGGCGGCTCGAAGCGGCACAATGCGGAGTCATCGAAGCCGACCGCAGGCGTACGACGGCAACTGGCGTCGCTGCCGGCTCACAAGATCGAAGCGGCGAAAATGCGTCTGGGACGGATGTTGGAGAGGGGGAGTGTTCTGGGCCTGGCTGCGATGGCAGCTGCATGCAAGTACCGATCGCTCACGGATACATGCTAACCTCGTGTCTCTCGAGACAGTGCTGCGTGTACTCGCTTGCGCAGGACTTCCACGGCATGGGCTGCCACCGAGGCAGGCGATGATCGAGCGGTCTTTGCCGTTTATCAGACAGGCGCCGGAGAACGTTCGATACTTCGAAGCAGGGCATATCCCGACCAGCCTTCCCTAAAACGGTGACCGCCGGAGCCCTCGGCGCGGTGGATGTGCTGGCCGATTTGACGACCAGGGCATCTTGCTGCGCAGCGTGCGCCTCGAGGCAGCAGGCGACAGCCGCACCGTCATCCTGTCGACTCGTTCGGGACTCCGCGGGTTGGGAAGATTTGTTCCCGACCGATGGCGCTGCACTGGCCGAAGCGTTCTATGCAATCGATGCGCATGGCATGAATCGGAACGGGGAGAGGTGCCATCTCACGTAAGGAAGCACTGCGCGCGGTGAAGCCGACCACCATTTTTCCTTTGCATCGATGCCTTAGCAGGCTGCTGAAATATCGGTCGTTGATGCGTTCGGGTGCATTACGACGGATGCTGGGGGTCGCACTTTTGAAACGCGGAAGACGTTTGCAGGCATTCCACGTTGCTCGCGGGTTCACGATATCGGTGTTACGCCATTGCTTATTGCCCCTCAGCCCGCGAGTGTGCGCATACGCGTCAAGTTGTAGCCGACCTGCGTCAGCACGAAGAGCTGGTCTACGCGTTCAAGTCCCCGATACATGACCTGGCGAATTCGTCCAACTGTCTTGCCCCATCCGAATACCTGCTCAATGCGCTTACGTTTTTGCTGGCTGACCGCGTAACCCGGCCAGCGCGTAGTTCGCTCGTCAATTGCTGAACCTCCCGGACGTCCATCGTTTTGCGCCACATGCGGCGTGACGCAATTCGCGCGACAACTGGCGACGAAGCCAGCAGTGTCGTAGTTCTTGTCCGCGCCCACCGTAATGCCGAGCGGCGCAACACTCGCGGCATCGGCGAGCATCATCTCGGCCGCGTCGCGCTCGGCGGTGCCCGTCGCCAGAGTCACCTGTGCGTTGACAACCAAGCCGTGTCGGTTGTCGGTCAACACGTGGCCCAT
The DNA here is from genome assembly GCF_001544535.1 of Caballeronia choica. GTDB lineage: Bacteria > Pseudomonadota > Gammaproteobacteria > Burkholderiales > Burkholderiaceae > Caballeronia > Caballeronia choica. Next base: position 8,617 of record NZ_FCON02000081.1, on the reverse strand, counting down.
ATAACAGAGCATCGCTCCAGTTCCCTTGCTCTTGCGAAACAGGCGCGCCTGCTCGTCAGTCGTGGATTGATGCGTCTCGTTACTGCGTTTCTGTCCGCGCCAATTGTCATTCGGCGCGGGCGGTTCGTCAGGAGGCGTGTCATCATCGTCTGGACTTGCCTTGGGCACAAAGCTCTTGTGCCCGGCCCATGCCTGAATCAACGTGCCGTCGACGCTGAAGTGTTCCCCGGAAAGATACCCGCGCTCGCGCGCGGTCTCGACTGTCTCGTTGAAGAGCAACACCAGCACGTCGTGTTCGAGCAACCGGTCGCGGTTCTTGCTGAACGTCGAGTGGTCCCACACGGTCCCGTCCATCGGCAAGCCGACGAACCAGCGGAACAGCATGTTGTAGGAAATCTGTTCTACCAGCATGCGCTCGCTACGAATTGAGTACAGCACCTGCAGCAAAAGAGCGCGCACCAGCTTCTCCGGCGCGATGCTCGGGCGGCCTCCTTTGACGTCCGCCTCATACATCCGCGCGAACACATCGTCCATGCGTTTAAGCGCGTCATTGAGCCACGTGCGAATCGGACGCAACGGATGGTCCTTCGGCACGAAATCATCCAGCTTCAACACTGTGAACATAGATTCGGTAAAGCCATCCGGTCCGCGCATCTGTTCCATCTCGTTCTCATTGATGACATCAGTTCAACGTTTACGCCCACGTCCCGGATGACCGCCACACGAGGTATTTCACCAGCCTGTTAGATGGGGATGTGGCGGATTTTTTATGAATCCCGGTTATACCTCTGCCTCGCGGAAATTGCCGAGGCGCCCAAAAAAATCTTCGCCGACTGCGGGTGAGTGCGCCGGGAGGACCTTACCGGCTTCGTCAAAGGCGTTGGCACAGCGCGATCAGGTTTTGGCGTAGCCACATGTGTGCCGGATCGGTATCGGCCGAGCTGTGCCAGGTGAGGTAGATCGGAAAGTTCGGGACGCGCATCGGAACCGTATGCGCTGTCACCCGGAAGTTGTCGGCATACAACTGTGCCATGCGCTTGGGCAGGGTGCACAGCAGCCCGGCCGTCTGGACCAGCACTGGCATCGACTGGAAATGCGGCACCTCCAGTGCGATGTGCCGGCGCAGCCCGCGCTTGGCAAGGGCACGGTCGATGATTGACATTGAGCCGGCACGCGGAGTCAGCACTACATGGCGCAGCGCGAGATATTGTTCGAGCGTCAAGCGCCCGGTTAGCTGCGGATGCTCGCGCTGCGAGAGCGTAAGTAAGCCCTCTGTCAGCACGCGTTCGTTGCGAAAGGACGGGTCGTGCTGTATGAAGTAGTCCAGCGTCAGGTCAACCTCGCCGTCCTTCATTTCCGCGGTCAATTGGTTGCCGGGCTCGCGGAGGATCTTTATGCGGATGTTGGGCGCCGTCTGTGCCAGCCAGTCGCAAAAGCGCGGCACTATCACCGTCTCGCCATAGTCCTCAACTGCAATCACAAAGCGCCGCTCCGAGTGTGCGTAATCGAACGCATCGTCCGAGCGAAGACCGCGCTCAATCAGGTCCAGCGCCTGCCGGATGGGATCCGCCAACGTCTTGGCGCGTGCGGTCGGTACCATGCCATCGGACGTGCGTGTGAACAACGGGTCGTCCAGGCGTTCGCGCAGGCGGGCGAGCGCGTTGCTCACCGTCGGCTGCGACAGAGCGAGCTTGCGCGCAGCCTTGGAGATGTTGCGCTCGCTGTAGATGGTGTCGAATACCAACAGTAGGTTGAGGTCGATCGAACGCAAGTTCATTGGGGGAGGTTGGCTTCACAGTTCAACGCCTTCGTGCAGGCAATAGGGTATTCGAGCATATTTCGAATATCAATAAAGATCATTGGAAATCTAAACTTCGGGAATTGGCTGCCTCTGCGTAGGATAACCGCATACCAGAGACCCGAACGCCATGAACGATACCAATGCCTTGTTGCTCAGCGACTGCCCCGCCCCAGGAGTTGCGCGGATTCGCATCCACCGCCCGGGAGCACGCAATGCGCTCAATACAGCACTACGCCGGGAACTTGCCGACAGGTTTCTTGCGCTTGACCGTGACGAGGGCGTGCGCTGCGTACTGCTATGCGGTGGCGAAGGCCATTTCGCTGCCGGGGCGGATCTGAAGGAGTTGGTCGAGAGGGGACCGCACGCGGTCTGGGCGCTTGACGTGCCGCGCTACTGGAAGGCGATCGCCGACTGCAGTAAGCCGGTAGTGGCAGCGGTGTCCGGTTACGCGCTGGGCGGTGGCTGCGAACTGGCGCTGCACGCCGACATCATCGTTGCCGGACGCAGCGCGCGTCTCGGGCTACCCGAAGTGACGGTTGGCGTGATGCCCGGCGGCGGTGCCACGCAGCGCCTGATGCGGGCAGTCGGCAAGTACCGCGCGATGAAGCTGCTTCTGACGGGCGAACCAGTCTCGGCCGACGAAGCGTTCGCGATGGGGTTGGTCAGCGAGGTCGTCGACGACGACGTGAGTGAGGCTCGCGCCCTCGCGCTCGCCGAAGTGATCGCGTCGCGTCCGCCCGTAGCTGTGCGCTTGATCAAGGAAGCTGCGCTTGGGGGCGCCGACGCTGCCCTTGCTACCGGATTGTTGCTCGAGCGCCGCTCGTTCGAGTTGCTGTTTGACACCCAGGACCAGAAAGAGGGCATGACCGCCTTCATCCAACGCCGTCCGCCCGCATTCTCGGGGCGTTGACGCACCACCTCGCCTCAACGCATTCCCTCTACCTCAAAAGGAATCTCGCACTATGTCCATGCGATCGGAAGTCGCCATCGTTGGCGTCGGGAGAACGCCCTACACTCGAGCTAAGCCCGGCGAAACGGCGCCGACCGTCGATGAATACATTGCCTGGGCCGCTGATCTTGCACTGAAGCAAGCGGGGCTGAGCAAGAAAGAATTCGACGGCCAGGGTCTTGGCGTTGCGCATGCCGAAGTGGCGCACACGGTGAACTGGTCGGCCGCGACGGCCGAGAATCTGGGCATTAGCCCGCAGGTGCTGCTGCGCGCCGACCAGGGTGGTGCCTCAGCCTCCGCGATGCTGATCCGCGCAGCAGCGATGATCAAGGCAGGCATCGTCGACCGCGTGCTGGTGGTCGGGGCCGATACGCCGTTGAACATTCCCTCCGCTGCGCCGGGGCTGCCGCTGTCGCCGGAACGCACCCGCGGCGTCTATTGGGACTTCCAGGGGCCATTCGGCGTAATGGGCGCGAGCGCGCAATTCGCGCTGGTGCTGACGCGCTATATGCATGAATTTCCCTCGCTCAGCTTCGAGCAGCTGGGCAAGCTCGCAGTCTCAACACGCTATAACGCGTCGTTCCATCCCGGTGCGATCTATCGCAAGCCTTTTACGCTCGACGAGTACATGGATTCTCGCATGCTGTCGCATCCGATCCGTCTGCTCGATTGCGTGCCCATCGTCAACGGTGGGCTGGCCTATGTCGTGACCTCGGCCGCGACCGCTCGCACGCTGACTGACAAGCCTGTCTTCCTGCGCGGCTTCGGTGAGGCCAACAACTACTACCACGGCTCGCGCGTGTTGCCTGACGTGACTACTACCGGCTACGCGCAGTCAGCGCCACAGGCGATGGCGATGGGCGGGGTTCGGCACACCGACATCGACCTCTTCCAGCCGTACGACGATTACCCCTTTATCGCCATGATGACGCTCGAGGATTGGGGCTTTTGCAAGAAGGGAGACGGCGGTCATTTCATCGAGGAACGCGACCTGCGTTTCCACGGCGACTTCCCGCTCTCGACCGACGGCGGGCAACTCTCCGGCGGCCAGCCCGGCGGCGCGATCGGCGGCTTTATGCCACTGGTCGAGTCAGTCACCCAGTTGCGCGGCGAAGCCGGTGAGCGCCAGGTAAAGAATGGGCGAATTTCCGCAGCCTGCGGATTCGGCGGCATCCCTTACGGGCGCCCGGGCCGCAGTTGCATCTCGCTAATCCTTGGAACGGAGCCTTGAATCCATGACCAACAACCTGCCACCCAAGCCGCTGCCCGCCATCACAGACCAGACGCGCCCATTCTGGGCCGCGGCTAAGCAAGGCCGATTCGTGCTGCAGAAATGCAGCGATTGCGGGACCTTTAACTTCCATCCCAAGCCGTGGTGTATCGAGTGCGGCAGCCGCCCGCTCGCCTGGACCGCTGCGCGACCTCATGGCACCGTCTATTCGCACACGGTGTCGTACTCGGTCGCGATGAACTACCCCGGCTGGGAAGTTGACCTCCCGCTGGTCCTGTGCCTGATTGATCTGGACGACGGTGCTCGCATGTACGCCCAAGTCACCGATTGCCAGCCCGACGACATCCGCATCGGCATGCGGGTGGAAGTCCACTGTGAGGATATTAGTGCCGAGGCGGGCATCCCTAAGTTCCGTCCGTTGCGTACGCACTCTACAGAAAGGATCTGACCATGACGCATCAGACTCCGGAACCGCTCACGCTGCGCAAGGCCGCGATGCGTGATGTGCCATTCGACTGGCAGGACCCGCTGCAACTGGACGCGCTGCTCAGCGACGAGGAGCGCATGATCCGCGACAGCGCACGCGTTTTCGCCCAGGAGCGGCTGGCGCCCCGCATCCTCGAGGCCAATCGCCACGAGCGTTTCGACGTCACGGTGATGAAGGAGATGGCCGAACTTGGCTTCCTGGGAGCGACCATCGAAGGCTTTGGCTGCGCCGGCATTAGCTATGTCGGCTACGGCCTGATCGCACGTGAGTTCGAGCGCGTGGACACGAGCTACCGCTCGGCACTGGGCGTGCAGACCACCTTGTCGATGACTCCGATCTACTTGTTCGGTAGCCAGGAGCAGCGCGAGCGTTACCTGCCCGCGATGGCTCGTGCCGAGTTGCTTGGCTGCTTTGGCCTGACAGAACCCGACCACGGCTCGGACCCGGGCAGCATGGCGAGCCGCGCGCGGCAGGTAGACGGAGGCTGGCGTCTGTCTGGCAGCAAGACCTGGATCACGCACGCCCCGATCGCTGACTTGATGGTGGTGTGGGCAAAGGACGACGAAGGTGTGGTGCGGGGCTTTATTCTCGAACGCGGGATGAAGGGCCTGATGACCAGCAAGATCGAGGGCAAGTTCTCCGTCCGCGCATCCCCCACCGGGCAGATCTTGATGGACGATGTGTTCGTCCCAGAGTCGCAGCGTCTGCCCGACGCGCGTGGCGTCGCGGCGCCTTTCGCGTGCCTGAACAACGCGCGCTTCGGCATCTGCTGGGGCGCGATGGGGGCGGCTGAATTCTGCTGGCATGCGGCGCGCCAGTATGTGCTTGACCGCAAACAGTTCGGGCGTCCGCTGGCCGCGAACCAATTGGTGCAGAAGAAGCTTGCCGACATGCAGACAGAGATCGCGCTCGGCCTGCTCGCCTGCCTCCAGGTCAGCCGGATGCGCGACTCAGGCGTGGCCAGTTCCGAGATGGTGTCGCTGCTCAAGCGCAATTGCGCCGGTAAGTCGCTTGAGATCGCGCGCCTGGCTCGTGACATGCACGGCGGCAACGGCATCTCGGACGAATACCACGTGATTCGCCACATGATGAACATGGAGACCGTCAATACGCTGGAGGGCACGCACGACATCCACGCGCTCGTGCTCGGACGCGCCCAAACCGGCTTATCCGCTTTTGCCAATTGAGCCACGCATCCTTCCATGGCCAAGCCCCTCGCATGCAACCTATCGCCGCCGAAGGTCCGATGACTACCAGACTCCTTGTTTCCGCCGCGGAGCCAGCGCGCAGCGCGCTGGATTGCCTGCTACGCCCGCGTTCCATCGCGATTGTCGGTGCCTCGCCGCAGTTCGCGAAGATCAACGGCCGACCACTCAAGCACTTGATCGACAAGGGCTACACCGGGCGCTTGTACCCCGTGAACCCCAAGTACTCCGAGATTGCCGGGCTCGCCTCCTATCCCGACGTAGCCGCGTTGCCGGAGGCGACCGACCTCGCGATCGTCGCATTGCCGGCGCGCGAAGTCGAGGCTTGCATCGCAGCGCTGGGTCGTCGTGGCGTCGCTGCCGCAGTGATCTTCAGTTCAGGCTTCGGCGAGATGGGTGCCGACGGCAAGCGGGTCGAGCAATCGTTGCGCGCTTGTGCCGACGCGCATGGCGTGGTGATCTGCGGCCCGAATTGCCTCGGCTTCGTCAACGCGTTCGACAACGTCTATGCAACCTTCAGCCAGTATGCCGACGGCGATACTGGTGCAGGCCCGGTGGCGTTTGTCACGCAGTCCGGGGCGTTCGGCACGGCGATCGCCGCGCTGGTGCGCCACCGCGGGCTGGGACTGGGCTATTTCATCAACACCGGAAACGAGGCCGGCGTTTCGTTTAGTGACCTGATGCTCGCGGTTATCGAGGACCCGCGCATCCGTGTCGCCGCGGGCTATCTGGAGGGCATGCGCGACGGGCCCGGCCTGATTCGGCTGGCCCAGCGTTGCGCCGAGCTTGGCAAGCCGCTGGTGCTGACCAAGGTCGGCCGCATGGCCGCCGGGGTGCGCGCCGCTGCTTCGCACACTGGCTCTCTTGCGGTAGAGGACGACGTGTTCGATGCTGTACTGCGCCAGCACGGCGTGCTGCGTGCGCGTAATGAAGAGCAGATGCTCGACATGCTCGAGGCACTGTGCTCGGACCGTGTGCCGCATGGCGGCGGGCTGGGCATCGCTACGCAATCGGGCGGCGCCGGCGTCATGATGGCTGACCACGCCGAGGAACTCGACCTTGAGGTGCCCGCGCTGGCGCCAGAGACGCAGGCGGCGCTCGCCAAGGTGATGCCGGCCTTCGGCGCTGCCGGCAATCCGGTGGATGTGACCGGCCAGTTTGTCGGCAACCCCGATCTGCTGCTCGAATCCGTCGTCACCTTGCTGGCTGACCCGCAGGTGCACGTGGGCATCGTTTGGCTGCAACTGATGACCGCGTACGTGGACCTGCTGGTGGGCATCTTCTGCCAGATCCGTGACCGCACCGACAGGCCGTTCATCATCTGCTGGGTGGCAGCGCCGCCCGAAGCGGTGCGCCGGCTGCGAGCCGAGGGCATGGTTGTATTCGGGGCCGGCGAACGGGCAGTCGAGGCGGCCGCGACGATGGTGCGCCATCGCCAGATTCTGCGCGTTGCGGCCGAGAATCGCGCCGAACGGGCCGCGCTAGCGGCCGCGGTGGAGCGTGTTGCAGCAGACGTTTGCGGTGACTTCAGCGATGGCGTGCAGCCGACGGCGCAAGCTACCGCCTGGCTTCAGGCCGCGGGCGTGCCGATGGCGCCAGTCGCGCTGGCGCGTCACGGCGATGAGGCGCAAGCCGCCTGGCGTAGTTTCGGTGGCCCGGTAGTGCTGAAGATCGAGTCGCCGGACATCACGCACAAGACCGAGGTTGGTGGCGTGTTGCTGAAACTGAACGACGAAGCCGCAGTTCGCCAGGGCTTCGCCACCCTGTTGAAGCGTGCTCGCAAGGCCAGGCCCGAGGCGCGGCTGGACGGCGTGGTCGTGCAGCCGATGACCGCCGGCCAGCTTGAGCTGGTGATCGGGGTGCAGCGTGATCCGAGCTTCGGCATGGTGCTGATGGTGGGCCTTGGCGGAGTGCTGGTCGAGGTACTGAAGGACGTGGTGTTTCGGCTGGGTCCGTTCAGCGAGGCTGAAGGGCTTCGCATGCTGGACGGTTTGCGCGTGCGAACGCTGCTTGATGGTGTGCGGGGCCAGCCCGCTGTCGATCGCGCCGCAATCGCCGCGCTGCTGTCGCGGCTGTCGATCTGGGCCGCAGCGATGGCACCCCGGCTCGATGAGCTTGATCTGAACCCGGTGCTGGTCGGTCCAACCGGACCCGTCGCTGTCGATTGTGTGATGGTGTTCAGAGGGCAGGGGGGAGGCTGATGGAACGGCCCAAAAAAATTCCCGATCCGGGTCAGATCTAGCAAGGAAACAAAGCGTGAACAAGCAACCCACATCGCGCGGCTGGCCAGCTTTGCTCGGCGGCCGGTTGCTCGCTCTGAGCGGCGGCACTGCACAGGCGCAAGGGGGCTATCCTAACCAGCCGATCACGTTGATCGCGCTCTTTGGCGCGACGGCGACTCAGACCTCGCGGCACGCAATTTTGCCGCCGCCCAAGACGCACTGGGCGTGCCGGTGCTGGTGGTCTACAAGCCATAGGCCAACGGCGTGATCGGTTCGAGCGAAGTGATCGGGGCCCCGAGTTGACCGGCTCGATTCCGTTCCAGCGGGGGCCTGACTTCACACGCGAGTACGCACATGAAGAGGTGCACGTTTGTCGCCTCGAAGTTCGAGGTGACAACCCCGCTGCGGCAATAGAAATAAGCACTCCCGCCCACACATAGCCGGAAAAACCTTCACACGTCTGCGAGGACGATACACGGATAAAAAACGTCATTTGCGGCGACGACAAAAAGAGCGCCGAAGCAAGAGTGCAAGACGGCGACGAACCAGCGAAAGAAACAAGGTGACAAAACTAGGAGACACCCATGCCGCATAGCCATCCAAAATTGCGCGAAAGGCTGATCGTGAGCCTGTTATTCGTATACATGATAATAAACTTTGCAGACAAGGCCGTGCTGGGCATCGTGGCAGTGCCAATGATGAAGGACCTTAACTTGAGTCCG
>NZ_FCON02000080.1 GCF_001544535.1 Caballeronia choica | reverse complement strand
AGCAGCAAAGAAAGTGAGTCCCGCCCCGGACAGGGGCAGAGCAAATAGACCGCTAAGAAAACAAGTTCCATAGAAGCGCATCAACATCAAACGGCGTAAACACCACTCCCAAGCGCCAGCGCCCCTAAAACTCGACATCGAGCTCGTCGATTTCTTCGACTTCGTGTTGCGCATCCGAGATCCACTGCTGCATCTCCGGCATCGCAAGAATAAGCTGCCCATACCCGACGATTTCCGGATCGAGCTTCACGTCGTATGTCACGAAGCGTGTCACTACCGGTGCGAACATCGCGTCCGCCGCAGTCCGCTCGCCGAACAGATAAGGCCCGCCATACTGCGCAAGACATTCGTGCCATATCGTCGTGATCCGTTCGATATCGGTCTGCGCGCGCGCCCACACCTTGAAGCCGGGAAAGTGCGCCTTGAGATTCATCGGCAGCGCAGAGCGCAGCGAGGCAAATCCCGAGTGCATCTCGCCGCAAATCGAGCGGCAGTGCGCGCGTTCGCGACGGTCGGCCGGCAGGATCCCCGAATCGGGGCATACTTCATTCAGGTACTCCGCGATGGCGAGCGTATCCCACACCTTGACGCCGTTGTGCACCAGGCACGGCACGAGAATCGATGGCGAGAGCAGCAGCAGTTCGGCACGCGCGCCGGGGTCGTCGACGGGCATCACGACCTCCTCGAACGGTAATCCGCTGAATCGTGTGAGCAGCCAGCCGCGTAGCGACCACGACGAATAGTTCTTGCTGCTGAGGGTTAGCGTCGCATTTGCCATACGAATCTCCAGCCGGTTAGAAAACGGGCGACGAAGTCCGGGGCGCACCCGCGATGCACGCCGTCGTGCGCTGTCGCACCAAATAGCGGCAAAATAAGTGCACGGGCGGGATAAGCGCAAGTGCCATGCCAAGCGTATGAGGCTACTATGCTCGGGTGACGCGCAGGTGAATGGCAAACGGCCCGCGGGCAACGCAAGCGATGCGTTTGGCATACGTATTGCGTTCCTCAAGGGTTCCTTTTCAGTTTCGCGCATTCGCGGGAGATCGATGAACCCCTTCGCCTATCCCGCCTACCAGGCGTTCTCCGACCTGATGTTGCCGCTTCGCCACGGCGCCGCGCTGGTCAATCACGCGCTGGCCGCCTGGCAGACGATGGCCGCAACGCCTCAGGGCCGCGAACTTCGTGCGAACTGCGATCTCATGACGCTCGCCGGGCTCACGCATTCGCGGCCACCGTTCGAAATCGACTCGGTCGAGATCGACGGCAAGACGGTCGCCGTCATCGAGGAAGTCGCGGCGGCGACGCCGTTCTGCTCGCTCGTCCACTTCGCGAAAGAGACGACAGCGCACACGCAGCCACGCGTGCTGGTCGTGGCGCCCATGTCGGGGCACTTCGCGACGCTGTTGCGCGGCACGGTGCGCACGGTCCTCGCCGATCACGACGTCTACATCACCGACTGGCACAATCCGCGCGACATCTCGCTCGCGCACGGCCGCTTCGGCTTCGACGAATACGTGCAGCACATCATCGACTTCATTGAAGTGATCGGTCCGGGCGCGCACCTGCTCGCCGTCTGCCAGCCGACGGTGGCTTCACTCGCGGCGGTCGCACTGATGGCGGCGGACAACAACCCGGCGCAACCGGCGAGCATGACGCTGATGGCGGGTCCGATCGACACGCGCATCAACCCGACGCGCGTGAACGATCTCGCCAAGAGCAAGCCGCTCGACTGGTTCGAAAAGCATCTGATCAGCACCGTGCCGTTCGGCTTCGCGGGCGCGCACCGGCGCGTCTATCCGGGCTTCATGCAGTTGAACGCGTTCATGGCGATGAACCTGTCGCGCCATTTCGACTCGTTCGCCGACATGCACTACCAGCGCGCGAAGGGCGATCCGCAGGTGGCGGACGCGATCCGCGTCTTCTATGAAGAATACTTCGCCACGATGGACCTGACGGCGGATTTTTATCTGGAGACCGTCGATACCGTGTTCCAGCGTCATTCATTGCCGCTGCACGAACTCGAAGTGCGCGGGCGCAAGGTGGAACCTTCGGCGATCCGGCGCACGGCGCTGCTCACGATCGAAGGCGAGCGCGACGACATTTGCGCAGTCGGCCAGACGCTCGCCGCACAGGACTTGTGCGACAAGCTGCGGCCATATCTGAAGACGCACCACGTGCAGACGGGCGTCGGCCACTATGGCGTCTTCAACGGCAAGCGCTGGGAGCGGCATATCTATCCGCGCGTGCGCGCCATGATCCACGACAACGAGGCGAGCCCGATCAACGTCAACGCGCGTTCGCAGCCGATCGTCCCGCTGCAGTCGATCCCGCCGATGCACAACCCGGCGGTGGCGAGCGTGCTCAACGAGCCGGGCAAGACAGGCAAGGCCGGCAAGACCGGCGCGGATATCAAGGCGCCGCAACGCCGCTCGGCGATCGCGCCCGAGCACATGATCGATCCGCAGGAACTGGCCGAAGACGTGCCGGGGACGCAGGCCGTGAAGACCGACGGAGACAGCGATCTTTCCGCGTCGAGGCCGTCTTGAGCTTGAGCTGGAGCTTGAGGCGCGGCCTCAGGCCGGCTCGCTCACCCACGGCGTGACGGCGGGGACGTCGCAGGGGCCGGCGGCATCGATGGTCTTGAAGTCGGCCGGTCCGACGATCTCCAGGTACTCCATGTCCTCGGAATAGTCGAACAGGAAATGGACGATGCCGGGCGCCTGATGGACGCAATCACCGGTGGCGACGAGCGTCTCCTTGTCGCCGTACATGAAGCGGGCCCAGCCCTTCAACATGATCACGACGTGGAACTCGGCCTCATGGCGGTGCCAGCCGGTGCCTTGCTCTGGTGCGGCATGCGCCTTCACGAGTTGCGCGAGGACCTTTCCGTGCGTCGCTTGCGCGATGCCCAGATCGCGGTAGAGGAAGAAATCGCGCAATCCTTCGGGCTCGTAGGCGGTGTCGTGGGGACGGACATGCGAAAACTTCGTGGGGAATTCGAACGATTTGGCGGACATGGTGCGCGCTCCCGATGGGGTGAAGGACGATGGGTGGGGTCGTGGACAAGCATCAAGTGTTCCAATGGCCGTTCCAGCCTGATGTTAGCCGTCAGCGCTCAGCCACTCCAAACCTCACCACCGCCTCCATCCCGCCGCCCTCGCGCGCCCGAAGCTCGAGCGTCCCCCCATGCAGCTTCGCAATCCGCTCGACGATGGCAAGCCCAAGCCCCGTACCCGCCGGATGTCCCGCCCCGCCACGCCCGCGCCTGAACGGCTCCTTCAGCTTCTCCATCTCGTCCGGCGCGATCCCCTTGCCGCGATCGCCAATCGCGACATATACCGCGCGCCCGTCGGCATCGGTCCACGTGCGCACCGACATCCCGACCACGCCATACAGCACCGCGTTCTGCATCAGGTTCATCAACATGCGCATCGTGCTGACAGGACGGAACGGGAACGCCGGCACCTCGCCAAGCGACAATTCGAACTCATGCCCGAGCCCCGCAAAATCCCCGGCAAGGCTCGCGACCAGCGCATTCAGATCGCCAACGACAGGCGCCTCGCGCGCGCCGCTCCCCGCATAGTCCATGAACTGCTGGAGGATGCTGTCGATCTGGTCGAGATAGTTCTCCGACGATGCGACGAACGCCTGGTCGCCGCCCGCCGGGATCGCCATCGCCATTGCGAGACGCAGCTTGGTGAGCGGCGTGCGGATGTCGTGCGAAATGCCCGCGAGCATCAGCGCGCGGCTCGCCTCGGCTTCGCGCAGCGCCTCCGTCATGCGGTTGAACGCGACGCTCACCTGGGCGATTTCCGTCGGGCCGTCGGTGGGCAGCGGCTCGGGCTGGCCGCCCGCGCTCAAGTGGCGCGCAGCACGCGCCAGATCGTCGAGCGGCCGGTTGAGGTGGCGCTGGATCAGGTACGCGGTGAGCGTCGCGAGCGCGGCGAGGCCGAGCGAGAGCAGGATCGTCGTGGCGATGCCGTCGCCATGCGCGGCTTCGGGAATGTCGAGCGCGATCCAGTACGGCTCGTTCGCGACGTGGACGCGGAACCACAGGCGCTCTTTACCCGCCGTCTCCCAGCGCACCTGGACGTCGGCGGGAAGATGACGGCGCAGCATTGCAAGGAACGTGTTGCGCTGGTACGTGCGATAAAACGTGCGCAGCGACGGCGGCGGCGCGAGCGCGGCATCGGCGGGCAGGTCGCGCTGGGCGTGCAGCCGCGCGATGAACGCATCGCGTGCATCGGGCGGCGCGGCGGCGACGAGATCGCCGAGCGTCGCGATGTAGTTCGCGAAGGTGGCCGCCGCGCGCTCGATGCGCGGCGTCTGCACGTAACGCATCAGCACCGTGAGCGAGCAGACCTGGCTCAGCGCGACGAGCGCAACCAGCAGCGCGATATTGCGCGCGAAGAGCGAGCGGGGCAGGCGCCACCGCATCACGACTCCAGATCCGCGAGCAGCATGTAGCCGACGCCCCACACGGTCTTGATGAAACGCGGCTTCGACGGATCGGCTTCGACGATTTGCCGCAGCCGGAGCACCTGCACGTCGATGCTGCGATCGAGCGCGTCGTGGTCGCGCCCGCGCATGCGCGCGATCAGGTTGTCGCGGCTCACGGCCCGGTTCGGCGACGACCCGAGCGCGGTCAGCAACTGCATCTGCGCGGAGTGGATCTCGAACGGCTCGTCGTTGCGATAAAGCCGCTGGCGGCCGAGATCGAGCCGGAACTCGCCGAAGCGGATCGACTGCGAGGTGAGCGTCGGGTCGCCCGCGGCGATTTTCTGGCGGCGGAGCAGCGCCCGCACGCGCGCCACGAGTTCGCCCGGCAGGAAGGGCTTGGCGAGGTAGTCGTCGGCGCCGGTTTCGAGGCCGATCACCTTGTCGACGGGATCGCCCTTTGCGGTCAGCATCAGGATCGGCAGCGTGTGTCCTTCGGCGCGCAGTCGGCGGCAGACGGAGAGGCCGTCTTCAGGCTCCATCATCAGGTCGAGCACGAGCAGGTCGTACGGTTCGCGCTGAAGGTAGCGGTCGAGCCGCTTGCTGTCGGCGACGACGCGCACCTCGAAGCCGTGCGAGCCCAGAAAACGCTGCAGCATGTTGCGCAGTTCGGCTTCGTCGTCGAGGACGATGATCTTGGGCTGGGCGTCCATGTCGGCTGGCTCCTTGGCGGTTCTTCGGGCAGTGCTCAACGCTCAGGCGGCGCGCGACGGGCCGTGCCAGATGATCGTGCTGGGTGACGGTGCTTCAGGCGTGCTGGACGAGTGCCCCGTCCGCGCGCCACCGAACATCGCGCGCCACGTCGCAAGCGTCAGTGCGATGCACCGCGCTGACGCATGAATTGCGCGATCTCCGGCAGCGTGACATAGCCTTTCTTCTGCGTATCGATCTCGTCGAAATGCTGGGCGACGCGCGGCATGCCGGCGGCGGCCTGCTCGCGAGTGAGCTTGCCGTCGTGCGTGGTGTTGGCCGTCGTGAAGCGAGTCTTCAACTGCTGCATCGCGTGTTCGACTTGCGGCGATGCGCCCATCGGCTGCGTCGCGGTTTGCGCGAACGCGCTGGTTGAACACGCGATGGCGCCGCAGGCTGCAAGCACGGCCAGCATCTTTTTCATGGGGGATCTCCGTCGAATCGTTGAGCGTTGAGCGGATGGCGCGGGCGTCGTTGCGTCGCAAGCCATCCGCTGACAGATGCATTCTATTGACGGCCGCCTCGCAAAAGCAATTTCAATGGTGCTACGAATCATGTCGCGGCGTGTCACGGCTTTAAGCGCATCGACCAACACCCTTTAAGCGCCTACATCATCCGTCGCCGCCAAGCGTTCGCGACATCGAATGAAATATGTTTTGACTCCCGTTTTCGGGGCGCTTTGCTTATCGTTTGCAACGTCGGCGCCACGAGCGCCTCAACGGTTCGCCCGAAGCGAGCCAACGGCGGAACGCCTTCCTACGCGAAGACGAACCCGTCGCATTCGATGCATAGGGATCTCAAGTGAACTTTCGTATGATCAGCGTTTCCGCCGCCGCCGCGCTTGGCCTCATCTGTTCCGAGGGCGCTTCCGCTTCCACGGTCGTGCGCGTCACCTACATGGCGCCCGCCATCGTCTATGCGCCGCCGCCGCGGCCCGTCTATTACTACGTACCCGCGCCGCCGACCTATGTCGTGCCCGTCGCCACGCGAGTCGTTCCCGTGCCTCCGCCGCCGCCGCGCGTGACCGTGGTGGTGCCGGTGCCGGGCACCTACGCAGCGGGGCCGGGGCCCGTCGTGACCTATGCGCAGCCGGTGATGGTCGTGCCCGTCGCGGGCATGCACTGACATCGCTCGTCGCGCGATGCCGTCAGTGATGGTCCCTGATTGCAACGAACGCCGACTGCAATCGCTTGGCTTTCTTGCCGAGCAGGGCCGGCACTTCGTCGAGCCGGACCGGTTCCGGTTCGGCATCGCCGGGCGGCGGCGGATTGTTGATCGCAAAGAGCAGGGTTTCGCCGTCGGGACTCAGGCCCAACGCCTGCACTGTCATCGTCGTGAGCGACACCTTGCTGATGCCGGCGACGCGCTTCACGCCGTTGATCACGATGCCGACCGGCGTGATGTCGCGCGGACGAAACGACCGCTTCGCGAGACGCACATCCGTGAGTGCGATCTGCACGACCATCGAATCCGGCTGCGGCGTGTCGACCACGTTGGCGCTATTCAGCACTTCGTCGCGCAGGATGTCGGCGAACGCCGAGGTGAGGGCCGCCATCTGGGTCGGCTCGATCCCCTTGTACGGCGAATCGGGCGCAAGGAAGATCTCGATCGGCGCCAGATACACGCTATGCAGCGCCGCTCGGCGCGTGTCGTAGTCGGGCGCGATGTAGCCGGTGGTCCCCGGGAACTGCACGACCGGCACGAGCCGCACGTCCGGCGGGATCAGTCCATCGGCGCGTGCCGCGCTGCATGTGAATGTCAGCGCCAGCGTCAGCGCGAACATGAGCGCGACGGTGAGGCCGGGCAGAACAGCCGGCGATTGCAATCGTCGTTTCATGGCGACTCCAGGGTTGAGTGAGCCTCGTATGGTTCGGTTTTTTTTAAGCGGGAGCCGCTTGCTCAAGAGTTCTAGACCATGGCCTTGCAACTCGCAACTTGATACACGGGCGCCGGTTCATTTCGACGAGGCTGGCGGGCGAGAACGCATGTTTTTTTTAATCAGACATGAAGCGTCCCTCATGCCCGTGTGGCGAGCGCGAGCCGTTCGCGATGAAACTCACTGACCGTCACCGACGACGGGTCCGACTCCTATACTGAATCAGCGACCGGACGATGCGTGTCTCACGCGAGCCCGGCTTGCGGGCAAGCCCGGCGCCTGGCGACATGGAGGCCGGTTTTTCAACGCTTCTCACGGAGGTCAGCACCATGTTATTCATGGCCAGATGGACCGCTCTTCCCGAAGCCCAGCAGGCGGCGAGCGAACTCTTTCGAAAGACCGGCGGAGCGCCGCCGGACGGCATTACGGTGCTCGGGCGCTGGCACGCGGTGGGCTCGATCGATGGGGTCGCGATCTGCGAATGCGCGAGCATCGAGCCGCTTGCGGAGTGGGTGCTCGAATGGGCCCATCTCATGAGCTTCGACGTGAAGCCTGCGCTGACGGACGAGCAACTCGGCAAGCTGCTGACGGCTCAGGCTGCCAAGCAATAGCAGCCGGTTGAGGTGGCCTCTTTTTTGCGGGAGGAGGGCGGTCGGGAAGGCCAGGTCACGCCACCGCTATCGAGACACGGCGAATCGGGAAAATATTCCGCTGTTGCCGGCTTCGTCGATGGTTAGGGTTTGTCGGGCTTGCCGTGTTCCGGCCGTTGCTTCAGAATCATGGGCGTACTAGTTAGTTAAAATTATCGGCAGAACGGCCCCCGACCGCTGGAGCCCAAGCCGCAAAGGAGCGAAGAGCATGACTCAACCCTGCATTATCTCCGTCGCCATCACCGGTTCGGTTCCGAAGAAGAAAGACAATCCGGCTGTGCCGGTCACGATTCCCGAACAGATTGAAAGCACGCATGAAGCGTACGAGGCGGGCGCGTCGCTGGTTCACCTGCACGTGCGCGACGAGGATGAGAAGTCGAGTTCCGACCGTCACCGTTTCGCGGAGCTTCAGGAAGGCATTCGCAAGCACTGTCCCGACATCATCATCCAGTTCTCGACGGGCGGACGCGGACGCTCGTTCGAACAGCGTGGCGCGATGCTGGACCTGGCGCCCGACATGGCATCGCTTGCGACCGGATCGGTCAACTTTCCGACGACGGTCTACGAGAACCCGCCCGACTTCGTGCGCACGCTCGCGCAGATGATGCTCGATCACAACGTGAAGCCCGAGATCGAGATCTTCGACCTGGCGATGCTCTATAGCACCGTCGATCTGGTGAATCAGGGACTGTTGAAGTCGCCCGTGCATGTGCAGTTCGTGATGGGCGTGAAGAACGCGCTGCCGGCGCGGCGCGAGATCCTGGAATTCGAAGTCGAGCAGTTGAAGAAGAATCTCCCGGACGCGACGTGGACTGCAGCGGGCATCGGCCGTCACCAGCTCGAAGTGAATCACTGGACGCTCGAAATGGGCGGGCATTGCCGCACCGGACTCGAGGACAACGTGCGCTGGGACAAGGACACGCTCGCCAAGAGCAATGCGCAACTGGTTGAACGCGTGGCGGGGTTGTGCGCGGAGTATGGGCGGCCGGTCGCGACGGCGGCCGAGGCGCGCAAGCTGCTTTCGATGTAACAGCGGCTTGGCGGGTATCGGGACGAAGCGCGTCGGGGAATTGATCCTGGCGCGCTTTTTTATGAGCGTCGGCGGGGAGCGTTTGAGCGTGAGCGCTAGCAAAGCGAGCGGTCGAAAAGAAAGTGAATCCCGTCCCGGACAGGGTCAGAGCTAATAAACCGGCACGAATACAAGTTCCATGGATGCCTAAGCGCATCAAACGGTGTAAACCCGCCCCCAGGCGCCACCGAACCCCCCGCCCCAACAACTTCGAAAATCTGCCTTACAATCGGGCTTTACGCCAACCAACCGTGAAGCCTGCACATGAACGAGCGCAAAACATCGGGGTTGGCCGACCGGATCTATAGCGACATCCTCAACAGCATCATCGAAGGCGAGTTCAAGGAGGGTGACCGGCTCCTCACCGAACACGCACTCGCCGAGCGCTTCTCGACCTCACGCCCGACCGTGCGCGAGGCGCTCGCGCGCCTGCGCGCCGACGGCATCATCGTCACGCGGCGCGGTTCGGGGACCACCGTGGGCCGCCGTCCCGACCCGGACGTGCGCCGCTTCGCGCCGCTCGAAACGCTGTCGGATATCCGCCGCTGCTATGAATTCCGCGTCGTCACCGAGGCCGGCGCGGCGGCGCTCGCGGCCCGCCAGGCGGACGAGAGCGACATCGCCGCGATTCAGGCCGCGTGGGACGAACTCGAGCGCGTGATCGAAACGCAAGGCATCGGCGCGAAGGACGACTTTGCGTTCCATCTCGCCATCGCGCGTGCGTCGAAGAACCAGTTTTTCATCACGGTGATGTCGTTCATCGAAGAGCAGGTCGTGTTCAGCATGAACCTGTCGCGCAACCTGTCGCTCGTGAAGACGCTCGAACGGCAACGCCTCGTGCAGGCCGAACATCTCGAAGTGCTCGCGGCGATTCGCGCGCACGACCCGGAACGCGCCGGCCGTGCAATGGCCGCCCACCTCGAAAACGCGCTGGCCCGGATGTTCGGGTCGTAGGCGCAAACCCCGCGCACAGGGAATACCACGGCATCAAGTTGTTTGACAACCTTCTCGCGCGGGTGCTAATTTCGCGTCGGTCGACGTGAACCCACGTCAACCCCTGAGTCCGACGCCGCCCGAACATCTCCCGCAGATCAAAGCGGCCGCCCAAGAACTGCTCGCATTCGACCGCTCGCTCACCGAAACAGCCTGACAAATAAGTCAAACAAGTTGGTCGAAAGGCGCTTCGGGTATATCCCGAGACGACGTCGAAAACCCTTGTCGACAAAGCTGCGTGGGCTGAAACCGCCCGCCCCGCTGCTCCGTTTGACAAGGCAAATTTGCTTGACATCACCTTACACGGTTGGCTATTTTCCAGCTTTCAGAAGTAAAAAAACGCCGGCGTAAAAAATCGACCGGTCGCCATCCAAACAAGCAAATGAGACGGAAGTGAGGAGACACTATGAAGTCGCGTACAGGGTTGTCAGTCAGGTGGGCGGCGATGTGCGTCGCGGTGAGCGCGGTGAGCGCGGTATTTGCGACGGCGGCCCAGGCGGCGGACCCGGTGTCGATCAATATCGTCGACGTCGCCGGTAATCTGCAACTGACGCAAAAGGGTTTCGAAGCCTTCAAGGCGAAATACCCGAATCTGGTTTCGGCCATCACGTTCACCAACGCACCCGCGCCGCAGCTGCCCGGCAAGATCAAGGCGATGCAGGCCGCCGGCCGCTCGGACATCGATCTCGTCGTGACCGGCACCGACGCACTCGCGGCCGGTATCCAGCAGGGCCTGTGGGAAAAGCTGCTCCCCGATCAGGCCGCGGCGTTCCCCGGCGTGCTCGACAAATACGCGCCCGGTCCGCGCAAGATGCAGGACATCGCGCAGGGCTACGGGCTGGAAGTGACGTACATGCCCGCCGGGCCGCTGCTCGAATACAACCCCGCCAAGGTCACCGACGTCCCGAAGACGCCCGAGCAACTGCTCGCGTGGTGCAAGGCGCATCCGAACAAGCTGATCTATGCGCGTCCCGCCAACTCGGGACCGGGCCGCACGTTCCTGATGGGCCTGCCGTACGTCCTCGGCGACAAGGACCCGACCGATCCGGTCAACGGCTGGGACAAGACCTGGGCGTTCCTCAAGCAACTGAACGACTGCGTTCCGTACTATCCGGGCGGCACGTCGGCGGTGATGAAGGAACTCGGCGAAGGCACGCGTGACATGACCGTCACGGTGACGGGCTGGGACATCAACCCGCGCGCGCTCGGCATCGTGCCGGCGGAATTCAAGGTGCAGGCCTTCGACAACATGACGTGGGTGAACGACGCCCACTACATGGTGATCCCGAAGGGCGTGCCGAAGGAAAAGCTCGACGTGCTCTACAAGCTGATGAACTTCATGCTGGAGCCGGCGCAGCAGGCGCTGACCTACGACGACGGCTATTTCTATCCGGGTCCGGCGGTAAAGGACGTGCCGCTCAGCATGGCGCCGGCGAAGAGCCAGGAAGTGATCCAGAAGTACGGCCGGCCGGAATACGCGAAGCTGCTGGTGGATCGTCCGCACGTCGTGCCGCTGAATGCCTCGGCGATGGTCGCCGCGTTCCAGAAGTGGGATCGCGAGATCGGCGCGCAGAAGACGAAGTAAGCGGGTTGCTGGTTCATGCTTGAAAACGCGCGGCGGCGCTCGCGGGATGCGAGCGCCGCCGCGTCATCGGGAATAAACGTCATGAAGCACAATTTTGAGCAGTTGCGCCTGGATTCGGTGTCGCGCAGCTTTACGAACGCCGAAGGGCAGCAACTCGCGGCGCTGCGCGGACTCGACCTGAACATCCGGCGCGGCGAGTTCATCGCGTTGCTCGGGCCGTCGGGCTGCGGGAAGTCGACGGCGCTCAACTGCATCGCGGGCCTGCAGCCGCTCACGGGCGGCGGCATCTGGCTCGACGAACAGCGCATCGACGTGCTGCCGCCCGAGAAGCGCGGCTTCGGCATGGTGTTCCAGAACTACGCGCTGTTTCCGCACATGACGGTGCTGGAGAACGTCGGCTTCGGCCTGAAGATGCAGGGCGTGCCAAAGGCGGACGCGCTGCGCCGCGCGAAGGCGGCGCTGCAACTCGTGCAACTGATCGGACACGACACGAAGCTGCCGGGCCAGCTTTCGGGCGGGCAGCAGCAGCGCGTCGCGATCGCGCGGGCGATCGTGATCGAGCCGCCGCTCGTGCTGATGGACGAACCGCTTTCCAACCTCGACACCAAGCTGCGCATCGAGATGCGCGCGGAAATCCGCCGCATCCACGGCCAGCTCGAACGCGCGACGATTTACGTGACGCACGACCAGGACGAGGCGCTGTCGATGGCCGATCGCATCGTCGTGATGAAGGAGGGCGTCGTGCAGCAGGTCGCGGCGCCGAAAGAAGTCTACGGCCGGCCGAAGAACCTGCACGTCGCGCGCTTCATGGGGTTTCGCAACGTCGCGAGTTTCACGCTCGAAGGCACGCAGGGCGAGGCGGTCGCGGTCACGGCGAACGGCGTGCGGCTCCTCGGCACGCCGATGGAAGGCTTCAACAGCAAGAACGTGAGCGTGGCGCTGCGTCCCGAAGACATGGAGCGTGCCGCGCCCGGCACTGAAAACGCGTTCGATGCGCAGGTGGAAACCGTCGAATACGGCGGCCGCGATTCGCTGGTTCGCGTGAATACCGCGTTCGGCAAGCTGTGGGCGCGGCTCGTCGGCGAATGCAGCGAAGGCGAGCGCATCACGCTGCGCGTGGCGCCGTCGCGTACGCTCGTCTACGACGGAGAAGCGCAATGAGCACCGTCGCGCTGCCGGTCAGGCGCGATCCGAAGGGCTGGCTCGTCACGCCGGCGCTTTTGTTCATCGTCGCGCTGTTCATCTATCCGTTCGCCTACGGACTCGTGCTGTCGTTCACCCCGATGAACGGCGGCGGCGTGCTCGCGAACTACATCACGTTCTTCACCGACACGTCGATGTGGCCGACGATCCTCGTCACGCTCAAGCTCGCAGTGCCCGCGACCGTCATCAACGTCGGCGTGTCGGTGCCGGTGGCGTTCGCGCTGCGACGCAATTCTCCGTACCAGAAGTTCGTCACGACGCTGCTCGTGATTCCGGTCACGCTCGGCACCGTGCTGATCGCCGACGGCATGCTTACGTACTTCGGCCCGAACGGCTGGTTTCCGCAGGCGCTGCAGGGCCTGCACCTCTACACCGACGAAGTGCGCCTCACGCACAACTACTGGGGCGTGCTGATTTCGCTGATCGTGTCGGGCTTTCCATTCGCGTTCCTGCTCACGCTGTCGTATGTGACGGGCATCGACCCGACGCTCGCGCGCGCCGCCGCGACGCTCGGCGCGAGCCCGTGGCAGCAGTTCCGGCAGATCTACCTGCCGCTCCTGATGCCCGGCCTAACGATGACCGCGTGCCTCTCGTTCGTGCAGGCGTTCTCGGTGTTTCCTTCGGCCGTGCTGCTGGGCGCGCCGGCCGGCCCGACGCGCGTGATCTCGATCGCCGCCGCCGAAGCCGCGTTCGAAAGCTACGATTATTCGCTCGCATCGACCATCGCGATCATCATGGGCTTCGTGCAGTTGCTGGTCGTCGGCGGGATGCTGAGCGCGCGGCGCTTCTTCTATACCGGGCCGGTGACGGGAGGCAAGGGCTGATGGCAACCGACAACCGGGCCGCGAGCGGCTGGCAGGGAGCCGGAGCACCCGAGACTGTTCCGAACGGTGGAGCCGAACGTGGAAAAAACGCAGGCAAGAACATGAAACAGCGGACCAGCGTGCCGGACAGGCTGTGGAAGGCCCTCGTCTGGGCGACGATGGGCTTTTTCCTGCTCAACGTGCTGCTCCTGATCGCGACCGTCGCGGTGAATTCGATCGCGACGCGCTGGTTCGGCACGCTCTTGCCGCAGGGCTTCACGCTGCACTGGTACGGTCAGGCGTGGAGCGACTTCCAGTTGACGAGCGTGCTGTGGGTGACCGTGCAGGTGGTCGGCGCGGTGGTGATCCTGTCGATCGTGCTCGGCGTGCCGGCCGCCTACGCGCTCGCCCGCGTGCAGTTCCCGGGCAAGCGCCTCGCGATGCTGGTCTTCCTGCTGCCGTTGATGGTGCCGCCCGTCACCTACGGCATTCCGATGGCGACGGTGATGTACAAGGTCCATCTCGCCGGGACGCTGACCGGCGTGATCCTCGCGAATCTGGTGCCGGCGCTGCCGTTCGTAATTCTCGTGATGACGCCGTTCATCGAGCAGATCGATCCGAACCTCGAATCGGCGGCGCGCATCTTCGGGGCGAACACCGCGCGATACTTCCGCTATGTGCTGCTGCCGCTGCTCGTGCCGGGCATGCTCGCGGCCGGGCTGCTGGTGCTGGTGCGCACGATCGGCATGTTCGAACTCACCTTCTTCACCGCCGGGCCGACGACGCAGACGCTCGTCGTCGCGCTGTACTACGCGGTGTTCTCGACGGGCGTGCGAGCGCCGCAGTCGATCGACGCGATGGCGATGATCTACATGGCGATCACGCTGGTGTGGGTGCTGATCGCGCTGCAGTTCGTCAGCCCGACGCAACTCGTGTCGCGCGTGAAGGAGCAGAAACAATGAGGTTTGCGGCGAGATGACCGGCATGGAACGAAAGGTGACTGAACTGAACGCGGCCGACCGCTTGCGGATCGCACGCGGGCCGCTTGTGATCGAAGTCGCGCCGACGGCCGGCGGCCGGATCACGCGCTTCTCGACGACGCTCGAAGACGGCCGGGTCCACGACTGGCTCGTGCCGATCACCGTCGGCACCTGGCCCGCCGATGCGTGGCCGAAGGGCGGCTGCTATCCGCTCGTGCCGTTTTCGAACCGCGTGCGCGATGCCCGCTTCACGGCGCCGGACGGCACGCGCGTCGAACTCTCGACATTTCCCGGCGCGCCGCACGCGCTGCACGGTTTCGGCCAGTACGAGCCGTGGACCGTCGAGGCGCAAAGCGCGGACGAAGTCGTGCTGCGCCATGCGCATGCGGCGGGGCAGGAAGGATGGCCGTGGGCCTTCGAAGCGACGCAAACCTTCACGCTGACCGACCAGGGCGCGCGGCTCACGATGCGGATCGCGAACCGATCGGCGCAGGAAATGCCGGTGGGTTTCGGCTTTCATCCATACTTTGGTGCAGTGGAAGCCGAACTCGACGCGCAAGTCACGTGGCGTCATGAGGAAGAGATCGCAGTCGAGCCGTCGCAGGAAGTGCCGGCTCGCCGTCACGGGCGGGAAGCTGTGGGTTACACGCGCTACCTCGGCGGCTGGGGCCGGCACGCGACATTGCACTATGCGGGCGGCCCGACGCTGGCCATGAGCGCCTCCGACGCGCTCTCACACGTCGTCGTGCATTGCCCCGCGGGGGGCGCCTACTTGTGCGTCGAGCCGGTGTCGCACGTCAGCGACGGCTTCAACCTGCTCGCCCAGGGCCATGCCGGCACGGGCGTGGCGGTCATCGCGCCAGGTAGTGAAAGAGAGGCGTGGCTCGAGCTGGGAACCGGCGTCCGCCCGGACGCGCACGGCGGCGACGCCGCCTCGTAGCAGCCTCGACGGAGCCGACACGCGACGCACGCGACGCACGCGATGCGCGCGACGCATGAGCCGGCATGACGCCCCGCACGACGAGGCAAGTGTCCTTGTTCATCACCAACCTCCCTTAATGAGTCGCCGGAGCGAAAAAGAACGCATCGACGAGATCGAGAATGCGCCACGTCGAGCAGGGCCGGCGGCAATGCGCATCGAAGCCTGCGTCCTTGAGGGTTTCAATCGGATCGGCGGGCCACACGTTGCTCATCGCGACGAGCAGCCGTCCGGTGAAATCCGCGTCCATGCGCAGCGTGCGGATGAAGACGTAGCCCGATTCGCTGTCGAGGTTCGTATCGAGGATCAGCGCTTGCGGCTTCCAGTTCTGCACGAGCGAGCGCACCGACTTCAGATCCTGGCAATGAATCACCTGCAGCCCCTTGAGCCGCAGCATCACGGCGATCGATTCGGCGATCGATTTGTCCTTGTGGGCGACCACCACGCGGCGCGGCGAGCCCTGCGTTCCCGCTCGCTTGATACTCCACAACGCGAACTGTTTCTCGTCGTCGACAGGTGATCGGCTTGCCATGTGCTCCTCCGGGAATGCGGTGGATCGGATGAGCCATTCTCGACCGGACGTGCCTGGCGAAATACCCGCACCGAGCAGGGTGAGCGCGGGCCTTCAGGAGGGGTGGTTATCCCCGCGAAAGGAGGGTGGCGCGGGGTTCGTGCGAGCGTACTATCGCCTCATGTTCTCGGGGACTGCAATGGAAAACGGATACTTCAAAACAGTATTGCTGGTAGAGGACGAAGGGCTCACGCGCAGCGCGATGAAAACGCTGATTCTCGCGAATGAGCCGCTGCTTGAAATCGACGAAGCGGACGGTTTCGAGCAGGCGAAAGCCAAGTTGTCCGCGGGTTCGTACGAT
Source organism: Caballeronia choica (assembly GCF_001544535.1). Lineage (GTDB taxonomy): Bacteria > Pseudomonadota > Gammaproteobacteria > Burkholderiales > Burkholderiaceae > Caballeronia > Caballeronia choica. The sequence continues at coordinate 19,818 of NZ_FCON02000080.1, read as the reverse complement.
CTGATGTTCCTCGATTATCACCTTCGGGGAAATGCGACCGGCATGGACCTGCTCAACTGGATACGCGAGGAAGAGCGCGAGGTGCAGACCATCATGCTTTCGGCACAGGACGACCGCGACACCGTGCTCGACTGCATCAAGAGCGGTGCTTGCGGATTCATCTCCAAAGGCAGCGAGCAGGGCGCGGGTGTTTTTCGTGAAGCGCTTCGTACGATCCTGAGTGGACGGGTGTATTTGCCCAACACGGTGCTCGGCAAGGGCGGACACAGCCCGAAACCGGTCGCGACGCATTCGAGCCCGACGGTGGAATCGCTCGAACTTCCGCCGCGCCTGACCGAAACCCTGCGCTATCTATTGCAGGGTCTGTCGAACAAGGCGATTGCGCGAAAGATGAACATCAGCGAGAACACGGCGAAGGAATATTCGAGCGACCTGCTCGCACGCTTTCACGTCACGCGCCGAACCTTCCTGATCGTCGAAATGGCGCGGCGCGGCATCGAAATGCCGATGAGCAATCCGGCGTCGGCGTCGTGATTGCTCGCCTCAGGCGGCGACTTCGTTCGGGCAGCGGCCTGCCACCAGCGAAAGGATCTCCTGGCGCAATTCGGCCGTGCTCACCGGCTTGCTCAACACATCGTGGGTGCAGGCGAGCGGAATGATCGTCGCCTGCGGCTCGCCCGTGACGACAAGCGTCGGGCAGGGCTTGCCGAGTTTCGCCGTGAAGAGCATCGCGATTTCGCGAGCCGTCTTGAAGTCGCGCAGGCGGTAGTCGGTGATGATCAGGTCGGGAATGCGTTCGAGCGAATCGAGGATTTCCTCGTACTCCTCGAAGGTGGCCGCCGAATCGAACAGCACGCCCCATTGCGACAGCAACGCCTCGGTCGATGCGCGCACGAGGCCGTCGTCCTCCACCAGCAGCACATAAAGGCCGGCGAGCTGCCGGGCCTCCTCGGGGTCGGCACGGGCGGGCACGCGCGGCGAGGGCTTGTCGGGCGTCGCGCCGCATAGCGGCATTTCCACCGAAAAACGCGAGCCCAGTCCCTCGGCCGATTTCAATTCGATCCGATGCTCGTCCAGCATCGAAATGACCGCGTTCACGATGGAAAGCCCCAGTCCGAGACCCTTGTCGCGATCCTGCTCCGGATTGCCGACCTGGAAGAACGGCTGGAAGATCGATTCCCAATGCGCGTTCGAAATGCCGATGCCGTTGTCGACGACATCGATGCGCGCGCGCGTCGCCGAGCGCACGAGGCCCACGATCACCGTCGGCTTCGCGGTCTGGCCGGTGTTGGCGTACTTGATTCCGTTCGAGACGAGATTCGCCACCGCACGGCACAGCCAGTGCGCGTCGCTGCGTACGCAGACGAGGGCTTCCTTAGGCAGGCGCAAGCGCAGATCCACGCCCCGGCTCTGGGCGAACGGCCGAAGCTGCTCGGCAGCCTCCTCGATGATCAGCCTCAGATCAAAGACGTGATAGCGCGGCACGACGCGGCCCGATTCAAGCCGCGACAGATCGAGCACGGCGTTCAGGAGTCGCGCGAGAATCTCGGAAGACCGGCCGCATTCGTCGATCAAACGTCCGGCTTCCTTGAATTCGCCGTGGCCGATGGCTTCGGACGCGGCCTGCAGGAACAGGTTGAGCGCATGCATCGGCTGGCGCAGGTCATGGGTCGCCGCCGCGAGAAAATTCGATTTGTCCTTGCTCGACGCTTCGGCCGCGAGCATTTGCTGCTCCTTTAACGCGAGCAATGCGTTTGTCTTGATTTCCTGATCTTTTTTCGAAATCTCCAGTTCGGTGTTTTTGCGCTCCAGTTCGACATTCGTCATCGAAATCTCATTATTGAGCGACGCAAGCGCGCGTTCGGCGGAAAACCGCTCGCGTGAAACTCTTTCGGCGTGCACGCACACGCCATGGCCCACGATGGTCATATTGAACAGATAGAAGAGCCCTGCGGCGAAATCGGTCGGATTCAGCACTTTCAATGTCAGCTGAAGCAAGATCAGGGCGGCAAACGTGACAATGGCGACCGTCAACGCGTACTTGGACCGCAAATAGAAAAACGAGAACTGGAAAAACAGCGCGAGATAGAGCCCGGTGAAATGCTGCATGTAGTTATAGGGCGCGGGGGTCACGGCGATAATCCCGAGCAGCAGGAATATCAGGCCATAGACGCCCGTCAGGATGACCCGGGTCGATGTCTCGTGCGAGCGGAATGACGGCCGAAGCACCAGAATGCCCGTGCAAAAGAGCAGCGCGACGCCCAATAGTCTTAAAACCAGCAAGTACGTCAAAGCATCGTTCAGCACCTTCATTCGCTGCGCGTTGTTCATGTCCCACCACAAAAAGCAGGTCCATAAACCCAGCGCAAGCAGCGTCGACGCCCGCCGAAAGGCGCAAAACCGCTGGCTGTGTTCTTCGAGAAAGCGCGCTTCGATTGCCGGGTCCGCAAAGGGTGCGGGGATCGACAGATTCTCTATCAGACTTGCGCCGGCTTCTCGTGCCGCCGCGGAGTACGACCAATTCCTTTGAGCACCGGCAATCCGGTTTGGGACATGCATGTCACGCTCGCATATTACAGAAGGGAGGTTAACTACTTTAGGCGACATCTCACCCGCGACAAGCGTGTTTTTCGGACGAAACCAAGAATGCTGAGAACCAGCATCGGAGGAAGGGATTTGCCGCGGCCGGCGGGGCGCCGGTGGAACCGCGCACTACGCGGGAGCTACCCGCGAACTACCCGCGAATTACCCGACTACGCTGTGGGACAAAAAAGCGGTTTCGATCAAGCGACGCCCTCGGCACAGGGACGAGGGCTTCTGCCGCTCATCCCTTTGGCTTGGCCTTGGTGCTGCGCTTGGCGACCTGCATTTCCTTGCCGCCCTGCGACTTGGCTGCCGATGGCTTCGCGCCGGCCGCGCTTTTCTTGCGGCTCGACATTTCGGTTTCGGCGGGATTGCTCGGCGGGGCTTTTCTCGGTGATGGCATGTTGACCTCCTTCACGTGTCGAATTGACACATGTTAAAAATAGGCGCCATGTTGCCGGGAATCAAGAATGCTCGTGATCGCGTGATGCTTCGGCGCGACACCGCCGTCCAAACTCGCTTCTGACAGCGAAATATTTTGCCGGCGGAACGCGGGGACGTCCGGCCCGGCCGCACGCCTTCAGCCGAGCAGCTTCAGCCCGACCGGCAGCGACTCGCCGAACACGCGTCCTTCGTCCGCCTGATTGAGTTGCACCGCCTCGTTGACCATCTCGATCCAGCTTCGCGATGCGTTGGCCGCCGTGAGCCGCCGCACGACTTCGGCGCGAACGTCGAAGGGCAGGTCGCGCGAACGGTCGCCTGTCATCCGGGCGATCTGCACGGCGGCGAAGGCGGCCGGCTCGACCTTCTTCCAGTCGAGCGCGAGGATCGCATCGACCCAGACGGCCGCGATATCGGGCGGCACGACGCCGTGCGCGCTGCCGTAGAACGGCTGGCGCGCGCCGATACGGCCCACGGCCCACCAGCTCTGCGGATTCTCCGAGGGCTTCTTGAGCCGTGTCAGCAGCCACTGCCCGACCTCGATCTTGCGCTCGACCGGCACGCGTTCCAGCGATGCCGCGAGCCGCACCATGTCGTCGTAGGCGACTTTCATGGTCCCGGACGGCCGGTTGTAGCGCGACGTGCCGGGCGGTTGAAGATGGAACGCCATGTCGTCGAGCAGGAACACCTGCGCCGCTTCCGGGAGGCCGCCGGCCGCGCGCCGCCATAGCGTCCACCATTCCGACCAGACCTGGCTTTCGTTCATGTACTGGATGCCCTGCTCGTAGAACGCCCACAGTTGCTCGACGCGCCATTCGTCGAGCGGATAGCCGAAGCCCGGCCGCACGCAGTAGCCCGCGAAGTTGAACCACAGCCGCTCGTGGTCCGCCGAGCGCCTGCGCCGGCGCGCGCGCTCCGTGAAGGTCCCGAAGAGTTCGCGCAGGAGCACGCTGTCCCAGCTTTCGCGCGGGCCGAGGATCTGTTCGAGTTGCGCGCGCAGCCGCTTGACCTCTTTCGGGCCGACGTCCTGCGACTTCGCGCCGAAGGTGCGGTCGATCTGTTCGATGGCCTTCGGCAGCCCCGGATGCGACTTCGCCGCATCGGGATCGGCTTGCGGCTGCTCGCGGCGCAGCTGGAATTCGAGCAGCCACCGCTGTGCGGGATCGTCGGTGGCGATGCAGTGGACGTCGAGCGTGCCGACTTCGGTGAGCGTGGCCGTCAGGTGGACGGGCTTCTCGCGCGGACCGCTCGCGCCCTGTGGCGCGATGACGGTTGCGATCGGCGGCAGGCGCACGAAGTCGCCCGCCGCTCTGGACAGGTCGGCGAGTTCGCCCGCCTGATACGCGGTGTCCGCGACCGACGACGCCAGGTGAAAGCGCACCGGCGCCCCGAGCCGCAGCGCGAAGGTGCGGTCCTTCAGCGGGATCTCGTGGCCTTCTTCCGTGCCGCGCGGCAAGAGGCAGATGCCGCGTTCGTGCTGGCCGTCTTCGTCGAGCACGAGGAAGACGCTGCGCGGCGAACCGCCGCCGATGCGCGGCGCGTGTCCCGCCCGCGCGAGTGCATACGCGACCGCGCCGCGCGCGACGGCGACATCGGGATTGGCGTTGTGCAGCAGGTGCAGTGGCTCGCCGCGCCAGGTGCCGAGCGTCGCCGCGAGGCGCGCGGTCAGCGCTTCGGCGCGGAACACGCCGCCGTTGAGCAACAGCGTATCCGGCACAGGCAACGGCGCTTGCACGGATTCGCCGGATTCGCCGGATTCAGGCAGGGCCAGCGCCTGCCGCGACTGCGCCGCGTGCTGCGCGAGAAACGCCGCGATGTGCCGGGTGATCGCGGGATCGCTCGCATACGGCAGCCCGAACTCGACGATGCCGCCGCGCGCGCGCCCCGGCCGCTCGTTCGGCGAGACCGCCGGAAAGAACCCGTCGACGATGATCTGCTCGATTTCCTGTCGCGAGACCTGCGCCGACCGCGCCCCGCCGACGAGCTTCGACCCCGCGCCGAGCAGCGTGATCGACGTGGATTCGGGCGGGTCGGCGCCGAGCAGTTGCTCCTTGGCGGCGCGGCAACGCTCGACGAGCTGCGAGATCTGCCCGGCCGAGAGCCGCGCGTTCGCCGCCTGCCCGACGATCCGTCCTTCGACGAGATGCGCGAGCGCCAGGTCCATGTTGTCGCCGCCGAGCATCAGGTGGTTGCCCACGCCGATGCGCGTCAAGAGCGGCTCGCCATCCTGCATCTCCACTTTGATGAGCGTGAGGTCGGTCGTGCCGCCGCCCACGTCGCAGATGAGGACGAGGCGGGTCGCGCGAAGCTCGTCGTCGAGCGTTTCGCGATGGTGGAACAGCCAGTCGTAGAACGCGGCCTGCGGTTCTTCCAGCAGACGCAGCGCCGGCAGCTTCGCCATCCGGGCCGCTTCGAGCGTCAACGCGCGCGCGCCTTCGTCGAACGAGGCGGGCACGGTCAGCACGACGTCCTGCTTTTCGAGCGGTGCGTCGGGGAAGCGCTGGTTCCACGCAGCGCGCACGTGCGCGAGATAGCTTGCGCTCGCCGCGACCGGCGAGATCTTCTCGACATCGTCGCCCGCGCCCCAGGGCAGGATCGGCGCGACCCGATCCACCGAGCCGTGCGACAGCCAGCTTTTCGCGCTCGCGACGAGCCGGCCCGGCACCTGCGCGCCGAGCGTGCGGGCGAGCCGGCCGATCACGACCGGTTGCTTTGCGTCGAGATCGGCGTTCGCCCAAGGCAATTGCAGATCGCCCGCGTCGAGTTCGCCCGGCGCCGCGTGATAGCGCAACGACGGCAACAGCGGCCGCGCCGCGACCTCTCCCGGGCTCACGAGCTGATCGACATCGAAGACGCGGATCTCCACGGACCCCGCCTCGACATACGCGACGACCGTGTTGCTCGTGCCCAGATCGATGCCGACCGTATAGCGCTTCATCGCCGCTCTATCGTCACTCAACGTGCTCGCGGACGGCTATCCACCCACGCCGCCGCGCACGTCGAACTCGACTTTCCAGCGCTCGCTGCTGCCGCGCGGGATGGCTTCGAGCTCAAGCGTGCCGGCCTCGGTGATGCGCGCATGCAGCTTCACCGGCACGACTTCGCCCGGCGTGCGGCCTTCGGTCGGCAGGGTCGCCTCGATCTCGTCGAGTTCCTGCAATTCGTCGGGCTGCCAGTAATCGAGCATCGTGCCGACCTGATCCTGGCGCCGCACCGACGACCCGAAGAACCGGAAACGCACCGGCTCCCCGACGACGAGGCCGAACTCCTGCGCCGGCAACTCGGCGTCGGTGCCTTCCTCCATGCCGAACGGCGCGACGCACAGCGCCTGCACCGGCGGTTCGAGCCCGGGCACGGCGGGCATCGCCGATTCGACCGCGACGTAATACGCCTGCGCCGTGCCGCCGCGAATCCGCACACCCTTGCCGCGCCGTACGTAGCCGTAGTAAGCGGCGCCGCGCGCGACCGCGAGATCGAGGTCCGCGCCTTCGAGCAGGCGCGCGGGCGCCGCGCCTTCCGTCGCGAGCCAGCCGTTGAGGGTCTGGAGAATCCGCTCGACGAGCAACGGCGACTTGAACACACCGCCGTTGAAGAGCACCGCGGTCGGATGCAGGAAGCTCGCGTTTTGGTTTTGCATGCCGCCGAGTTCGGCGAGTGCCGCGACCTGCCGGCCGAGGAACGCCGCCAGATGACGCGTCACCGCCGCGTCCTGCGCGTAGGGCAGCCCAAGCTGCGTGAGGCCGACGCGCGCGCGGCTCACCGGACGCGCCGCCGCCTCGACCTGCGGGAAGAAGCCGTCGAGGATCGTCTGCGTGAGTTCGGCGCGCGTGAGTTCCGTGCGGATCGAGCCGCCGATCAGCTTCGAGCCGCGGCTCGGCACGACGAGCGGCACCGCGTCCTGCGCGGGATCGGTGAGAAGCGCTTCCTTGGCCGACCGGCACGCGTAGGTGAGCGCGCGCAGTTGCCACGGATCGGGCTGCGTGCCTTGGGATGCGAGCTTGCGCGCGACGACGTGAGCCAGCGCGAGATCCATGTTGTCGCCGCCGAGCAGGATGTGCTCGCCGACCGCCACGCGATGCAGTTCGAGATTGCCTTCGCGCTCGACGACCGCGATCAGCGAGAAGTCGCTGGTGCCGCCGCCGACATCGACGACGAGGATCACGTCGCCGACGCGCACCTGCTTGCGCCACACGCCGCTGCTCTTCTGAATCCAGCTATAGAGCGCGGCCTGCGGTTCTTCGAGCAGCGTCATGCGGGAATAGCCGGCGGCATCGGCGGCTTCGGCCGTCAGTTCGCGCGCGGCCGGATCGAACGATGCGGGGATCGTGACGGTGATCTCCTGCTCGGCGAACGGCGCGTCGGGATGCGCGTGGTCCCATGCCTCGCGCAGATGCGTGAGATAGCGCACGGACGATTCCAGCGGCGAGACGCGTTCGACTTCCTCGGGTGCATCGTTGGGCAGGATCGCCGCGCGGCGGTCGACGCCCGGATGGCACAGCCAGCTTTTCGCGCTCGACACGAGCCGGATCGGCGTGCCCGCGCCCCGGGTGCGCGCCAGTTCGCCGACCGCGAAGCCGCGCTCGGCGGTCCACGGCAGGTTCAGGTCGCCGGGCGTGAGTTCATTCGGATGCGGCAGGTAGAGGAACGACGGCAGCAGGTCGAGTTCCTCGGTGGCGCCGGGCGCCGTGAGTTGCGCGACCGGCAGGACGCCCTGCACGGTCTTGTCGCCGTCGCTCGCGGCGAGGTCGACGTAGGAGAGTGCGCAATGCGTCGTCCCCAGGTCGACGCCGATCGAATAGCGCGGATCGCTCATAGTTCCACCTCGGCGGGCGCGACGACGCGCGCATCATGACTTTCGGCGAGCTTCGGCAGGCGCACCTCGGCGACTTTCCAGCCGCGATGGCTGATGCTGCCGTTGAACGGCGGCTTGCCGACGACATTGCCGGTCAGGCGGATCGCGGTCGCGTCGAAGCCGTCGGGCAGCGTGATGCGGCTGCCTTCGGCTTCGTCGCGCACCGGACGGATCGTGAAATGCTCGCGCAACACGGCGCGGCAGCCATCGTGCACGAGCCGTGCGGCAGCGCCGATATCGGCGTCGGTGTAGCTGGCGATGTCTTCCTCGATGAAATCGATCAGGCGCGCGTCGCGCTGGAGCAGGCCGAGAAGCTGGAGCGCGGCCTCGGGGCTCGCTTCCTTCAGTGTCGGTGCGACGGGCGCGGGGCGCGCGGGGGCGGGGGCGGGAGCAGGCGCAGCGGCCGCTTGCGGCGCATCGCGCAGGCGCTTCACCCGGCCGGCGAACTCGGCGTTGCCGAGAACGCTGAAAAACGTGCCGAAAGCTATCGACATCCTGCCGAAAAATGACGGGTTCAAGTCGGTCATGACATGCTCCTGATGGCCGTTACCCGAGGACGACCTTTCCTCAGGCGACGCTGAACAGATGGTGTGCTGCCGGTGATGCCGGGATGCCTGGCGTTGAGGCGCGCCACGGTGCCGGCGCGGCTGCGTGCTGGTCCGTCGCGGGTTTCGACGCTGGCCCGGCTTGCTTGCGGTTTGCCTGCGGCCGGCTTGTGCGCCTCGCGCACGCGGGGCGCGTCCGGCGCCTGTCTCGCCGCGCGGCGGGTGGTTCGGTCAATGCTCTTGCCGTTTATACAGCATCCGTATTTATTTCGTGACCGCGCGGACAAAAAACGGGGGCACAGGCTCCCGGCCAGACCGGGGCCCACATTCTCGCCAATATTGAGATCAAGTCAAGGTGGTTGTTTGGGCGGGGCGGGCCCACGACCGGAAATGAAGAGCCCCGCGCGGGGCGGGGCTACGAAATAGGTTCAGCAAGCGTTGAAAAGATATTGGCGACATCGAGATAGCTGAGCTGGCCTTTGGCGACATCAACCATGATCTCTTCAAGAGCGGGCGTTCTCTTGATCAAGAAGCCCTCCAAGAACAGATATGTCAGCGCCGAAACGAGCGCGGTGCGCTTGTTTGCGTCCGAAAATGTGTGACCGCGTGCAATGGCTTCCGCATACATGCCGGCGATTTCAAACACATCATCAAGACCTTGGTAGTGCCTTCTTGCCTCGATTCTGCCGAGCGCACCTTCGAGTGCCCCAACGTTGACTCCCTGGATACCAGGTTCATGCTCCAGTATGAAATCGTGGATTAGCACGACCAGGCCCGGATCAAGCGTCATCGATTAGCCAGCGCCTGGATGACGTCGTGATGCTGTTCGTATACCCGTTCGACAGCTCGCAATACTGCTCTGCGTCCATCCTCGGTGGTCGTAGTCACCGTCACCGTCGGCTCTTGCGTCCGTACTCGTGCTTTAACTTCGATTCCGTGGATGTTCCCCGTCTTGCCTTCGGTGATCATATGGGTCTCCGTACTGTTGATGCCTGAAAACAGGATGCTTCGAGGGAATTCTACACAAAAAGTTTAGTTTCCTGAGTCTCGGAAAGCTCATGGTTATCTTGAGACGTGGGCGGGTTCGTCATTCTCGGGGCGGCGTCAGCGCACGACGAATGGATCGAACGATGTCGTCGGGGAGGCGCGATGACGGGCAGCATATCCGCCGATGCAGTGCGGACCCGAACGGGGGTGGCGCATCTGCCGAACTATCGCGGCCCTCACCCCTCACGCCTTGTACCCGATCTTGCGCAGCAGGTCATGACGCCACTTCACGTCCTCGGCGGTTTCGACACCCAACGGCGGCAAGCCGTCGACGACGCCCACGATCCCGCGCCCCTGGTCGGTCTGCGCAATCAGCACCTGCGTTGGATTCGCGGTTGCGCAGAAGATGCGGCACACCTCCGGCACGGCCTTGACCGTGTTCAGCACATTGACCGGAAAGAAGCCGTCACCGAGGACGATGATGAAGCTGTGGCCCGCCCCGATCGCCATCGCGTTCTTCTCGGCGAGCGCCTGTGCGGCGGCATCGGTGCCCGACGAGCGCACGAGGCGCTTGCCCGACGCCTCGCAGAACGCGAGTCCGAAACGAATGCCCGGCACCGCGCCGACGAGCGCCTCGTGCAGGTCCTCGACGGTCTTGATGAAGTGCGACTGCCCGAGAATGAAATTGGTGTCCTCGGGCTTGTCGATGTTGACGGCGAGCAGTTCCATGCGAGCCTCCGCGATTGGGTCGACCTGACGCCTGAATAGTAGGTCTTTTGCTCAGGCTTGTTCAGGCGCGCACGTCGAATCCGGCGAGATAAGCGCCGGGCGCGCTGCCGTCCCACGCGCGGCCGTCGCAGAGAATCGCGGATCGATGCTCGTTCGGCAGCGGCACCCCGGCGAGTGCCGCCGCCTCGCGATACAGATTCGTCTGGCTGATCGCGGCGGCGATCGCGGCGTCGTCGGAGGCGGCGCCTTCGAGCATGCCCCAGCGACGGTATTGCGTAAGGAACCACAGCCCGTCGGAGGCGCGCGGGTAGTTGACCGTGCCGCCGTCGAAGAACCTGACGGGCAACGCGTCCGGAAAGCGCGCTGCATCGTAGACGCCGGTCAGGCGCGGCTCGATCAATTCTCGCGGCACGTTGAGCAGCCCGGGCGCGGCGAGCTGCGCCGCGATCTCCCCAAGATGTCCGGGATCGTCAAGCCAGCGGCACGCTTCGAGCAGCGTCTGGACCAGCGCGCGCGACGTGTTCGGATACAGCGAGACGAAATCGCGCCGGCTCGCGAGCACCTTTTCCGGGTGATCCGGCCAGATGCCGCTCGTGAGCGCGACGGTCCGGCCCGCGCGGCGCGCTTCGGCCAGTGCATGCCACGGTTCGCCGCAGCAGAAGCCGTCGAGCTGGTCTTCGGCGAGGGCATCGACCATGCGCGGCGGCGGAATCACGACGCTCTCGATGTCGCGCAACGGATGCACGCCCTCTGCCGCGAGCCAGTAATAGAGCCACATCGCATGGGTGCCGGTCGGGAAGGTCTGCGCGAGCACGGGCGCGCGTCCAAGCGACGCGAACGCGTCCTTCAGGCTGCCGGTGGCGCGCCACGCATCGGCGAGCGCGTTCGACAGCGTGATCGCGCCGCCGTTGCGGTTGAGGACCATCAGCACGGCCATGTCGGCCTGCGGGCCGCCGATGCCCGACTGCACGCCGTACACGAGCCCGTAGAGCGCGTGCGCGGCATCGATTTCGCCGGAAAGCAGCTTGTCGCGCACGGCCGCCCACGATGGCTGGCGGCACAATTCGAGCGTGATGCCGTGGCGCCGTCCCAGGTCGAAGAGACGCGCAACGGCGAGCGGCGCGACATCCGAGAGCGCGACGAAGCCGAGCCGGATAGGCGTCTTCTCCGGCGGACCGAAGGCTTCAGGCGTCAATGGGTCGGTGGTATTCATCGTGCGGTTCATCCCAGTAGATCGGCCATCGACACGAGTTGCCGCGCGACCTCGGCCACTTTCATGCCGTGGTCCATCGCGCGCTTGCGCAACAGCGCATAGGCCTCCTGCTCCGTCATCTTGCGACGGTCCATCAGGAGACGCTTGGCGCGGTCGATCGTCTTGCGTTCGGCGAGTTCGCTTTCCACTTGCGCGAGCCGCTGCCGCAACTGCTCCTCGTGCGCGAAGCGCGCGAGCGCGACTTCGAGGATCGGCGCGAGGCGCTCGGCCGCGAGTCCTTCGACCAGATACGCCGTCACGCCCGCGCCGACCGCCGCGCGAATCAACTGCTGGTCGGCGTCGCTACTGAACATCAGCACCGGGCGCGGCGCCGCCTTGTTCATCACCGCGAGATGTTCGAGGGTGTCGCGCGAGGGCGATTCGGTATCGATGATGACGACGTCCGGCCGCTCGCGTTCGACGACTTTCGGCAGCGCGGCGGGCGTCGCCGCTTCGGGCAGCATCTCGTAGCCGAGCCGCGCGAGCGCCTGGCGCAGATCGCCGATCGGCTTGTCCGTGTCGGAGACGAGGAGCACACGAAGCATGGCTAGAGGCGGAAAGAGTTGATGCGGGGAAGGGAGCCGGCGCGGCGCTGAGGCGTGCGCTTCTGATTCCAGTATATCGGCGTGCGGCGCGGGGATCGTGGGTCTTCGCGATGGCGGCGTGCGGGTCCGGAACGCATGACGGCGTCGCGCGCATGCAGGCACAGGCAGCGCGGACGATGCGCAAACGCTAGCGCGGGTTCGAAGCGCACGGTGGCGTCGCAGCGTGCACGGATCTGCGAATGCATGAACACGCTGTGCGAACGACGCGCGAACGCGAACACGGGTCCGAAGCGCATGGCGCCATCGCGCGCACGAACACCCTCGTTCATGCGTTGACTGCGCGAACGACGCTCGATGCGCGCCTGGGTCCACTCGCCACGCATGCGCGTCTCGATGACGATGCCGCCCGCGTCAGGCCGCATGCGCCAGGCCTTCGCTAGCTGCGCGACCGAAACCGCGCACCGTGAACGCCTCCGCCTCGCCAATCGCATTGCCGACGAGAATCACCGCCGGGCTGCCTAGCCCCGCCGCATTCGCCTCGTCGGCGAGCCGCCCGAGCGTCGTGACGAGGCGCCGCTCGTCGGCCGTGCCCGCCCATTGCACGACGGCCGCCGCAGTCGACGCGGGCAGCGTCGTCATCAGCCCCGCGCAAATGCTTTCGATGCGGCTCATGCCCATATAGATAGCGAGCGTCGTGCCGGTTGCGGCGAGCGCGGCCCAGTCGGGCTCGCCATGATCCTGCAGATGCGCCGTGATGAAGGTCACGCCCTGGCAATGCTCGCGGTGCGTCAGCGAGACGCCGAGACTCGCCGCCGCCGCGAACCCCGACGAGATGCCGTTGACGATCTCGACAGGTATCGCCGCGCGCCTGAGCGCCGCGAGTTCCTCGCCAGCGCGCCCGAAGAGCAGCGCGTCGCCGCCCTTCACGCGCACCACATGCAGGCCCTTCGATGCGTAACGCTGCATCAGGCGCTGGATGAACGCTTGCGGCGTCGACTTGCAGCCGCCGCGCTTGCCCACGCGAATCACGCGCGCACGCGGCGCGAGCGACACGATGCCGGGATTGGCGAGATCGTCGAGGAGCACGACGTCGGCGGCGGCGAGCGCCTTCGCGGCCCTGATCGTGAGCAGGTCGAGGTCGCCTGGACCTGCGCTGAGCAATGTGACCTTGCCGGTGTTCATCGTGATGTCCTTTCTAAGCCGTGAGTGCTTATAAACAAAAACGGCGCCCGCTCGCGTGTTTGCACGAGGGGACGCCGTTGTCCTGAGTTCGCCCGCTTCCAGCGACTCATGGAGATGCACTGGAAGAAGCGTGTGATCGTTGCTTGCCGACGCCGTTGCCGGGAGCTTTGAGCTTCAGGCAATAAGCAGGCCAGTTGCAGGTAACGCGCCGGGAGCCTTTTCCGTCGGGCACTTGGTGCCGCGCGACGCGCGATCCCGCCGCACTGCGCCTGTGCGGAGGAGTCCCGCGCTGCACAGCTTCGATGCGAGGCGCCTGATTCGCGGGAAAGCACCAGCACGATGCACTGCATCGATGCCCATGTCCCTCGCACGCCTTCAGTGCTGCGTCGCACCATCCATGTGCCGTTGCGCCTCACGATGAATCCGGCTGCGAACCTACGCAAACCCGCCGATTCGCCGCAAAGCCCCATGGAACAACGATTGTCGGCCCGATGGCATGGCCCTTGCCTTATGTCGTGCCATCGGATCAACGGCGATCCGCTGACATACGCAACAGGCGCAACAGCGCGCAGCCCCCTTCACCAAAGCTTTTGGACAATGGCGTCCCCCGAGCAGATCGACGATCTGTTTCGCGGGACGCCTTTTCTTTTTCTGGAAAGAAAATGGCAAACAAGGCAACCCGAATCGATCTCTTCAGCCTGCGCACGCCGCCGATGCGAGCCTTCCACCTCACGTGGATGGCGTTTTTCGTCTGCTTCTTCGCGTGGTTCGCCTGCGCGCCGCTGATGCCGCTCATCAAGAAGGAGTTCGGCCTCTCCGTCGATCAGGTCGCGAACATCAACATCGCCGCCGTCGCGGTGACGATCCTCGTGCGACTCGTGGTCGGCCCGATGTGCGACCGCTTCGGTCCGCGCAAGGTCTACTCCGGCCTCTTGCTGGCCGGCGCGCTTCCGGTGCTCGGCGCCGCGCTCTCGACCGGCTACGAGAGCTTCCTCTGGTGCCGGCTCGCGATCGGCGCGATCGGCGCGAGCTTCGTGATCACGCAGTACCACACCTCGGTGATGTTCGCGCCGAACGTCGTCGGCACGGCGAACGCGACGACCGCCGGCTGGGGCAACGCGGGCGCGGGCGCGTCTCAGGCGCTGGTGCCGCTCCTGGTGGCGGCCGCGATCGCGATCGGCGCGGGCGAGCACACGGCGTGGCGCATCGCGCTCGTCGTGCCGGGCATCGCGATGCCGGTCATGGCCTTCCTCTACTGGCGCTATACGCAGGACTGCCCGCAAGGCGACTTCTCGGACTTGCGCGCACGCGGCATCGCCATCGACGGCGGCAAGAAAGGCGGCTGGGCGAGCTTCCGCGCGGCCTGTGTGAACTATCGCGTGTGGATGCTGTTCGTGACGTATGCCGCGTGCTTCGGCGTCGAAGTGTTCATCCACAACATCGCGGCGATCTACTACGTCGATCACTTCCAGCTTTCGCTTAAAAGCGCGGGGCTCGCCGCCGGCAGCTTCGGCCTGCTCGCGCTGTTCGCCCGCGCGCTCGGCGGCTGGCTCTCCGACAAGGTCGCGGCGAAGCGCGGGCTCGATGTCCGCTCGACGCTTCTCTTTGCGCTGATCGCCGGCGAAGGCATCGGCCTCTTCTGGTTCGCGCATGCGGACGGCGTGGCGCTGGCCGTCGTCGCGATGCTCGTGTTCGGCCTCTTCACGCACATGGCGTGCGGCGCGACCTACGCGCTCGTGCCGTTCATCGACCGCAAGGCGCTCGGCGGCGTGGCCGGGGTGATCGGCGCGGGTGGCAACGTCGGCGCGGTCGCGGCGGGCTTCCTGATGAAGGGCGTCGGCAACGTGCAGCAGACGCTTTCGATGCTCGGCATGCTCGTGGCGGTCTCGGCGCTGTGCGCGCTCGCGGTGCGCTTCAGCCCCGAGCACAAGGCACGCGAAGCCGCGCTGCGCGAGAGCGCGCTTTCGGTCAACAACGGCGTAGCGAACTAGGACTTGGAGGATACCGTCATGAAAATCATCGTCATCGGCCACGGAATGGTCGGCCACAAGTTCCTCGAAAGCCTTGCCGAATCGCAAGCAGACCACCTCGACATCACCGTGCTCTGCGAGGAGCCGCGTCCGGCCTACGATCGCGTGCATCTCTCGGAATTTTTCGCGGGCAAGACGGCGGAAGACCTGTCGCTCGTCGCGCCCGGCTTCTTCGAGCGCGAGAACTTCGTGCTGAAGCTGAATGCGAAGGCCGTATCGATCGATCGCGCCGCGCGCACCGTAACAGTCTCGACCGGCGAGACGCTCGACTACGACAAGCTCGTGCTCGCGACCGGCTCCTATCCGTTCGTGCCGCCGCTCGCTGGCAGCGATCGCGCCGATTGCTTCGTGTACCGCACGATCGAAGACCTCGAAGCGATGCGCGAATGCGGCGCGCGCTCGAAGACGGGCACAGTGATCGGCGGCGGCTTGCTCGGCCTCGAATGCGCGAAGGCGCTGCGCGACATGGGGCTTGAAACGCACGTCGTCGAGTTTGCGCCGCGCCTGATGGCGGTGCAGGTCGACGAAGGCGGCGGCCGGGTGCTCAGGAGCAAGATTGAGGAACTGGGCGTCAAGGTCCATACGCAGCGCAGCACGCAGGCCATCGTCGCGGGCGAGACCGCCACCAACCGCATGCAGTTCGCCGACGGCACGCATCTCGACACCGACATGATCGTGTTCTCGGCGGGCATCCGTCCGCGCGACGAGATCGCGCGCGCGGCGGGGCTGGAAGTCGGTCCGCGCGGCGGCATCGTGATCGACGATGCGTGCCGCACGAGCGACGCCGACATCTACGCGATCGGCGAATGCGCGCTCTGGAAGGGCCAGGTGTTCGGCCTCGTTGCACCGGGCTACGACATGGCGCGCGTGACGGCGAAGCAGCTGCTGGGTGAAGCGTCCGAATTCGGCGGCGCGGACATGAGCACGAAGCTCAAGCTGATGGGCGTGGACGTGGCGAGCATCGGCGATGCGCACGGCAAGACGCCGGGCAGCCGTTCGTATCAGTTCAGCGACGAGCGCAAGCAGGTGTACAAGAAGCTCGTCGTCTCCGATTGCGGCAAGTTCCTGCTGGGCGGCGTGATGGTCGGCGATGCGAGCGAATACGGCACGCTCCTGCAGATGATGCTGAACCGCATCGAGTTGCCCGAAGCGCCGGAGTTCCTGATCCTGCCGCAGTCCGACGGCCAGGCGAAGCCCGCGCTCGGCGTCGAGGCACTGCCTGCCGCCGCGCAGATCTGCTCGTGCAACAACGTCACGAAGGCGCAGATCTGCGAGGCGGTGTGCGCGGGTGCGACGAGCATCGGCGCGATGAAGGCCGCCTGCAAGGCCGGCGCTTCGTGCGGCGGCTGCGTGCCACTCGTCACGCAGGTGATGAAGTCGGAGATGAAGCGCCAGGGCCTGAGTGTGAACAACCACGTTTGCGAGCACTTCCCGTATTCGCGCCAGGAGCTTTATCACATCGTTCGAGTCGAGGGCGTGAAGAGCTTTGGCGTATTGCTCGCGAAGCATGGACGAGGTCACGGCTGCGATATCTGCAAGCCGGTGGTGGCGAGCATTCTCGCTTCATGCTGGAACGAGTTCGTGCTGAAGAAGGAGCACGCGAGCCTGCAGGATTCGAATGACTACTACCTCGCGAACATTCAACGCGATGGCACTTACTCGGTCGTGCCGCGCATGCCGGGCGGCGAAGTGACGCCCGAAGGATTGATCGCGGTCGGTCAGGTCGCGAAGAAGTATGGTCTCTATACGAAGATCACCGGGGGCCAGCGCGTGGACCTGTTCGGCGCGCGGGTCGAGCAGTTGCCGCTGATCTGGGAAGAGCTGATTGCGGCTGGTTTCGAGTCGGGGCATGCGTATGGAAAGTCGCTGCGCACGGTGAAGTCGTGCGTCGGGTCGACGTGGTGCCGCTATGGCGTCGGCGATTCGGTGGGGCTCGCGATCGAGGTCGAGAATCGCTACAAGGGCTTGCGGGCACCGCACAAGATCAAGTTCGGCGTCTCGGGGTGTACGCGGGAGTGCGCGGAAGCGCAGGGCAAGGATATTGGCATCATCGCGACGGAGAAGGGCTGGAATCTGTACGTATGCGGTAATGGCGGCATGAAGCCGCGTCATGCGGAACTGCTCGCGTCGGATCTCGACAAGGCGACGCTGATTCGTTATATCGACCGGTTCTTGATGTTTTATATCCGCACCGCTGATCGGTTGCAACGGACTAGCGTGTGGCGTGACAACCTCGAAGGCGGGTTGGACTATCTGATCGACGTCGTTGTGAAGGACAAGCTTGGGCTTTCCGGTGAGCTGGAAGCGGAGATGCAGCTTGTCGTCGATACGTACGAGTGCGAGTGGAAGAAGGCTGTCACTGACCCCGAGACGCGCAAGCGCTTTCGCCATTTCGTCAATAGCGATGTGGGGGATGCCAATGTGACCTTCGTCGAGGAGCGTGGACAGATTCGTCCGGCGACATTGGCGGAGCGGCGGGCCGCGCAGTTTCCTGTGCCGGTGGTTGCGGAGGCGGTTTGATTATTGGACATCGATGGTCGCTGCCGCCGGGATGCAAACACATTCACCCAAACGCCAGCGACTTCGATCCCCTACTAACGTTAAAGGAAGAACCGACCATGAATGGTGAACGACTCGAACAATGCTGGACGCCAGTCTGCGATCTCAACGACATCGTGCCCGATACGGGCGTCTGTGCCCTCATCAACGGCGCGCAAGTCGCGATATTCCACGTCGCCGACGGCAAGAGCAACAACACCAACGCCAGCGTCTTCGCCCTCGATAATTTCGATCCCAACTCGCAGGCGTCCGTCCTCTCCCGCGGACTGATCGGAAGCCTGGGCGAGCGCGTCGTCGTGGCCTCGCCGATCTACAAGCATCACTTCGACTTGCGTACCGGCGAGTGCCTCGAAATGCCCGAGCATTCGGTCACGGCATACCCCGCACGCATCGCGGCTGGCAAGGTGTGGGTCGCCGCATGAAGATCGCCTCCTTGCGCGCTTGAGCACGATCCGAACGCGCCAGAACAACATCGCCAGAATTCGCCCGGACAAACGCGCCGGGCGTCGTCGGCTTGCTTCCAATACGGTCGCAGGCGGCCAGAGATCCCCTCCACCCGCCTCCAAAGCCCCAGCCCGCGGGGCGTTCGGGTCATGCCCCGATTCAATGAGCGCTTACGAACACTCTTTTCACACCGGGAAATCTGATGTGATGATTAGTGTTGGATGTCTAACGCTTCTCGCCCGACGTTTTCCGTACAGTCACTCCAAACGTAGGACCAAGTGTAAGAAAAAACAAACCTACTTGAAAGCATCGAGATACGATGCTACGGGGATTGTGATGAAGAACGTACAAGAAAACACGAGCACCGCTGGCCTGGCCGCCATGCGCGTTCACTCGACAGCAGAACACTTCGACTCGACCGATGGCGCATCGATCATCGATGCACGGCGACTCCACGTTGCCGTCACCGTCACGCCCGAACCAGATCGATTCCCCGCGCGTCCCTGACGCGTATCGCGTCTGAAGCAGCGCGGTCGCATCGCCCCGAGCATCGTTGAAGACAACGTAACGCTCCGTGCGCAGGCGCGCACCCGCCAAGCTTTGACGTGATTCAGAACGCTTCTCGCTGTACCTGCTACATGTCGGCGTCGATGTAGCTGGATAACCGTGCGCCATCAACGGAGACACACCATGAAACGCAATCTGATCGCAGCAGCCATTCTCTCCCTCGCTTCGGTCGCGGCATTCGCCACCGGCACGAGCTCCAGCTCGAGCTCGACCTCGGGCGGCACGACGTCCGCTGGCGTCGTCGGCTTCGGCCACTTCACGGCGACCGATGCCGGCGCCGCCAACGGCCACGCCACGGCCACCGCCGGCTCGGGCTTCGGCAGCACCGGCAACACGACCAACGCGACGACGGGCCATATCAACACGACCAAGGTTGGCGGCTCGGGCTTCGGCGGCGCGACCGCAGGCGGCACGTCGGGCGCCGATGCGGCAGCCAACGCATGGAGCAAGCTCGGCGGCGGCTGGCGCTAAGCCGAGAGGCTGCGGGTCCTGGCCACGTGACCGTGAGTGCCATGAGCCAGTGGGGAGGATGAAGGTGGATGTCGTCATAAAACAGAGAGACAATTTTTCAATTCAATAAGGAATGCAAATCATGAAACGCACGATGATCGCCGCTGCACTGTTCTCGCTCTTCTCGGCCGCGGCTGTTGCCGGCGCGGGAACGACTTCCAGCTCGACCGCTTCGTCGGGTGGCCAGACTTCCGCCTCCGTGTCGGGCTTCGGTTCGTTCAAGGCGACCGACTACGGCATGTCGAACGCGAACGCGCAAGCGCTCGCCGGCAATGGCTTCCGCGTGACCGGCAACGGCACGAACGCGACGACGAGCCACATCAATACGTCGAGCGCGGGGGGTGTCGGTCACGGCACGGCGTCGGCAGCCGGCGGCTCGGGCGCGGATGCTGCCGCCAACGCATGGAGCAAGCTGGGCGGCGGCTGGCGTTAAGCGGCTCCCCAGCCGATGTCTGGAGGCGGTGCCCGGTTTGATGACGGGGACAACGGACGACCCGGCGCCGCCTCACCAATGATCGATAAAAACTCTAAGCCGTTCCAAGGGACCGCTTCAACGTGGCGTTCCCCTTTCTTTTCCGGAGAACTACAATGA
>NZ_FCON02000079.1 GCF_001544535.1 Caballeronia choica | reverse complement strand
CGGAGGTATCGTGAGAGAACGGCGCCTGGCGCCTAAGCCTGAACGTCAGGTCGATGAAACGCTGCGCGTATCGACGCGCAAGAGGTTCTTCACCGACTTCACGCCGGCGACCTGCTGCGCGACTGAGACAGCGAGCGTGATCTGGCTCACATCGGGCACCATCCCGGACAGGGTGACGGCGCCGTCCACGGACTTGACGAAGATTCGCGTCGAATCCAGGCCCTTCGTTCGTGCGAGCGCCGTGCTCACGCTGCGCGTCAGCTTCCGGTTTGCCGCGCGCGTGGCCTTGGCCGACGACGCGTCCTGTACGGCAGAAGCCGTATCGGCTGCGCTGCCGGCGGGTGTGTCCGCCGTCTGCGAGACTGCATTCAGCGCGAACGACGCGAAGGTCGCTGCAAGAAGGGACTTCAAGAGTTTTGACTGGATCATGCGGTTTCTCGTTGAGTAAAAAAAGTCCAATGACGCTGGAGCCAACGCGCCCCGGTAGTCGGGGCCCGGGCTCGATAGCGCTGAATCAGAACTGGGTCATCAAGCCGACGGAAACGCCCGTGACGCCGCTTCCGCCGCGCGCTATGCCGAGCGCCGCGATGTTCGTCGGATCGGTCTTGTACGCTCCCGACAGCCCATTGCGGTCGACTTGCGCATAAAGTTCGGTACGCTTCGACAGATAGTATTCGGCGATCGCGTAATAGGTCACCTTGTGTCCATTCGCGTTGGGGACATTGCCCAGATTGCTTGCGATGTCGTCGTAGAACGCGGCGGTCAACTGGAACGACGGCGTGACCTGATAGACGATGCCGCCGTCGGGTACTTTGTCGCGCCGCTCGGGTGCGCCGGCCGTGCCGGTCACGGTGAACGTCGTATAGTTGCCATAGATGCGCACGGGGCCGACCTGCCACGCTGCCCCTGCCTGAACGTTCTGCGCCCATTGCGAAGCGTCTGCGCTGTACGACCTTTGATAGGAAGCGCCGCCCAGCAGCGTTCCGAACTGATACAGCGCGCTGGCCGCATAGTTCGAGCCGGCACGTGTGTTCCCGGCCACGCCGCCGAACGAATAGCTCGCGTCGAGCGTCAGGCCCCGGAATTTGTTCCTGTACTTGACCGTGTTGTTGAAGCGGGAGTCGAATCCGGAAAACGGACTCGTATCGATGAGCACCAGCGGCACGTTGTAGATGCTCTGGCCGCGGCCGTTGGTCGGATCGAGAGCCAGCGCGGTATCCTCGAACGCATTGAACTGGCGGCCGAACGTCAAGCGTCCATAGTTCCCGTCGATTCCGACCCAGGCAGCGTTGGCGAACATGACCGGCGTTCCGCCCACCACCTTGGCGAAATTCCCGTTGGAAGTGAAATAGGGCGACTGCAACTGGAAGATTGCCTTGATGCCGCCCCCGAGATCCTCGGTGCCGCTGATCCCGAAGTTATTGTTGGCGACGATGCTGTTGTCATACGCCACGGTGGAACCGCCCTTCGTTCCGTTCATCCATCGAACGCCGCCGCCGACCGTGCCGAACAGCGTGACGCTCGATTGGGCATGTGCAAGGCTCGTCGTCGCGAGAAGGGCTGTTGCGAGGTATATCTTCTTTTTCATTCGGTCTCCAAACCATGTGTTCGTGACGTTTTCCTGCTTCATGCGAACGCCCATGTTTACATCAGAGGATCGGCGGACGTTGCCGCGCGGATGCGCCGCGCGTCGTCGCGCACTGGCCGTGCTTGACACGGGCGGCGCGAAGCGGGATTCTTGGACAAGACTCTGCGGGCGTCGTTACGCAGGGTTCACGACGCAATCGTGCAGGCAATGATGCTCAGAGTGCGGTTGCCCCTGGGCGAACGCGATTCATTCGATGCGTTCAGGGCAAGGCATGCGACAGTCTTCGCGGATGCGTTGATCGATGCGCGCAAGAGCGGTATGAAGAGCTTTCGTGACCATGGCGATTTGCTTGCAAGTGACAGAGACCCCATGGTGCTGGACCGCTCGCGGGCAGAATGTTCAATTCTTATCAATCTAGGGCTAATGCCGATGCATTCCCATCATGCAAGCCTTCGCTGAAAACCCCTGGTTCGGAAGCCTGCCCAAGGCCGAGGCCGATGCGCTGCTACGCGCGGGCAGGCCGATGAAACTGGGTCAGGGCACGTTTCTCTATCAACAGGGCGATTCGTTTGACGAACCGTTCGGGGCGTTCTTTGGTGTCGTCAAGGGTTTGATCAAGCTGTCCATTCTTCATCACGACGGCAACGAAGCGATTATCGCGGTCGTCGAGGCGGGCAACTGGTTCGGCGAGGTGGCGATTCTCGATCCGTTTCCACGCGCGCATACGGCGGTGGCGCTGGAGGATTCGGAACTGCTGAGCATCGGCGCCGACGCATTCAATGCGCTGATGAGTCAGAATGCATTTGCACAGGCCATTGCAAGACTGGTGGCAGTGCGCTTGCGGCTGGCGTACGGATTGATGACCGACTCGGCGCTGCAAAGCACGCGCGAGCGAGTGAGGCGCCGGTTGGTGCTGCTGGCGCATGGGGATGTCACGCAGTTGCGCAGTGGCCGCAGCACGATTACGACTTCGCAGGACAACTTGGCCATGATGCTCGGCATCAGCCGCCCGACGCTCAACAAGGAACTGCAGGCGCTGGCGAAACTGGGCGCGATTACCTTGCGCTACGGCCGCATTGAAATCAGGGATATGGAGTTGTTGATCGGAGGGAATGGACGCGACGGTGGCGCTAACCCCGTTTGATGCACTGGCAGCCCAAGCACACCCACTCCCGCCGACTATCGCGCTGACGGCCCGGTCCATTCACGCACATGCGCCGCGCGCTCCGGCCGCGCTACCCGCTGCGAAGCGGACCTTGGCGGGCCGACAAACAGAAACCCCAGCAGACGTTCCGACGATTCGAACCCGAGCGCGGCATGCAACCCCGCATCGTAGGCAACCGCGCCCGTCGCCCAGAACCGCCATACCCAAGCGCGTGAATCGCGTTGAGCATGTTCATCGTGGCGGCGCCGACCGAGAGCAACCGCTCGACCTCGGGAATGTGCGAGTCACCCGCCACGGCCGCCCCAAGCGCGATGATCAGCGGCGCGGCGTGCGCGCGCTGACAGCGATGCTCATGCATTTCGGCCGGCTCATCGGGTTCACGCGCACGAGCAACGTCGACGAGAACGCCGCTTGAACCTACGCAAATGGCAAGAGTGAACTTTTCATTGAGATAACACCGATAATAGGAAGCAGAACTAGATCATCGGCGAGTTTCGACGCTAATGCAGATTATTGTCATTTGTACGGTGTGACATGAATCGGGGAAAGAGCGCAATGAACGACAGCGCCGCGCGTCTCGCGGCGCTCGGCCGATGGCCTGCGGACGTCGAGGTCTGGCAGGTCCGCGTTTCGACGGATCTGGACGTCATGCTGCAGCAGCAAGGCTTTCTCGACGCGGCGGAGCTTCAGCGCGCGAACGCCTTCCGGCGGACCGAAGACCGTGCCCGGTTCATGACCGCGCGGTACGCGTTGCGCGTGCTTCTGGGCGCGCGCGTCGGCGTCGCACCGCAAGCGCTGCGCTTTGCCTCCACGGGAAACGGAAAGCCGACGCTCGAATGCCGGCCGGATCTTTCGTTCAACGTTTCGCATTCTGGCGCATTTGCGTTGATCGCCGTGTCGGCGGCGCGACTCGTCGGCGTCGATATCGAGCGAGCCGATGCCGCTTTCAACTGGCACACCATCGCCGATCTGGTCTGCACCGACGACGAACGACGCGAGATCGAACATCTTCCGGCCTGGGAGCAGGCGCTGCCGTTCCTTCGTTGCTGGACTGCGAAGGAGGCGCTGTTGAAGGCGCTGGGAATCGGGATCGGTTCGGAGTTGCGCGCGGTCACGGTGAGGCCGTTCGCGGAAGGCGCGCAACGGCCGACGGCGGCTCCCGGGTCGGCGGCGGCCGACGCTGCCGCGCTGAGTTTTCAGTGGCTGCACGAGACAAACGAATACGTCGCATGCGTCGCTTATGGCGACGAGGGCAGCAGCGCGTCCGCCCGTTGACCGGGCATGCGGGACGCAATGCGAACGGCACCGGTTCTTGCGACGCCGATCTCGGCCAGTGACAATCGAGCATCGCGCTGCGCCGTCCGGCGCGCCTGAGTCTTCGATATCGCTCCAATGCCAACCATCAGCGCTCTGTGCTCGGGGCGCAGGCGCACCGCGAGTGGAATTTTCCCGACGATATCTGATGCAAGGGCGCGTGCTGCCGGATTTAGCCGGCGCCACGCGCCGTCGTCGTGTCGCCGATGACCCAGCCGCCGCCGAGCGAGCGCGATAGATCTGACAGTTTTCTTTTCACCCTCCCGCTGTCTGACCCAGTAACGCAACTAACTGTCAACAAGTAATACGCCTTGCAGTTTGCTAAGGCGCTTTAGAGATAAAGCACAACGCATAGGTTTAGGCTTGAGGTCTTCAGAGTTCCTTGAAGGACCAGCAGTACCACTACCCGGCACTAGGGTAAACACAGATTTGCGTACACCAAAAGCTTTATACAATGCCAAACATTAGCAAGGAGCAATACTAATTGCTATAAACTAATTCAACACACGGAGAGGTCATGCAGATCGACTATCAAACGCTGCGGTTCGACTACAAACGGGCCGCCGACCACGACGCCGACGCGCCCACCGTTTATCCGGTCGTCGTGATCGGCGCGGGGCCTGTCGGGCTTGCCGCAGCGATCGATCTGGCCCAGCAGGGCGTGCGCACCGTGCTCGTCGACAACGACGACACGCTCTCCAGCGGATCACGCGCGATCTGCTTTGCCAAACGCACGCTCGAAATCTTCGACCGCCTCGGCTGCGGCGACCCGATGGTCGAGAAGGGCGTGAGCTGGAACGTCGGCAAGGTGTTCCTTCAGGACGAGCTGATCTACACGTTCAACCTGCTGCCCGAAACCGGCCATGCGCGCCCGGCGTTCATCAATCTCCAGCAGTATTACGTCGAAGGCTATCTGGCCGAGCGCGCGCAGAAAACGCAAAACCTGCAGATGCGCTGGAAAAGCACCGTCACCGGCTTGACGCAACACGACGGCTACGTCGAACTGCAAGTCGACACGCCGGATGGCATCTATCCGCTGCGCGCGCAATACGTGATCGCCGCCGACGGCGCACGCAGCGCGGTGCGCAACGCCCTGGGCCTCGACAGCCATGGTCGCACCTTCAAGGATCGCTTCCTGATCGCCGACGTGAAGATGAAGGCGTCGTTCCCGACCGAGCGCTGGTTCTGGTTCGATCCGCCGTTTCACCGCAACCAGTCGGTGTTGCTGCACCGGCAGCCGGACAACGTGTGGCGCATCGACTTCCAGCTCGGCTGGGACGCCGATCCGGTCGCGGAAAAGCAGCCGGAGCGCGTGATTCCCCGCGTGAAGGCGCTGCTTGGCGAAGACGCCGAATTCGAGCTGGAATGGGTGAGCGTCTATACGTTTTCGTGCTTGCGCATGGGCAGCTTCCGGCATGGCCGCGTGCTGTTCGCGGGCGATTCGGCGCATGGCGTGTCGCCGTTTGGCGCACGCGGCGCGAATAGCGGCGTGCAGGACGCGGACAACCTCGCCTGGAAGCTGCGGCTGGTGGTCAACGGCGATGCGCCGCCCGCGCTGCTCGACACGTATGCGTCCGAGCGCGAATACGCCGCCGACGAAAACATCCTGAACTCGACGCGCGCCACCGATTTCATCACGCCGAAGAGCGCGGTGTCGCGCATGTTCCGCGACGCGGCGCTCAAGCTCGCCAAGGATGCCCCGTTTGCGCGACGCATCGTCAATAGCGGCCGCTTGTCGGTGCCGGCGGTGCTGCGCGACTCGCCGCTGAACACGCCCGACGAAGCCGCCGACGCATTCACCTGCACGATGGTCCCGGGCGCGGTCTGCACCGACGCGCCGGTGCAAGTCGACGGCAAGGACGCATGGTTCCTGAACCAGACGGGCGGCAGCGCATTCACAGGCATTTATTTCTGCGGCCTGGGCGACGACCTCGACGCATGCGCCAGGCGGCTCGCCGCGTTGGCGGACCTTCCGGTTCCGGTCCGGTCGCTGATCGTCGTGCCGCGCGGCGCGGCGGTCAAAGCGGCGCCGGGCGTGACCGTCGTCGAAGACCTTGAAGGCATCGTCACGCATCGTTTCGATGCGCGGCCCGGCACCTTTTATTTGCTGCGTCCCGACCAGCATGTCTGCGCGCGCTGGCGCGCCCTCGACGCCGCATCGATCGGCGCGGCCCTCAATCGCGCAACGTGCAACGGATGAACCATCATGAACAAGCTCAACATCGAATCGAACATTGCTGATCCGGACGCTTTCTACGAGAGCCTCATCGACGCGCACAACGGCCTGACCGAGGAAGAAAGCCACTTCATGAATGCCAAGCTGGTGCTCTTGCTGGCGAACCATATCGGCGATGCGGACGTCTTGCGTGAGGCGCTCGCACAGGCACGCGCGGGCGTTCAGTCGTCGGTCTCAGGGGCGGTCTGACTCTCGCGGTAAATCCAGTCGCGGAATTCCGCTATCTTCGATGAGTTGCGGTCGGCCACCCGATAACACGCGAAATGCGTTTCGCGGAAGATCGGTTTGAACAGTCCTTCGCCGAGCATCACAAGTTTCCGGCTCGCTCGAACGTGTCTGTCAGCAGCAGTTGCTTGTCGAGGCTTCGGGGGTCAAGCCTACCTTTGTGACGCCAGAACGGGCGCGCTATAGCCGTGAACACGTCGGCAGTTCGTTCATCGGCTGGCTGCATTTTCAGACGCTGTACGATCAACTGGTTGCCACGCAGCCCGACATGTTCGATTGATTCCTGGGCGCGGATCACCGGGCCTCTGTGTCACTGCGCCGAGGTCCGCATTGCCCGGTACTCGCGTCGCACGATGTCCATCAATTCCTCGACCGACGTGCTGGCTGCCTCCCGCTGGTAAGTCACACGTCCACGCTGCATCAGCATTACGCGATCCGCGATGTCGAGCGTCTGCGCGTAGTTGTGCATGATCATCACGATGGACAGACCGCCTTTTGCCTTGAGGCGAAGGATCAGGTCGATGATCAACCCAGCCTCGCGGGCGCCCATCGCGGCAAGCGGTTCGTCGAGCAACAATATCCTTGCATTCGAATTGACCGCGCGCGCGACCGCGATGGCCTGTCGCTGCCCGCCGGAAAGCTGCTCGACGGGAAGATCGACCGAGGGCACATGCACGCCGATTTCTTCGAGGCACTCCGCAGCGCGTTCCCGCATTGCGCGATTGTTCAACAGGCGAAATGGCCCTCGACGGATGATTTCCCGATTCAGGAACATGTTGTGATAAATGCTTAGCGAGTTGGCAAGCGCCAGATCCTGATAGACGCATTCGATGCCCAGCGAGCGCGCGTGATCGACCGAGCGGAGCATCGTTTCCTCGCCGCCCACAAAGAGCTTGCCGCTCGTCTGCTGATGAAAGCCGGTCAGGATCTTGATCAGCGTGGATTTGCCTGCGCCATTGTCGCCGAGGATGCCGAGGATTTCGCCCTGCCTTAGCGTGAGCGTCACGCCATCGAGCGCGGTGACCGGGCCGAAACGCTTGACGATGTCCTCGCCGCGCAACGCCTCCATGACCTCGGACATCACAATTCTCCCTTGCGCGCGAGACGAACGACGTGGATGTTGAAGATCATCGCCCCGAGAATGGCCGCGCCGAGAATCATGTTGAAGGTGAACGCGTTGATGCCGATCAGCGTGAAGCCGTCATTGAGGATGCCCAGGACCGCCGCGCCGATCAGGCCGCCGATGATCGTGCCGGAACCTCCGGCTAACGGCGTGCCGCCAATGACGGCTGCGGCCACCGCCAGGAACATGATCTGGTTGCCGCCCGCTTGCGGATCGATCGACGTGATGCGGAAGGCTTCCAGTATTCCGGTGAAGCCAGCCAGCAGTGCGGCAAGAATGAAGTTGCCGAGTTTAAGCCGTCTGACCTGTATGCCCGCTTCGCTTGCGCCCAGCGGATTCGCGCCCGACGCGATCGTATGCAATCCCCAGCGGGTGTGACGGAGCAAAACGTGCATCGCGGCGGCAATGGCGAGGGTCCAGATGATTTCGCTATAGCCCCATTCGCCCATGAACGGCGCGAGCGCGGAATTCTCCGGCGGCGAGACCGGCGTGCCACGCGAGATCGTCAGCGTGAGGCCGTTCACGAAGAACAACGTACCCAGCGTCGTCACAAAAGATGGGATGCGCAGGTACACCGTCACCGCGCCGTTGACCAACCCGACCAGGGCCGCCGCAATCACGCCGACCAGTATGGCAAGCCATGGGGGCAAACCTGCCTCGAGTGCGAAATGCATGATGAAAGGCGCAAACGCAAAGACCATCCCCGCCGAGAGATCGATCTCCCCGCCGATCATCAGCATGATTTCGCCAAAGGCGATGATCGCCACCGGGGCGATGAACTGGGAGAGGTTTTGCAGACTCGCGCCGGTCAGCAGAAAGTCGTGGTTGACCGTCTCGAAGTAGACGCAGAGGATGAGCGCGACCGCAAAGATGCGGATCTCGCTGGATCGCCCGAGCGCGTTCGACCACCGCCTCGGGCGCCTGCCGGCCTTTTGGACGTCCGTCACGGAAGACGTCACCCTTTGATTGCCCCCGTGCGTGGCACGATCTGGGCTTTCGTGCTCTTGCCTTCATAGCGCGTCGAAGTCGTCAGGTACGGATCGACTGAGCCCTTGGTCACGAACTTCAGGCCGGTGTTGATATTGGCCGGTCCAACGAGTCCACCGGACGCAAGAAAGGTGAAGGCCTCGACCACGGTATAGAAGCCCTGCACGTAGGGTTGCTGGTCGATGGTGAAATCGAGGAAGCCGTCGTGGATCAGGTCGACGGTGCGTGGCAACAGGTCGAAGCCACCGCCGTGCACGCCCTTCGCGGGCAGGTTGGACTCCTTCATCACTTCCGCGACGCCCTGGGTACTGCCCGCGTCGACGGCGAACATCCCTTTGAGATCCTGGTGACCGAGAAAGAACGATTTGATCTTGGAGAGTTCTTCGTTGACGGTCGCGCCAGTCGCGATGGTTTGCACGTCGATCTTCTTGCCCGACTTCTTGATGGCGGCCACCGCGCCGTCGAGTCGCGGCTGAATGTTGAGCTGTCCCGGCGTCGCGATGAAGAGCGCGACGAGGCCGCTATCGATGAGACTCGCGATGCGTTCGCCCATCTGGTAGCCCGACAGATACAGGTCCTGCCCGATATACGCGAGGCGCGGATTCGAGGAACCCGAAGGCGCATCGGCGTTATAGGCGAACACCGGAATGCCGGCGTCGAGCGCGGCCTGGATGGGCTTGTCAAACGCCTTGGGATCGACGATCGGCACGGCGATCGCGTCAGCTTTGGCGGCAATCGCCGCATTGACCGCATTCACCATTTCGGCGATGTCGGCATTGGCCGAGCCGGTCCATTGATAGTCCATCCCAAGCAGGGCGGTGGCGTCCTGAATGCCGTATTGCGTCGGCACGAAAAACGGGTTCGTCGTGACATGATTGACGAATACGATCTTCCAGCGCTTGTGTGCCGGGAACGAGCCCGCTTCCGCGGCTTGCGCCGGCGTGATCGCGCCGCCCAATAGCGCCATTGCCGCAGTCAAGCCAGCGCCCTGAAGCAATCCGCGACGCATGGTCTGCACTTCGTCTTTGTCTTCCTTCTCTTGCGCCATCATCTCAGTCTCCCGTCTTCCAGTTGTTAAACACTTCACTGTGCATGACGGCGCAGGCCGGTACCGCACCGGAGCCGGGCATCACTCCATCGACGAAACCGTGTGCACGCGCGTACGCATGATTACCCTCAGAAAATCCTATATCACGCACTTTTACCTATTAATCAATGTATACCCTTAACTAGTCGGACTATTTGAATTATTCGGCGTCGTCTTGGCTTTGCATGTTCGCATTCCACACTGCATCGCAACACGACGAAGGGAGCGACTTGATTAACGAATGTAGTCCTGTGTCATCAGTTCGGTTTGCACCATGTGCCACCTTAATAGTCTTACTATCGACGGTGATTTGAGTGCACATGGGCCAATGCTTGTTTCCGGGAACGATCTGATCGGCGTGACCTTGACCAAACGAAGAAAGGGAGCCGCGAGGCTCCCTTTCTTCCTTCACTACCGCTGTTGTCGCGCACCTTGCCAGGGCGGAATCAGGTGTTGTTCATACCCGCGCCACCGCGACCCAGGAAGCGCCAGCGAAAATCACCCCGGAACCCGCACCCATCCCTCCATCAGCACCCGCGCGCTGCGGCTCATGATCGCCTTGGTGACGGTCCATTCGCCATCGCCCCGGCTCGCCTGCGCGCCGACTCGCAATGTCCCTGACGGATGGCCGAACCTCACGGCGTCCCGCTCACCGCCGCCGGCGGCAAGATTCACCAGCGTGCCGGTGATCGCCGCCGCCGTGCCGATGGCGACCGCCGCCGTGCCCATCATCGCGTGATGGAGCTTGCCCATCGACAGCGCGCGCACCAGCAGATCGACGTCGCCGGCAGCAACCGCCTTCCCGCTCGACGCGACATACCCGACCGGCTTCGCGACGAACGCGATCTTCGGCGTGTGCTGCCGGCTCCCGATCTCGTCGACGTGTTTGATCAGGCCCATGCGCACCGCCCCGTGTGCGCGGATCGTCTCGAACTTCGCGAGCGCCTTCGGATCGCTGTTGATCGCGTCCTGCAATTCGGTGCCCGTGTAGCCGATCGCCTCCGCGTTCAGGAAGATGGTCGGGATGCCGGCGTTGATCATCGTCGCTTTCAGCGTGCCGATGCCCGGCACTTCGAGATCGTCGACCAGATTGCCGGTCGGAAACATCGCGCCGCCCGCGCCGTCTTCCTCGGCGGCCGGGTCCATGAATTCGAGCCGAACTTCGGCGGCCGGGAACGTCACGCCGTCGAGTTCGAAGTCGCCGGTTTCCTGCACCGCGCCTTTCGTGACCGGCACGTGCGCGATGATCGTCTTGCCGATATTCGCTTGCCAGATGCGCACGACCGCGACGCCGTTATCCGGCACGCGCTCGGGATCGATCAAGCCGCTCGTGATCGCGAACGGCCCCACAGCGGCGGAGAGATTGCCGCAGTTGCCGCTCCAGTCCACGAAAGCCTTGTCGATGGCGACCTGGCCGAACAGGTAGTCGACATCGTGATCGGCCTTGCTGCTCTTCGCGACGATCACGGTCTTGCTCGTGCTCGATGTCGCGCCGCCCATGCCGTCGATCTGCTTGCCGTACGGGTCCGGGCTGCCGATCACGCGCAAGAGAAGCGCATCGCGCGCGGCGCCCGGCACCTGCGCGGCTTCGGGCAAGTCCTGAAGGCGAAAGAACACGCCTTTGCTGGTGCCGCCACGCATGTAGGTGGCGGGAATCCTGATCTGTGGAGCGTGGGTCATGGCGATGTGGTCTGCGTGGTTGGGGGACGGCACGCAACGTAACGTGCCGTCCGTTTGGCGGTGTTCAGGCAGCCGCTTTCGACGATTCGAGGAAGTCCTGCGCGAAGCGTTGCAGCACGCCGCCCGCTTCGTAGATCGAGACTTCTTCCGCAGTGTCGAGGCGGCAGGTCACCGGCACTTCCACGCGCTCGCCGTTTCTGCGATGGATCACGAGCGTCAGGTCGGCGCGGGGCTTGCGTTCACCCGTCACGTCGAACGTCTCGGTGCCGTCGATGCCGAGCGTCGTGCGATTCACGCCGGGCTTGAACTCCAGCGGCAGCACGCCCATCCCGACGAGGTTCGTGCGGTGAATGCGTTCGAACCCTTCCGCGACGATCGCCTCCGCGCCCGCGAGACGCACGCCCTTGGCGGCCCAGTCGCGCGACGAACCCTGGCCGTAGTCCGCGCCCGCGATCACGATCAGCGGCTGCTTGCGCTCCATGTACGTTTCGATGGCTTCCCACATGCGCGTGACCTTGCCCTCCGGCTCGATGCGAGTCAGCGACCCCGCCTTGACCTTGCCGTCCTCGACCGCCATTTCGTTCAGGAGCGTCGGATTGGCGAAGGTGGCGCGCTGCGCGGTCAGGTGGTCACCACGGTGCGTTGCGTACGAGTTGAAGTCTTCTTCCGGCAGGCCCATCTTCGTCAGATACTCGCCGGCGGCGCTGTCGGCCATAATCGCGTTCGAAGGCGACAGATGGTCGGTCGTGATGTTGTCGCCCAGCACGGCGAGCGCGCGCATCCCGGTGAGCGCGCGAGCGCCTGCGAGCGCGCCTTCCCAGTACGGCGGGCGGCGGATATAGGTGCTCTGCGGACGCCAGTCGTACAGCGGCTTCGCTTTCTCGCCGGTGTCGGCGGTGACGGCGAACATCGGCTCGTACACCTTGCGGAACTGCTCGGGCTTCACGCTCGAGGCCACGATCGCGTCGATCTCTTCATCCGACGGCCAGATGTCCTTGAGCCGCACCGGATTGCCGTCGGCGTCGGTTCCCAGCACGTCCTTCTCGATGTCGAAGCGGATCGTGCCGGCAATCGCGTAAGCGACCACCAGCGGCGGCGAGGCGAGGAACGCCTGCTTCGCGTACGGGTGGATGCGTCCGTCGAAGTTGCGGTTGCCGGACAGCACGGCGGTCGCATACAGATCGCGGTCGACGATTTCCTTCTGGAGCACGGGATCGAGCGCGCCCGACATGCCGTTGCACGACGTGCATGCATACGCGACGACGCCAAAGCCCAGTTGTTCCAGTTCCGGCATCAGGCCGGCCTCTTCCAGATACAGCGTCACGGCCTTCGAGCCCGGCGCGAGCGACGTCTTCGCCCACGGCTTGCGCGTGAGGCCGGCCCGATTGGCATTGCGGGCGAGCAACCCGGCGGCGATCATGTTGCGCGGGTTGTTGGTATTCGTGCAGCTCGTGATCGCGGCGATGATCACGGCGCCGTCCGGCATCAGGCCGGGTTCGTTCTCGACCTTGCCGCTGATGCCGCGCGCGGCCAGTTCGGACACCGGCAGCCGGCGATGCGGATTCGACGGCCCGGCGAGCGTGCGCACCACCGTCGACAAGTCGAACTTCAGCACGCGCTCATACTCGGCGTTCTTCAGGGTATCGGCCCAGAGGCCGGTTTCCTTCGCGTAGGTTTCCACCAGCTTCACGAGCTGGTCGTCGCGGCCGGTGAGCTTGAGGTACTTGATGGTCTGCTCGTCGATGTAGAACATCGCGGCGGTCGCGCCGAACTCGGGCGCCATGTTGGCGATGGTCGCGCGATCGCCGAGCGTCAGGCTCGCCGTGCCTTCGCCATAAAACTCCAGATACGCCCCGACGACTTTTTCCTTGCGCAGGAATTCGGTCAGCGAGAGCACCACGTCGGTGGCGGTGATGCCCGGGCCGGGCTTGCCGCTCAGTTCGACGCCGACGATATCCGGCAGACGCATCCACGAAGCGCGACCCAGCATCACGCTTTCGGCTTCGAGGCCGCCCACGCCGATCGCGATCACGCCGAGCGCATCCACCATCGGCGTGTGCGAGTCGGTGCCGACCAGCGTGTCGGGGAAGGCCACGCCGTCTTTCACCTGCACGACCGGACTCATGCGTTCGAGGTTGATCTGATGCAGGATGCCGTTGCCCGGCGGAATCACGTCGACGTTCTTGAACGCCTTCTTGGTCCAGTCGATAAAGTGGAAGCGGTCTTCATTGCGACGATCCTCGATCGCGCGGTTCTTCTCGAACGCGTCAGGATCGAAGCCGCCGCATTCGACGGCAAGCGAGTGATCCACCACGAGTTGCGTCGGCACGACCGGGTTGACCAGCGCCGGATCGCCGCCTTGGGCTGCAATCGCATCGCGCAGGCCGGCGAGGTCGACGAGGGCGGTCTGGCCGAGGATGTCGTGGCACACGACGCGCGCCGGAAACCACGGGAAATCCAGGTCGCGCTTGCGCTCGATGATCTGCCGGAGCGACGCCGCAAGCGTGGCCGGCGCGCACCGGCGCACGAGGTTCTCGGCGAGCACGCGCGAGGTGTAGGGCAGGGTGTCGTAGGCGCCGGGCTGGATCGATTCGACGACGGCTCGCGTGTCGAAGAAATCCAGCTTCGTGCCGGGCAGGGGCTTTCGGTTAGCAGTGTTCATACCGTGGGGACTAATAGTAGTGACGGGGGATCGTTGCCGGGCGTCCGGAACGATTATCCCCCTTTGCAGCTCAGCGCTTCGCGAGCGGCACGAACGGCAGGTCTTCGGGACCGGTGTAGTTTGCGCTCGGGCGAATGATCTTGTTGTCGATGCGCTGCTCGATGATGTGCGCGGCCCAGCCGGACGTGCGCGAAATCACGAAGAGCGGCGTGAACATCGCGGTCGGCACGCCCATCATGTGATACGACACCGCGCTGAACCAGTCGAGGTTCGGGAACATTTTCTTCGATTCCCACATGACCGTTTCGAGCCGCTCGGCGATGTCGAACATCTTCATGTTCTCGGCCTCTTGCGACAGCTTCTTCGCCACGTCCTTGATCACGCCATTGCGCGGGTCCGAGATCGTGTACACCGGATGGCCGAAGCCGATCACGACTTCCTTGTTCTCGACGCGCCGCTTGATATCGGCTTCCGCTTCGTCGGGCGTCTGGTAGCGCGACTGGATCTCGAACGCGGCTTCGTTGGCGCCGCCGTGCTTCGGCCCGCGCAGCGCGCCGATCGCACCGGTGATCGCCGAATGGATATCGGAACCCGTGCCCGCGATCACGCGGCCAGTGAAGGTCGATGCGTTGAACTCGTGCTCCGCGTACAGGTTGAGCGACACGTGCATCGCGTCGACCCACGACTTCGACGGCGCGACGCCATGCAGCAGGTGCAGGAAGTGTCCGCCGATCGAATCGTCGTCGGTTTCAACTTCGATGCGCCGGCCGCTGTGCGAAAAGTGATACCAGTAGAGCAGCATCGAACCCAGCGATGCCATCAAACGGTCCGCGATATCCTTCGCGCCCGCCACGCTGTGGTCGTCCTTCTCGGGCAGCACCGTGCCGAGCACCGACACGCCGGTGCGCATCACGTCCATCGGGTGTGCGGAAGCCGGCACGCATTCCAGGGCGAGCTTCACGTTGGCGGGCAGGCCGCGCAGCGACTTGAGCTTCGTCTTGTAGGCGGTGAGTTCCGCCTGCGTCGGCAGTTTTTCATGGACCAGCAGATACGCGATCTCTTCGAACTCGCACGCACGCGCGAGTTCGAGGATGTCATATCCGCGATAGTGAAGGTCGTTGCCCGTCCGGCCGACGGTGCACAGCGCCGTGTTGCCCGCAGTCACGCCCGACAATGCGACCGACTTCTTCGGTTTGAACGTGCCGGTAGCCGGCGTGGTGCTGTCTGCTTCGCTCATTTTGGTGTCGTCTCCAGCTTGAAAGTTACTTGGTAGTTACTTGGTTGCGGCGAACAGCGCGTCGAGTTTGTCTTCGTACGCGTGATAGCCAAGGTATTTGTAGAGGTCTGCCCGCGTCTGCATCGTCGGCACGGCGGCCTTCTGCGTGCCGTCGCGCATCGTCGTTTCGTAGAAGTTGAGCGCCGCCGCGTTCATCGCGCGATAGGCGCCGCAGCAGTACAGCGCGATGTCGACATTGGCCTCGCGCAGCTCGCTCGTCGTGAAGAAAGGCGTCGAGCCGAATTCGGTCAGGTTCGCGAGGATCGGCACCTTGACGGCGGCCTTGAAGCGGCGATAGTCGTCGAGCGACTGCATCGCTTCGGGGAAGATCATGTCCGCGCCCGCTTCGACGTAGGCTACCGCGCGCTCGATTGCGGAATCGATGCCTTCCGACCCCGCCGCATCGGTGCGCGCCATGATGACGAACTGGTCGTCGGTGCGCGCATCGACGGCGGCTTTCACGCGGTCGACCATTTCAGCGGTCGGCACGACTTCCTTGCCGGGCCGGTGGCCGCAACGCTTCTGGCCGACCTGGTCTTCCAGATGCACGGCCGCCACGCCCGCCTTGATGAACGAACGCACGGTGCGCGCGATGTTGAATGCGCCACCCCAGCCGGTGTCGATGTCGACGAGAAGCGGCAGGTCGGTTGCATCGGTGATGCGGCGCGCGTCGATCAGCACGTCGTCCATCGTGCTGATGCCGAGATCGGGAATGCCGAGCGAATTCGCAGCAACGCCGCCGCCCGACAGGTACAGCGCCTTGAAGCCGACCGCCTCGGCCATTTTTGCGGCATAGGCGGTGATCGCGCCGACTACCTGCAGGGGTTGTCCTTCGGCCACTGCCGCGCGGAATTTCGCGCCGGCACTGCCCGGTTCCTTCTTGGGTCCGTTCATTGTTCGCTCCAGTTGATGGCCTTCTTATAAGCAAGAGGTGGGCCAGCGTGATAGATTTTTTTAACTCATTGATTTTGTGGAAATATTCCAAACCACCTTAACGCTGGCCGAGTTCCAGCGTGAAATCTGGATTTCATTTCAGAAACACGGCGCATAATATTCGACTTCCCCCAGAGTATGCTTTTTGCCATGAAATCACAGCCATCCGATGCCGATGCAGGCGACCGTCCCCGCCTCTGGGCGATGGGGATCAGCCGATTGCGCGACCTGTTCTTCGATATTTCCAACGAGTACGGCGACCGGGCCGATTTGCGCGTGGTGCCACGCGGATTCGAGGACGCCGTCAAGGAAATCGAAGCGGCCGGCGACGCACGGCCCGATGTGATCGTCGCGGGCGGATCGAACGGGGCGTACCTGAAGCCTCGGGTCGCCGTGCCTGTCGTGCTGATCAGTCCGACCGGCTTCGACGTGATGCATGCGCTGGCCCGCGCGCGGCGGGAAGCGGAGTCGGTGGCGCTCGTCACGCATGGCGAGACGCCCGACGAGGTACGGCGGTTCGCCGCCGCCTACGGTATCGACGTCGGCTTCGCCTCGTATCGATCCGTGGAGGACGCGGAACTTTGCGTGCTCGATCTGCGCGACCGGGGCGTCGGCGCGGTCGTCGGTCCGGGACTCGTCACCGATCTGGCGGCGCGCGCCGGCATGAAGGCGGTGTTTCTCTACTCGCGCGACTCCGTGCGTGCTGCTTTCGATACCGCACTCGATGTCGCGCGGGCGACGCGCGGTGAAGCGTTGCGCCGTCAGCGGCTCGACAACCTGTTGCAGCACATGCGCGACGGCGTCGTCGCGCTCGACGCGCAGGGCAAGGTCGAGGCGATCAACCGCAGCCTTGCCGCGGTGCTCGGCATCGACGCCACGGAGGCCGTGGGCCGCACGCTGCTCGAACTCGCGCCCGATATCGCAGGCGCATTGCCGGATGCCGACGGCGAGGCGCTGGGTTCGGTGCGCGGCGTGAGCTATGTCGTGCATCGCGGGCCGCTCGCGAACAACGGAGCGGCGGCCGGAACGGTATTGACGTTCCAGGAGTCGCGGGCGGTCGAGCGGCTTGATCGCACGCTGCGCTCGACTCAACGCACGCGGCAATTCACGGCGCGTTATCGTCTCGACGATTTGATCGGCGACAGCCCATCGATGCAGCGCGCTCGCGCGCTCGTGCAGCGCTATGCGAAGTCGATCGCCACGTTGCTGATTCTTGGCGAAAGCGGCACCGGCAAGGAGATGGTCGCGCAGAGCCTGCATCAGATCAGCGCGCGGCGCGACTTCGCGTTCGTCGCGATCAACTGCGGGGCGTTTCCCGAGGCGTTGCTTGAAAGCGAGTTGTTCGGGTATGAGGAGGGGGCATTCACTGGGGCGCGTAAAGGCGGCAAGGCCGGGCTGATCGAAGCGGCGCATCGCGGGACGCTGTTTCTGGATGAGATCGGCGAGATGCCGTTGCCGCTGCAAAGCCGTCTGCTGCGGGTGTTGCAGGAACGCGAGGTCGTGCGGCTCGGCTCGACCGAGCCGACGCGCGTGGATATACGCGTGATCGCTGCGACGCATCGCGCGCTGACCGATGGTATCGAGGCCGGGACGTTTCGCGCGGAT
This sequence comes from Caballeronia choica, assembly GCF_001544535.1. GTDB lineage: Bacteria > Pseudomonadota > Gammaproteobacteria > Burkholderiales > Burkholderiaceae > Caballeronia > Caballeronia choica. The sequence continues at coordinate 19,346 of NZ_FCON02000079.1, read as the reverse complement.
CTTTACTATCGGCTCAATATTTTGAATGTTGCGTTGCCGCCGTTGCGGGAGCGGACGGTGGATTTGATGCCGCTCGCGGTTGAGTTGTTGTTGCAAGTAGCGAAACGCGAGCCGCGATTGCGTGCGCGGGTCAAGAACGCCGAGGCGGCGTTGCGTGCATTGGCGGCGCTTGCTGAACCGCTGTCGAGGTATGCGTGGCCGGGGAACGTGCGCGAGTTGCAGAACGTGATCGAACGGATCGGGGTCGAGTTGGCGGATGCGGAGGGTGCCGGGCCAGCCGTGCTGACCAGCGATGATTTGCTGGCGATTGCGCCGGAAGTGTTCGAGACGCGTCCTGCGGAGCGAGACGAAGCGCTGACGCTTAGGGAGCGCAGCCGTCACGTCGAAGCGGACGAGATTCGGGCGGCGCTCGCTTCGCTTAATGGGGATCGCGAGGCGGTTTGCCAGGCCCTTGGTATCAGCAAGACGACGTTGTGGCGGAGGTTGAATGGGGGGAACGGGCGGAAATGACGTTGCCGCGTTCGAACCATCACGCGCTGAAGGTGTGCGGTGCTTCACTGGCCTCTGTCAGTCTATCTGCGTGTCCAGGAGTTCTTTGCGCTACACACCAAGCCCAAGGATTGGACGGCAAAGAAGCTGCTCCAGCACGTCGAAACAAAGCACATCGTCAAGGAAAACTATCCGGCCATTTCGAACTTCTGGCTTTCCGTCAAGGGCCAGTACATTCAGGGCGCCGTTCCTGGATCGCCGGACACGGACGAAAAGGCCAGGTTCTGGGGTGATTTCGACAGCGCCTATGCAAAGCTCGGCACGGATCCCAAGGCATTGCCGGCTGTCGTCAAAGGGCCGGAAATAAGAGCCCCCAATGCAGTGGGTTTCAATCCTAGAGCCGCGGATATCCTGGTCGATGACATCATCGTGCGGCGTTCCTGCAAGTTTCTGCTCTACGATTCGATCGGCCGAGACCAGGATATCGCTTACGTGCTCGACGACCTCGACCTGAACACGGTCGCCCAGCGGCTTCGCGTCGAGGAGACCACCGACAAGCTCGGCCCCAATACGACCGAACGCAAGGTGCCTGTCTGCACGAGCGAGCTGCGCGAGATATTCAGGCGGTGGGATTTTTTCGTCAGGCACCTCACGTTCTATACCAATTTCGTCACCTGTCTTGAACCTTGGTCGACCACCGGTCAGCAACACTGGGCGACCTACGCGAATCACCTCGCGGGCAAAATATTGCTCAATCACCCGGGCGCTGCAGTGGCGCGTGCGGGTGTGGCGCAGGCGCTCAATGCCGGGATGTATGTTCAGGCGATCGAGCGCTTTCACGAAATGAAACCATCGCGGTATCTGCCGAGCGCGTTCACGAATATCATCTCTTCGTATTGATCGGGTCTTGCCGCCCTTGCCGCCGATACTGCCGAGACGCGCCCGGCACCCGCATGACGCTCGACCTCAAGCACCCAAGGCAGGATCGCTCGCGCTATCCCGCCCTGTCTCGACGTGGCCGGCAAATCGCCGGTTGAACGTGCGATCCGAATCCGCCGCACTTGCACGTCATAGCAGTCGTACGCTTTGCGTAAGAAATATGACTCGACGCGGATCGGCAGGCCGGGAATCGCGAACGAAAGAAAAGGCGCGCTACGCCGCCCGGGCGAGCTCGAATTCCCCGCACGAATCCGCTGGCGAAACGAGCCGGTCATGAAGCCGGCAAAGGCGCGTCTCGCCGACGCTCGCGCCGAAAGCGGAACCGAAAGCAGTCAAGCCGGGAATGGCTGCTTCCAGCGCGTGACGGTCGTGATCGCAATGCGCGCAACGGCCGCAGATGCGACCAGTTGCGTCGCTGGCGGAGGTGGCGACATTGACCGTCATTGCCCGAGCGATGCCCAATAAGACCCGAACACGTGCACCGACAGCAGATAACCGATCACCACGTTGACCGCGACGCCCGCCGTGAACGCTATCAGCGGCTTCGCGCCCGTCGATGAAAGGCTGCCGAGCCGCGTCGTCAGCCCGATGCTGAGGAAGCAGAAGGTGAACGCCCACGTGCGCAGCGCGGTGATCGGCGCGACGAACGCGGGCGTGACGACGCTCCGGTATTCCGCCAGCGTGTAATGCCCGGCGATCCACGTGACGAGCGCCGACGCGATCACGAAACCGAACACGAACTTCGGAAAGCGCGTCCAGATTTCGCCGGCGGTCGTGTGCGTCTTGATGACGCCCGGTTCGTCGCGATCCCAGCGCGTCGTCGCGACGATGGCGAGCGCGAACGCCCAGATGCCGATCCAGATATCGCGGCCGACCACTTTCATCAGTGTGAACGCCTGCAGCGACGCTTCCGGCGCACCCGCGATCGCGCCTGCCGCGTGCTTCGCGAGATCGCCATAGGCTTGCGCGGCGGCGATGCCGGCGGCGTCGGCGAATTCGGACGTGCCGATCCACGCGCCCGCGATGCCGGTAGGCAAGCCGAGCGCGCGTGACACGAAGGGCAGCGCGAACACCATTACGATGGCCCAGACCACGACGAGAGTGATCGCCACCGACGCCTGTTCCCGCTTCGCGCGAACGGCGCCCGCGACCGCGATCGCCGCCGAGACGCCGCACACGGCGCCGCCCACGCCGAGCACCGCCGCGAAGCGCTTGTCCAGGCCGAGCGCGCGGGCCGCGAGAAAGATCACGAAGAAGGTGACGAGCGAGACGATGGTCGCCTGTCCAACCGCGACCGGGCCGGCCCACACGAGCAGTGTGAAGGGCAGCGTGGCGCCGAGCAGCACGATGCCGATCTTGATGTAGAACTCGACCCGCAACGCCGGCTGCAGCCACGCGGGCACCCGCAGCAGGTTCGAGACGATCAGCCCGAGCGCAAGCGCGATGAGAGGCGGTTCGAGGTTGTAGCGCGACGCGTTCGTCCAGGCGCCCGCGACGAAGATCAGCGCCGACACGACGAACACGGCGAAAAAGCCCGGCACGAACCGGACAAGGCTCTGGCCGAGCGCGGCGATGGCGATGCCGAACAGGATCGCGAAGACGACGAAGAGCGCGACGTAATTGGCGAGATGCTGTGCGAGATCGGCGCCAAGCTGCGCGCCGCTCGACCATTTGGCGGGCGCGACCGCCAGCCACTTGATGCTCGTGCCCGATGCGAACAATGCGTAGGCGAGCACGATGATGCCGAGACCGATCCAGACGGCCCACCAGTCTTCAGTGCTGAAGAGGCCGCTTCGCGCTTCGTCGGGGCGGCGCTGGGTTTCGCGACGGCGGGCCTCGTACGAGGGATCGATGGTTTGCGTGTTTGAAGGTTGTCTGTCGCTCATCGTCGACCTCATCGGGATGGAAGTTGAACAGGCGGCGCGTGCGCCATGCGGTCGCGAGCGTCATTCCGGTCGCAAGGATTCCTATCATACAAGCGTGCCGCTAGCGGATTATTGACAGCGAAGCGGCGCTAGAGCCAATACCGATTCGTTATGACCAAATTCATCAAATCGCACTATGCACCGCGCGTATTCCAGCGTCGGCTACAGCGTCAGCTCGAACGAGCGGGCGAGCAGCCCCGGCAGCTTCATCCCGCCCGTGGCCCGTTCACCCCAGGTCCAGTCGTTCAGCAGCAGTTCCGGCCCCGCGCCGAGCCGTTCGAGCTCGCTTCCGAGCACGCGATAGAGGCTGTCATCGAAGCGCATCGCCTCGACGGGCGCGACGATCCGGCCGTGCTCCACCCAGAACGTGGCGAAGCGCGTCATGCCCGTCAGACGGCAATTCACGCGGTCGGAGAAATTCACGTACCAGAGATTGCCCACATAGAGGCCCGTATCGAGCGCGGACAGCGCGTCGGCTTCAGGCAGGTCGCCGCCGTTCATCGAAAGCGCGACGGGCATCTCGTTCGCCTGTGCGCCATTTGGGCGCAGGCCATACTCTCGCGCCGTGCGCGCGTTGGTGAGCTGCCCGGCGCCGCGACCCTGCGCGATCAGCGGCACCGTTTCGCTCAAGTAGCCGTCTTCGTTGAAACGCGGGGCGATATCGAGGCCGAGGTCTTCGGTCAGCGTCACGCGCGGATCGAGTGAAACGTCGCCACGGTTCAGCCGGTAGAACTCGCTTCGCGCGGTGGCCTGCTGGCGCGCGGAGAACGCGGTGAACGACGCGGTCCCGATCAGTTCCTGAAGTGCGGAAGGCGCGAGATAGGTGCGATAGTGCCCAGGGGACAACACGCGCGGCGTGTGGCCAAGGACTTCCATCCGGGCCGCGGCCTGCTCGACCTTGCGCACGAAAACGTCCTCGCTCCAGTCGTCGCCGGCGTAGACGCTCTTGATCGCACGGCCGCTCGGGTCGCACAGCGACCAGCTAAAACTGAAATTGCCGACTTCGTACCATCCACGGCTGCCGAGCGACGAAGCGAAGCCGCGCACAATCGACCCGCCCGCGTAGAACCCGACGAAATCGAGCGCGGCAGCGTGCCGGGTCACGACGCGCGCCAGCGTTTCGGCGTCGGGCAAGGTGCCGCGACGATGCGTCGATTGCGCCCAGCGCGAGGTGTCGAACAGCAGGTGCGGATCGTCGGGCGCGTGACGCAGGCCGTCGCGGAGCGTGCCGAGCGCGGCGGCGATCTCGCGGCGATCCTCCGGCAAATCACCGCAGACGCTCAGCGTGGAATACGCTTGACGCTCGCCGTCGATCAGCCGCAGCGTGAGTCTGCCCTGGCGCACGTGGCCGGTCTGCCGCACTTTGCCGGCGTTGAAGCGCACGAAGTCTGAGTCTTCCGCCGATAGCGAAGTCAGCGCGACTTCGCCATCGGCAAGCAGTGCATCGATTTCATCGGCGAGCAGCGAGAAGTGGCGATGCCAGTCGCCCGGAGGCGCGCCGTTCGTGACCACGGCGGCCGTCATCGCGCGCCTCCGAATACGTCGATGCCGCTGAACACGCATGCGGGCGACGCATGGCCGACGCGCACGATCTGCATCGGCTCGCCTTTGCCGCACATCGATGTGCCGTACACGCCGCGTGTTTCCGCGTTGCCGACGGCGACGAGGTTGCGCCAGAAGTTCGCCGAGATGCCGCGATAATTCGGCTGCCGGACCACCTGCGTGAGCCGGCCGTTCTCGATCAGTTGGCCCCATTCGCAGCCGAACTGGAACTTGTTGCGATGATCGTCGATGGACCACGACGTATTCGTGCGCATCATGATGCCGTGTTCGATGCCGGCGATCATCGCGTCGAGCGAACTCGTGCCCGGCTCGATGTTGAGATTCGCCATGCGATCGATCGGCGGGCGATTCCAGCTCGATGCGCGGGAATTCGCCACGCCCGGCAGTTGCGCGCGCTGCTGCGACAGCGCGCCACCGAGCGCACGCTCGAGCAGGCCGTCGCGGATCAGATAGGCCTTGGTCGCCGGCGTGCCGTCGTCATCGAACGCGTAGGCGGCCGCTTCTCCGCGCTGTTCGGGATCGAACGTCACGTTGAGCAGCGGCGAGCCATAACGATAGTGGCCGAAGAACGCTGGCTTCACGAAGCTCGAGCCCGCGAAGTTGCGCTCGTCGCCGAGGATGCGGTCCAGTTCGAGCGGGTGTCCGATCGACTCATGTATCTGCAGCATCATCTGGTCCGGCATGAGCAACAGGTCGCGCGGCCCGGTCGGGCAGTTCGGCGCGGCGAGCAGTTGCAGCGCTTCGCCGGCGATGCGCGCGCCCGCGCCGTCGAAGCCGAACTGCGCGAGGACCTCGATGCCGCCCTGAGCGAGCGTGCCGTAGTCGCCGCCGAGCGTGCGAACCTGCGTGTCGCCGTGCGCGTGCGCCACGGCGGTGAATTGCGGCATCACGAGTGAGAAGCGCTGGTCGATGCGCACGCGGTCGCTCGTGAGAAAGGTGTGTTCGGTGCGCACGAGCTGGACGGCGGCGATGCGCTCGACGATGCGGTCGTCAATGCGCGCAGCGGCGCATTCGTGCGCTAGACGTAGAAGCCATTCGCGGCGGTCGGGCAGGACCTGCTCGACGCCCGGCGATTCATAGCCGCCGCTTTGCGTGGGACGAACCATCTGCCGGTGATCGATAAGCGATATCGACGCGCTCGCCTCTGCGCGGCGGGTCGCGACATCGAGCGCGGCCTGCAAGCCAGAGGGCGACAAGTCGGACGTGGCCGCGTAACCCGCGCCGGCACCGGACCACGCGACCAGCATTGCTCCACGCTCGCGCGCGGTGCGCAACGGCTGCACGACGTCGTTGCGCACTTGATGATCGTCGGTTCGTTCATCGACGATTCGCAGGGACCAGAAATCCGCGTTGCTTTGCAACGCTTGCGCGGATCGTGTGATGCGTTCATCCATCATCCGAGGTTCTCACGGTGCCAGGCAGACCAAGCCTTGATTATTGCACCGTCTCGGGGGATGGGTTGGGGTCACACAGTTTGATGCGCCCAGGCTTATATGGCGCAAACCACGCCGCTACATTGCCTCCGTCACCGCCCGCAAGAACTGCTGCGTGCGCTCATGCCGTGGCGCCGAAAAGAACTCTCGCGGTGCGCCCTGTTCGACGATCTTGCCTTGCGAAAAGAAACACACGCGATCAGCGAAATCCTTCGCAAAGCCCATCTGGTGCGTAACCATCAGCATCGTCAGATCGTGTTCATGCCCCAGCTTGCGAATCACGTTCAGCACTTCGCCGCACAGCTCAGGATCGAGCGCGGACGTCACTTCGTCGAACAGCATCACCTTCGGACGCATCGCAAGCGCACGCGCAATCGCAACGCGCTGCTGCTGTCCGCCCGAAAGCTGCGACGGATAGTGATTGCACTTGTCCGCTAGCCCGACCATCGAAAGCAGCTCGCGGCCGCGCTCGGTCGCATCCTTTTTCGACATGCCGAGCACGAAGAGCGGCGCTTCAATCGTGTTCTGCAACGCGGTCATGTGCGGGAACAGGTTGAAGCTCTGGAACACCATGCCGATCTTGCTGCGTACCTGCCGCACGTGGCGCTCGGACGCAGGCACGAGCACGCCGTTGCGCATCTGGTGCGTGAGCGGTTCGCCGTCGACTTCGATCATGCCGTCGGTCAGCGGATCGAGCGTCATCAGCACGCGCAGGAGCGTGGACTTGCCCGAACCGCTCGGCCCGATGATCGCGACCTTCTCGTTGCGCGCGACATCGAGATCGAGTTCGTCGAGGACCGTGAGCGGACCGTAGCGCTTCGTCACGCCCTTGAAGCGGACCATGGGGGTCGAAGCCTCTGCGTCGGCGGCTGCACCGAGTGCAGGGTCGAGATCTCGTTTCATCTGCTTCTCCTGGAGTTCCATCAGCGTGCACCGCCGGGCCGGGTAGGGGTGGCTTGAATTGCGCGGACCTGGGCATTCGGGTTCATGGCAACCTCACGCGTCGTTCGAGATGGCGCACGCCCGAGGCGAACGTCACGCTGATCAATAGAAAGAACAGTCCCGTCATCGTGATCGGTTCGAGATAGCGGAACGTCTCGGAGCCGATGTTCTTCGCCTGTTGCATAAGCTCGACGACCGTGATCGCGGAGAGCACCGGCGTGTCCTTGAACATCGCGACGAGGTAGTTGCCGAGCGCGGGAATGATCGGACGGATCGCTTGCGGCAGGATCACGCCGCCATACGTGCGCCACGGCGAGAGCGACAGTGCGCACGCCGCCTCCCACTGGCCGCGCGCAACGCCGTTCAGGCCCGCGCGATACACCTCCGACACATAGCACGCGTAATGCACCGCGATGCCGATGGTGCCCGCGGTCAGCGCCGACATCGTGAGGCCATAGAGCGGCGCGACATAAAAGAGCACATACACCTGGATCAGGAGCGGCGTGCTGCGGATGAATTCGATGAAGAAGGCCGTGGGCTTCGAGATCGCCTGCACATCGCTGCGCCGCAGGATCGCGAGGACGAGGCCGAGCACGAGCGCGATTGCAAAGCCGACCAGCGTGATGCCGATGGTGTACACCGATGCGCGCAGCAGATCAGGCAGGATGTGCAGCGCATATTTCATGTCGAAGAAATGAGTCATTTGGCGATCCTCGGCGTGCGGCGGACGAGATGACTGCTGAAGCGCCGCTCGAAATGACGCATCACGTAGGAAATGACCTGCGCGAGCACGAAGTAAATCAGGAGCGTCAGCGCGAATATCTCGGCGGTCTTGAACGTCGATTCATCGAGCTGGCGCGCGCGGAACGTAAGGTCCGAGAGCGTGATCAGCGACACCAGCGACGTGCCCTTGAGCAGTTCGATCATCAGGTTCGTCGCGGGCGGCAGCGCGTTGATCATCGCCTGCGGCAACACGATGCGGCGCATGCGGATGGCGGCCGGCATGTTCAATGCAAGTGCCGCTTCGAACTGGCCGCCGGGCACCGAGCGCAACGCGCCGCGCAGGATCTCCGAGCCATAGGCGCCGTAGTGCAGCCCGAGCCCGACGATCGCGACGGTGAACGGCGTGAGTTCGAGGTTGAACGGCGGCAGCGGCAGCACGAAGAAGAACCAGAACAGTTGCACGAGGAGCGACGTGCCGCGGAAGATTTCGACGTAGACGTTTCCGATCCAGCGCACCGGCCGCCACGGCGCCGTGCGCATAGCGGCGGCGACGCCTGCCATGACGATCGCGAGCAGGATGCTGTAGAAGGCGATCTCGATGGTGACGAGGGTGCCCTTCATCAAAAGGGGCATGAGTTCACGCATGGCGGTTCCTCGCTTCACTGTCTGGCGTGCCCGGGGACACTCGGCACGCCTTGAATCCGGACATGGCGCGCAGGGTTGCAACGCACGCGCCACGCTTTACACAGGCTTTACGTTTGCAGCGGCCAGGTCAGCCGCCGCAAAGCTCGGCGGTCTTCTTGGTCGGCAGGTTGCTCTTGTCGAAGCCGAACGGTGCAACCGTCTTCAGGTGGTCCCCGGTGCCGAGCCACGCATGCAGTTCCTTGTTCACCGCATCGCGCAGGTCCGTGTCTTCCGGGCGGAACGCCAGTGCGCCGTAGCCGATGTGCTTCGGGTCGTCGGTGAAATTGGGAATCGCCTCGATCTCCGGACCGCCCTTCGCGGCGAGACCCTTCATCGTCAATGCAGTGCCGACTGCGGCATCGGAACGGCGCGCGCGCACCGCCTGCAATTGCGCGGTCGTGTCGGGCACCTGCAGGATCTGATCGTCCTTGATGCCCGCTGCACGCGAGTAGCCGAGTTCGGCCGTCCCTGCCATTACAGCAAGTTTCGTGTCCGGTTGTTTCGCGACATCCGCGTAGCTCTTCAGGTTCTTCGGATTGCCCTTGAGGACGAGCAGCGTGTCGGGGATCTGGTATTGCGGATCGGCGAAGGCAACCTGCTTGCAGCGCTCCGGCGTCACGTACATGCCGGCGGCGATCACGTCGAAGCGGCCGGCGCGCAGCCCCGGAATCAACGCGCCCCATTCGGTCAAAACAGCATCGACCTTCTTGACGCCGAGCTTCGCAAAGATTTTCTTGGCGATCTCGGGCGATTCGCCGGTGACCGTGCCATCCGGCGTCGTGTAGGCAAACGGGTTTTCATTGGCATAACCGATGCGCACTTCACCGGTGCGCTGGATGCGCTGCAACGTTGTCTCGGCACTCGCGGCCGGCGCATGTGCGACCAGTCCCGCCGCCGCAATCCATAGCGCGCCCAACAATCCATACACTCGCTTGATTTTCATATCGATCCCGTTTTACTGGTTCGTGGTTCGTATTCATCGCGTGGTTGATTGCGCCGCACCATGCGCCGGCGCCCTGGTCGGATGCTCGCAAACCCTGAGATCAGCCTTGTCTGCAAAGGCTTCGCCGGTGTCGCGGAACACAGCCATGAACGCAGCATACAAAGCCATATATTTGTTCCGATTGCTCTAGGACAATAATTTTCAGGCTGCGTTTTCGGCGACCATTGAGGTACGCAAAAGGGGCATCGAAGGAGTGGAAAGTGAACGAGCGATGGCGCGAAGCGGTGCGCACGGTGCAGGGCGTGCAATCGAAATACAAGCGGCTGGTGAAGGCGATAGCGGGCGACATCGAGAGTTCGGCGCTCGCCTCGGGCGCGCGTCTGCCGCCACAGCGGGAAGTCGCGGCGGACCTGGCGATCAGCGTGCAGACGGTCACCAACGCCTACAAGGAACTGGAGCGGCAGGGGCTGATCCGCTGCGAGGTCGGGCGCGGCAGCTTCGTGGCGGCGCGCGTGACCGAGGCCATGTCGAACTATATGCTCGACACCGCCGAACGCTCGGTGGTCGACTTTTCGATCGCGCGCATCGTGCATACCGCCGAGCACGATGCGATGTGGCGCAAGGTGTGCGCGACGCTCGCGACAGTCGAGGACCAGCCGTGGATACGCGCATTCCGGCCGATCGCGGGCTTCGAGCATCACCGGCAGGCGGGCGCGGCGTGGCTCGCGTCGCTCAACATGCCGGTGAGCGCGAACGCGCTGCTCGTGACGAATGGCGCGGCGCACGGCATCTTCCTCGCGCTCGCTTCGATCGTCGGCCCGGGCGATACCGTCCTGTGCGAGAGCCTGACGGATCACGGCGTGATCGGTTCGGCGAGCGTGTTGGGGTTTACGCTCAAGGGCCTCGAGATCGACGAGCACGGCATCCGGCCCGAGCATTTCGAGGAGATGTGCGACAGCGAGCGCGTGAGCGCACTCGTCTGCACGCCGACGCTGAACAACCCGACTGTCGCGCTGATGCCCGATTCACGGCGCCGCGCGATTGCGCGCATCGCGCAGCGCTACGGCGTCTATGTGATCGAGGACGACGTGTACGGCGCGCTGCCCGCGAAGGCGCACACGCCGATTGCGAGCCTGATACCGGACCTCGCGTTCTACTGCACGAGCATGACGAAGTCCGTGCTGAGCGGCCTGCGCACCGGCTACCTGACGATGCCGCCGCGTCTCGCCCTGCGCGCCGAGAGCGTGTTGCGCGTGAGCAGCTGGATGGCGACCTCGCCGATCGCCGAAGTCGCGACGCGCTGGATCAACGACGGCACCGCGCAACGGCTGGTCGAGATCCAGCGTGAACGGCTCGCAGCGCGCCAGGCGATCGTGCGCGAGGCGCTGGGTGCGTATGTGCTCGGCAGTCATCCGCATGCGCTTTCGGTGTGGCTGCGCGTGCCCGATTACTGGCAGGCGGATCGCATCACGCGCGAGCTGCGCAATCGCGATATCGCGGTGACGTCGCCCGATCCGTTCCTTGTCAGAGGGGCCGAGCGGCCGAATGCGGTGCGGCTGTGCGTCGGTGCCGAAGTGAGCGATGCGACGTTCAAAAGCGCGGTGGAAACGATGCGTGCGGTGTTCGAGCAATACCCTCACGTGCATGACTTCAACTGAAATGATCTAGGACATTCGAAATCGATTTTTTAGGACATTAGACTCGGTTGCACTGGAACTCAACGCAGCCGCGCTCACATGTCCGCCATTTCGCTTGCCGATGTCTATCGCGCGCGTCAGCGCATCGAAGGGCGCGTCTGCCGCACGCCGCTCGTTGAATCGCCTGCGCTCTCGCACATGGCCGGCGTGCCGGTCCATCTCAAGCTCGAAACCGTCCAGCCGACCGGCAGCTTCAAGCTGCGTGGCGCGACAAGCGCGCTCACCGAACTCGCGGAGCGTGGCGTGACGCGCGTGGTGACCGCATCGACGGGCAATCATGGACGCGCGGTCGCTCACGCGGCGCGCGCGCTTGGCATCGAAGCGGCCGTGTGCATGTCCTCGCTCGTGCCGAAGAACAAGGTCGATGCAGTGGCCGCGCTGGGCGCGCGTGTCGTCATCGCGGGCAAGAGCCAGGACGATGCGCAAGTCGAGGCGATGCGGCTCGTGCGTGAAGAGGGCTTCGCGTTCGTGCCGCCGTTCGACGACCCGCACGTGATCGCGGGGCAGGCCACGATCGGGCTGGAGATTCTCGAAGCGCTGCCCTCTACCGCGACGGTCATCGTGCCGCTTTCGGGCGGCGGCTTGTTCAGCGGTGTCGCGTTCGCGGCGAAGCAAATCAATCCGGATGTCGCGATGATCGGCGTGACGATGGCGCGCGGCGCGGCGATGCACGCGAGTCTTGTGGCCGAAAAGCCCGTACTGGTCGATGAAGTCGAGACGCTCGCCGATTCGCTCGGCGGCGGCATCGGCCTCGACAACCAGCTTACGTTCGCGATGACGCGCGCGCTAATCGATCGCGTGGTGTTGCTCGATGAAGCGTCGATCGCGCGCGGCATCGTGCATGCGTATCGCGAAGAACGTCTCGTCGTGGAAGGTGCGGCGGCGGTCGGCATGTCGGCCGTGCTGGATCGCGTGCTCGACGCGCCGCGCGGACCGATCGTGATCGTCGTCAGCGGCTGCAATATCGACATCGAATTGCATCGCCGTCTCATCGGAGCCTTGTGACATGCCGTCCATTTCCATTCTTGGCGAGGCGCAACTGCGCGCGCTCGTGCCGCTCGATCTCGCCGCCATCGATCAGGTCGAGGCTGCGTTCCGCTCGCTCGCGACGGAAGCCGTGGCGATGCCGCCGATCCTTCGGCTCGACATCCCGCAGCACGCGGGCGAGGTCGATGTGAAGACCGCATACCTGCCGCGCTTCGAAAGCTTCGCGATCAAGGTGAGTCCGGGATTCTTCAACAATCCGTCGCTCGGGCTGCCGAGTCTCAATGGGTTGATGCTCGTGCTGTCGGCACGCACTGGCCTCACGGAAGCGATCTTGCTCGACAACGGCTATCTCACCGCGGTGCGCACGGCGGCAGCGGGCGCGGTCGCCGCGCGCTGGCTCGCGAATAACGATGCAAAGCGCGTCGCGATCATCGGCGCAGGCGAGCAGGCGCGCCTGCAACTGAAGGCGCTGATGCTCGTGCGCAAGATCGAGCACGTGACCGTATGGGCGCGCGATCCGCAACGTGCGGCACGCTTCGCGCAAGAGACCGAAGGCGTGCAATGCGAAGTCGCGGACAGTGTGAGCGCTGCGCTGAAGCACGCCGACATCGCCATCACGACCACCCCGAGCCGCGAACCGCTGATCCATGCACGCGACCTGCATCCCGGCTTGCACATCACCGCGATGGGCTCGGATGCGGAACACAAGAACGAACTCGCGCCGGATGTATTCGATGAAGCGCACTACATCTGCGACCGCATCCAGCAGACGCGCGTGCTCGGCGAACTGCATCACGCGATCGAGGCGGGCGTCGTAAAAGCCGACAAGACATTCGCCGAACTCGGCGAGGTCATTGCCGGACAAGCACCGGGCCGCACGAGCGATGCGGACATCACCGTCTGCGATCTCACCGGCACCGGCGCACAGGACACGGCGATCGCCGCGCTTGCGATATCGCGGGCGAAGGCCGCTGGCGCAGGCACCATTTTCACCAACGACGTGACGCTCTGAAGAGGGGACGATGTCAGATACAACACAACAGGAAAGGCCGAAGGCGAGCGCGCCCACCGTGCGCCTGCCGTTCGAGCGCAGCGAGTACGACGCTCGCATCGCGAAGACGCGGCGCGCGATGCAGAAGGCGGGCATCGATCTGATGATCGTGACCGATCCGACCAACATGGCGTGGCTGACGGGCTACGACGGCTGGTCGTTCTACGTGCATCAGTGCGTGCTGCTCGCGATGGAAGGCGAGCCGGTATGGTTCGGCCGAGGCCAGGATGCGAACGGCGCGAAGCGCACGGCATTCATGGCGCACGACAACATCGTCGGCTATCCGGATCACTACGTGCAGTCGCCAGTGCGCCATCCGATGGACTATCTGTCGACCGAAGTCATCGCGGCGCGCGGCTGGCAGAAGTGCCGCATCGGCGTGGAGATGGACAACTACTACTTCAGCGCGAAAGCGTATGCGTCGCTGACCCAGCACTTGCCGCAGGCGCAATGGATCGATGCGACCGCGCTCGTGAACTGGCAGCGCGCGGTGAAGTCGGCGCGCGAGATCGAGTACATGCGCGTGGCGGCGCGCATCGTCGAGAAGATGCATGCGCGCATCGTCGAGAAGGTCGAGCCGGGCATGAAGAAGAATGATCTCGTCGCCGAGATCTACTCGGCGGGGATCACCGGTGTCGAAGGATATGGCGGCGATTATCCGGCCATCGTGCCGCTCCTGCCGACCGGTTCCGATGCCGCCGCGCCGCATCTCACGTGGGACGATTCCGCGTTCGCGGCGAACGCGGGCACGTTCTTCGAAATCGCCGGCTGCTTCAAGCGCTACCACTGTCCGCAGTCGCGCACGGTGTATCTCGGCCGCCCGCCGCAGCATTTCATCGAAGCGGAAAAGGCTGTTATCGAAGGCATCGAAGCGGGCCTTGCGGCAGCGAAGCCGGGCAATCTGTGCGAGGACATCGCCAACGCGTTCTTCGCGGTGTTGCGCAAGTCGGGTATCGAGAAGGACAGCCGCTGCGGCTATCCGATCGGCGCGAGCTATCCGCCCGACTGGGGCGAGCGCACGATGAGCCTGCGTCCCGGGGACAAGACCGTCCTCGAACCCGGCATGACGTTTCACTTCATGCCGGGGCTGTGGCTCGACGACTGGGGCCTGGAAATCACGGAGAGCATCCTGATTACGGACACCGGCGTCGAGACCTTCTGCAACACGCCTCGCAAACTGTTCGTGAAGGAGTAGCGAATGCGCGCGTCCCCGATCCAGCCGACGGTCGATTTTTCCGCCGACGGCGAGCAGCACGGCTTCCTCAAGCTGCCCTATTCACGCGACGATTCCGCGTGGGGCGCGGTGATGATTCCGGTCACGGTAATCAGGCGCGGCGAGGGTCCGACCGTGCTGCTCACGGGCGGCAATCACGGCGACGAGTATGAAGGCCCGATCGCGCTGTCGAAGCTGGCCGCGACGCTCAAGGCTGGCGACATCAACGGCCGCGTCATCATCGTGCCGTTCATGAACTTCCCGGCGTTCGCGGCGGGCACGCGCACGTCGCCGCTCGATGCGGGCAATCTCAACCGCAGCTTTCCGGGCAAGCCGGATGGCACCGTGACCGAGAAGATCGCGGATTACTTCCAGCGGCATCTGTTGCCGCTCGCGGACTACGTGCTCGATATCCACGCGGGCGGCAGGACGCTCGACTTCGTGCCCTTCGCGGCAATCCATGTGCTGCCGGACGCCACGCAGCAAGCACGCTGCGAAGCCGCGATGCGCGCGTTCGGCGCGCCGTATTCGATGCGCATGCTGGAACTCGACAGCGTCGGCCTGTTCGATAGCGCGGTCGAGGAAGCGGGCAAGGTGTTCGTATCGACGGAACTCGGCGGCGGCGGATCGGCGAGCGCGGCGAGCGTCGCGGTCGCGGAGCGGGGCGTGTACGGCCTGCTCGCGCATGCGGGCGTGCTCGCGAAGGAGACGTTCGACAACGGCGAGCCGAACCGGACGACGACGCTCCTCGACATGCCCGACGGCTCCTGCTACACGACGAGCGAACACAGCGGCCTGCTCGAAATGTGCCGTAATTTAGGGGACGTCGTGAAGAAAGGCGACGTGCTCGCGCGCGTCTACGACGCGACGCGCACCGGCGCCACGCCAGTCGAATATCGAGCGCGGCGAGGCGGCTTGCTAGCGGCGCGGCACTTCCCGGGGCTCGTACAGATCGGCGATACGGTGGCCGTCGTCGCGGATATCGTCGAGCGCAACATTCCGGTGGCGATCTAATTGATCAAGCTCGACCGCTACGACCTTGCCATCCTGCGCATCCTCGCGCGCGATGGCCGCATCACGAAATCGCGGCTTGCCGAAGAGGTGAACCTGTCGATCTCGCCGGCCTGGGAGCGCGTAAGGAAGCTCGAAGAGAGCGGCATCATCCGCGGTTATCGCGCGGACGTCGACTGGTCGGCGGTGTTCAAGGGGAGCCGCATCATCGTGGAAGTGACGCTGGCGCGCCACACCGCCCACGACATGCGGCGCTTCGAGGAGCGCGTGGCGAGTGCGCCCGAGGTCGCGCAATGCTACGCGACGGGCGGCGGCGTGGACTATGTGCTGCATGTCGTGGCGCGCGACATCGACCACTATCAACGCTTCATCGATTCGTTGCTCGTCGATGAACTCGGCATCGAAAAGTACTTCACGTACATCGTGACCAAGGTCGTGAAGAGCATGCCGGACGATGCGCCCGACTGGGCCTGAAGAAATTCCGGCAACGCGTAGCGAGAACAGAAAAAACCTCAACCAAAGCGGTCCGCAACGAAAAAATCGAAGGACGCTGAAGCCTTACATTGGATGCATACCAGGACCAACAGGAGCCGTTCATGATGCTGGGTCATCCTATCCTCTTCAAATCCCTTTGCTATGCCGATGGCCGCTGGGTGCACAGCGACAGCGCATCCACCGTCGCCGTGCAGAACCCGGCCGATCAAAGCGTGATCGGTCATGTGCCGATGCTCGAAGCCGCGCAGATCACGGCAGCGGTCGATGCCGCGCAGCGTGCATTCGAAGCATGGCGCTGGGTGTCGCAGGAAAAACGCAGCGCGCGGCTCCTGCGGTGGCATGAACTGATCCTGCGTCATCAGCATGATCTCGCGGGCATCCTCTCGCTCGAACAGGGCAAGCCGCTTGCCGAAGCGCGCGGCGAGATCGCGTATGCGGCGAGCTTCGTCGAGTGGTTCGCCAACGAAGCAAAGCGCCTCACGGGCCGCACGATCCCGACGCACATCGATGGCGCGCATCTCGGCACGGTGATGGAGCCGGTCGGCGTGGCCGCGTTGATCACGCCGTGGAATTTCCCGGTCGCGATGATCACGCGCAAGGCCGCGGCCGCGATCGCGGCGGGCTGCACGGTGGTCGTCAAGCCCGCGCACGAGACGCCGTTCTCGGCGCTTGCGCTCGCGCAACTCGCCGAAGAAGCCGGCTTCCCGGCGGGCGTGTTCAACGTCGTGCTGGGCGAGCCGCAAATGGCGATGGATACCCTCGTGCGCGACTCGCGCGTGCGCGCGGTGAGCTTTACCGGGTCGACGCGCGTGGGCGGTCTCGTCGCGCGTGCAGCGGCGGAGTCGGGCATCAAGAAGCTCGCGCTGGAACTTGGCGGCAACGCGCCGTTCATCGTCACCGAGGATGCCGATCTCGACCAGGCCGTGAGGATAGCGGTGAACGCGAAGTTCCAGACTTCGGGCCAGGACTGCTGCGCGGCCAACCGCATCTTTGTTGCGGCGCCGCTATACGCGCGCTTCGTCGAGCAGTACGGTGATGCGGTGAAGCAATTGAAAGTCGGTCCCGCATTCGAGGCGGGCGTGGACATTGGTCCGCTGATGCACCAGGCCGCTTTCGATACGACCCTCGCGCGCGTCGAGGATGCGAAGGCGAAGGGCGCGCGCATCGTGGCGGGCGGCAAGCCGCATGCGCTCGGCGGATGGTTTCTCGAACCTACCGTCATCGCCGATGCCAAACCGGGCATGCGCATCTACGACGAGGAGAATTTCGCGCCGACGTCCGCCATCTCGTCGTTCGAAACGCTCGACGAAGTGATTGCCCTCGCCAACGACACCGAATACGGGCTCGCCGCCTACGTCTGCGCGCAACGCATCGACACGATCTTCCAGCTCGTGAGACGGCTCGACTTCGCGATGGTCTCGGTGAACGGCGTGAAGTTCACCGGCGCGCCGATCCCGTTCGGCGGCATGAAGGCATCGGGACTCGGCCGCGAAGGCGGCGCGGAGGGCTTCGAGCCGTTCGTCGAAACCAAATATTTTTGCCTCGGCAATCTCGGCCTGCCGCTCACGAGCGCCGCTTAACCGAATTGAATATTCAAGGAGAAGCACATGACCCAACTCGAACAGTTGTTCAACGAAGACCGCGCCCACTTCATGCATCCGTCGACCCACGCGCACGATCACGCGAGCGGCGCGCTGCCGGGCAAGATCGTGACGGGCGCGAAGGGCATCCGCATCGAAGACCATCAGGGCAAGAGCTACATCGATGCGTTCGCGGGCCTCTATTGCGTGAACATCGGCTATGGCCGCACCGAAGTGGCCGATGCGATCTACGAGCAGGCAAAGAAGCTCGCGTACTACCACACGTATGTGGGCCATTCGACCGATACGATCATCGAACTGTCGTCGCGCATCATCGACTGGTCGCCGGCCGGCATGAAGAAGGTGTACTACGGCATGTCCGGGTCGGATGCGAACGAAACGCAGATCAAGATCGTCTGGTACTACAACAACGTGCTCGGCCGCCCGAACAAGAAGAAGATCATCTCGCGCCAGCGCGGCTATCACGGCTCGGGCATCGTGACCGGCAGCCTCACGGGCTTGCCGAGCTTTCACCAGAACTTCGACTTGCCGATCGACCGCGTGAAGCACACGGTCTGCCCGCACTGGTATCGTCAGGCGCCGGCCGGCATGAGCGAGGCGCAGTTCACCGCGTATTGCGTCGAGGAACTGGAGAAGCTGATCGCGAAGGAAGGCGCCGATACGATCGCCGCGTTCATCGCGGAGCCGGTGATGGGCACGGGCGGCATCATCGCGCCGCCGGAGGGTTACTGGTCCGCGATCCAGCAGGTGCTCAGGAAGCACGACATCCTGCTGATCTCCGATGAAGTCGTGTGCGGCTTCGGGCGACTCGGCTCGAAGATGGGTGCGCAGCACTATGGCATCCAGCCGGACCTGATCACCGTCGCGAAGGGGCTGACGAGCGCGTATGCGCCGCTGTCGGGCGTGATCGTTGGCGAGCGCGTGTGGGACGTGATCGACAAGGGCTCGCAGGAATACGGCGCGATGGGTCACGGCTGGACGTATTCGGGGCATCCGATCTGCGCGGCGGCGGCGCTCGCGAACCTCGACATTCTGGAGCGCGAGAACCTCACGCAGAATGCGGCGGATGTCGGCGGGTATCTGCAGGCGCAACTGCACGCGGCGTTCGACTCGCATCCGCTCGTTGGCGAAGTGCGTGGCGCGGGGATGCTCGCGGCGCTCGAATTCATGGCCGACAAGGAAGGCCGCAGGCCGTTCGACGCTGCGCTGAAGGTGGGGCCGAAGGTGTCGGCGGCGGCGCTGGAGCGCGGTGTGATCGCGCGTGCGATGCCGCATGGCGATATTCTTGGCTTTGCGCCGCCGCTCGTCACGACGCGGGGTGAGGTGGACGAGATCGTCGGGATTGTGCGTCAGGCGGTTGATGATGTCGCTAATCAGGTGATTTGATCGCTGGCGCTTGGGGCGGGGGGTGGTGTGGTGTGGTTTACACCGTTTGATGCGCTTGGGCTTCTATGGAACTTGTATTCTTATTGGTTTATTTGCTCTGCCCCTGTCCGGGGCGGGACTCACTTTCTTTGCTGCTGCAAAGAAAGTAAGCAAAGAAAGCAGCTTTCCACCGCCAATCCTTGCCAGTCGCCGCTAGCCCGTTACGTCGGAGTGGTCCAACCGGGGGAGTGTCGTTAGCAGGGTTTCATCGTTGTTGGCATGTAG
>NZ_FCON02000078.1 GCF_001544535.1 Caballeronia choica | reverse complement strand
AAGCCGAGGTGCATTTCGCCGCGATACCACCATGGCGTGGCGTCGACATACTCGTCGCGAAACTTGTAGGAACGCGCACGAACGTCTTCTTCGTATTTCATCGATGTCTCCGGCTGTTGTGTGCGGCGAGCGCCCGTTGGTGCCCGCCGTCATGCTCAGTGAATCAGGAGGGAATGCGCGCGGAACCGCCTTCGAGCTTGCCGAGTGTCTCGGGCACGACGAACGCGCCCACCAGGAAGATCACGCTGATCGCGCCGACGAAAATCGCCAGCGTCATCGGCAACTGGCTCGCATCCTTCGCTACCAGCGACACGGCCGTCGGCATCATCCCGCCGATCGCGAAGCCAATGTTCCAGGAGAGGCCCGTGCCGGTCGCGCGGATCGAAGTCGGGAAGCGTTCGTTCAGGAAGATCAGGATCGGCGCATAGCCCGCACTGCCGAGCGCGCTGAGAAGCACTGCGTATAAGCCGACCATCATGATGCTGCTCGCGCTGGGCAGCAGCAGGAACAGCGCGGGCAACGCGACAAGCCGGATCAGCCCGATCCACACGAACGTGCCCTTGCGGCCGATGAACGTGCTCAGGTGCCCTGCCGCGATCGAAGCGACCACAACCGCGACGCTGCAGATCATCAGGATCGCCGCGGCCGCACCGTTGGGTGCGTGGCTAACAACCTTGAGGAACGTCGGCAGGTAGCCCGATGTCAGGTAGTAGCCGCTGCCGCCGCCAATCGTCAGGAGCAGGTTGACGAAGAGGATCTTTCGATAGTCGCGCGAGAACAGCGTCTTCAGCGGCGAGCGCACGACTTCGACGGGCGCGCCCTTGACCTGCGCGGCCGCCTTCGCGGCCTTTTCGGCGGCGAGCTTCTTCCACAGCGGCGACTCTTCAAGGCTGTTGAACACGAAGAGGCCAAGCACCGAGCTGATGATGCCGGTGAAGAACATGCAGCGCCAGCCCCATACGTCGAAGGCATCGCCGGGGAAAAGCGCCGACATCGCGAGAAACGTTACTGACGCGAGCAGCGCGCCGAGTCCCGCCCCGCCGCCGCCGATCAGCCCCGACACCGCGCCGCGATACTTCGGCGCGACGGATTCCGTGCCGATGGTGTGCGTCGAAGCAACCACGCCGCCGACGAACACGCCCTGGATCAGGCGCAGCAGGAGGAAGAGAATTGGCGCAAGCAGGCCGACTTGAGCGACGGTCGGCAGCAAGCCGAACGCGGCCGTCGACAGACCGACGCCAACCACCGCGACGATCATCGCGCCTTTACGGCCACGGCGGTCGGCGTAAGAGCCGAACAGCGCGGAGCCGAGCGGGCGCATCAGCAGTGTCACGGCGAACGATGCATAGACTGCCGCGAGAGAAAGCATCGCGTGCTCGGAGGGAAAGAAAAGACGCCCCACCACTGGCGCGACATACAGCAACACGAACAGGTCGAACAAATCCAGTGCCCAACCGAGACACGATGCTGCCACTGCGCCCATCACCTGTCGCTGATCGACTGCGGGCACGGCTGCGCCATTTTGCGCTGCTACTGACATTTCCATCTCCTTGAATGTCACCGAGCCGTCTCACGATCGACCCCGTGTTGAAGGCACGTTGTTGTGGCGTGCTCTTGTTGCCGTTAAAGAAACTATCGGTGCGCGGCGGCGAGCGGCGTCGTTGTCGATGCGCTGCCTGCGCGTCGTCCGGTGACCATTGCGTCGGCGATCTTCTCGGCAATCATGATCGTCGGGATATTGGTGTTCGCCGACGGCAGTCGCGGCATCAGCGATGCATCAACGACGCGCAAGCCCTGCGTTCCATGCACGCGGCCTTCGGTATCGGTGACGGCGCCGCGCTCGCGCGCGTCGCCCATGCGGCACGTTCCGCTCGCATGCCATACGCCGAAGACATTCGCGCGGATGAAGTCCGCGAGCGCGCCTTCATCGGCGAGCAGCGAGGAGATCCTGAGCCCGCGCGTGAAGAAGCGTTCGATCAGCAGGCGGCGGATCGGCGCGGGTGCATCGAGCAGTGTGCCGAGCACCGAAGTCAGCAGTGCATTGCCCTCGCCAACACGGCTCAGCGCCTTCACGCGCGGCGAAAACGCCGCGGGAAAGAAATCGCGCTGATCGCGACCGAGGCCCGATGCGGCGACGACCTTCGCGAGCAGCCGTACGCCAACCGCGAGCCGGTCGAGGTCGCGCTGGTCGTCGAGCAGATTGAGCTCGACGCGCGGTGCGACCGCTGCGTCGGGTGAAACGAGTTGCACGCGGCCGCGCGAGTACGGCCGGTTGCACCAGAGAAAGAAGAGGCCGAGCCGATTGCCGAGCGAATGCCATGCGGCACGCGTCGCGCTCGACAGATACAGGTCCGACGGTTCGCCGCCATCGACGCCGGACGTGAATCGCGCAGCCGTCATGCTCGCCCGGCGCCGGGAAAGCGGCATGCGAAAGCGCGGTTCGAGAAAGTGGCAGAACGTGAGCGACGGATGATCCTGCAGGTTGCGCCCGACGCCCGGCAGATCAACGAGGCATCCAATGTCGAGCTCGTCGAGCGCATGCTTTGAGCCGATGCCCGCGCGCATCAGCAATGCGGGCGACTGGAGCGCGCCCGCGCATACGACGACCTCATCGGCGTCCAGATGAACGCGCTCGCCGTTCGGCGCCACCGCAACCACGCCCTGCGCGGCGGTCCCTTTCATCACGATTCGCTCGACACGCAAATTCGAATACACGGTGAGATTGGGTCGCTTGCGTGTCGCTTCGTCGAGGTACGCGACCGCGGTGGACACACGCTTGTCGTCGATATTTGAGAACGCGCCGGGAAACAAGCCGTCGCTGAACTCGGCATTTTGGTCTTGCAGGGTGGCGAAGCCATTCGCGCGTAGCCCATCGGCGAACGCGTGACAGAACGGGGGCCAATCCTCCGGCATGATGCGGCGGATCGGCACCGGGCCGTCGCTGCCATGCAACTCGCCAGCGGGGAAATTCACATCACGCTCGAGCTTGCGAAAATACGGCAGCACGTCGTCCCATGCCCAGCCCGGCGCGCCGTTCGCGGCCCACTCGTCGTAATCGCGCGGCAGGCCGCGATTGGCCGACTGCACGTTGATGCTCGACCCGCCGCCCATCACACGGCCCTGCTCATAGACGCGCGGCGCCGCGTCCTTCGTCGCCTTCGCCTTCAGATCGGGCCAGATGTAGGTATCGCCGCAGAAGACAGGCATCGGATAGCTGTCGAGGATGACCGCGGGCACGGCGCCCGGCGGCGTATCAGCGCCCGCTTCGATCAACGCGACGCGCAGCGACGGCACCGCCGACAGCCGATGCGCGAGCACGCATCCCGCCGATCCGCCACCGACGATCACGTAATCGAAACGTTCCATATGCCTGTCTCCTTGTCTCTTGCTGGCTTCTCAGGAACCGCGAAACATCGGCTTGCGCTTGCCATGAAACGCTTCGACGCCTTCGCGGAAGTCGTCGGACGTGCGCAGGCGGCTATAGCAGTGCCCTTCAAGTTCGATCGCGATCGAGAGCGGCGCGTCTTCCGAATCATTCAGCAGCTTCTTCGCCGTGCGTTGCGCGAGCGGCGAGAAAGCGCGCAGTTCCTCGACGAGCGCATCGGTCGCGGCTTCGAGTTCGGTATCGGCCACGCATTCGACGACGATGCCCCACTCGTATGCCTGCTTGCCCGGTATGCGGCGCGAGCGCATCACGATGTCCTTCGTGCGGCCTACGCCGACCATCTGCTGCAACCGCGCCGATCCGCCCGAACCTGGAATCTGTCCGAGCTTCTGTTCCGGCAGCGCATAGAACGTGGTCTCGGTCGCGATGCGGAAGTCGCACGCGAGCGACAACTCGAATCCCACGCCGAAGCAGAAGCCGCGATTGGCCGCGATCACCGGCTTCGAGCAGCGCGCGGGTGCGGCGATGTTCCAGGCGAGCTTCGACACATGTTCGGGCGATGCTTCGAGAAAGCCCTTGATGTCGCCGCCACTCGAAAAGTGCTCGCCCTTCGCGCGCACGACGATCACGCGCACGCGATCGTCTTCGTCGAGCGCTTCGAACGCGGCGCGCAACTGGTCGCGCGCATGCATCGAGATCACGTTGAACGGCGGGCGATGCAGGATGATGTCGGCGCGCTCGCGATCAGCGTCGATCTCGATCGAAAAGCCGTCGAGGTCCTGAAGCAGCGTCTGGCCGCGATGGGTCAAGTCGGTCATGTTGATTTACTCCTTCGTGGTGTTGGTACGGTGTGCGGCAGATGCGAACGGACCGTTATCGCGTTGATATTCGCCGGCGGAAAGCTTGCGGCGCAGGATCTTGCCGACCGGCGACTTCGGGATGTCGTCGACGAACACGTAGTCGCGTGGCCGCTTGAAATTAACGAGATCCGACTCGCGGCACCATGCGTCGAGCGCGGCTGAGTCGACATAATCGCGGCGCTTGATGAACGCGACCACGCGCTGGCCCCAGCGCTCGTCCTTCACGCCCGCGACGGCCACTTCATCGACCGACGGATGCAACGAAAGCACCGATTCGATATCGACCGGCGAGATGTTCTCGCCGCCGCTGATGATCATGTCGTCCACTCGGCCGGAGACATACAGGTCGCCGTCTTCGTCGTAGTAGCCGGTGTCGCCGGTGAAGTACCAGCCGTCGCGCAGTGACCTTGCGTTGGCATCGGGGCGGTTCCAGTAGCCTTCGAACGCTTCGTCACCGAGCAGGTCCGCGATGATCTGGCCTTCTTCCTTCACGGCGGCCAAGTCGTCGGGCGACTTCGCGTCGAGCTTCACGACGCGCAGGCGCGTGTTGATGCCCGCGCGTCCCGCGCTGCCCGGCTTCCTCGTCGCGTCCTGGTCGATGCTGAACGTATAGACCTCGGACGAGCCGTAGTGATTGACGAACAGTTCCGGCTCGAATGCGGCCGAGAGGCGCTTGAGCAAGCCGTCGTTCATCGGCGCGCCCGCGAAGCCGAGCTTCGTCACCGACGAGGTATCGCTCTTCGCGAAGTCCGGATCGGCGAGCAGGTCGTGATAGAGCGTCGGCACGAGATACAGGCACGTGAGGCCGTGCTTCGCGATGGAGTCGAGCGCGAGCCGCGCGTTCCAGCGCCGCACGCAGACGAAAAGGCCATCGACGAGCGCCATCGAGAGCAGCGAGCGCACGCCCATCGTGTGATAGAGCGGCATCACGCCGAGCGTGCGTTCACTGTGCCGATACAGGTTCTGCGCGACGTGCGCGAGCGCGCTTGCGCGTTCGTGCCGGTGACGGCGCGGCACGCCCTTCCCCTTGCCCGTCGTGCCCGAGGTGTAGAGGATCAGCGAGAGATCGTCGGCGTTCGCGTGGGTCGTCTCGCTGGCATGCTTGCGTTCAGCCAGCAGCGCGTCGAAGGCGGTCGTGCGGCCTTGGGCGTCATCGAGTCCGATGCGCGGCACGTTTTGCGCCGCGCTGCTTTGCACGACGGCATCCGCGCACACCGGTTCGTAGACGATCGCCTTCACGCCCGCGTCAGTCACGCAGTAGTCGAGTTCGTCGGGCTTGGCGCGCCAGTTGAGCGGCACGATCACGATGCCCGCGAACTGGCAGGCCCAGTGCAGCGTCGCCATTTCCCAGCGGTTTTGCAGCACGGCGAGCAGCCGGTCGTCGCGTGAGAGACCGAGATCGCGCAAGCCATCGGCGACATTGAGAATGACGCGGTGCCACTGCGCGTAGGTGAATTGCAAATCGCCATCGACGAGCGCGAGCGCGTGCGGGCTTCGCTCGACGCTTTGCAGGAACGTGCGGCCGAGATCAAGCATGCTCGACCTCCGTGCCTTCTTCACGACGATTGCGACGTGCCGCAACGTCGAGCACCGCCTTGACAATCGGCGTGTAGCCCGTACATCGGCAGATATGGCCCGAGAGCATCTCGCGCACCTGTTCCTCACTCGGATCGGGCACGCGTTGCAGATAGTCCGCGCACGACA
Source organism: Caballeronia choica (assembly GCF_001544535.1). GTDB lineage: Bacteria > Pseudomonadota > Gammaproteobacteria > Burkholderiales > Burkholderiaceae > Caballeronia > Caballeronia choica. The sequence goes on along the minus strand of NZ_FCON02000078.1, from coordinate 31,700 downwards.
TCAGAATGCCCGCCGTGCAGAAGCCGCACTGCAACGCGTGATGCTGCTGGAACGCCTGCTGCAGGTCGCCGAGCGTCTGATCGGGTGCAAGACCCTCGACCGTGTCGACGCGCCGTCCGTCGACCTGCACCGCCAGCATCAAGCACGACCGCGCCGCGACGCCGTCGATGTGCACCGTGCACGCGCCGCACACGCCATGTTCGCAGCCGACGTGCGTCCCGGTCGCCCCGAGTTCGTGCCGGATGAAGTCCGATAGCAGTTCGCGCGGCTCGCAATGGCCGCTCCGTTCGCGGCCGTTGAGCGTCAGCGTGATGCGCTGCGCTTCGCCTTGCCGCATGATGTTCATCGATGTCTTGCTCACTTCGCCTCCTCGATCACGCGCCATCCGAGTTGCCGGACCAGATGCCGGCGATATGCCGCGCTGATATGCGCGTCGTCCTGCGCGCCAAGCTTCCAGCTCAAATCGTTCAATGCGCCGCGCAGGTCGTCGCCTTGCAAACGCGGCCAGCGTTCGACCGTCGGGCGGTCCGCGACGCCGCCCACCGCGATGCGGATCGCGTCATCGGTCACGACCGCCGCGCATGCAACCATCGCAAAGTCGCCGTGACGTGCGGAGAATTCGGTGAACGCGTAATGCTCGCCCGGCTGTTTCACCGGAAAGCGCACGGACTCGACGAGTTCGTCCGGTTCGCGTGCTGTCATCAACATGCCCTGGAAAAAGTCCTGCGCCGCGAGCACGCGCTTTTTCTTCTTCGAGCGCAACGTGACGTCGCCGCCGAGCGCGGCGAGCACGAGCGGCAGTTCTGCGCTCGGGTCCGCGTGCGCGATCGATCCGCATACGGTCCCGCGATTGCGGATCTGAAAATGCGAGATGTGCGGGAACGCCATCGCGAGCATCGGCACTTCGTCGCGCAAGGTCTTGCGCCATTCGACGCTGCCCTGCGTCGCCGCCGCGCTCACCACCAGTTGGCTCGCCTTGTCATCGACGTGAACCGCGTTCAGTTCTTGCGTGCGCGAGATGTCGATGAGCACGCGCGGCTGCGCGAGCCGCATGTTGAGCACCGCCATCAGCGACTGGCCGCCCGCGAGCACGCGCGCGTCCTCGCCGAATTGCGCGAGTGCATCGAGTGCATCGTGCGTCGTCATGGCGCGCAGATAATCGAACGAAGCGGGCTTCATGCTTTGCTCCTGAAGCGCGCGATGACGCGCGATAGCCACGAACCGCCTGCCTGCACGGACTTGCCGGCGGCCTGCCGCCCGAGCGATTCGAAGAGTTGCTTCAACACGACCTTCGCCGCGCCTTCGAGCATGCGTGCGCCGACCGCCGCGACCTTGCCCGACACCTGGGCTTCGTAATCGTACGAAAGCTGCGTGCCCTTATCGGTCGGCGTGAGTTCGACGAGGCCGTTGCCGCGCGCACTGCCCAGCGGCGAGATGCCTGCACCCGCAAGTCGCAGCCGATGCGGCGCGTCGATCTCCGACAAGCCCATACGCGCCTCGAATCGCGCCTTGATCATGCCGACACCGACCGTCACATCCGCGCGATACTGATTCGGCGCAGTCTCTTCGAGCGCATGGCAGCCGGGGATGACCTTCGCGAGCGCTTGCGGGTTCAGCAAGACGGCGAAGACCGCTTCCGGCGTCGCGGGCAAATCGACCGTGCCTTGCGCCGTCAGCGCCTTGCCACCGGGCGTCGCGGGTTTCTTCGCGGGCGCATCGCGCAGTTCGGGTCGTGACGGCTCCGGGTCGTCGATACCGATCAGCGCCATCACTTTCGACGGCGTGAGCGGCAGGCGAATATCGTCGACGCCGAGCGCATCCGCGACGGCATTTGCGATGCACGGCGGCGTGCTCATGTTGTTGCCCTCGCCGAGACCCTTCGCGCCGAGCGGGGTGAACGGCGACGGCGTCTCCAGATGGACGATCAGCGGATCGGGCACTTCGCAAGTGGTCGGCATCAGGTAGTCGGCGAGCGTGCCGGACTGGAAGCTGCCGTCCGCGCCATAACGGAACTCCTCCATCAGCGCCGCGCCCAGACCTTGCGCGAACGCACCGCGAATCTGGCCGTCGGCGAGCGCGGGGTTCAGCAGCGTGCCCGCATCGTGCGCGGTCACGTAGCGGTCGATACGCACGCGCCCCGTCGCGCGATCCACTTCGACGCCGCACATATCAAACGCGAAGCCATACGCCGCCGACGTATTGATACGATCGTTCTCGTCGGGCGCTTCCATGTTCGGCGGCGTCCAGAACACGGTCGCGCGCAAGCCCGGCTCCTCGCCTTCGGGCAGGAGCGCGGGCGCCCAGTGTGGCGCGTTGCTCGCGACGCGCGCAAACAGCAGTGCGCGATCCTCAGCGCCCTTTGGATAGATGCGCGCGGCATCGAAGCAGACTTCCTCAGGCGTGCAGTCGAACTGTTTCGCGACGATGCGCGAAAGCTTGTCGCGCACCCGCATCGCGGCGAGATGCACCGTGCCCGCGACCGCGCCTGCAAAGCGGCTCGAGTAATTGCCGGACGCAACCGACCACGCGTCCTTGTGCGTATCGAATTCGACATTCACAACGATGTCTTTCGGATCGAGGCCGAGCACATCCGCGACGACTTGCGCACACACCGTCATGTGGCCCTGCCCCGCCGGCGTCGACGCCACGGTCACGACGACACCGCCAAGCAGATCGACGCTCACCGTCGCGCTCGCGATCGCGCCGCTCTTCGGTCCGGCTTTCTTGCGCGCGTCGGCGGGCATCACGGTCGTGATGTAGCCCATGTTCGATACCGATGGCTCGACGATTGCCGCAAAGCCGATGCCATACAATCGCCCATCGCTGCGTGCCGCTTCGCGGCGCGCGACGAGTTCGTCGTAGCCGCCATCCGCGAGCGATCGGCGCAACGCTTCCTGATAGTTGCCCGAGTCGAGCAGCGCACCCGCCGCCGCGCGATACGGAAACGCATCGGCGGGAACGAAGTTGCGGCGGTACACGTCGAGCACGTCGAGCTTGAGTTCGATCGCGATGCGCTGCATCAGCCGTTCGAGCGCGAAGTAAACTTGCGGGCCGCCGAAGCCGCGCACGAGTCCGGTCGGCGTCTTGTTCGTCAGCACGACGCGGTTGCGCACGGCGAGATTCGCGACCGCGTACGCGCCCGTCAGGCAGCCGTGCATCCGGTAGAAGGTCGCTGGTTCGGGTGCGCGCACGTAGCCGCCGACGTCTTCGACCTGATCGTACGAAAGCGCGGTGATGCGCCCGTCCCTTTCGACAGCGGCTTCGATTGTCGAGAAGCGCGCGGTCGCAGACGTCGCTGCGCTCAGATGCTCAAGCCGGTCCTCGACCCACTTCACCGGCGCACCCGCCTTGCGCGACGCGAGACACATCAGCACGACATACGGAAAGACTGCCTGCTTCACGCCGAAGCTGCCGCCCGAATCGCGCGGCGCCTTGTGACGCAGGCGATTCGCCGGCACGTTGAGCGCCATCGCCATCACGGCGTGCAGGGAGAACGGCCCCATGAAATTCGACGTGACGTCATAGCCTTCGTTGCCCGACAGATACTCCGCGATCACCACGCCGCATTCGATCGGCGCACACGTATTGCGCGGATAGTGCGCGACGAACTTCACGCGATGCGGCGCTGCTTCAAACGCGGCTTCAGGATCGCCGTAGCGGAAGTGCCGGTCGCTGATCACGTTCGTGCCGACGCGTTCATGCAAGACCGGTGCATCGTCGTTCAGCGAGGCGTCGATCGAGGTGACTGGATCGAGCATTGCATATTCGACCTTGATGAGGTCGAGCGCATCTTCGGCCAGCGCGCGCGATTCGGCCATTACCACAGCTACGGGCTCGCCCACGTAACGCACGCGATCCATCGCGAGCGACCATTGCTCCATCGGCGACTTCACGCCGACGACGAACGGCCGCGACCACGCACGCAGATCGTCGCGAGTGAGCACGGCCCGCACGCCCGGCAGCTCCGACGCCGCCTGCGCATCGATCGACACCAATTCCGCGTGGGCGTGCGGCGAGCGCAGCACGGCGGCGTGCAGTGTGCCTGGTTTGATCGCGAGGTCGTCGCCATAGCGGCCACGGCCGGTCAGGATCGCGGGATCTTCGAGGCGCTGCATCGAGCGGCCGACGTGGCGCCTGGCCCGCGACCCTTGCTCCGCGCCCGCGTCGATCTCAGCGAAGGCGGTCTCGCGCTGGTTCATCGCGCGGCTCCTTCAGCGCGGCTCGCGAACTCATCCGCGAGACCGCTCCAGCGGCGCGCGATCTCGCCGTGCTCGATGCCGAACAGATCGAGAATGCGGCCGACCGTGTGATCGACGACATCGTCGATGGTCTTCGGATGCGCGTAGAACGCAGGCACCGGCGGCATCACGATCGCGCCCATCTCGGTGGCGAGCGTCATGTTGCGCAGATGCGCGAGGTTGAGCGGCGTCTCACGCGCGACCAGCACGAGACGGCGGCGCTCCTTGAGCATCACGTCGGCGGCGCGCGTGAGCAGGTTGTCGGCGAAACCGTTGGCGACGGCTGCGAGCGTCTTCATCGAACACGGCGCGATCACCATGCCGTCGGTCAAAAACGATCCGCTCGCCACCGCCGCGCCGATGTCGCGCACGTTATGGACGACGTCCGCGAGCGCATCGAGGTCGCCGCGTCCGAGGCCGAGTTCCTGCGCCGCCGTGACCGCGCCCGACGCCGACACGATCAGATGCGTCTCGTGCGTGCCGAGCCGGCGCAGCGCGGCGAGCAGGCGAACGCCGATTGCGGCGCCGCTCGCGCCCGAGATGCCGACGACGATGCGTGCCTTGTTCCGCTCAGCCATGATCGCGGCTCAGGTAGGCGTCGAACGCGGCGTTGTCGGCGGCGACGAGCGACTCGAGATCGACCGTGTCCTGGCCGGGAATGCGCACGCGCGTGAACACGTGCTCCGGATAGACCACGGGGCGCGTCGCGTCGAGACCCATCTTCGCGCTCACGCCTTGCAGATGCGGCGGCGCGTCCGTCGGCTGGCCGACCGTCGTCGACGGATCGAGCGGCGAACCCTGCGCCCCCTCGATCACGACGAGATCGCGATCCGCCTGAAAGCGCGTCGCGATCGCCCATTCGATTTCGGCGGGATCGTGCACGGCAACATCGGTATCGACGACGACGACCTGCTTGATGTCGTAATGCGCGCCGAACGCGCACAGGATCACGTTCTTCGCTTCGCCCTCGCGCTTCTTCTCGAACTGCACCCAGAGGTGATAACGACACACGCCGCCCACCGACAGATGCACGTCCGTGACGCCCGGATGGCTGCGTTGCAGATGCGCGAGCAGCGTCGCTTCGCGCGGGATTGCGCCGAGCAGCAAGTGCTCCATCTCAGCGGGAACGATCGTATGAAAGACCGGATCGCGACGATGCGTGAGCGCGGTCACCTCGATCACCTCGCGCGCTTCCTTGGCGCTGTAGTACTTCGGGAATTCACCGAATGGGCCTTCCGGCTCGCGCACGTTAGGCAGAATGCGCCCTTCGATCACGATTTCCGCATACGCCGGCACATGCACGGCGCTCGTCACGCATTTCACGACCGGCAGCGGCCCGCCATGCAGCGCACCCGCGATTTCCAGCTCGTCGTGATCGATTGGCGTGATCGCTTGCGAGGCGAGCATCGTCAGCGGATCGACGCCGATGGCCACGGCCACGTCGAGCGCTTCGCCCGCTTCCTCGGCAGCTCTCTGAAACGCGTAGAGGTGGCGCGGCAGCAGCAGGATCGCCATGCGGTCCGGCCCGTGCACCTGGATGCGGTTGATCGACACGTTCTGCACGCCGGTGCGCGGATTGCGCGCGATTACGAGACCCGCCGTGATGTACGGGCCGTTGTCGTGCTCGCTGTGCGTGGGGATCGGCAGCAGCGCGTGCAGGTCGACGCCGTTCGTATGAACGATCTGCTGACAGGGCGCGTCCGCTCGATCGACTACCCTGGATGCGATCGGCTGCGCGGCCGCCGCCGAAAAACGCTCGAGCAGGCCTGCTTCCTCGACACCCATCGCCTCCGCGATCCAGGCGCGCTTCGACATGAAGCCGGAAACGACCGGCACGTCCTTGCCGCCGGGCTGCGTGAAGAAAGCGGCCTGCGTGCCGTCGAGACGCTTGGCGATCGCGGCGAGTTCGTGCTCGAGCGCGACCGGGTGATCGATGGTCGCCAGGCGGCCGGTCTTGGCGAGATGCGCGAGCCAGTCACGCAGCGTCAGCGCATCCGTCTCCGAACGATTCGAAGCCCACGGAAGAGGAAAGGTGCCGTGCGTCGCGGCATCGCGAGTATTCATCTGCGTCTCCATCAATGCCCTGCGTTTCGCGGCGAAAGCGCCGCAGCAAGGATTGAACGAAGCGTAGCGAGATCGCGTTATAAGTTCTAATACTGTTTTTTGATGCGCCGGATCATTAATGCTGATATCAGTGTTAGCCCCGATGACACCGGTCTTACAGATCGATATCAATAGACACCTGCCACCTCACCGCCGGCGAAAGCATTGCCGGAAACGGCCCGCCAGACGCCTCGCGGCCATCGACTGATAGCGCAAGCCAAGGTCATTACACTCGTTGATACCCTTGTTCATACGAAAAAATGGACCTCAAGCAAATCCAGTACTTCATCGCGCTCTTCGAGGACGGGTCCGTCACGCGCGCAGCCAAGCGGCTGAACATCGTGCAGCCCGCGCTCAGCATGCAGATCGCGAAGCTGGAGGATGAGCTGCATCAGCAATTGTTCGAGCGCGGCGCGCATGGCATGGCGCCGACCGCCGCCGGACGCCTGATGTATCGCCTCTTCCTGCCGATCATGCGCGACCTCGCGCACGCGCGGCAGCAGCTTCAGCAGCGCGACGAAGTGGTAACGGGGCATGTGAGCATCGGGCTCATCGCATCGGTGACGGAGAGCGTGCTTGCCGATTCGCTTTCGCGCTTTCATGCGCGTTATCCGCATGTCGAAGTGACGGTGGCGGACGGCTTCAGCGCGACCTTTATTGACTGGGTCGCGGGCGGTCAACTCGATGCGGCCCTCATCAACAAGCCGCGCGCGCGCCTGTCGCTGGATTCGCAGACGCTGCTCGATGAAGAAATGGTGCTGGCGACGAGCGTCGCGCACGGTCCCGACCTACCGCACACGATCGAGCTCGCGCAGTTGCCCGAACTCGAACTCGTGTTGCCGACCAAGCGCCACGGCTTGCGCGGCGTGCTCGATACCGCCGCACAGCACGAAGACGTGCTGCTTGCGCCGCGCTTCGAAATCGACGTGCTCAGCACGATCGTGAAGCTCGTCGAGAGCACTCGCTTTGCGACGATCCTGCCGCGCATCGCTGTCGGGCGGGCCGTGCAGCGTGGGACGCTGCGGGCCCATCCGATTCTCGCGCCACGCATCGTGCGGCATATCGTGCGCGTGAGCCATCCGCGCAGGCCGCTGTCCGCCGCGGCCGAGGCGCTGATCGAGATCATCGCCGACGAACTGCATCGCGTGTCGAACGCATCCGGCACAACCCCCCCTCTTGTCACCAAGGAAACTGCATGATTGCACCACACTGGATAGCCGGCGCATGGGTCGGCGTGCCCTCGGTCGACAGCATCGACCCCGCTACCGGCGAAAGCATCGGCCAGTTCGCCGACGGCGGCGCGCCGGAAGCCGATGCGGCCATCGCCGCGGCACGGCACGTGTTCGACCGCACGACGTGGGCGCAGGACGCGCGCCTGCGCCAGGACGTACTACTCGCATGGGCCGCCGCGCTCGATGCGCAACGCGAGCCGCTTGCGATCCTCCTCACGCGCGAAAACGGCAAGGCAATCGCGCAATCGCGCGGCGAGATCGCAGGCGCGATTTCCGAAGTCCGCTATTACGCGGGACTCGCTCGGCACATCGCGGGTCACGTGCTGGAAGCCGAACCGGGAACGATCTCGACGATGCTGCGCGAAGCCGCTGGCGTCGCGGCCATCGTCGTGCCCTGGAATGCGCCCGCGGTGTTGCTCGTGCGCTCGCTCGCGCCCGCGCTCGCCGCTGGCTGCACCGCAATCGTCAAAGCGGCCGCGCAGACCCCGCTGGTCATCGCGGCCATGCTGCGCTGCTTCGAGCAGACCGCGCTGCCGAAGGGCGCGGTGAACCTCGTCAATGAGACGGGTTATGCGGCGGGCGAGCGGCTGGTCGAGTCGCATGACGTCGATGTGGTGAGCTTCACCGGATCGACCGCGACGGGCAAGAAGATTATGGCCGCCGCCGCCGAAAGCATGAAGAAGCTCTCGCTGGAACTCGGCGGCAAGTCGTGCTGTGTCGTCTTCGAGGATGCGGACGTCGCCGCGATCGCGCCGCGTATCGCACGCGCCGCGACGATCATCTCGGGTCAGCAATGCACGGCTGCGCGCCGCGTGCTCGTGCATGCCCGGCGAGCGGCGGAGATGCGCGAGCATCTGACGCGTGCGCTCGAAGCGCTGAAAGTGGGCGAAGGCATCAACGAGGCAATGGACATCGGCCCGCTAATCGACGCGGCCACGCGCGACGCGGTCGATCAAACCATTGCCCGTGCCTGTGACGAAGCCGATCGCGTACTGCTGCGCGGCAAGCGCTCGGGACATGCGTTCCTGTCGCCGACGCTCGTCGAACACAGCGACCCGAAAGGGTTCTTCTGCCAGGAGGAAATCTTCGGACCGTTCGTCACGCTGGAGACATTCGACACTGAAGCGCAGGCAATCGACAAAGCCAACGACACGGTATTTGGACTGTCCGCGAGCGTGTGGACCCACGACGGCGCGCGCGCCTTTCGCATCGCGCGCGCGTTGCGCAACGGCACAGTGTGGATCAACGATCACAACAAGCTCTTTGCCGAAGCGGAAACGGGCGGCTACCGGCAAAGCGGTCTCGGCCGCCTGCACGGCTACGATGCGCTCGCCGACTTCACGGAGATCAAGCACATCTGTATGCCGGCAGGCGTCGCCGATGGCGTGATACCGCTACGTTGAGTACGTTAGCGGGCGGCACGGCTTGCTCTCCAACGTAGGGCCGCCCGGATAGCCGGCGCCGAACGCGGGTGGCGGCAACTCAATCACGCCCCGGGATGGTAGCCGAACGATCGGGGCGGTCCATGAGCTTACCGGCTGTGGCTGGGCCGACGGATTCGCGGCCAGGCGCCGCGACAGCCGAATGGCTGCCGGTACGTTGAGGTCGGCACGAGATGCCAGAGTTGAGGCGTCGTACGGGCAGTTAAATCCAGCCGTGGTCAGCCCGTTACGTCGATTGAATTGCGGTCGCGGAGCGCAGAGCGGCTTGCCCGTCGAGCTGCGCCGTCGTGTAACGATGTGCGCCCTGACTCAACGTCAACCGTCCTTGGTCAATGAATGTGACTGCCACCGTTGACGTCGATGGTTGCACCGGTTACATAGCCCGCGAGATCAGACGCAAGGAAGAGGCAAGCCCCGGCGATTTCCACCGGTCGACCTGCGCGTTGCAAAGGAATCGTGGTAGCGATTTCCTTCTGCCGCTCTTCGGACAATCCATCCAGCATGCCCGTTTCCGTCATTGAAGGACAGACGACATTGGCGCGAATTCCCATCGGCCCAAACTCGCGAGCGATCGTGCGAGTCAGACTGATGACGCCGCCTTTAGACGCGGCGTAATGAGCACCGCCGACCAGACCGCCGCCCCGTTGCGCCGCAACCGAAGCAACATTAACGATCGCGCCACGCTTCTGTTCCGCGAATACCGCCAAGGCACTTTTACAAAGGTTGAAAGCTCCTTTGAGATTCACGTTCATCATCCGGTCGAAGTCGGACCCCTCGATTGTGAGCATCGGCTGGGCCTTGACGATTGCGGCGCTATTCACAAGACAATCGACTGAACCGAAGCGGGCGATGACTTCATTGAACAGACGTGTGCAGTCTTCCTCGTCCGCGATGTCGCATCGAATGCCGATGACGTCGGCATCGCGTCCCGCTTTACTGTCGATGGCAGCCTTGATTTCGCTAGCCAAACCATCATTCATGACGACGTCGACAGCGACGATTTTTGCCCCATGTTCCGCGAAAAGTTCTGCAGTCGCATATCCAATTCCTCTGAGCGAACCTGCACCGACGATCACGCAAACCTTGTTTTCCATAAGCATGTTTATTACTCCAACGCGCCTGGCGCGAATTAGCGTTTGATATCGAGATGTCGGGTTTCAGGGCTTGCAATGATGGCGATGAGCGAGGCGCCAATGACCACCGCGCAAAACGCGGTGATGACCCAGGTCTGACCGCCCGCGTGCTGAAGCAGCCATGCGCAGATAAAAGGCGTGGGCCCGCCCACCAGCAGATTTGCGCCGGTATATGCAGCTGCGGATCCCGAGTATCGGACATTCGTGGGGAACGGTTCCGCGAAGAAAGCGGGTTGCACGCCGGACTGGATCTGGAGCGAACCAACGAACGCCGCCATTGCAAAGAAGATGACATACCAGTTCTTCGTGTCGAGGAGCGTGAAATAGGACAGCGCGATCGCGAGCGTCAACACCGATGCGATCAGCATTGTCGGCTTGCGGCCGATTCGGTCGCTCACTGCGCCGCCTGCAATCACCGTGACGATCGCGATGAGGTTCGCGCCCATCAGGCAGAGAAATGCGGTCTGGCTGGGAAGGGCCAGGTTCTTCGTGATGTAGCTGAGCGAGAAGACCGTAATTACGTAGAAGCAGGCTGTCGGAGCGCACCAGACTACAAGCAGACGGAAAATGGTCCCCGGATACTGAGCGAAGGCCTTTACGAGTGGCACGCGTTCTTCCGCGCCTTTGGCGTGCGCCTGGACGAAGGCCGGTGTCTCCGAGACCCGAAGGCGAATATAGATGCCGACCACGACGAGCAGGAAGCTCATAAGAAACGGAATGCGCCATCCCCACGCCTGGAACTGCTCTGCGCCGAGTGTGCTCGTCAGCGCAAACAGCACTCCGCTCGCCAGCGCCGCGCTCAGCGAGGAGCCCGTGTTGATGAACGAACCATACAGGCCTCGTTTGTTCTGCGGGGCATGCTCCATCGTCATGAGCTGCGCGCCTGTCGCTTCTCCCCCCAGTGCAAAGCCTTGCAGGAAACGCAGTAGCACGAGACACAAGGGTGCCGCGAAGCCGATGGTCGCGTAGGTCGGCAGGCAGCCGATCAGGAACGACGCAGCGCCCATGAGCGATAACGTATAAAGCAGGATGTTCTTGCGCCCGATGCGGTCACCCAGCGCTCCGAAGAAGAGCCCGCCGAGCGGGCGCGCGAAAAAGCCGATCCCGAAAGTCGCGAACGCCGCGAGGATCCCCATGTTGGGATCCATTTGCGAGAAGAAGATCTTTGGGAAGACGGTCGCAGCGACCGCGCCGTAGGCGGTGAAGTCGATCCACTCCAGCGCCGAGCCGACTGTACTCGCGACAGTCGCGCGCTTTGCCATCGAGTTTGTCGGAGCGACTGGCGCGTCCATGGTTAATGTGTCCCTCATCGGGATGTCTCCTGTTGGAAGATTGATTTTGCTTGGGTAACAAAAAAGGGCGCTGCTTCGATCGGGATTGTCTGGGGTAAGCGTCGGTCACATCCAACAGGCGAACGGATAGAAGAGAGTTGCTTGCAAGAGGCGCGGCACCTGGTCCCGGTTGCTCAAGGCAACGGAATCACGGCCACGCCAACCACACGCCCTAGCGCGCAAACACATTCGGCTGGTGTACTTCGATCACGTTTCCATCCGGATCCTGGAGGAAAACCTGGTGCCAGCCTGCAATCGCCCAACGACCGTAGTCCGAGTAGCGGATGCCATGTTGGTCGAGCCGCCTCTTGAAGCCCTCGATGTCGTCGGTGCGAAAGCAGAAGTGTCCGCGCGCCATGGGATTGACGATTTGATTCATCTTGAAGCCCGTGTCCAGATCCCGCTCCGCCCAGTGAAATTCGATGTCGCCGTCGCTCAGAAAGTCGACCTTGCCGTTGTAGCCGGTAGTCGTACTTTCGGCGTTCACCCGGGCGTGTTCTTCATCGTTGATCGTGCCGAGATCGAACAGCGTTTGATAGAACCTGGTCAGGCGGGGAAGACTGTCGGTGCACAAGTTGAGGTGGTGAAACTTGAAGTTCATGTCGGGCCTCTTAGGGTGAAAGGGTGCGCTTGGCGTGCAGCAACGCTTGAAAGCGTCAGGGTGCAAAAAAGTGCTGCTCTGGTCGAAGCTCTGTTTGCGTGTTCAAAGCTTGATGACAAGGTATGTCGTTTCATTAGTGAAGTCAACTATGCATAGGTGCAAACACCTACAAGTATTTTTACGGACGCTCCGCTGGCGCAACTTTGTTATGCTCGAACCGAATCGCGGCAATGCGGCTGTTTTTTGGGCATTTCCCGCCTCTTCAGGCAGCCAGGGGCCGTAGACCACAGATGGGCCTTTTGCAAGGTGCGCTGCATCGATAAATTGACGCCATTCCATCTGACGACGGGCGGCGAGGTTAAGGTTTTTAAGGGCTGAACTATGAAACACGACGTCAACCTGGACACTTCGGCTGATGAAGCGAGTGCCAGGAGCTACTCGGCTCCCGCGCTGGAGAAGGGTCTCGACATTCTCGAAGCGCTCTGCGCAAGCCAGCATCCGCTGACTCAGAAGGACTTGGCCGGACAGGTCGGCCGGAGCGTGGGCGAGATTTACCGAATGATTCAGTGCCTGGTGAGCCGCAACTATGTCGCGCAGATCGACGACAGCTATGCGATCACCACGAAACTCTTCGAACTGTCACACCTGAACCCGCCGACCCATAGACTGCTGCTCGAAGCGACGCCAGTCATGAACAAGTTGGCGAGCGAGTTCGATCAGTCCTGTCATCTGACGGTCTACAACCACGGCAAGCAGGTCGTGGTGGCGAAAGTCGACACCCCAAGCGGAATGGGGTTCAGCCTTCGGGTCGGATCGGATCTGGACGTGTTGATTTCGGTGTCGGGACGGGTGTTGGTCGCCTTCCAGGATGAGGAGACACGCAATCTGCGGATCTCCGAATCGCTGCAGCGCAGCCCCGACCAGGCGGATCCGCAGATTAACGCCGTCCTGGACTACATCCGGGCGCGCGGGTATGAGTCGGCCCCTAGCTCGCAAGTCAGAGGCCTCTATGCGCTCAGCTTTCCTGTGCTGGATTCGAGGAATCACGCCATCGCGGCGCTGACCATCCCCTATGCGGAAAGAATTGACCAGGCGCAGCGCAAGCCGGTCAGTGAGATACAGGCGGCGCTCGAAGAGGCCGCCAAGACGATCAGCGGACGCATCGGTGGAGGCGTACCGGGCTCCGCACAGCGTCTGGCTGCCGGCGGATTCAACGCTTGAACTGGTTCACCGCTAGCCGCTCGCTCGCACCTGCGAGCGCCCGCCTACTCGTGTACATAGGAGCGCAGCCGCTTCGCCGAGCGCTTCTTCAATGTCCGAGATCGACTTGCGACGCACCTGGTCGATGCGTTCGGCGTAAGGAACGGTCAGTGCCGCAATCGCGTGGTCGTGCGAGTCCAGAATGGGGAAGCTGACCGCGTAAAGGCCGCGCACCTGAACGCTCGGCGCCGATTCATAGCCGCGCTGTCTGATGAAGTCGAGCACGCCCGAGATCTGCGCATCCGTCTGATCGGGGCGGCGCTGCAATGATTCATCGATTCTGAACTTCCTGATCTCCGGATCCTGGAATGCCAGAAGCACCCGCCCTGAAGCCGAAACCAGCACATCCAGTTCCGATCCGACGCGCACGCTAAATCCCATTCCGCTCGGAGTGTCGATCTTCGCAATCACGGTCTGACGGCCCTGACCGTACACGGTGAGATGACAAGCCTGGTCTAGCTGGCTCGACAACTTCTGCATGATCGGCATTGCCTCGGCGAGCAACCTGTGCGTGGGCGGGTTGTCGTGCGACAGGGAAAAAAGCTTTGTCGTGATGTAGTAGCTGTCGCCGATCTGCGTCACATATTTGCGGTCAATTAGCACGGCAAGCATCCGGTAGAGCTCGCCAACACTACGCCCGAGCTGCTGAGCGATGTCTTTCATTGAGAGCGGCGCTTCCGCCTGACACAGCATCTCCAGTATGTCTAGCCCCTTCTCGAGCGCAGGCGCGGAATAAGCGCGGCCCTCCACTTCGGCCGCTTTCGTCATCGCGGTCACGTCGTCGTTCATTTGGTTTTTGGTTTCGCTGTGTGTGCGCTGCCGCGGCATGGGGTTCGTCTTTTCAGGCGAGAGGCGCCCCGCCAGTCCGGTGTCGCCTTGATCGCAGTGGATAACAAGAATCCGAACCACTGTACTGGATGAGACGAGGCACTTCAATAAACGGCACGGCTCACAGGCAGCTCGGGCGTTTCGCCCGCGCGACCGACTTAGCGTTAACCGCAGGTTGCGCCGAGCACGCCATTCTGTAGAATCACCTATGAAAAGCGTATTTCACCAATGCATTGATAACCGGCGAGAGCCTTCTCTCGGCTGGGCATAGAAGAAGGAATCCATCGATGACGGAAGAAGCGAGTCACCCGACCTACACGCGCACCGAACACTGCTCTGCCTCATTAGTCAGGCGGGTGGCGGCGATGCTGGACCTACCAATGGATGCCATTGATGATGGCGCTGTACTTCCGCGGGGCTGGCACTTCATCCTGATGGGCGCCGATACGCGACGTTCAGACCTGCGCGCCGATGGCTTCCCGGGTCTTGGCGCAGCGATTCCCGATCTTGGCTTGCCTCGTCTTTTGCAGGGCGGACGCACCGTGGTTTATCACCGAAATATTCCGATCGGCGCGACCGTGATTCGGACAAGCGGCGTCGCCGACATCACCGAGAAGACCGGTGCCTCCGGACGCAAGGCCATCGTGACCATCGCGCATTCGATGCGGCTCTCCGATGAAACCGAACCCGCGATCACCGAAACGCAGACCTATCTGCTACTGCCTGCGCAGTCCAGTCCCAAAGCTTCCGTCCCTGGCGAGCCGACTGCCGTGTCGGCCACCCAAACGAAGACCGTGCTACCCGACGAAACGCTGCTCTTCCAATATTCGGCGCTCGGTTTCAACTCGCACAAGATTCACATCGACAGGGACCACGCGCGCGATGTCGAGGGCTTCCCTGATCTGGTAGTCAACGGTGGCCTCACGACGCTGTTCCTAACTGAGTTCGCGCGCCGCGAGCTCGCGCTGAACCTCGGCCGCTTCAAGATGAAAAACGTTGCACCGCTCTTCTGCGGCCGGCCCGTGACGCTGGCGGCCGATCACAGCGGGACGCAGTGGAACCTAAAGGCATACGACGATTCCGGAAGAATCGCCGCTGAAATGGAGGCCGAAGTCAATGAGCTTTGAACCGTTGAAAGGAATTCGCGTGTTGGACCTGACCAGCGTCGTAGTCGGTCCGGTTTGCACGGCACGACTCGCGCAGTATGGCGCCGAAGTCATTAAGTTGGAGAGCCCGGAGGGCGATCTGATGCGCGGCTTGGGCGGCCTGTCTCCGACCGGGCAGCACTCTGGCGCCTACCTGCACCTGAATCGCGGTAAGCGAAATCTGTGCTGCGACCTGAAGAAGCCAGGCAGTAAAGCGCTGATCAAGAAGCTCGTCGCATCAGCCGACGTGGTGATCGCCAACATGCGGCCCCAAGCGCTTGTGCGTCTCGGGCTCGACGCGAAAAGCATCCGCGCTGAGCATCCGAACAAGATCTATTGTCTGATAACCGGCTATGGCACCGACGGTCCCTACGCCGGTCACCCGACATACGATAGCGTGGTGCAGGCCGCCACGGGCATGACCGGACTGATGCTCGCGCGCGATGGCGCGCCAGCCTATGTGCCGATGCTCATCTGCGATCATGTCGTCGGCGAGATTGCTGCCGGCTCCATTCTGGCTGCAATCATGCAGCGCAAGACAACGGGCGACGGCTCCTCCATCGAGGTGCCGATGTTTGAAACCATGTCCGCATTCGTGCTGCAAGAACATCTGGCCCAGCAGAGCTTTGATCCTCCTGTCGGGCCTCCTGGAGATCTGCGTTTGCTCAGTCCTCACAACAAACCTGTGAAGACGGCAGACGGATGGATCGCATTTACCGTCAATACTGACCAGCAGGTACGGTCGTTCCTCAAAACGGTCGGGCGTGAGGAATTCATCGGCGACCCGCGCTTTGCAACAGTGGGCGCACGTGCTCAGAATGTCATGGAGTGGTTCGCGATACGAGGCGCGCCGCTGACTGACAAGACTACAGACGAATGGCTCGACCTTCTTCAAAGAGCCGATATCGCCGTCAAGCCTTGCCATACGCTGGATACATTGCCGCGTGATCCGCATCTGCAGGCCGTCGGACTGCTGCAGTCCGATGAGCATCCGACCGAAGGCAAGACGGTGGCGATCCGATCGACCATCCGTTTCAACGACGAATTCCCGCCGCTACCTCCGTTCGCACAGCCGCGCGGTTGGGACACCTGCGCGGTACTGGAAGACATCGGGTATTCAGCCGATGACATCGCCGCTTTGCTCGAAGAAGGCGCTGCGGTCGCCAGCCTGGCCCAAGAGAAGCCACCGACAGCATCGCAAAAGGCCTCATAGCCGAGCAATCCTCGTGCGAATTGAGGACAAAGTTTCTATTCAGTGACCATCTGCAGCCTGTTTATCCCGATCCTTGGCGACGATAGACTGCATTCAAACCAATGCGAATGGCGCGTGAAGCGTTTTTTCGATTGGCCAATCGATCATTACTTCAATAAGGATATTCAATGCCCGTCGTTCGCGTAAGCTGGTTCGAAGGAAAGGACACCGCGGCCAAGAAGGCCATCGCCGCTGAAATAACTGAATCGATCGTGAAAAACACCGGCACTGAGGCCAAATACATCTACGTCATCTTCGAGGACGTGGCACCGTCCAACTGGGCGGGCGGAGGCGCTCTCTTTGGAGAGGGTCCCGCGTAATCTTGAGCCGAAGCCGTCGTCAACCCCGCCGGCGCAGCTAGTCATCCCAATGCGGCCTGTTCATAGTTCCTTGACGGCCGGGCCGTCGCCGGTTCCGTCCCACCTGTGACGCGCGGCTGCATGAACAGCTCCGCTCCAATGCGAGTCAGTCAAAGTACGCCGAATGAAATCTCATGCTTGTTCAGTCTCGATGTCATCCCGCTGTCGCGCGTCGGGAGATCATTCTTCTCTAACGGCCTACCCCTTTCTCGCCCGACCGCGAGCGCTGCGTCGCACATAGGATACGGGACGCTCAGACGCCGTCCCGTCGTCAACTATGCAACGGCGATGAAGGTCCAACGGGCGTGCGCTTTGAGACTGGGCGTTCTACCCGCCCCTCAAACTCCCTTCTATCTCCCGCGCGCCCGCGACGGCGAGCGCCGCAAGCCGCGTGATGGTGCGATCCTCCGTCTTGTTCGAAACAACATAGCTCACGCTCCCGAGACCGAGCCGGTCCGGGTCGAGGATCGGCGCGGCAATGCCGACCGAGCCCGCATCGACTTCGCCGCGCGTCACGAGACTGCCCGCCTTTCTCCACTCGACCATCTTCGCCCGAAACGCTTCGAGCGTACGGCTTTCTCGCTGCGGTGCTCGCCCGGACATCTGGTGGTCGGTCCGAGCGAAGCCTTCACGGCTGAAGAAATGATGAAGGTGTTCGACACCAATCTTTTCCGCGCGCAGCGGGTCAACCGGGCGGTGCTGCCGTATATGCGCCGGCAAGAGTCGGGGCAGTCGTCCGCGGTACCTGCGCAGGCGCTCGAACCGCTCAGCGACAGTCGGCCTTTTTGGTGACCGAGAACGCGCCGGATTGGTCGGCATAGATCTCAGTGTCGTCGCCCTCCTTCAAACCGAGTGCATCGACGACGCTATCTGGTGGCGGCAGCTGGTGCCGTCGGCAACGATTGCATCTCCATGCGCCGCCTGCCGCACGGCGGGTAAGAGTCTTGCGTCAGCTCGCTAGACCCCAGCCCCCAAGTCAAATGGGGTCTCCCGCAGACGCCTGCCCGTCAGCCTGAACACTGCGTTCCCTATCGCGGGCGCGACCGAAGGACTCGACAGCTCCCCGACACCGCCGGGCTTGTCCGGATCACCCTGCACGATCGCGATGTCGATCTCCGGCATATCCTTCATTCGCATCACGCGATACGAATCGAAGTTCGCTTGCTGAACCCGTCCGTGACGAATATCGATACGATCGGCAAGCGCGTGTCCGAGCCCCCACATCAGTCCGCCGTAAAGCTGCTCCTCGACCCCGCCCCGCGACACCGCGAGCCCGCAGTCGGCCACACACGTCAGCTTCTCGATCACAACGCCGTCGCCGCGACGTGCCACCCTTGCGATTACGGCAACGTAACTGCCATATGCCCGATTCGTTGCGACACCGAGCGCCGTTCCGTGCGGCATCGGCTTGCCCCATCCGGCTCGCGCGGCGGCCTCGCGCAACACAGCGATATGGCGCGTGTCCTTCATGTGCGCAATCCGAAAGTCGATCGGGTCGCGATGCCCGGCATGCGCCGCTTCGTCCATCAACGACTCCACCGCGAACACATTGGGGATGTAGCTCACCGCGCGATACCAGCCGGTGGGCACGCCCGTCTCGTGACGCACCCAGCCGAGGTCGACATGCGGCGCGCCGTACGCGAACTCATACTTGCTGATTGCCTCCGTCGTGCTGTAGTCCATGCGGTCAGGACGATCGAAATACCCCGGTTCCCATTGCTCGGGCGACGCAGGCATCACCGCACGCAACTGGAAGGCGGCGAGGTTGCCATGTGCATCGAGCGCGGCCCTTGCACGATGATGACTCGCCGAGTGATAGAACAGCGCGCGCATTTCATCCTCGCGGCTGTTCATCAGCTTGACCGGCTTGCCGATTTGCAACGCGAGCCAGGTCACTTCGAAGAGCCAGTACTTCGATTCGCGCGCACCGAAGCTGCCGCCCGACACGAGTTCATGCAGCACGACACGATCCGCCGGGATTCGCCCGATCACCTCGGCGGCCTCCTGCACCGTCGACGGAACCTGCAATCCGCCCCAATACTCGATGCCACCCTGCTTCGCCCATGCGGTCACGTTGATGGGCTCGAGCGGATTCTGCGCTTTGTACGGCATCGAATACGCAGCCTGAAGCACGCGCGGGGCGTGCTTCAATATCGCTTCGGCGTCGCCGTTCCTCACGGTCGGCACGACGCGAGCCTCGGGATCATCGAGCCATGCAGCCTGACGGGCGGACAGATCGCGGCTGTCGAAGTTTTCGAACGGACTGTCCTCCCATTCGACCCGCAACGCAGCCTGTCCCTTGTGCGCGGACCAATAGTCGTCGGCGAGCACGGCGACGCCCGCCTGATTGCCGCCCAGTACGTCCGGGCGTCCCGGGATTTGCAGCACTTGCCGAACGCCTGGCACGGCGAGCGCGGCTTTGGCGTCGATGCTGCGCACGCGTGCATCGATCACCGGCGCGCGCGTAACGACGGCGACCAGCATGCCGGGCAAGCGCACGTCCATGCTGTAGGGAAATGCGCCCGTCGTCTTTTGTGCGGCGCCTCGCTTCTTGCGCAACTTGCCGATGTATTTGAACTGCGACGGGTCTTTCAGCGGCACGTCCTTCGGTGCGGGCAGCGTCGCCGCGATGACCGCGAGCGACCCATAACGTGCACGCGCGCCGCTCGTCTTGTCGACCACGAAGCCGCTATCGGTCGAGCAAGCGGAGGGCGGCACGTTCCACTCTTTCGCAGCGGCCGCGATCAGCATCGCGCGAGCGGTCGCGCCCGCGTGCCGCAGCCGATCGTATTCGAGCGACACGCTGGTGCTTCCGCCCGTGGAAAACACTTTCCACAGCGGATGGATGTAGTCGGAATAGAAGGGATTCTCCGGCGTGATCACGTCGATGCGAAACGGATCGACGTCCAGTTCTTCCGCGACCACCGCCGCGAGTGCGGTGCGCGTGCCGGTACCGGAGTCGTGCTTGTGCACGACGAGCTTGATCGTGTCGTCGGGCAGCACGCGCACCCATGCGTTGGGCTCGAACTCTCCGTTTTGCGGATCGGGACCGCGATTCGCGTTGCCGGCCTTAGCTAACGCCTCGGGCAACTGAAAACCGATCGCGAGTCCCGACGCCAGGAAGGCCGAAGCTTGCTTGATGAAACGACGCCGCGTAGCGCCACGCGGACTCGTCAAAGCCTGTTCCTCGATGCGCATTCAAGCCTCCGCTGCGGACGAAGCAGCCAGAGCCGGATCGCCCGATGCCGCGCGTTTGATCGCCTTGCGAATGCGGGCATAAGTGCCGCAGCGACAGATGTTGCCGGACATCGCCGCCGTGATCGTTTCGTCGCTGACCGATGCCTTGCCTTTCAGAAACGCCGCGGCCTGCATCAGTTGCCCCGACTGACAGTAGCCGCATTGCGGCACGTCTTCGGCGACCCACGCGAGTTGCAACGGATGTGTGCCATCCCTGGACAAGCCTTCGATCGTCGTGATGTGCCTGCCCGCCACCGCCGCGATCGGCAGCAGACACGAGCGCACCGCCTCGCCTTCCAGATGCACTGTGCATGCGCCGCAGAAGCCGCCTCCGCAACCGAACTTCGTGCCCGTCAATTCGAGCCGGTCGCGCAGCACCCACAATAAGGGCATGTCTTCCGGTACATTGTCGAGCGAGTGCCGCGCGTCGTTGACGATGATCTCGATCATGCGTTGTCTCCTGTATGTCGTCGTGCTTGCGGCCATTATCGAAATCCGCCGTGCATAGCGCCAGCGACGATTTCTTCCATCATCCGTAAGCCCGGCTAACACCCATGTTGAAGCGCTACCCTTCGATCCAGTCGATGCAGGCTTTCCTGCAAGCGGCGCGCGCCGGCAGCTTCTCGAGCGCGGCGCGTCAGTTGTCGCTCACGCATAGCGCGATCAGCCAGCAGGTCCGCACGCTCGAGGAGTTCGTCGGCCAGCCGCTTTTCATGCGCGAAGGCGCGCGCGTCGTACTGACCGATGCGGGCGCCCTCTTCGCCAATCAACTGGCGGATGGCTTCGAGCAGATCGATCGCGCCTTGTCGTCGGTGAAGGAGCGCGCGGTGAAGCAGTCGATCACGCTCGATGTCGATCCCGAACTCGCGCAAAGCTGGCTCGTCGCGCGCTTGCCTGCGTTGCTCGGCGGGCTGGCAGGCACGTCGCTGACCGTGCTGTCCGCGCCGCGCCACGACCGCAGCGCATTCGAGCGCGCGGACCTCGCCTTACGATACGGCTATGGAGAATGGGACGGCTTCGAGAACGCGCTGATTTGTGGCGACCGGCTGACGGTCGTGAGTTCGCCCGGCCTCCTGAAAGCGCGCGGACTCGACGCACGATGCACGCCGGAACAAGTGCTCGAGCTGCCATTGCTCGGCTACACGAAGCGCTCATGGATTCCGTGGCTCGCCGCAGCGGGCCTGCCCGCAGTCGAACCGGACGCCGTAGCCGTCTTCGACAATGCCGCCGGACTGATCGCGGCCGCGAGCGCGGGCGTGGGCGTCGGACTCGCGCGCGGCCTTCTCGCCGCCGACGCCCGGCGCGAAGGCAGGCTGGTCGAAATCACGCAGGTCGAGATCCCGACGCACTACAACCTCTACGCGGTCTGGCCCCGTGAAAAAGCGGCGCGCGTGGCGCCGCTCGTCGAGGCGATACGCGGGCTGGTCGCGCAGACGATCAACGGAAATCCCCGGACATAGCCACTTCCCGCACCGTTTCGAGAAAGCGCGCAAGCACCGGAGACGGTGTTTCCGCACGATAGCGCGCGTGCAGGCACACTTCGGGACGCGGCGCCGTCAGCGGCACGAAGGCAACGCCGCCGCTCGACAACTGCTGCGCCGATGAAGGCAGCAGCGCGACGCCGAGCCCTTCGCGAACGAGACACAGGAGCGTATGCAGTTCGACGACTTCCTGCTCGATGCGCGGCGTGAATCCCGCTTCCACACAGCAGTCGCGCAAAAAGCGCGCGAGCTGCGATTGCAGCAGGCCAAACGACAGGAAGCGCTCCGTCTCCAGATCGCGCAACGCAATCTCGTCGCGCCCGGCGAAGGGATGCGCCAGCGGCAGCGCCACCACGGCGGACTCGCGCAGCACGACTTCGCTACTGATTTCCGGATCTTCGTGCGACACGCGAAAAAAACACACGTCGAGCCGTCGCTCCTTCAACGCCTGGATCTGCGCGGCGGGCGTCATCTCATGCAGCGTCCAGCGCACTTGCGGATGCTTGCGCGCGAAGACGCCGAGGGTATGGGGAATCGGCTCGACCATTGCCGAGCTGATGACACCAATCTCCAGGCTCCCCACTTCGCCGCGCCCTGCGCAACGCGTGAGATCGATCGCGCGCTCGAACTGCGCGAAGATCAGCGGCGCCTGTTCCTTCAGTGTTTTCCCTGCCTCGGTCAGTTCGACCCGATGTTGCGAGCGCAGGAACAACGCGGTCCCCATCTCCTCCTCGAGGATGCGGATCTGCTGGCTCAGGGGAGGCTGCGAAATGTGCAGCCGCGCCGCTGCGCGGCCGAAATGCAGTTCGTCGGCGAGCACCGCGAAGTAACGCAACAGCCGCATGTCCATATCGCTAACGTATCAAGGTCGTGGTCAAAAAATATTGTACAGAGTGCTCGTTACTTGTGAGACTGCATCGCAAGCAGCAGTGCACATCAGTGTGACACTCGATGCCGGCGAGGGGAAGACGCGCTTCAGGCCGCGTCTTGCAAAGGGCCGCATGGGCAAGTCCGTGAGGACTTGCGTTCCATCGATGCGCCTGCCGCGATCCGGCAACTGGACACGCCAGTTCCCCTCAAGGAGATCGAGTACATGATCATCGACACAAGCTGTTATCCGACCAATCTCGTCGACCTCGCCTGGCGCCATGACGGCGAGCCCTTCTCCGGCGAGCGTCTGATCGAGGTGATGGACGGCCCGTACATCATCAACGGCAAGCCGCGTCGCATCGACCGTGCCTTCATTCAGCCGCCGCAAGGCAACACGATCTATACGTGGACCGATGGCGAGCGTTCGGGCCGCGAGTCGATCGACGACTACATGGCCTACACCGTCGAGCTGACGCAGAAATATCCCGACCGGCTGCTCGGCTGCTTCGTCTATAACCCGCGCTGCGGCCCGGAAAACGGCGCCGAGGCGATCGAGTTCTATGCGAAGGAACATGGCTTCAAGATGGTGCAGTTGCAGGCCAACATGCACGCGTATCGTCCGGACCGCGCGCTCGACTGGCTGCGCCCCGCGTTGAAGAAGTGCGCCGACCTGGGCCTCATCGTCAAGCTGCACACCGGCGACGGCCCGTACAGCATTCCGAGCGAATGGTATCCGCTGATCCGCGAGTTTCCGTCGGTCGACTTCATCATGGCGCATTTCGGCGTGCAGACCGGCGGCGTGTATTGCTTCGAACCGTATCAGATGGCGCTCGACACCCCGAACGTCTATTGCGAGTCGAGCTGGTGCCTGCAATCGCGCATCGTCGAATTCGCCAAGGTGTTGCCCACGCACAAGATCCTGTACGGCTCCGACACGCCGCCCAACGAGCCGGGCATGTGGCTGCGCCTGCTCGAAGTGCTGTGTCACGAACCGCCGCAGGGTCTCAATCTAGACGAGGACACGCTCGAAGACTATCTCGGCAACAACCTCGCCCGGATGATCGGCATCGAGCCGAGTGCGCCGCCGCGAAGCGTCGAGGAAGCGCAAGCCTATCTCAAACGACACGCAAAAGCCGCGAAGCACAACGCGGTTCACGCCGACTATGCAGGAGCCCGCTGATGATCATCGATACCCATCTGCACCCGACGAATCTCGTCGACGAAGCCTGGCGTCACACGGGTGAGCCTTTCACCGGCGAACGCCTGCTGAAGATGATGGACGGGCCGTACATCATCAACGGCAAGCCCCGCCGTATCGACATGGGCTTCATTCAGCCGCCGCCCGGCAACACCGGTTACCGTGACGGCAACCGGCGCGGCCGCGAAGGCATTCGCGACTACATGTCTTATATCGTCGAGCTCACGCAGAAGTATCCGGACCGCTTCATCGGCAACTTCACCTATAACCCGCGCTGGGGTCCGGAGAACGGCGCAGCCGAACTGGAATTCCACGTGAAGGAGTACGGCTTCAAGATGCTCAAGCTGCATGCGAACATGCACGGCTATCGCCCGGATCGCGCGCTCGACTGGCTGCGTCCGGCGATGAAGAAGTGCGCGGAGCTGGGCGTCGTCGTCCTGATTCATACCGGCGACGGCCCGTACACGATTCCCACGCAGTTCTATCCGATCATCCGCGAGTTCCCGATGGTGAACTTCATCATCGGCCACTTCGGCATTCAGACGGGCGGCAATTACTCGTTCGAAGCCTTCTGGATGGCAATGGACACGCCCAACGTGTATTGCGAATCGGGCTGGTGCTATCAGTCGCGCATCGTCGAGTTCGCGCGCCAGCTGCCGCGCAGCAAGATTGTGTTCGGCACGGACTCGCCGCCGAACGAGCCGGGCATGTGGCTGCGCGAACTGGAAATGCTCTGCGGTCCCGCGCCGCAAGGCATGGATCTCGACGAAGACGGGCTCGAGGACTACATGGGCAATAACATCGCGCGGCTGGTTGGCATCGAACCGACGAAACCACCCAAGGATGTCGCCGAAGCGGAGAAGCGGTTGAAAGCGACTTACGTGAAGGACGACGGCGTCGCACAGCCTGCCTGATCCATGCGGGCGCGGTTGTCTGCGCCCGCTTGTTCCCTCCTCTTCCCACTCGATCCGCTTTCGACGGAGCTCACGATGGCCGATAACCTTTTTCGCGCCACGCAGGACTTTCAACGCTTTGCGCACGCGTATCGCGAACAGTATGCCGACGATGTGCTAACACTACGCGAACCCTTGTCCGCCGATCAGGACGTGACCGCGATCGTCGCGCAACTCGCCGCGCGCGGGCAACATCCGATGATCGTTTGCGAGAACGTGGACGGCATCGGCGTTCCGCTCGCGACCAACTTCTTCGCATCGCGCGAGCGCATCGGTCGTCTGTTCGACGTGAACGCGAGCGGGCTCTTCGACGCTTATCAGCAGCGCGCAAACGCGCCGATCGCGCCGGCCTACGTATCGAGCGGCCCGGTGCTCGACGAGATCACCGAAGGCGACGCCGTCGATCTCGCGCAACTGCCGATGATCCGCCACTTCGACACCGACCGAGGACCGTATGTCACGAATGCGGTGATCGTCGCGGAAGACCCGGTGACGGGCGTCGCCAATCTCAGCTATCACCGATCGATGCCGCATGCGCGCAACGCGCTCGCGACGAGCCTGCATTCACGCGGACACTTGTGGCGCATGCTGCAAGTGGCCAAGGCGCGCGGCGATACGCTCAAGGTGGGCATGGTCATCGGCGCGCATCCTTTGTTCATGCTTGCGGCGGCATCGCGAGTGCCCTTTGGCTTCGACGAGCGCGCGATTGCGGGCGGCCTCTTTGGCGCGCCGCTGGAACTGGTGCGCACGCCGCGCTACGGCATCGGCGTGCCCGCCGCCGCGGAGTTCGTGCTGGAGGGTACGATCGATCCCGACGCGCGGGCAGACGAAGGTCCGTTCGGCGAATTCACCGGCTATTCGTCGGACCGCTCGACCAACAACGTGCTGCGCATCGAGACGATGATGCGTCGCCGCGATGCATGGCTCGTCGATGTCGTCGGCGGTCCCTATGCCGAGCACCTGACGCTCGCGCGCCTGCCGCGCGAGGCCGAAATGAGCGAAAAGCTGAAGGCGCGCTTTCCTTCCGTCGCCGCCGTGCACTATCCCAATTCGGGCACGCACTTTCATTGCTACGTCGCGTTGAACCAGACACGCGATGGCGAAGCGCGCCAGATCATGCTCGCGCTGCTCGGCTGGGACCCGTATCTCAAGCATGTCGTGGCCGTGGATGGCGACATCGACATCACGGACGATTCGCAAGTGCTGTGGGCCATTGCCGCGCATAGCCAGCCGCATGAGGACGTGTTCATCATCGGCGGCTTGCCGGGCAGTCCGCTCGATCCGTCTTCGTCCGCCAACGGCACCACGTCGCGCATGGGCATCGACGCGACGCGCGGCGCGAACTTCGACGGCGTGCGCGCGCGGATCGGCGAGGAAGCCCTTCTTCGAGCCGCCGGCATTCTCGCGGGAGTCGCACGATGAGCACGCGGCGAATCGCGGTGGGAATCAGCGGCGCGTCCGGCTTCGCGTACGGCGTGCGCCTCTTGCAGTTGCTGCGCGCGCTCGATATCGAAACGCATCTGACCGTCTCGCGCAGCGCGCTCCTGACGATGACCCACGAGACCGACTATAAGCTCGCCGAAGTCAGCGCGCTCGCGGGCGTCACTTACCGGTGCGACGACATGGCAGCCGCCATCTCGAGCGGCTCGTTCCGCACGCTCGGGATGATCGTCGCGCCGTGTTCGATGAAGACGCTCGCCGAGATCGCGAGCGGCCTTTCGTCGAGCCTGATCTCGCGGGCAGCCGATGTCACGCTCAAGGAGCGCCGCCCGCTGGTGCTGCTTGCGCGAGAAACGCCGTACACGCTGGCGCATCTGCGCAACATGATCGCCGTCACCGAAATGGGCGGAATCATCGCGCCGCCGGTGCCGGCATTCTATGCGCGCCCCACCTCGCTCGACGAGATGATCGATCACACGCTGGGACGCGTGCTGGATCTGTTCGGCCTCGATTGCGACGTCGTGCGACGCTGGAAAGACACTGAAACAAACACGCATCACGAACGACGAAAAGGAGACACGCCATGACGCACATTCACACCACTCACAATGCGTTCGAGAAGATTCCCGTCACCGTGCTGACGGGATTCCTGGGCGCCGGCAAGACGACGCTTCTGAACTACATTCTGCGCGAGAAGCACGGCCACAAGATCGCGGTGATCGAAAACGAGTTCGGCGAAGTCGGCATCGACGGCGGGCTCGTGCTCGAATCCACCGAAGAGATCTACGAGATGACCAACGGCTGCGTATGCTGCGTCGGCGCGGTGCGCGAGGATCTCGTACGCATCGTGCGCATGCTCGTGGAGCGGCCGGAGCGGCTCGATCACATCATCGTCGAGACGAGCGGGCTCGCGGACCCGTATCCGGTGGCGCAAACCTTCTTCATCGACGATCCCATCGCGCAACGCGTGACGCTGGACGCCGTGGTCACGACGGTCGATTCGAAGCACATCGCTGCGCATCTGGACGATCTCGTCCTCGATGGCCGCGACAACCAGGCGGTCGATCAGATCGTCTGCGCGGACCGCATCCTGATCAACAAGGTGGATCTCGTCACGTCGCAGGAGATCGCAACACTCACTGAGCGGCTGCGTGGACTCAACGCCACGGCGGAGATCGTCGAGTCGAGTTATGCGCAAATCGATCTGCGCAAGATTCTCGGCGTGGGCGCGAGCGAGTTCGCGCAACAACTCGTCGAAGCCGACGACGACCATGACCACGATCACCATCACGATCATCAGGCGGACGAACATGCCGATCACCAGCACGACGAAAGCGTGTCGTCGGTCGGCATCGAAATCGATGCGGACATCGATCTCGACGCGCTGCAAGAGTGGCTCGGCGAGTTGCGCCAATCCGACGCCACGAATCTCTTTCGCATGAAGGGCATCGTTGCCGTGCGAGGCGAGCGGCATCGCTATGTGCTGCAAGGCGTGCACGACATCATCGAATTGCGCGCGGCGCAGGCGTGGGGCAGCGAGCCACGCTCGAGTCGCATCGTGTTCATCGGACGCGAGCTCAACCGCGCCGCGCTGACCGAACGCTTCCATGCCTGTCTCGCCGTGCCGGTCGCGGCCTGACGAGCGAAGCGGCCGGGGCGCAAAGCGACGCGCCGGCCGATAACGATAATCCGGAGACACGTGATGAACACCGAGAAACACCCCGTCGACCGCGTCCTGCCCAAGCGGCAGATGATTACGCTCGGCCTGCAGCATATGCTCGTCGCCTATATCGGCGCGATCGCCGTTCCGCTGATCGTCGCTTCGGCGCTGAAGATGTCGCCGGCCGACACCACCGTCCTCATCAGCACGGCGCTCTTCTGCTCCGGCATCTCGACCGTGCTGCAGACCGTCGGCGTCTGGAAGTTCGGCGTGCGCCTGCCGATTCTGCAGGGCGTCGCGTTCAGCAGCGTGGGCCCGGTTATCGCGATCGGCATGAGTCCGGGCGTCGGCTTCGCGGGCGTGTGCGGCGCCGTCATCGGCGCGGGCGTGTTCACGATGTTCGCCGCACCGCTCGTCGGACGTCTGCGCCGCTTCTTTCCGCCCGTCGTGACCGGTTGCATCGTCACCGTGATCGGCCTGCAGCTCTTTCCCGTCGCGTATCAATGGGCGGGCGGCGGCGAGGCGGCGCGGCAGCACTTCGGCGCGTTGCCGTTCCTCAGCGTCGCACTGTTCGTCGCGCTCATGATTCTCGCCGTCAACCGCTTCGCGAATGCGTTCCTGCGCAACCTGTCGGTGCTGATCGGCCTGATCGCGGGCAGCATTCTCGCCTGCGCGCTCGGCATGGGCGACTTCGCGAATGTCGGGCAAGCGCCATGGTTCACCGTGCCGCTGCCGTTTCACTTCGGCACGCCCGTCTTCTCTCTCGTGCCGGTGATGACGATGATCGTCGTCATGGTCGTGCAGATGGTCGAGTCGATGGGTCTCTTCGTCGCGATCGGCGATATCGTCGGCAAGAACATCAGCGAGGAAGACGCCGTGCGCGGCATGCGCGCTAACGGGCTCGCGAGCGCGATCGCCGGCATGTTCGCCGCGTTCCCTTTCATCGCGTTCATGGAGAACGTCGGTCTCGTCATCTTGACCGGCGTGCGCAGCCGCTGGGTCGTGGCAATAAGTGGCGTGTTCATGTGCGTGGTGGCGCTCGTGCCGAAGTTCGGCGCGGTGGTGGCGTCGACACCCGCGGCTGCGCTCGGCGGCGCAGGGATTGCGATGTTCGGTGTCGTGGTCGCGGCCGGCGTCCAGACACTGGCGAAGGTGGACTTCGAGCGCAACCGCTACAACGTGCTGATCGTCGGCTTTACGATTGCTACCGCACTCATTCCCGTGATGGCGCCGCAAGTGTTCAAACAGATGCCCGACTGGACGCAACCCTTCGTGCACAGCGGCGTGGTGCTGGCATGCCTCGTGTCGGTCGTGTTGAACGCTGTGCTCAACGGCGCGCATGAAGACGACGCCGTGCCGGTGCACAGCATGGTGCGCGAGTAAAACGTGCTGACAGGACATCCCATCATGAACATGCAAACTGAAGCGCTGCTGATCAAGAACCCCGTTGCGGTGATGAGCGGATTGCGCGGCGACGCTGCGCGTCTCGGGCAAGTGGACATTCGCATCCGCGACGGCGTCATCCGGGCCATCGCACCGAATCTCGACGCGCGCGACGACGAGCGCGTCATCGATGCCAGCTCATGCGTCGTCTATCCAGGCTGGGTCAACACGCATCATCATCTGTTCCAGAATCTGCTCAAGGCGGTGCCTTCCGGTATCGACGCGGACCTGCAGGAATGGCTCGCCGCCGTGCCGTATCCGCGCCTTGCGCGCTTCACGCCGGAACTGGCGCGCGTCGCAGCGCGTCTCGGCATGGCCGAGTTGTTGCTCTCGGGCGTGACGACGTGTGCCGATCATCACTATCTCTATCATGCGGAGGGCACCACCGAAACGGGCGATCTTCTGTTCGACGAAGCGGCTTCGTTCGGGCTGCGCTTCGTGCTTTGCCGTGGCGGCGCCTTGCAGGCGGCGGGCGATCATCCCGGATTCGCGAAGCTCGCTCTGAAGCCCGAAACGCTCGACCAGATGCTCGCTGACATCGAGCGCCTGAAGGCGCGCTACCACGATCCGCGCGCAGCATCGATGCGCCGCGTCGTGGTCGCGCCCACGACGCCCACTTTCTCACTGCCCCCCGAACTCCTGCCGGAAGTTGCTCGCGCAGCGCGGCGCATGGGCCTGCGGATGCACACGCACCTCTCCGAGACGCGGCGCTATGTCGACTTCTGCCGCGAGCGCTTCGACAAGCTGCCGGTCGAATTCGTCGCCGATCACGAATGGCTCGGTCCCGATGTGTGGTTCGCACATCTCGTGCATCTCGAGACGCGCGAGATTGCGATGCTTGCCGAGACGGGCAGCGGCTGCTCGCATTGTCCCGTCAGCAACGCGCGTCTCGGCAGCGGTATCGCGCCCGCACCGCAGATGGCGGCAGCGGGCGTGCCGATGTCGCTCGCGGTGGACGGCGTGGCATCGAATGAATCCGGGAGTATGACCAACGAAGCGCACTTCGCGTGGCTCGTGCATCGCGCGGCGCAGGGTGCGTCGGCGACCACCATCGAGCAGACGATTCACTGGGGCAGCGCGGGCGGTGCGGGCGTGCTCGGCCTCGATGCGGTCGGCACGATCGAGACGGGCAAGGCAGCGGATCTCGTGCTGTACGACGTGGACGATCCGCGCTTCTTCGGCTTTCACGATCTCGCGGTAGCGCCGGTCGCAGCGGGCGAGCCCGCGCGGGTGCGCTACAACGTGGTGAACGGCCGCGTAGTCGTCGACGACGGCGTAATTCCAGGTCTTGATCTTGTCGAACTTCGGCGTCAGGCCGCCGAGGGCGTGAAGCTCTTGCTTTCCGACTAGAGAGGTAGCGCAATGCAATCGAAACGGATCAGGCTCGGCATTCTGACGCCCTCCTCCAACACGGCGCTCGAGCCGATCACCTCGGCGATGTTGAGCGCGTTGCCGCATGTCAGCGCGCATTTCGCGCGCTTCACTGTGACAGAAATCAGTCTGACGAGACAGGCGCTCGGCCAGTTCGACGTGAGCCGCATTCTCGATGCGGCGGGGCAACTGGCCGATGCGCGTGTGGACGTTATCGGCTGGAGCGGGACATCGGCGGGCTGGCTCGGCTTCGAGCGCGACGAAGCGCTGTGCCGTCAGTTGACCGAGGCGACCGGCATTCCCGCGACCACGTCGGTCCTGGCGTTAAACGAGATTCTCGCGAAGACGGGGGTGCGGCGCCTCGGCCTCGTATCGCCCTATATCGACGACGTTCAGGAGCGCATCATACGCAACTACGAGAAGCTTGGCATCGAATGCGTCGCGGAACGGCATCTGGGCCTGAGCGAGAATTTCAGCTTTGCCGGCGTGCCGGACAGAGTCCTCGCGGACATGATGAGCGAAACCGCGTTCGCCCGGCCCGATGCGGTGACGACGTTCTGCACCAACCTGCACGCAGCGCATCTCGCGCGATCGTTCGAGGCCGCGACCGATATTCCCGCGTACGACACGGTGGCGACCGTCGTGTGGAAAGCGCTGAGAATGCTCGACGTGGACACGCTTGCGCTTTCGAGTTGGGGAAGGATGTTCTCGATGAATTCGTGAGTTGGGTTGCGCTGATGGCGCTCGCCCCACTCTGATTTAAAAGCAAGTGTCAGAGGACGGCGCCGAGGTGAGCATTCTGAAGCGCATCCTCGCTGCGCAGTTCGGCGCTGGTGCCTTCTGCCACCACACACCCCGTCTCGAGCACGTAGCCATAGGAAGCGTAATGCAACGCCACGGTGGCGTTCTGTTCAGCGAGAAGGATGCGAGCGACGCGCAGGCCGCATGCAGGCGGGCCCGTTCATGACGGGGCAGGTTGCGGCAGACGCGCGCGCCATCCTTTGCGGTCTGGATCAGCATCTGCGCGCCTTCAGGTGGAATGTTCGCCACAGTGCCCACTTCGACGCCATCGAAGGGATTGGTGATCGAGATGAAGCCGGGCGATACGTCAATGGGGAATGCG
>NZ_FCON02000077.1 GCF_001544535.1 Caballeronia choica | reverse complement strand
AGAAACCAGACGCCCATCCAACGCGCTCCCACTAACAGGGTGCAAAACGAGTGGGGAGATTTCTCGACCTACGTCCTTGTCGAGTGTGGGATTTGAACGCACGGGGTTGTCGGCCCACGCTAGTCGAGCTTAACCCAGACCAATCGAGTGGCAGCTTGACGCAGAGAACGGACTTTCACAGCCGGACAGCGAGAGCCCGGTCATTGGTCTTATGGAAAGCTTCGCATAAGGCAATGACGCGACGAAGATCTGGCGCGCGCCGGTTCGCTAGGCAGGCGTGCCCTCTCCCGCAGAACTTGCGCCGCCGCCACCCGCCCCACCGCCGCCATGACCGTCGCTACCTCCCGGTGTGCCACCGTCGTGCTCCCCATGGCCGTCCCCTTCTTCACCGTCGCGATGGTGCATTTTGTGCGACACCTCGTCGAGCTCGTCGCCCAGCAGCCGCCGTACGACCACATAGAACACCGGAATCAGCAGCAAACCGAAGAAGGTGGCGAACAGCATGCCGCCGATCACGCCGGTGCCAATTTCGTGACGCGAGGCGGCGCCTGCACCCGATGAGACAACGAGCGGGAACACGCCGAGAATAAAGGCCATCGAGGTCATCAGGATCGGACGCAGTCTAAGCCGGGCTGCGGTCAGGACGGCGTCGCGCAGCGTCATGCCGCGTTGCTGCCCCTCCACCGCGAACTCGACAATCAGGATCGCGTTTTTCGCCGCCAGACCGATCACGGTCACGAGACCAATCTTGAAGTAAATGTCGTTCGGTACGCCGAACGACAGACAGAACACCAGCATGCCGAGCATGCCGAGCGGCACGACCAGCAGCACCGCAGCCGGAATCGACCAGCTTTCGTACAGCGCGGCGAGACACAGGAACACCACCAGGATCGACAGCATCAGCAGCGTCACCGCCGACGAGCCCGACAGCAATTCCTGGAACGACTGACCGGTCCAGTCCGCTGCGAAACCCACCGGCAACTGGTGGTCGACGATGTTCTGCAGCACATCGATCGCCTGACCGGTCGAATAGCCCGCGGCGGAGTTGCCGACAACCTCGATCGCCGAGTAGCCGTTGTAGCGCGGTAGCACGGTCGGCCCGAAGCTCCATCTGGCATTCACCACACTGGAGAGCGGCACCATGTTGTAAGGGCTGATCGACGTGTTCGCGGGCGACGGGTCGACGGGCGTCGCGAAGCCGTTCAATGCGCTCGCGCTTTTCGATGACGACTGGCCCGGGGCCGTGATCGAGCTGCCACTGTTCGTGAACAGGCCCGGCGTGTACAGGTGCTGGAGCGCATCGAGCCCCATCCGGTAGGGCGCGTCCGCCTGGATATAGACACGCTTCACGCGTCCGCCGTAAGTGAACTGGTTGACGTAGAACGGCGCGAGTTCCATCTGGAGCGTGTCGTAGACGTCGGTCAGCGACAGGCCCATCGCTTCGGCCTGAGTCCGGTCCACCGCGACGTCCAGTTGCGGCGCACTCGGCAGTGAGTTGGGGCGGATCCCGAATAACACCGGGCTCTTCGAAGCATTGCCGAGCAGCGTGGCCGTAGCCTGGCCAAGCTCCGCGCGCGACTGGCCGGCACGCGCCTGCAGATACATATCGATGCCACCGAACTGGCTAAGACCGCGGATGGTCGGCAGATTCACCGCGAAGATCTGCGCGTCGGGAATGGCATGAAGGATCTGGTTGATCTGCGGAATCAACTGCATCGCGGTGTCATGGCGCTTGTTCCAGTCCGCCAGCTTGATGAACGACATGCCGACGTTTTCGCTCGTGCCGACAAAGCTGAAGCCTTCGGGCTGGAAAATGCCCACGATTTCCTTGCCGACCGCACTGTGTTCGAGCTTGTCGCGTACCTCGGCCATCACGTGGTCTGTGCGCTGCAGCGTCGAGCCGGGCGGCAGGTTGATGAGTGCGAGCACGAAGCCCTGGTCCTCGTCGGGCACGAAGCTCGTCGGCAGTTTCGTGTACAGGAAGCCGGTCAGCACGACGACGAGCACAAACACCACCATCCAGCGTGGCGCATGGTGCACGGCGCGGCCGGCATGGCCGAGATACTTTTTCGTCGTCCAGTCGAACGTGCGGTTGAACCAGCGGTAGACCGCGCTCTTGCTCTCCACGTGTTCGGGCCTCAGAATCGCCGCGCACAGCGAAGGCGTGAACGAGAGCGCGAGGAACGCGGAGAATCCCATCGATACCGCGATCGTCAACGCGAACTGCGCGTAGATGATGCCAGTCGCGCCCGGCTGCAGCGCGGACGGGATGAACACGGCGGAGAGCACCACCGTGATCGCGATGATGGCGCCGGTGATCTGGCCCATTGCCTTGCGTGTCGCCGCCCGTGGCTCCAGATGCTCCTCGCTCATGATGCGTTCGACGTTTTCGATCACGACGATCGCGTCGTCAACCACAATGCCGATCGCCAGCACCATGCCGAAGAGCGTCAACTGGTTGAGCGTGTAGTGCAGCGCCGACAGGCCGATGAAGGTCCCGAGGAGCGCAACCGGAATCACGAGCGTCGGAATGATCGTGGCCCGCAGATTCTGCAGGAAGATCAGCATCACGAAAAACACCAGCACGATCGCCTCGATGAGCGTGCGGATCACGTCGACGATCGACGCGGTGATAAACGGCGTGGTGTCGTATGGCACGCTCCACGTGACGCCTTGCGGCAAATCGCGCGCCAGCGTCGCCATCTCGGCTACTACGGCCTTCTGGACCGCGAGCGCATTCGCGCCTGGCAGCAGGAAAACCGCGAGTCCCCCAGCGGCCTTGCCGTTATAGACCGGCGCGAAGCCATACGTCTGCGAGCCGAACGAAATACGCGCCACGTCGGAGAGCTTGACCGTGGTGCCGTTGCTGTTCGCCACGATAATGATGTCCTGGAACTGCTTGACCGACGAGAACAGGCTGTCGCCCGTCACGTTCGCCGTAAACATCTGCCCTTTCACGGCCGGATCCGCGCCCAGCGAGCCGGCTGCGAACTGCGCATTCTGCGAGCTCACGGCATTGAGCACCTGGGTCGTGGACAGCCCGTAGCTCTGCAGCTTGTCGGGGTCGAGCCAGATGCGCACTGCGTACTCCGAGCCAAGCAGCGTGGTATTGCCGACCCCGTTCACACGGCCGATGTTAGGCTGGATCTGCGAGGCGAGAATATCGGAGAGCCGCCCGGCATCGATCGCGGGATTATCTGACTGCAGCGCGATGAACATCAGGATGTCCGGACTCGCCTTCGCCACAACCACCCCTTGCTGAGTGACCTGCGAAGGCAGCAGAGGCTGGGCGAGCGTGACTTTGTTCTGCACCTGCACCTGGGCGATGTCCGGGTTGGTGCCGGTCGCGAACGTGAGGGTGATCTGTGTCTGGCCATTCGAGCTGGAGCTCGAACTGAAGTACAGCAGATTGTCGATGCCGGTAAGCTGCTGCTCGATCACCTGGGTCACCGTCGATTCCATCGTCTGGGCGCTCGCGCCCGGATACTGCGCGGTGACGGTCACTTGCGGTGGCGCGATGTCCGGGTACGAATCGATCCCCATGCCGTGCACGGAAATGATGCCGAACAGCGAGATCAGGATCGCGATGACCCAGGCGAAGACGGGGCGGTTGATGAAAAAACTCGGCATGAGCGGTCTCCTACTTCGCCATACCGGCCGAGGCCGATGACGCCGCGGAAGCCGGCGCAGCTGCGGGACCCGACGCCGCCGGGCTCGACACGGCAGGTCCCGTGCCGGGAACCGCATTCGCAGCCACCCCCGACGCAGCCGCAGGCGGCTGCCACGCGACGCTCTTCACCTGCGCACCTTCCCGCACCATCTGTACACCTGTCACGATGATCGGGTCACCGTCTGCCAGCCCGTGCGTGACGACCCAGTTGTTGCCAAGGCTATTGGTCGCCTCGACATCCTTGCGCGTCACCTTGCCGTCCGCACCGACCACAAACACGTATGCACCGACCGTGTCGCGCTGCACTGCCTGCTGGGGAATCAGGAACACATTGTTCTGCTGGCCGAAATCAACGGTCAGCGTCACATACATGCCCGGCAGCAGACGCCGCTGCGGGTTCGCGACGAGCGCACGCATATTGATCGAGCCGGTCGCGGCATTCACCGTCACGTCAGAGAAATCGACGGTGCCCGCCGTCCCGTACGACGTATGATTGGGCAGCCCGATCCGCACCGTGGTGTGGTTTTGTTGCTGCAGTTCTATCGAGCCGTTGCTCTGGGACTGCTGCAGCGTCGCCAGATCGGCCGAACTGATCGTGAAGTTCACGTACATCGGATCGATCTGCTGGACCGTCGTCAGCAGCGTGCCGCTGCCACCCGTGTCGGACGTGCTGGTGCCAACCACCGCGCCCGCCGTCACTTGTTGCTGCCCGGCGATACCGCTGATCGGCGCCGTCACGCGCGTGTAGGCGAGCGAAACCCGCGCGCTTTCGACGGTTGCCTCGTCGGCCTTGACCTTGGCCGCGGCGCTGCGTTCGGCGGCATCGGAATTGTCGACCGTCTGCTGCGAGACCGAGCCGACCGGCAGCAGCTTGCGGTTGCGCACGGCGGTGATGTGGTCGTTGACGTAGGTGGCCTGATCCTCGGCCAGCACCGCAAGGTCGTTATTCAGCTGCGCGCGGTAAAAGACCGGATCGATTTCAAACAGCAGTTGCCCCGCGCGAATCTGCGAGCCTTCCTTGTAGGTGCGCCGCAGCAGCACGCCGGACACGCGCGCCGTCACATTGGCGCTGTAATAAGGCGAAAGCCGGCCGACAAACTGACGTTCGAGCGGCACCGCCTGCGATTGCGCCTTCACCACGGCGACTTGCGGCGGCGGAGGCGGCGGCGCTTGTTTCGAGCAGGCGGCGAGTACGATCAGGCACAGATACAGCGCCCCGCGCTGAGGACGTGACTTCATGAAAACTCCGTTCTTGCTTAAGTCCGGCATACGCGTGCTGCGCGGAATTCCAGACCGTATGGAACAGCATGTGAGTCAGTCGGCAGACTGCACCGGGGCAGGTCGCACGGCAGTTTCGGAAGCGGGTGAAGAAGCGGCGGCCGGCGCCGAAGCGACCTCGGCGTCATCACGCTGCCAGCCGCCGCCAAGGTTCTTGACGAGTAATACATTGCTCTCGGCGAGTAGAGCCTGCGTGTCGCGCAGGGTCTGCTGGGCCTGGATCAGGGTGAGGCGCTGCGTCAGCACGTTTTGCTGGCTGGACGCGCCGGCATTGAACTGCGCCTGTTGGCTCGCGAACAGTCGGCTGCTGCTGTCGAGCACCTGCGCGAACGCGCGTTCCTGCGCCCGCAGATGATTCATCGATGACAGGCTGTCCTCCACGCTCTGAAACGCCGTCAGCACGGTATTGCGGTAGTTCGCGACGTCCTGGTCGTAGGTCGCGCGCGCCTTGTGGACCGCGGCCGTGCGTTCGCCGCCGTCGAAGATCGTGGCAGCGAGATCGGGGCCGAGCGTCCAGAAGCGGCTCGGCACCGTGAAGAGCCGCGCGAACGTGTTGTGCGCAAAACCGCCCTCGGCCGAGAGCGTGAGGGTCGGAAAGTACGCGGCTTCCGCGACGCCGATGGTCGCGTTGGCCGCCGCCGCCGTGCGCTCGGCGCTCACCACGTCGTAGCGCCGCTCCAGCAGTTGCGAAGGCAGCGCGTGCGGCACGTCAGGCTGAAGGAACGGGTAGTCAGGATCGGGGACGATGCTGAATGACTCGGGCGGCGTGCCGGTCAGCACGGCAATCGCGTGCTCGTCCTGCTCGCGGATCGTTTCGGTTGCCTGCAGATCGGCGATCACCGTTTGGAGGTTCTGCTGCGCGTTGAGCACGTCGTCGCCCG
The DNA here is from genome assembly GCF_001544535.1 of Caballeronia choica. Taxonomy (GTDB): domain Bacteria; phylum Pseudomonadota; class Gammaproteobacteria; order Burkholderiales; family Burkholderiaceae; genus Caballeronia; species Caballeronia choica. Next base: position 32,143 of record NZ_FCON02000077.1, on the reverse strand, counting down.
ACGCTGCGCCTTCCTTGAACCCGGTCTGCGTCATCACGAGAATGCGGCTGTAGATGTCCTGCTGCTCCTTCAGCGCGCGAATGTCGAAGTCGGCCTGGCGTAGCTGGAAGTAGTCGGTCGCGACGCTGGCCGCGATCGAAATGCGCTCACCCGCAAGCTGCGCATCCGACGCCTCGGCGTTCGCTTTCGCTTCCTCCACCTCGCGTCGTATCTGTCCCCATAGGTCCAGCTCCCAGCTGACGGTCCCGGTAGCCGCCACGACGTTGCCCGCCGAGGCCGACGACCCGGAACTCGCCGAGAGCCCCTGGACGTTGCCGCCGGCACGCGCACCGGCAAGGCCCGCCGTGACGACCGGGAACAGGCCCGCCTGGTTGGTCTCCACGGTCGCGAGCGCGACGCGATAGGCGGCTTCAGCCGCCGCGATCGACTGATTTGCTTTCAACGCCTGCTCGACGAGACCGTTGAGCTGCTCGTCGCCATACATGCGCCACCAGGTGCTTGAGATCGCCGCCTGCGGATTCACCTCGGCGCGCTGCCAGTCGACGCCTTCCTTGAACCCTTCCGGCACCTGGACCTCAGGCTTGCGATAGTCCGGGCCGACCATGCACGCAGCAAGGGACGTGACGAGGGCAAGCACCACGCCGACCTTCATCGCACGTCGCGATCGAGGGCGTGTAGCCTCTTTGCAAGCAAATCTCAAGGTAGGTGAATGACTTCTCAAGTGCATTCCTTTGCGTCGACCCGGAGTTAGCGCTTTAGCGGTCGACTGAAGTTAGCGCTTTAGCGCTTGCTCCGTCCCATGCAAACTCGTTCTGCACACCGGATCAGCAATCCAGCGACGAGGTGACGCATACTTTAGCGGGATTAAACGAACTCTGCAGTTGTGAGCCAGGAGAGAGATTTCAATGGCGACCGCCACCGCCGCTCCGGTGACCGCACAAATAATCGATTTTTGGGCATGGTTCCAGCCCGGTTTCTGGTCCGTTACAACCAACCAAAAGTCAGAACTGGAACTGACTGGCGATGTCGGTGCTCTTCATGGTGCTCAGACCGTGAAGACGCGCGTTAGCGAATCAAGGCAGGTCGTGGTTTCCAGCGACTGGCGAGAAATCGTGGAGAAAGGCCTGTCGGCGATTACCCTGCAGACAAAGGACTTGGTAAGGGGGGAGTAGCTCCCTCCAACAGCGAACCACGCAACTCGTCGTGGAGATGAAGGGAGCGTCTGGCTCGCCGGCCCCGCACCAACGACGTCGAGAGCGAGCCGACTCCGAAACGTTCAAACGAGATAGCGTGCCGAACCCGTCGCCGGTCTCCGAGCCCTCGACAACTCGGCACGCTCCAACGGCCGTATGTGCTTCCCGATGACCGGCAGTCCGACACTCGTGTTCACGTGTCCAACTATCTGGTCGCCTTGCAGATCTCATGAAGCGTGTCGAGCCGTCGCCCCGCATCTTTGACGAACGGATTCGTTTCATCCCATGCGTAACCTGCCAACACGGCGCTGATCATGCGTCGAATCTGCGGCGCCTGCTCAGCGTGGAACAGGATGTCCTGCAATTCTCCCGAATACCAGCGTTCCACGAACGCGCGGAACACGTCGATCCCCCGGCGCAGCTCATCGTCGTACTCGATCTGCCAGTCCACCGCCGCTCCGGACAGTTGCCGCACGAGCACGCACGCGGCGAGATGCGCTGATCGCAATGCAATCGTCACCCCTGACGAGAATACCGGGTCCAGAAACTCACCCGCATTGCCGAGCAGCGCGAAGCCCGGCCCATGCAGGCGCGCGACATTGGCGGCATAGCCACCGATCGTCCGCACTGGCATCAGAAACGGGGCGTCTCCGAACCACGCGCCGAGCGTAGGTTCCTGCCGGATCAGCGAACGCAGCCGGCTCTCGCGCTCGGACTCCGTGCATTGAAGAAAATCGCTTTCGGCCACGCATCCCACCGATGCACGTCCGCCTGCCAGCGGGATCATCCAGTACCAGACGTTGCCGTGTTCGGGGTGCACTGCCACGCAGATCTTCTCGCGATCGATCGCCCGTAGCGGCATGTCGTCACGGACGTGCGTGAAGAGCGCCGCGCGCGTCGGCATCCGGGTCGGCGTTTCGAGTTGCAGGAGACGCGGCAGTACGCGCCCGAAGCCGCTTGCATCCAGCACGAACCGTGCTTGAACGCGATATTGCGTGCCGGCTTCATCGGTGACGTCGAGCGCTGGTCGTTCACCCGTCTCGATGGCATTCACGGTATGGCCGAAGCGAACGTCGGCGCCCTGCTCCGCCGCACAGCGGATCAGCAGATCGTCGAACGTGGCGCGCTCGACCTGATAGGTCGTCCCCCAGCCTGGCGTGTGCTTGTCGCGGAAATCGTATGACGACGACTCGCCGCGCCGAACGAAACGCGCGCCGTTCTTGTACTGGAAACCGGCTTCGACTACCGCCTGCAACATGCCCGCCTCGTCGAGATAGGCCATGCTCTGCGGCAGCAGGCTTTCGCCGATCGAAAACCGCGGAAACTGCTGGCGTTCCAGTACGCGCACCGAATGGCCGGCTTTGCGCAGCAGTGCCGCGGCGACCGCGCCCGATGGGCCCGCACCGATGATGGCGACGTCCACGTCGACTGCACGGTGATCCGACATTTTGATATTCAATTGGACCTCTTGCGATGCATGAGTAACATCATTGTTTCAGCGCGAATGCTTGCCATTACAATGGCGCGCATTCTACGCACCTAACCTGCCGACGGAGCAAAGACGTGTCGTCTTCCGAAACTCATCGTGTTCCTTTCGTGCCGGAGACTGCGTTCGGCATCTGGTTCCTGCGCACTCGTATTTGGGAGCATCACGTCCTTCGCGTAGCAATCAACGATCTCAAGAGACTCATGGCCGGCAAGCGGCACGCGTCGGCGGTGATCATCGACGTCGGCTGCGGGCAGGGCAAGTCCTTCCGGCTGCTTGCCGATGCATTCGAACCGGCCCGCATCATTGGCGTCGACTTCCACGAACCATCGCTGCTGCTCGCGGCCGATGCCGCCACCGCCTGCAACTCGATCGACAGCGCAGGCTGTGACATCGAGTTGCTGCACGGCGATTGTGCGAGTTTGCCATTGCCCGACGCGAGCGCCGATATCGTGTTCTGCCACCAGACATTCCATCATCTCGTCGACCAGGCCGGTGCGCTCGCCGAATTCCGGCGCGTGCTGAAGCCCGGAGGCACGCTGCTATTCGCGGAATCGACCGACGCCTACATCAAGTCATGGGTCATTCGCCTCCTGTTCCGTCACCCGATGCAAGTGCAAAAGAGCGCTGACCAATATCTCGCCATGATCCGCGCCGCCGGATTTTCGTTCAGTTCGCGCAACGTATCGCTGCCCTATCTCTGGTGGAGCCGGGCAACCGATTTCGGCCTCTTCGAACGGCTCGGCCTGCATCACCCGAAACCCGGCAAACGGCGCGAGACGCTCGTCAACGTCGCGGCAATCAAGGTATCCGACGCCCCGGCCTGATGCGACACACGGTCGGGACCGCGGCCGTCACCGTCAGCGCGCGCCGATCACCAACATGTCGCCGCTCACCTTCAGCGCCGTGGCGCTGGGGCTCACGCCGCACGCGAAGTCCGTATCCAGCGGCGACTTGACGACGGCGTTGAAGCGGCGGCCGCGACCAGCGTGCTGACCAAACAAGCGCTTTTTTTCGTCATTTGTTCTCCTTGTGTTTAAAAAGTCCGTCCCGCATCCGCGGGGTTCCATGCATCGAACATCAAGCTCGCGCAACTTCCGCCAAAGCCGAACGATATCGACATCGCCCGGCCGACATGTGCCGCACGAGTCGCCGTCACAACCGGCAGGCCGCTGATGCAAGGATCAGGCGTCTCGATGTCGCCCATCCCGGCCATAAAGCCATCGCGCATCATCAGAAGCGCATAAATTGCCTCGTGCACGCCGCACGCACCGAGCGGATGCCCGGTAAAGCGCTTGGTCGACGAGAACGGCGGCATGCGCTCGCCGAACACCTCTGTCATCGCACGCGCTTCCTCGCTGTCGCCGGGCACGGTGGACGGGGCGTGCACGTTGACGTAGTCGGGATGCGCGCCGCCGGCTTCTTCGAGCGCGGCCCGCATTGCCCGCGCGATTCCCGGCGCACGCGGCGCGATCATGCCCGCCCCGTCGGTGCAATGGCCGAAGCCGGTCAGTTCGGCATAGATGCGCGCGCCGCGCGCGAGCGCGTGGTCGAGTGCCTCGAGCACGAGCACTCCCCCGCCCGACGCGATCACGAAACCGTCCCGCTGCGTGTCGTAGGGACGTGAGGCAACCCGTGGCGTTTCGTTGAAGCGCCGGGACAAGGCACCCATTGCGTCGAACATCAGCGTGGTGTTGTCGTGCAACGCCTCGCTGCCGCCCGCCAGCACGATATCCTGGCGGCCGGTCTGGATGAGTTGCATTGCCTGGCCGATGGCGAGCGCGGATGTCGTGCACGCGGAAGACGGCGAATAGCAGGTGCCTTCGATACCGAAAAACTGCGCGACGCTTGCGGACGCGGTGCTGCTCATGGTCTGCGGCACCGCGTAGGGCGGCACCTTGTCGACCCCGCGGGCGTGCGCCGTCGCGAGCGCGGCATCGTAGGCGGACAGCGCGCCCACGCCCGAGCCGATCACCGCGCCGGCGCGCGGCGAGCGCAATGCGCGCAAATCGAGTCCGGCGTCATCGACCGCCTTGCGGGCGGCGTGGCACGCAAAGCGCGCCGTGTCGCCCATGAAGCGCTCGACTCTTCGATCGAAAGGCGTCTCCCGGTCGACCGAGGCCACGCCCGCCACCTGACTCGCGAAACCGCGCTCACGCCATGCCTCGACACGCGTGATGCCCGAACGCCCGACGCGCAAGCTGGAGGACACGCCGTCGAGCGTATTGCCGAGGCACGATACGATCCCCATGCCGGTCACGACCACCCGCGACAGGCCGCGACGTGCAGGGGCGCTCACCGCACGCGCCTGAAGATCAGCGACGTGTTGATGCCGCCGAACGCGAAGTTGTTGCTCATCACGTACTCGGCGTCGATCGCGCGCGCCTCGTGCATGATGTAGTCGAGCGATGCGCAGGCAGGGTCAGGCTGGGTCAGGTTGAGCGTCGGTGCATACCAGTTGCGCTTCATCATCTCGATGGTCCACCACGCTTCGAGCGCGCCGCACGCGCCGAGCGTATGTCCGACGTAGCTCTTCAGCGAGCTGATCGGCATCCGTTCGCCGAAGGTCTGCGCGGTCGCGTGGCTTTCCGCGACGTCGCCGCGGTCGGTCGCGGTGCCGTGCGCATTGACATACGCAATGGCGCCGGGCGCGAGACGCGCGTCGTCGAGCGCGAGTTGCATCGCGCGGGCCATCGTCGCGGCGGTTGGCTGAGTGATGTGCACGCCGTCGGAGTTGCAGCCGAAGCCCACGATTTCCGCATGGATGCGCGCCCCGCGCGCTACGGCATGCTCGTATTCCTCCAGCACGAGCGTCGCCGCGCCTTCGCCGACAACCAGGCCGTCGCGCGCGATATCAAACGGCCGGGGCGTGAGATGAGGCTCGTCGTTGCGTGTGCTGGTCGCATAGAGCGTATCGAAGACCGCGACCGCCGGCCCCGAAAGTTCCTCCGCGCCGCCCGCGAGCATCAGCGCCTGCTTGCCGGTCGCGATGGTCTCGTAGGCGTAGCCAATCGCCTGGCTGCCCGACGCGCACGCGCAGGACGTCGGCACGATCCGCCCCTTCAGGTCCCAGAAGAGGCTCACGTTGACCGCGCTCGTGTGCGGCATCATCTGCACGTAGCTGTTCGACGTGACTTCGCTCATCGAGCCGGTCGCGAGCATGGTGCCGAACGCGCGAATCGGCTCGACCGATCCCGAGGACGATCCGTAGGCCACGCCCATGCGGCCGTCGGCGATACTCGCGTCGCCGGCGAGACCCGCGTCGGCGAGCGCAAGTTCGCTCGCACGCACTGAATATAGCGAGACGGGACCCATCGAGCGCGTCTTCTTGCGCGGATAGTGCGCCGGGGTGACGAAGCCGGGCAGCGGGCACGCGAGCCGCGTGTGGAGCGACTCGAAATAGTCCCATTCGGTCATGCGACGCACGGCGTTGCGCCCTGCCCTAAGCGCGGTTTCGATCTCGGTCCACTGATCCCCGAGCGCTGTCACGCCGCCCATTCCGGTAATGACGACGCGCTTCATCAGATCATCCCGCCGTTGACGCCGAGCACCTGGCGAGTAATGTAGGAAGCCGCATCCGACATCAGGAAGCTCACCGCGGACGCGACCTCGGCCGGCTGTCCCACGCGGTTCATCGGCACGGTCTGCAGCGCTTTTTCCAGCGGCATCTGGTCGAGCATGCCGGTCTCGATCAGCCCGGGCGCGACGCAGTTCACGGTGATATGGCGGCTTGCGAGTTCCACCGCGAGCGCCTTGGTCGCGCCAATCAGGCCGGCCTTCGCCGCGCTGTAGTTGACCTGCCCGCGATTCCCGGTCACGCCCGATACCGACGCGATCGTCACGATGCGCCCGCCCTGCTTCGCGCGGACCATCGGCATGGTCAGCGGATGCACGACGTTGTAGAACGAATCGAGGCCGGTCTCGATCACGACGTCCCAATCTTCTTCCGTCAGTGCGGGAAATGCGGCATCGCGCGTCACGCCCGCGCAGCAGACGACACCGTAGTACGCGCCGTGCGCGGCGAGGTCGGCTTCGAGCGCGGCGCGGCAGGCGGCGCGCTCGCGCACGTCGAACTGCAGCACGCGCGACACGCCGCCTTGCGCGGCGATGCCGGTCGCGACGGCATCCGCTTCCGCGCGGCCGCTACGGCAATGCACCGTCACGGCGAAGCCGTCTGTCGCAAGCTGATAAGCGATCGCGCGGCCAATGCCGCGGCTCGCGCCGGTGACGAGAACACGCCGGTTCATGAGCTGACACTTCCTTCGATGAAAGACCGGAAATCGGTCGGTTGGAAAACCTTGACGACGGCCTGCGCGCAGCATACGTCGTCGATTGCGATGGCGCATTCGTACGCGCCGTGGCCGGCATCGCTCTGCAACAGTTGCGTCGCGCTGACCACGAGCCGCGAACCGCCCGCGAACGACGGCCGCAGAGCCTCATAACGCTGCGAACCCAGCAGCACGCCCGGACGCGCCGTCGCGCCCCGGCGCATCGCGCTCAGCGCGACATGGGCGGCGATGGCCTGCGCCATCAGTTCGATGCCGATCCAGGCCGGCATCGCGCCCTCGGCATCGGCGTACCAGGCGTCGCTCCGCACGAAGGCATGAGCGCGAAGCGACTCCTCGCTGAGCGCGCCAATCGAATCGAGCAGCAGCATCGTGCCACGGTGCGGCAGGATCGCTTCGATCGGCGCGAAGGGCGGGAAAGGTTTCGAAATATCGATTCGCGTCGTCATGGTCATGCGCCGAGAATCAGGCTGGCGTTGCTGCCGCCGAAAGCGAACGAATTGCTCATCGCGTTGCGCGCGCCCACGGCGGCGCGCAAATAGCGCTCCGACTCGACGAGATCGAGTCGCGGCAGCGCGCTGTCCGCCTCGCCGTCCCACAGGTGCCGCGGCAACGCCACGCCCTCGCCGGCGAGCGCGAGCCACGCGAAGCCAAGTTCGGTCGCACCGGCCGCGCCGAGCAGATGGCCGGTCAGCGGCTTGGTGCCGCTCGCCGCCACGCCGTCGGGAAAAACGCGCGCCATCAGGTGCGCTTCCATCTCGTCGTTCTTGCGGGTAGCCGTGGCATGCAGGTTGACGTAGCCGATGGCCTGCGCGTCGATCCGCGCATCGGCGAGGGCCGCGCGCAACGCGCGCTCGGCACCGACGCCCTGCGGGTCCGGCGACGAGATGTGGTACGCATCGCTCGATTCGCCGGTGCCCGCGACGAACACAGGCGACTCTTCGCGGCTCATCAGAAACACGGCCGCGCCCTCGCCCACGTTGATGCCGGAGCGGTTGCGGCTCATCGGATTCGCTCGCACGGGCGACGTCGATTCGAGCGACGCAAAGCCCTCCAGCGTGAGCTCGCACAGCGAGTCGACGCCGCCCACCACGACCGCGTCGCAGAGATGGAATTGCAAGAGGCGTCGGGCGGACGCGAACGCCTTCGCGCTCGACGTGCACGCGGTCGAGATCGTGTAAGCGGGACCGGTCAGTCCGAGGGCCGCCGCCGCGAACGGCGCGGCCGTGCCGATCTCCATCTGGCGATAGTCGAAGCTGGCCGGCATGGCGCCGGTTCGCGCGCGGTGTGCGAGCGCCGCCTCCGCTGCCGCGATGCCGGACGTGCTCGTGCCCAGCACCACGCCGACGCGATGCGCGCCGAACCGTTCGCGAACGTCGTCGATGGCCGGCGCGATCTGCGCGAGCGCGGCGAGCAGCAGCCGGTTGTTGCGGCAATCGAATGCAGTGAGCGCTGTGGGCGGCGCGACATCGAGCGGCGCGCTCACTCGGCCGGCGAACATTTCGGCACCGCGTGCGTCGCGCGCGGGCAGTGTGCCCATGCCGGGTGCGCTGGCGGCTGCAAGCGCCTTCACGATCGTCCCGACATCGTCGCCGAGCGCATTGAGCATGCCGAGCGCGTGAAGAAAGACGCGGGGCAAGGTCATGACAGGCTCCTTTCTTTCGATGGCATGCCGATCGGCGCAAACAGCACCGAAACGGCGATTCCGAGCGCGAGCGTCGCGCCGAAGCTGCGCAGCGCCGGCATCGCACTGAGCGCGAGCATGCCGAAGGACAGCAGCGTCGTTGCCGCCGACAGCAGCACGCCCGTCCATACCGCGCCCAGGTCGTCGGCGGAACGCATTGCGCCCTCGCGCAGGAACACCGCGTAGTTCGCGCCGACGCCAAGCACCAGCATGAGTGCAAGGCAGTTGAACAGATTGAACGGCACGCGAAGATAACCGAACACAGCGAGCGTGACGCCAATCGCGAGCACCACGGGCAGCGTCGTGGCAATACCGCCGCGCAGTCCATAGCGCCACGACAGCAGCGCGGCGACCAGCAGCGTCGCGCCTGCGAGCCATGCGCCGCTATCGATCCGATACGCGCCGAACAGTTTCGACACGCTCATGGCCTTGTCGACGAAACTCACGCCCGGCACCGCGCGCGCCGCCGCGAGCAGCGCGGCTTCGTTTGCGGGCGTCACACCTTGCGGCATGACGACGGCCGCGTAAGTGTGCGTCGACGGATCGACCACTCCGAGCCACAAGTGGCGAAACGGATGCGACCAGGGCACCTTGAGCCATGCGTCGACCGTCAGGGCCGCGCCATCGGGCCGTGCGGCCGCGATCCAGGCGTCGGCCACGTCGTCGCGAAAGCCCGCTTCGACGAGCGCTGCGCGCAACCTTGCTGGATCGTCGAAGATGCGCCGCGCAAGCAGCGCGCGGTCTTCGCGCTGCCGCTGCGCCGACGGCACGAACGACGCCGGCGACTGCCAACCGCTCAGCCGCTCGCCGCCTTGTAGCGCATCGAGCCGCGCGCCGAGCGCCTCGGCGCGTTGCAGCACGGTCTCTGCGGTCTCGCCGCGCACGACGAAGAACTGCGCGCCGTCGTCGATGCCGACCGCAGCCCGCACCGCGCGTTCCTGTGCCAGCAGCGCCGGATCGCGCTGGATCAGCAAGCGTATGTCGTCGTCACTCGACAAGCGTAGCCAGCCCGGTACCGCGACAATCGCCAGCAGCATCGCGAGCGTCCAGCCGCTGCGTCCGCCGAGCACTCGCCGCCAGCCGGCAAGCAGGCGGCCGGCCGCATCGAACAAAGCGCCCGGGCGGCGCTTCGGCGGGCGCAGCAGCATCGTGGGCAGCAGCCACACGACCGATGCGAACGCCGTGAGAATGCCTGCCATCGCGAAGCACGCGATCTGTTTGAGCGCGGGGAACGGCACGCACGCCAGCACCGCGTAGCCGAGCAGGCTCGTGGCGAGCGCAACGCCAAGCGCCGGCCGCACCTTGCGAGCGCCGCGACCGGCGTCCCAGTCGCGCCCGGCGCCGAGATAGACGACGAAATACTGGATCGAATAGTCGACTGCCTCGCCGATCAGGCTCGCGCCGAATACGAGCGTCAATAGGTGAAGCTGGCCGAACACGAGCATCGTGACGGCAAGCGCCGCGACAATGCCGAGCGCGGTAGAAAGGAACCCGAGCGCGATGAGCCGCGGCGAGCGGAACACGCACAGCATCAGGAACCCGATGCCGCACAGCGACACCAGGCCGATCAGATGCACTTCCCGCTCCGCCGAGCTGCGTGCAGCCTCAGCGTAGAACACCGCGCCCAGGCGGTTGAGCGTGACGTCGGGATGCGCCTGGGCGAGCGCCGCGCCGGCGCGCGCCACCGCGTCGTGAACCGCGCGCTGCACACGCGATTCATACGCCGACCCGCCAAGCGTCGCGGTGACGAGCACGTCGGTCGCGCCGTCGCGATGGGCGACGAGCAGGCCGTCCTCCAGTTCCAGATTCGACGTCGCGAGCGGCAGGCCCGCGAGGTAACGTTGCAGCCAGCCGAACGGGTCGTCGGCGAGGGGCGTCGCGAGCCCGCTGTCGAGCGGACTGTAGAGCCGCCGCTGCAGCACATCGCGAAGGACGAACGAGCCGTCCTGCAAGGCGGCGCGATCGGCCGGCGCGAGCAGGCCGAAGCGGTACGGAAGATAGAAGGCGCCGATCGACGAGACGTCGAAAGGCGGCAATTGCGCGATCACCGACTGGAACGCGCCGCTCGACCCCAGCATCGCCCCGAGTTCCTTTGCCGCTGCCTTCGCGTGCTCCGCATCGGGACTCGACACGATGAAGACAGTGCGATCGCCGAGCGCGGCGGCCAGCGTGTCGGTGGCCTTTTCGGCCGCCGGGTCGACTTCGGTCGCGGGCAGGAGCGCGAGCAGGTTGGTCTGCAACGGCGACGGGCCGCTAAAGCGCCAGCCGCAATACGACGCCACGAGGAGCGCGAACAGCAGCCACGCTGCGCGCACGCTCCAGGCCTGTCGCGACGAGCGCCGTTGCGGGAGTTCCATCACGGCGCTCCGAGCTGCGCGCGTTCAGCGGGCGACAGTTCGCCCGCCGGCGCGCTGCCGGTAAATTCGATCTGCGTGGCGTCGCCGTTGGCGAGGACGATGCGCAGGCCCTGCAGAAAATCGCCGCCGTTCATGTCGAGGCGCCTGACCGACTGGGCGAGTTGCGGCTGGCTCGGCGTCAACTCGATGCGCCAGTTCGACGGCGTGCCATGCGCCTTCACATCGAACTGGGAATAGAGCCCGGAAAGATCGCCGCCGAGCATGGCGCGCATCATGCGCGACACCTGCGCCGTGCCGCGCGAGTCGTTGCCGCCGCGCGACGCGCCCGGTTGCCCGTTCGCGTCGATCTCGCGCATGCCGGCATCGGTGATCGCGTAGGTCGCCTTGTAGGGCGTATCGACGTGCCAGATCACGCCGCGCTCGCGGACGAACAGAATCGAGCCCGTGCTGACGAGCGGCTGCTTCATCGCGGAAAGCGTGCGCGTCTGGCTGAATTGCGCTCGCACGCCGCCGCCCGCTTCGGCCAGATGGCGAGCGATCCCGGAGACTAGCGCCGCATCCTGCCCGGATTGCTCCGCCCGCGCGCCGACGGCAAGCGACAACGCCACCGCCATCGCCATCGCCATCACCGCGGCGGAACGCGTCAGCGTGCCCATGCGCGCTCCAGCTTCTCGAACACCACTGGCGGCGACACGAACTGAAGCTCCCTGGTTGCGGCATCGATAGCGACCTGGATCGTATGGCCTCGCGTCAGCCGCTCTCCTGTCACGGGATCGACGATCTCGTAGCCGACCTTCAGGCGGTTCTCGAATTCCAGCAGTTGCGCGCGGACCTCGATTTGCTGGCCGTACACGGCTGGCCGCACGTATTTCAGGTGCGCCTCGACGATCGGCCACAGATAGCCCGACGCCTGCATCTCGCGATAGTCGTAGTCGAACGCGCGCAACAGCGCCGCCCTGCCGATCTCGAAGTACTTCAGGTAATTCCCGTGCCAGCAGACATTCATCGCGTCGACGTCGTGAAACGGCACTTCGACGCGAGCGCTTGCCGCGAGGAACGCTTGCGCGCCGCTCATGCTGTGTCTCCAGTCTCAGGCGGGGCATCGGCGTCGACCAGTGCGCACGCGGCGATGCGTGCGGTCAGCGCGCGCAGGTCGCTCTCCAGCGCGCGGTCTTCGTCGACGAACGCCGATTCGTGCGTCACGCTTTCCATGAAGCCGCGAAGCGGCGCCGGCACATGTGTCGTGCCGTCGATCCGCAGGCGCAGGCGCGCTGCCTGCACGGTCGCGAGCGTGTGAGCCGCCGCGACCTGCTCCGTGAGTTCGAGCACGCGCAGGCAGTCGCGTGCGGCGATGGTGCCCATGCTCACCTTGTCCTGATTGTGCGATTCGGTCGAACGGGAGAACACGCTTGCCGGCATCGTCAGTTTGAGCGCCTCGGCCGTCCACGCGGACGACGAAATCTGCACGGCCTTGAACCCGTGATTGATCGGTGCCCGCTCCGCCGTGGCGCCCGACAGGTTGCGCGGCAGATGGTTGTTGAACTTGTCGTCGACGAGGAGCGCGAGCTGGCGGTCCATCAGATCGGCGAGGTTCGCGACCGCGGTCTTCAGCGCGTCCATCGCGAACGCGATGTGGCCGCCGTAAAAGTTGCCGCCGTGCAGGACGCGTCCCGTTTCGGGATCGATCAGCGGATTGTCGTTCGCGCTGTTGAGCTCGTTCTCGACATCGCGGCGCACCCACGAGAGCGCATCGCGCGCCACGCCGATGACATGCGGCGCGCAGCGAATCGAATAGCGGTCCTGCAGCCGATGGCCCGGCGAATCCTCGCGGCCGGCCAGGTCGGCGCGAATCCATGCCGCCGCCTCGGCCTGCCCGGCATGCGGCTTCACCTCGAAGAGGAGCGCATCGAAATGCGCCGCGCGACCGTCGAGCGCCACCGTTGCGAGCGCGGTCAGGCGCGCCGCGAGGCGGCTCAGGTGAGACGCCCGCGTGAACGCGAGACAAGCGAGGCCCGTCATGACGGCCGTGCCGTTCATCAGCGCAAGACCTTCCTTCGGCGCGAGCTGCAACGGCGCGTGACCGAGTTCGGCCCACACGCCGCGCGCATCACGCAACCGCCCGCGATGCAGCACGTCACGCTCGCCCACGAGCGCGGCCGCGACATACGAGAGCGGCGTCAGGTCGCCACTCGCCCCGACCGAGCCTTCCGATGGAATGCGCGGCAGCACGCGATGATTGATGAGATCGGCAAGACGCTCGAGCAGCACCGTGCGCACACCGGAAAAGCCGTATGCGAGCGAGTTGAGGCGGGCGGCGATGACCGCCAGCACCTCTGCATCGTCGAGATGCCGGCCGAGGCCGCAGCCGTGATAGCGCGTGAGCTGCAGCGGCAGCGCTTCGACCAGGGCGTCCGGCACATCGACGACGCAGGCATCGCCATAGCCGGTGTTGACGCCGTACACGGTCCGGCCTTCGGCCAGATGCGAGCGCAGGAACTCGGCGCCGCGCTGGATGCGGGCGCGCCACGCCGGATCGGGATTCAGCGCGACGGGTGCGCCACGACGTGCAATCGAGACGATGTCTTCGATCGTCATCTTGCGCCCGCCCACGACGACCGCGGCGGCGACCGCTGGCGCGGTCAGATCAAGTTCGGCCATTCGCGTCTCCACCGGGACGCGCCCAGAAATCGAAGAAATTGAACCATTGGTAAGGGGCCTTCCGGCAATAGTGCTCGAGGCGTTCGGCATAACGCTGCGTCCACGCGGCGAGCTGCTCGGCGCGCTCGCGGCGCGGCAGCTCGATGCGTTCGGCGAACGGCTCGAAATAGAGGTGATAGCCCGTGGGTTCCTTCAGGCAGAAGAACAGGTAGACCGGGCAGCCCAGTGCGTGCGCCAGTATGTAGGGCCCTTGGGCGAACGGAGCCGGCGCGCCGAGAAACCGCGCGTCGGTGGTCCGGCCTGCGTCGTGCGCGGGCACCCGATCGCCCACGATGACGAGCAGTTCCCCCGCATCGACGCGCGCCTGCATCATGAGCGCGGTCTCCGGTCCGAAGTCGCTGACTTCCACGAGACGCTCGGAGAAATCATCGCTTGCCGACGCGAGCACGCTGTTGAACCGGCGCGCGTGGTCCGTGTAGACGATTGCCGTCACCTTCGCATGCGCGCCGCGCACGGCGAGTGCGCGCGTCATTTCGAGGTTGCCCAGATGCGCGCCGATCACGAGCGCGCCGCGCCCGCTCGCCGCGAGCGCCTCGAAAGCGGCGGGATCGTCGAAGGTTACGTCGGCGAAATTCACGCGCCCCGTCCACGCGCCCAGCTTGTCGAAGCCGGATTGCGCGAACGCCAGCATGTGACGGTACGCCGACCGCCATCCCGGGCGCGGCAGGTTTTCCTGCGGCATGCTCGCGCGCAATTGCGTGAAGTAGCGCGCCGACGCGGCGCGCGCCTCGTGCCCCGTCAGCAGGAAATAGGCGACGACCGGATGCAGCCACAGCGCGGTGAAGCGGCGTCCGAACACCCGGCTGCTGAGCGCGAGCAGCTTCATGCCGACCTGACTGCCGCGCTCCGCGATTCGCCACCAGTCCGCCGCGCCGGCGCGCGGTTTGCGCAGCAGCTTTCGCGCGAGCAGCAGCGGAAGCCGTCCCAGCATTCCCGCGACGAGGCGCGCATGGGCCGCGCTAATGCGCACGTTGTCCCACAGCACGTCGAAATGGGAGACACCGTCGGCCGCGTAGGTGACGCGCGTCGGAATGCCGTGGAACGCGAGCCCGCGCCAATGGAGCCGCACCAGGATCGCGATGTCGAAGTCCATGCGCGTCGGCAGGTCGACGGAATCGATCAGCGCGCACGCGGCGTCGAGCGGATACAGGCGAAAGCCGCACATCGAATCGCGGATCGACAGGGACAGTGTCTCGATCCAGACCCAGACGTGCGTGACATAGCGGCCGTACAAGCGCGACCTGGGCACGCTTTCGTCGAACACGGGCTGGCCGAGGATCACGGCGTGCGGCGCGGCGCGCGCCGCGTCCAGAAAGCGCGGAACGTCGGCGGCGTCATGTTGGCCGTCGGCGTCGATCTGCAGTGCGTGCGTGTGGCCCGCGCGCCGCGCGGCACGCAAGCCCGCCATGACCGCCGCGCCCTTGCCGCCGTTGACCGGCAGGCGCAACAGCGTGAGCGTGCCCGCATGCTCCGCCGCGAGCTGCGCGAGCACCCGCTGCGTGGGCTCGTCGCTGCCGTCGTCCACGACGATGATCCGCAGCCCGTGCGGCAGAAGCTGCGCCACGGTGCCTGCGATCGCGTCCTTGTGGTTGTAGATCGGAATGACGATGCACGCTGAAAAACTCATGCTTCCTTCCGGTAGACGATCACGCCCGACGCACAGTCGCGCGCATCCGCGCCGTGGCCGAGCCGATACGTGAATTGCACGCGGCCGCGGTTCGCATCGTGGGACAGGCGCAGCGCAAGCAGCGCCCCCGGGCCGACCGGCGCCGTGAACTTGAGACGATCGATCGACGCGACACGACGTGCGCCTCCGAAGCATTCGGCGGCGAGGCGCGCCGCCCAGTCGAGCTGGACGACGCCCGGCAGGATCGGCAGGCCGGGAAAATGTCCGGCGAAGTGCGCGAGTCCGGGCGGCACGCGCAACTCCATGCGCAACGCGTCGCCGTCGGGGCACACGGACATCAGTTCGAAACCTTCCGGGCGCGCGTCGAATGCCGCCGCGATCGCTGCTGCGGGCATTTTTCCGCGTGCGTCGCAGGGCAGCGCCGGAAGGAAGCGCCAGTGGCGCGGCAGCACGACGAGATCGACGTAGCCAGCCAGATGACGCCGCAGCACTTTCGCCAGCGCCGGGCGGCCTAACGTCAGGAGCGCAGCGTTGCCCGCCGCCGTGAGCACGACGACCGCTCCCGCGCGCTGCCGGGCAGCGTTACGAAGCGGCGCGACGGCCGCGCGCTCGACATACGGATGCAAGGCGAGACGCGCTTCGAGTTCGGGCAGCGACACGCGCTTGCCATCGAGCTTGACGACGCGGTCCAGCCGTCCGGCGAGCCGGAAGCGGCCGTCCGCGTCGAACGCGACGGCATCGTCGGTGCGATGCCAGTCGTCGTGGCCGAGATGGGGCGAGCGCACCAGCAGCGCGCCGTCGGCATCGCGCCGGGTATCGATGCCTGGAAGCGGTTGCCAGGCATCCGTCCGGTCCTGCTGGCGCCACGCAATTCCGCCCGTCTCCGTGCTGCCGAAGACTTCGATCGGCGCCGAGTCAAACGCCGCCTGATAGGTGCGGGCGGTCTCCGCAGCGAGCGGGCCGCCCGACGAAAAGAACGCCCTGGCGCCGCGCGCGAGCGCAGCGAAATCGGTCATGGCCGGCCAGCGCGCCAGTTGCGAAGGCGTCGAGACGACGATCCCCGCGCGGCCTTCGGCAAGGCGCGCGCAAAGTTGCTGCGGATCGACACAGAGCGCGCGATCAAAAGGCCGCCCCGCCGCGAGCGGCCACAGCATGCGAAACAGCAGGCCGTAGATATGATGGTGCGGCACGCTGCCGAGCACGGTGGCGTCGCCCACGAGCGCGCCCCATTGGGCCTCCAGCGTGCGCACCTCGGCGTCGAACTGCGCGAGGGTCTTACGGACCGGCTTCGGCGCTCCGCTGCTGCCCGACGTGTATAGCGTGAGCGCTGCGCGTGCGTCGATGGAACACGCCGCCGCCGGCGCACCGCTCACGCACAACTCGGGCAGGTCATCGCCGGTGATGAGCGCGTCGAAGCCATCGGATAAGCCGGCGAGATAGTCGGGCGAGTTGGATGCAGGAATGACCGGCTGCTTGCCGCACGCGAGGAGCGCGAACATCGCGCAAACGAAGTCGAACGGGTCGTCGATACAAAGGGCATGGCGAACTCCGGCGCGCGCGCCGAGCGTTTCGGCCATCGCGAGTACGCGTGAGCGAAAGGCGGCGCGGTCGAGCGTGACGCCTCGGTCGACGCAAACCGGCGCGGCGCCTGCTTGCGTGTCGAGCAGGAGATCGTGCAGCGCGATCATGCCGACTCCGGGCGCACCGCTCGCGGCAGCACGACGAGCCGCCGCCACACCATTTCCCCGACGAGCAGCACGCCGATCAGGCCATACACGATTCCGCCGTTGTACAGCGACCACGCCGCACGGCTCCATCGGAACGCGGTGTAGGCGGAAAACGCCGCGTTCAGTGCGAAGAAAACGCACCAGATCCGCGTGACACACAGCGTATAACGCACACCGTGCGGGTCGAGCTGCGGATTACCGAGCCGCGCGAACTTCTCGATCATCGACGGACCGCGCACGAGCGTCGCGCCAAACGCGAGCAGCAGGCCAAGATTCACGAACGACGGATAGAGGTGCAGCAACAACTCGCTGCCAGACAGCACGATCGCGACGGAAACGCCACTCAGCATCGCGGCCACGCACCAGTCGACCGCGGTCAGCCGGCGCAGCGACATCGCGACGATGCCGCGCCCCAGCCAGCGCTGCAGCCACAGCAACGCGAGCAGCAACGTGCCGATGAGCCGCGGCTCGTCCCAGAACCATGCGCACAGGATCGTCGCGGGGTAGGCGAAGACAAGCGCAGTCCGCGCTGCATCGAGCGCAAGACCACCGAAGGACGAGCGCTTCGCGGCGCCGGATGTCGCGGGATTACATGCAGGCTTCACCTTCGTGCTGGCGGAAACCTGCGTACGCCCGGCCGACATCAGTCCTGCGCCGCGAGAAGCGACTCGACCGCGCCGATTACGTCGCCAACAGTCCGCACGGCCTTGAACTCTTCCGGCTTGATGCGTCGGCCGGTCATTTCCTGAAGCTTGATGGCGAGATCGACCGCGTCGATGCTGTCAAGATCGAGTTCTTCGTAAAGATTCGCGTCCGGCACGACACGCGCCGGCTCGATCCCGAAGTTCTCATGGAAAATCGCGCGGATGCGCTCGAGAATTTCATCCTCGGTCAAGATTGCCTCCTTCTCTTTATGCTGTTCTCGTCGGTGCGCAGGCGGTATCGGCCGCGCCCCGCTGAGTTTCGATCAAGGCAGCGAGCGTATTGATCGAGCGGAAACTATCGCGCGTCCGCTCGCTGTTCGCCTCGATGGTCAATTGATAGTGCTTGCGTAGCACGATGCCTATTTCGAGGGCGTCGATCGAGTCGAGTCCGACGCCGTCGGTCGAAAAGAGCGGCGCGTCATCGGCGATGTCGGCTGGCGTCAGGTCTTCGAGATCGAGCGACTTGATCAGCAGCCGTTTCAGTTCAAGTTTTAAAGAATCCATATTCGAGAAGGCGCTGGGTGATGTGAGCCTGGACGGCATGAGTGAGCGTTCGCGCGGCGATGGCCGGTGGCGCGTGCGCCGTTGCGATTGCGGCGGCATCGATCGGTTCGAGCACGTTCACCCGCAGGCAAAACGAACGCGGTGGAACCTCGTACCAACGCATCTGTTTGGTGAACGCAGGCGGGTCGCAATCGATGAGCACCGGCACGATCGGCGCGTCCGCGTTAAGCGCGATGTGGGCGAAACCGCGCGAAAACGCGTGCAGGCGGTTCTGCGCCGGACTGCGCGTGCCCTCCGGAAAGATGATCATCGTGTAACCGGCGCGGAGCTGACGCGCAGCCGATTCCACAAGTTCGGCCGGCGCCGCGTTGCTCACATATTCCGCGGCGCGCACGATGCCCCAGAAACACGGGTTGCGCCAATGCGCTTGCTTGACGACGCAGCATGCGGCAGGCGTGAGCGCGAGCAGCACCATCACGTCGAGATAGGTCGGGTGATTCGCTACCACGATCGCCGGCGTACGCGTTCGCAAGGCCGCCGCATTCGTGATGTCAAGCTTCATCACGCCCAGTTTCTGCAGCACGGCGACCAGTGATCGAAAGAAAACATGAATGACCGTCGTGACCGCGCGCTGCCGCGAGGCCGGATGGGGCCACATGCAGGCGAACGGAAACACGAGCACCGAAAACAGGATGCCGCAGATACCGAACGCAAGAAAGCTCGCCCCCGTCGCGCAGAGGCGCCAGAGGTAATCAGCCCGCCTTTTCACGCAAGCTCCATTGCCAGCCGCCACCGGCGTTCGCGGACTGCGCCTGCCAGCGCGTCGTGTCCTTCGATTCGAGGCAGTGCACGAGCGCATCGATCTGTGTCCCGAATGACGCCCGCGCACCGGCGGGCGCGGTTCGCGGCGCTCGCGAACATTCGAGAAGCTGCGTCGCCCGGCTGTCGAACAGGATGGAAAGCGCGCCGCTCTCTTCGCCCTCTTCGCGCGGTCCATAGAGCGGGTCGACCGGCTCGTCGGCGTACACGACCAGCACCGGCGACGACGGATCGTTCAGAAGCTGCGCGTGTGCTTCAAGCAGGGCCAGACCGAGGGTTTCTTCGCCGGCCGAGAGCGCGCTGGCAGGCGCACGCTCGCCGCGCGCGATACCGAGCACACCCGTCATCGCGTTCAGCACCGAGAGACTGAAGGCCGTCGGCGAAACCGGCTCTTTTTGGCTGAGGGCGAGGAGAATGTCGGTCGTGCGCTTGAGTTCACCGTGCCGCGAAGCGAAAACGAGACGAACGCCTTCTCCCTGTGCCTGGTCTGCCGGGTCGGGCAGGCAGTCGTGCGCCACCTTCAGCGCGGCGCGCGAAAGACTGCTCAGCCGGCGGCGCACCATCGGTTCGATGAAACCGACATCCGCCGCGCCCGTGACTGCGACTGACCAGCGGATGACAGGGAGGGTCCAGCGCAGAGCTTCCATGGCGCAGTAGAAGAGTTGGGGACCAGAGGCTATCCGCGAGCGGCAACGGGTTCGAGGACGCAGGGATGCGGCAGCGACGTTCGCTGCAAGTCAAAACCAGGGGAATGCAGCCTCGATGCACCGGTTTACGGTTAGCTGCGTCGATTGTTTAGGACCGCGAGACCGGAATCGTAGACGGCCTAGCGTACGTCACAATTTGTAATATCATGGATGATACTGAATTAAGCCCGTCGAGTCAGCCAAAAAGGTCGTCGGACGTGTCGCGCGCGCGACACGGAAAAAGGGGCGCAAACCGCCCTCACATTGCCTTTTCGTTGACGGCGGCACGTGCTTCGACGGGGCTTGGAGCACTCGACCGGGCGAAGTGCGAGGATTTCACGCACTTTCCTGCAGGGTCACGAAATGCAGGCCGCGGCTTCTTACGGCGTCTACAAGCGGGGGCAGAACCGCCAGCAGGACCGCTTGCCCTTCGAGAGTAACGGCAGCATTGCCATCGTGCAGCAGCAGGATGTCTCGACCGGAAAGATTGGCGAGCAGACGTTCCAGCACACGCTGTGGATCTCGCTCGCGGGTATCGAAGCCGCGCCGCGTCCAGGCGACGAGCTGCAAATCGAGCTTCTGCAACACCGGCTCCAGCAAGACGTTGCGCAGGCCCGCAGGTGCCCGGAAGAACGCCGGTCGTTCGCCCGTCAGGCTCGAGAGCGTGCGTTGCGCGTTCTCGACCTCGCGCGCGATGGCCCGCATTCCCTTTACCGAGAACGTGTGAGCGTGGGCCTGCGTATGGTTTTCGACCTTATGCCCGCGCGCGACGATCTCGCGCGTCAACGCGGGATAGCAAAGTGCGCGATCGCCAATCAGGAAGAAAGTCGCGCGGACGTCGAGCACATCGAGCAGGTCGAGCGTTTGCGGCGTGATTGCCGGATCGGGTCCGTCGTCGATAGTGAGCGCGACGGCATTCGCGTTGCGTGCGGTATCGGGCAGTCTCGTCCAGTTGCGACCGAGTATCGAGGAGCGTGGCCATAGGCCCGCTGCGGTCACCGCGGCATGGTTGACAGCCAGGCACGCCAGCCACCACGGCCACTCGGCCGGCGCAGCGCCCCAACCCGCCAATACAGCCAGATGCCATGCAATCGTCAGTGTCAACGAATGAGGCAGTTTCCGAACCGCCCACCGGCGACCGGTTGCGGTAGTCGTTTCGCCGCGCTCAATTGACTCATAGTCGTATATTTTACTGCGCATCCCCTCAACTCCAAGCTCACCAGGCGGCATGTTAGCGCACCGGGAAGCGGCGGCGCCGAAAGACCAGGTCGCAACGCTTCTCTGCGGTGAGCGTGATGCCGGTCGGGTCCTCCAAAGATTTATGCCGCCCCTGAGACGCCGATGAAGCGCCGCATGTCTTTCGAGGCCTTGCGCACGCGCGCGCCATTTGCCGTCGCGCCCGTTGATATTATCGGCACTCCCCGCACGGACGTTGTGTCGGTTCAATACCTGAGCGACATCGCGACAGCCTCCCGCCGTAAAGAGCGTGTGACAGTGCCATAATCCAGCCTCCTGTAACCAGCCACACGATATTTCCAAGTGTGCCAGGTGCGCCGGTTCCGATGTCCTTCTTGAGGCTCAAATCCTTTCGTGACATGACGGTCTTGCCGAATGGAGCCAGTGTGAATTTCGCGATTACGAAGCACGCGCGGCCCCAGGGTATACCGATGATCGAAATAAAGGCGATACAGGCTCGTCCTCGGCTTCCCTTATAATCCGGCATGACTACATCCGCCTCCCACGCAACAAGCTTACGATCGGTAACGCCGGCCGCTCGATTGATCGGTTTGTCGATCGCGCACACCTCAGCGGGCCATTCGCCATCCACGCATGTGGAATGCACGTCCCACAAGCCGCATGCGGTGGTCGTATGAAAATACCCAAACGGCTTGCACCGCTTCTCGAAGAAGGACTCATCGACGAAGTTATCTCCCAGTTGATGAGCGGCAAGGAGGCAACCGTCTACGTCGTGCGCAGCGGCGAATCGACGCGATGCGCAAAGGTCTACAAGGACGCGAAGCAGCGCAGTTTTCGGCAAGCCGCGTCGTATCGGGACGGCCGCAAAGTCAAGAACAGCCGCCAGGCTCGTGCAATGGAAAAAGGCACGCGCTACGGCCGCGAGATGCAGGAAGCGTCATGGCAGCACGCCGAGGTCGACGCACTGTTCCGGCTCGCGGGCGCGGGCGTGCGCGTGCCGCAACCCTATATTTGTACCGATGGCGTGTTGCTGATGGAACTGGTGGTCGACGGGAT
Organism: Caballeronia choica; assembly: GCF_001544535.1. Classification (GTDB taxonomy): domain Bacteria; phylum Pseudomonadota; class Gammaproteobacteria; order Burkholderiales; family Burkholderiaceae; genus Caballeronia; species Caballeronia choica. The sequence continues at coordinate 10,099 of NZ_FCON02000077.1, read as the reverse complement.
GGGTGACGTCGCGCCTCGGCTCAACGACGTCGATCTGACAGAAGCCCGCGCCCTTGAACTGCACGCGCTGCTGCTCAACCAGGTTGTCCGCATGCTCTGCGCGGGCGTGATTCACGGCGACCTGTCGGAATACAACATCCTGCTGGCGGCGGATGGGCCGGTGATCATTGATCTACCTCAGGCCGTCGACGCAGCCGGCAACAACGAAGCCGCCTCGATGCTTAAGCGTGACGTCGACAACCTGGCCGCGTACTTCGGACGGTTCGCACCGCAAATACTGACCGCAAGTTATGGCATGGAGATCTGGACGCTCTTCGAAGCAGGCCAACTGCACGTCGATGCCGAATTGACCGGCCGCATCGAGGTCGACACGCGCGTTGTGGACCTCGATGGCGTGCTGCAGGAACTCGACGAGACACGTTTTGAGGAAGACGCGCGAGTGCGCCGACAGCAGGAACTGAGCGCGGGTTGGTAACCGTGTTCGAATCCCACGCCTGAAGTGATCTTCGAGGAAGGTGGCCGCTCGACCTCTATGGAGCGTTCGCCCAACGCGTCGATAGGATGCTCAGACGTCGGTTCCCCCCGTAAGCGGCCGTGCGATTGATGAAGACGAATGTTGCTTCATCGGCCATTGCCGAGATACAAGCATCGCCTCTTGTAAGGCGGCTCCATGCCGCTTTTCGGCCGTTCGGACCATGGAGTTCGCGAGTGACCGGTCCCGCCTGCCGCGAGTCCGTGCTCACGACCCGAAGCAGCCACAGGGGTTCAGTGAAAGCGGACCCTCGGCGCTTCGAACTACACATCCGCGGAAGTGACATGGACCCAGCAGTTGTACGACTGGATCGGTTCGCACGTCCGTGCGCTGACCTTCCTCGGCGGTTGCGTGAAGATCATCGTGCCCGACAACCTCAAAAAATCGGGCGTTCATAAAGCCAGCTTCTACGATCCCGTCATCAATCGCACCTACGGCGAGATGGCGTCGCATTACTCCGTAGCCATCAACCCCTGACAATAGCCAATCAACCCGAGTGGCGATCGTTATGCCTGGCTGCCTCACATAGATGTTCCAGATACTCGCCGAACGACGTCTCCCAGTCCTTCACTTCCCCACGCGAAGGATGAAGAAGTGCCTACACTGAGACAGTAAGGCTTTAGAAGGACGTGTGCATGGCCTCAAACGTCAACCGCCAGGTGCTCTTGAAGTCACGCCCAGAGGGCATCCCCGAGAGCGAGCATTTCCACATGGTCGAAGGCGTCGTGCCCACGCCGGTCGGAAACCAGGTGCTTGTGCGCAATCTATATCTGTCTGTCGAGCCGGCGATGCGCGGCTGGGTCAGCGCTATGAAGAATTATGCTGAACCCGTGCCCATCGGCGGGGTCATGCGTTCGTTCGCCGCGCGAACATCGATGTCAGGTTTTGCCACCGATCCAGCCTATTTAAGACTTATCGCATGGACGCATTCATGGCTTGACTAACGCCGTTTCCGACGTGTTGCATTCATGCCCGGATTGCTTATTTAGGATGGCGCAGTCCATCACAATACGCGCCTTGAATCTTTGCCCGTTCGCGGGCGCGGGGAATTGCCGTGTCTTTGCTCGACGTGGACTCCATCGATTACATCGGCGTCAACATCCTGTTCAAAAATATTGGAATAAAAGGCCATTAATTATTATAGACGTGCTGTCGCAGCGCTCAGCCGATGCAGCCGCCGCCGCGATCATCGGCGAACAGGGGCGCATCGATTGCGGCTTTGCCAACGGGCTTCAAATCAGAAGCACGCACCGACGAACAAACGGCACACGGGGTACATTGATGTGCTCACTTTGCGCCGTGAGCCAAGTTGGCCGAAAGGACCAATGGTATAAAACCAAGCATCGAAAACGTCCTCGGAGTCGCTCACCATGTCGCCGTGGATCTCGACCCGCGATCTGCGATGACGCGATACATGGCTACCATAAGAAAGTTGTTGCGTATTCACGCATAGCGCGTCTAATGAGATGTACGAGCAATGACCGCGTCAGTGTCCGCACGCGCGGGCGAAGCACCGGTTGCGCAGCCTGCGCAACGATCATCAGGCGGCGCTCGGTGCGAATGAGGCAAAACCATGCAATATCCTTTGTACGTCCAACGCAACGGTGACACTGTCTTTCGTGCCAGCTTCCCCGACTTTCCCGGTGCCGATGTGGCGGGCAATTCGATCAAAGAGCTGGAGCGCAACGCGCAAGAAGCTGTGGAACTGATGTATCACAACAGCGAGCAACTCATTCCTGCCCCCACCTTCGATACATCGAAATTGCGTGCGCTTGAAATGGACGGCGACGAAGGAATCTGGCTGTTCGTGAACATCAATATGTCGCGGGTGACTTCGCAAGCGGTAGGTTTCCAGCTCAGCCTGAGAGAGAGTCTTCTGGAACAAGTCAGCGCCGCCGCTCGAGAGCGACATTTGACTCGCTCCGCGTTTTTTACACTCGCTGCCGTACACGAGCTGGATACGCAAAAACGACGATGACAGTCTTCGAAGCCCGAAGTGAAAACGAATCGGCGTTCGTGGCACTTTAACCCCCAATGTTCGCGGCTTTCGATTCGCACGCGGACGGTCCGTCGACGCGAAGCGGCCCTTTCCTCATAGCGCCTGCTCGCCCGTCCATATGCCGTGCGCACCGTACTCGCGGAAAGGCACCGTTGCGCAGGCGGCGCTTGTTCTCGATTCGATCAACCTGCCCGTGCTATGTCGACGCTACCTGCCTAAGGAGGGCATATGCGCTTCACCCAGAGATTTCCGTTGAAAGACAACGAACCACCGTCCGTCGCTTTAGCGTTATTCAAGACGGCCGCCGAAGTCACGCGCCGATCAGGTCCGAAGCCAGCCGGCGAGCCGTCCTTGTCGCCGTCTGAAGCCGCGCGAGACGAGCATGAAAAAACCGTCGCACACACAATGCCAGACGACCCCGAAGGGGATTTTGCCTAGTCGGTTGACGAGGCACATCCCTTCGCATTTAGACCAACGACGGGCACTTTTGTGCGCGCTGTACATGTTCCGCCACGTCCTTTGCGAGATGTCTGCGTGGCGACGTGGGCGACGCACCGTCATTAAATCGTCGTACCTAAGTCGGATTGCCGAAGTGCGCACCGTTCCACAACACGACCAGCGGGCGTGCACGTCGAGCCATCTGGTTTCGTATCAACGCCCGGACGACCATTCTTGGGCAGAAGGCACCATGGATCGCTTGAGTGACGCGCTTCTTCAATATCATGATCGCAGCAAGCACCGCGTCAACGGTTACGCTCCTGGCCCCCGCGAGCTCGACTGGATAGCCCAGCCCAATCCGTTTCGGGAGTTTCACGGCGCACCTCGCGTGGATCTGCTGTTAGCCGCGGACACGTTCCGCACTCGTTACAACGAGGTGCGCTGCGGCGCCCTGCCGCCCGCATATGGAATTGATCTGCGTAATCTGTCGATCCTTTTCGAGCTGTCGCTGGGCTTGTCGGCATGGAAAAGTTATCGCGCTACCCGTTGGGCGCTGCGCTGCAACCCTTCGAGTGGCAACCTCCATCCGACCGAGGGCTATCTGCTATGTCCGCATCTGCCTGGCCTGCCCGCGGGTATCTACCATTACCTGAGCCGAGACCATTTGCTTGAACGTCGCGCCGCAGTCGATGACTCGCGATGGACCACGGCGTTTGCGGGCAACGGCGTTCTGGTCGGAATAAGTTCGATTCATTGGCGCGAAGCGTGGAAATACGGCATGCGGGCGTGGCGCTACTGCCAGCACGATTGCGGCCATGCCATCGCGGCGGTAAGTTACGTAGCGGCCGCTTTGGGTTGGCAAACGCGGCGATTGGAGGCGCCAGCGGACGGTGAGGTGGCGCACTTGCTTGGATTGGACCGTAGTGACGACTTCGGGACCGCCGAACGAGAGTCGCCGGATGTTCTGCTCTGGGTCGGCCATCCTGACGGACGGCCTGATATCGAGCGCATGCTGGCGGCTTCGGACGCGGCGGCGTGGTGCGGATGCGCGAATCAGTTAAGCGCGAACCATGTGCGATGGCCCGATATCGATTCGATCCGTCACGCCACCATCAAGCCCCGTACCCGGGAGCTGAGCGCCGCCTCTGCCGAGCGGCGCCCGTTGCCAGCGGCACCCGCCCTCGACCTCAGTTTCGCGCAGATCGCTCGACAGCGCCGTAGCGCCGTTGATTTCGACGGCACGACAAGCATCGCCAGCGCCGCTTTTTTCGCCATGCTCGAATGCTTGATGACGCGTTCTGACACACCGCCGTGGAATGCGCTCGTCTCGCCCGCCGCGGTGCATCCTGCGCTATTGGTGCATCGCGTGGAGGGATTGGAGGCTGGCCTGTATGTGCTGGTCAGAAATCCGGAAGCATTGTCGAGCCTGCAGGCCTCGATGCGCCCCGAATGGCTATGGGAAAAGACGGGACCAGACCATCTGCCGCTCTATTTTCTGCTGCCATTCGATTTGCGTGCCTCAGCAAAGTTGATCTCCTGTCATCAGAATATCGCGGCCGATTCGTGCTTTGCGCTCGGTATGCTGACGCGATTTGAAAGCGCCCTACAGGAACCATGGCGTTACCGCCATCTATTCTGGGAATGCGGCATGCTCGGCCACGCGCTCTACCTCGAAGCTGAAGCCGCTGGAGTACGCGCTACAGGGATTGGATGCTTTTTTGATGATGAAATGCACGCGCTGCTCGGACTCAAGGATCACGCGTGGCAAAGCCTGTATCACTTCACAGTCGGTGGCGCAGTGGATGATCAACGCTTATCCTCGGAGCCACCCTACCGGCGTCAGCGGTGATTGCGCGACAACTCCTACTTACCGATAAACAAAGCCCTCTCGCCAGTAGCACCTGCCCTTCGAACTAGGACGCCTCGATGATGACCTTCAATGCGTGAGTATTGACGGCGTTACCGAAGGTGTCATAGGCGTTCATGATGTCGTCCAGGCGAAAGCGGTGCGTGATCAGCCTGTTCGGTTCGAGGCGCCCCGAGCGCACCGTCTTGAGCAGCATCGGCGTGCTGACCGTATCGACAAGGCGCGTCGTGATCGTGATATTGCGGTCCCAGAGCGCTTCGAGATGCAGGTCCGCCTTCGCACCGTGCACGCCGACGTTCGCGATCGTGCCGCCCGCCGCGACGATCGACTGGCACAACTCGAACGTGTCCGGCACACCTACGGCCTCGATCGCGCAGTCGACGCCGGCACCGTCGGTCAGCTTCATGATTTCCGTGAGGGCATCGGCGCGTCCGATATCGACGCAGCCGGTCGCGCCGAACGTGCGCGCCACTTCCAGCCGGTTCGCGTCACGGTCGATCATCACGATCTGCGCCGGCGAATAGAACTGCGCTGTCAGCAGCGCGGCGAGACCGATCGGGCCCGCGCCGACAATCGCTACCGTCGAGCCCGGCTGCACCTTGCCATTCAGCACGCCGCACTCGAACCCCGTCGGCAGGATGTCGGAGAGCATCACGAGCGCTTCTTCGTCGGAGCCGGGAGGAATCGGATAAAGGCTCGTTTCGGCGTGCGGAATGCGCACGTATTCCGCCTGCGTGCCGTCGATCTTGTTGCCCAGTATCCAGCCGCCCGTCGCGCAGTGCGAGTACATGCCGCGCCGGCAAAACTCGCATTTTCCGCAGGACGAAATGCACGAGATCAGCACGTGGTCCCCCGGCTTGAACGAGGAAACCGCGGCGCCCACCCGCTCGATCACGCCCACGCCTTCGTGCCCGAGGATCCGGCCCGGCTCGCAAGTCGCGACGTCGCCCTTGAGGATGTGCAGGTCGGTGCCGCAGATCGTCGTGCGTGTCACCCTTACGATGGCGTCGGTCGGGGCGGCAAGTTCGGGCATCGGCCGCTCGTCGAGCGACTTCTTCCCGGGTCCGTGATACACGAGTGCCTTCATCGGGTGTCTCCTTCGCGTGATTTGCGTGATCGGTATCGACCTACTCTAGGCGTGTGCGTGACATAGCGATTGACCTGTATCAACCGTTTGGAAGATGGGCGAGCATCTGCCGGGCTCGGCATCGATGCTCAAGGGCACGCTGCCGCCACGGCCCGCCATGACCGAAGGCCTGAGTAGTTTCCGAGGCTGCCGCGAGACGATTTGTCAACGTATGCTTAGAACGTCACCGCCAAGAGCCATGCAACACAGCGCTGCCGCGCAATGGGGCGTCGATGCGGATGTCCGCGCACGAAAGCTGCGGTGCCCCCGCGGTGCCCCGAACGCGCTCCCGCCCGGGACACACGCAGTTTGCCAGACCGCGACATCTTCGATCGCGCCGCGCAAGTGTGCCAAAAAGCAATTGCCCGAGTCAGCACGAGTGAGACCACCATGTACAGAAGCATCCTCGCGGCCATCGACGGCAGCGAAACCTCCATCCGGGCACTTGACGCAGCCTTGCGGCTCGCCCGCGAGAACCACGCCGAACTCCGGCCGCTCTACATCGTCGATGCGCCCTTGATGGCCTACGAGGCACCCGGTTACGACCCGTCGATTCTGCGCGATGCCATGCTGACGGAAGGCACGCGCGTCACTAACGAGGCCCTCGGCAGAATGCAGCGGGACAACGTGCGCGGCGTGGCGCAGGTGGTCGAAGCCGATCTGTGCGGCGACGGTATCGCGCAACGCATCCTGCGCGTCGCGACCGAGATGCATGCCGATCTGGTCGTGATGGGCACGCATGGGCGGCGTGGCTTTCAGCGGCTCGTGCTCGGCAGCGTCGCAGAGCGGTTCGTGCGCATGGCCTGCTGTCCTGTGCTGCTGGTCCCGGCCGAACACGCCGCTGTCTCCAGTGCGGCCCGGGATGCCGCCGCCCCTGTCGCCGAGCCGGTCTGATCTCGAAATCGCGATCCCTGTGTCGATGTCGGTGAACCACCGGTCTCGCCAGGCACAGGCGGAACGCGAAAAGCAGACATGAATGCGATCGAAGACGCAGACGATGCCTCGATCGGATACGCCGATGCCGACTCTCTTGTCATGGGCGCCTGCGGCCATGCGCGCTGGCGCGAACTCGTGCCTGGCGAAGCGGTCCGCACGGTGCTGAAGTCGTCTACCCTGCCCGTGCTGCTCTGATTTTGAGAGTTCGCTCAAACGGAAGAACCCAGAAACCACCCACCCCATCGCCCACTTTGCGAAACGGAGACTTCGCTGAATGTGCAGGAGCTCACCATGTCTTTCGCCACCGAGACCGGGACTGTTGTCGCCGGTTTGAATTCACCGTCGCGTCGTCGCCCCGTCGACGGCGGGTCAACGCTGAAACCGGCAAGCCCGCCAGGATGCCGCGATTGCCACACCCGCGCGGTGTGCCTCGCGCGGGACCTCGGGCCTCGGGATCTGGCGCGCCTCGACTCGATCATCCAGGCAAAGCGTACGGTGAAGCGCGGCGAATCGCTCTATCGTGCGAACGATCCGTTCCACAGCATCTATGCGGTGTTTGCAGGGTCCTTCAAGACGGTCATTGCGCACGGCGACGGCGAGGAGCAGGTTACCGGCTTCCATCTTCCGGGCGAGCCGCTCGGACTAGACGGCATCTGCACGACGCGACACAACTGCACGGCGATCGCACTCGAGGACAGCACGGTGTGCATCATTCCGTTCGCGCTCCTCGAATCGTTATGCCGAGAGGTCAGCGCGATGCAGCATCAGGTCCATCGCATGATGAGCGGCGAGATAGTGCGAGAATCGGGTCTGATGATGGTGCTCGGCGCGATGTCCGCCGAGCGGCGCCTGGCAGTGTTTCTCGTCAACCTCTCCGAGCGGATGAAGGCGCGCGGTTATTCGGCCGCCGACTTCAGCCTGCGCATGAGCCGCGAAGAAATGGGCAGCCTGCTCGGGATGAAGCTCGAAACGGTGAGCCGCATGTTCTCGAAGTTCCAGAAGCAGCGGCTGATCGACATTCACGGCAAGCAGGTACAGATCCTCGATCTCGGCGGTCTCACACGGATGGGAACGCGGATGCATTAGGGGTTGTTCACGCCTGGCGAACCAATCGCGACCGAAGCAGGAAGATCTCGTCAAGAACAAAGCCGGGCGGAAGAAGGCAAGCGCTTGGCCATGATAGCCGTCGGGACGTTGGCCGCACAGCATCGGAAACTACTCAGTCGGAATCGACCGGTCTGAGGGGTGCAGCATTGAGCCGGTGCGGCCACGACAAGAACCGGTCACGAAGCGTCTGGATGCGTACGTTGCACAAGCCAGGCCGCCATTCGAGTACTACAATTACCGGGTGCAGAGCGGCGACGCGTCGACCAACCGGAGTACTGGCGCAGTTCCGTGCTCGACAGCGCCCATGAACATGGGGTGCCGCTATTCGATGTGTTGAAGTGAGCGCGATGGCGTGAGGTTGCAGTGAGCCGCAACGAGATGCCTTGGCAGCGTTTTCACTAAAGCAGGAAACCCGCATGTTACCCGCCTACATCTCCCATCCCGACTGCGTCAAACATGAAATGGGCCCGATGCACCCCGAGTCGCCCGACCGTATCGGGGCCATCCACGATATGTTGTTGATCAAGGGCTTGCTCGATTGCATGCAAACCTGCGAAGCGCCGCTCGCAACGGAACAACAGCTCGCGCAAGCGCATTCGATTCCTTATATTCATAGCATCGCAAGCATGTCCCCGACTGAGGGTTACGTGCGAGTCGATCCCGACACCATGATGAATCGCTACACCTACCAGGCGGCGTTGCGCGCCGCGGGCGCAGCGGTGCTGGCGACGGACCTGGTGATCGCGGGCAAAGCCAGCACCGCCTTTTGCAACGTGCGCCCGCCCGGACATCACGCGGAATATGCGGCGGCGGGAGGATTTTGCTTTTTCAACAATGTCGCGGTGGGCATCCGGCACGCGCTCAACGTGCATGGACTCGCTCGCGTCGCACTGGTTGATTTTGACGTCCACCACGGAAACGGCAGTGAAGACATTTTCCATGCCGATGAACGGGTGTTGATGTGCTCGATTTTCGAGGACAACATATATCCATTCTCGGGCAACCAGCCTCGTGGCAAGAACATGGTGAACGTCGCGCTGCCGTCGCGCTCCGGCGGCGAAGCATTCCGGGCTGCGGTGACCGACAAATGGCTCCCGGCGCTGGAAGCGTTCAAGCCGGAGATGATTTTCATCTCGGCCGGTTTCGACGGCCACCGTGAAGACGACATGGGCAACCTCGGCCTGGTCGAAGCCGACTATGCCTGGGTGACGCAACGCATCGTCGAGGTCGCGCGGTACCACGCCAAAGGACGCGTCGTCTCCTGCCTGGAAGGCGGCTACGAACTGTCACCACTGGCACGCGGCGTTGCCGCGCACGTGAAAGTGCTGATCGGAGTCGACCGCTGATCATTGCTGCGCTGGGCATGCGAACGCACAGCCTTCCTGAAGCCCTTCGATCCTTACATTTATCAACCGTTCGGAAGATGGACACGGACCGCCCAAGCCCAACATCGATGCTCTTTGATTGACCAAGGTCAACGTACATCGCATCGCATCGGCTTAAAGTTTTTTGAGATGCCGTTTCATCACCCCCCCCCGCTTCGGCACGACGGATGCGCGTCGTCCGCGTTCCGTTTCGAGCAACATCGGGCAGCATTCTCGGTCGCGCCAGTCATTCAGACACTGAATGACTGGCGTTGGCTCGTCCACGCCGCTGCAAAGCACGTACGAATGACTTGAAGGAAGCCCATGGATACCCGTTCGCGGATCGTCCCGACTGACGTGGTGGCATGACGCTCGTGGACACCCTTTCGCGCGACGCACCGCTCCCGGCCCAACCCACCGCACCGCCCGAACCGGCGGGACGGGTCACGGCGGTGCGCGGCGCGGTCGTGGACGTGGCTTTTGATACCGGCGGCTTGCCGCTGATCGAGGAAGCGCTCTCGATCGTGACCGACGACGGTCCGCCGATCGTCGCCGAGGTGCAGGCGCACCTGGACGAACGCACGGTGCGCGCGCTCGCCTTGCGATCGACCAACGGGTTGCGGCGCGGCGCGCCGGTGCACGCGTCCGGCGGCCCGGTCGCGGTGCCGGTCGGCGAGGCGCTTCTCGGCCGGCTGATCGACGTGACCGGCGCGCCGGGCGACCAGGGCGC
>NZ_FCON02000076.1 GCF_001544535.1 Caballeronia choica | reverse complement strand
CGTATGGCGGTGCGACGTGCGCGCCTCTTCTACATGCCAACAACGATGAAACCCCGCTAACGACACTCCCCCGGTTGGACCACTCCGAGGGAGCGGTCTAGTGGCGCATGGCAAGGATTGGCGTTGTGAAGCTGCTTTCTTTGCTTACTTTCTTTGCAGCAGCAAAGAAAGTGAGTCCCGCCCCGGACAGGGGCAGAGCTAATAAACCGACATGAATACAAGTTCCATGGGAGCCTGAGCGCATCAAACGGTGTAACCCCAACCCAACCCCCAGCGCCCATACCCCACCGCGAGCGCAAACCGTTATAACGATCCTGCTATTCAATAAGACAATCCTGCGCTCATCTATCCGCAGTGCAGCATCATCCCCGCCCCGCCTCGCATCCCCCGACAACGTCAATAGCCAAGCGAAGCGCGGCACCCACCCCGAAGTGTGATGAAGCGCTCATACGCACGCAAGCAAACCCTGGCATTCAAAACAATGCGTGCTAAAACATTACGCAGGCCGATGCTTCGAACCCCTTCAGGCTTCGCAGCACTCGCCCCTCCCAGGCCGCGCAAAAAAGCATTTCACTCCAACACTGGCCCATCGACACCTCGCAGACGCAACCCGCTTCGCGGTGCAGCAATGGTGTCTCTTACATCATTCAGATTTGGAGAACAGTATGGACCAGGAAATGTTCATGGCAGCGACCGGTGCGTCCGCCGCCAGCGCGGCGTTTTGGCTCACGCCGATCATGAATGCGATGCAACGGTTCGAAATCAACACGCCCGCGCGGGAGGCGGCCTTCCTTGCGCAGATCGCCTTTGAAAGCGGCAAGTTTCCGCTGCCGCCGGTTCAGGAGAATTTCAACTACGGCGTCGCAGGCCTGCACGCCACATTTTCCTGCCTGACACCCGGACAGTGCGGTTCGCTCGGCCGCCAGACGGGTGAAAACTGCGTGCCCCCGGCACGCCAGCAGCAACTCGCGAATCTCGTCTACCAGAACAAGAACGGCAACGGGCCGGCAGCAGGCGGCGACGGCTGGAAATACCGCGGCTCAGGCCTGATCCAGCTCACGTTCAAGGCCAACTTCGCGAGCGCGGGCAAGGCGATCGGCATGGACCTCGTGTCCAATCCCGATCTCGTGCGCAACGACGCAAACGCCGCAGCGCTCGTCGCGGGCTGGTACTGGAAGTCGCACGGCTGCAACGAACTCGCCGACGCCGGCCACTTCGACCTGATCACCAAAGCCATCAATCCCGCAATGGCCGGCGCGGCAGGCCGCGACAACGCCTTCACGATCGCCACCAATGCGCTCCGCGCGGAGCCGGCAGGCGGCAACGGGCTCGGCGTGCCGTCCGCAGGCGCCAGCGCACTCGCCGCACAATCCGCAAGCGCCAACGCACTCGGCGCGCAGTCCGCAGGCGGCAACGCGCGCGTCTGAAACGCAGGCCCGCAGCGCGCGTTTCGGTGCCATCGTCGAAACGCGCGCAACAGGGTCACGAAGGACCCGCCAGCGCATCGGCCGGACCCGTCGACTCCAACTCGCTCCGGGTCCGATCAAAGCAGCTTGCAAGTCTCTCGCGGGCGGATCGGCGCCCGCCTCTCCAATCACTTCTTCATCGCTGCGCTTTGCGGGTTCAGGTTCGTCAAGCGCCCGCTCTCCGTGCCCGCCGCTTCATCGATGACCGCGTTGATGAGCGTCGGCTTGCCCGACGCGATCGCCTCGAGCAATGCCTTCGTCAGTTCCTCCGGCGTCGTCACGTGATGGCCGATGCCGCCGAACGCTTCGATCATCTTGTCGTAACGCGCGCCCTTGACGAACACGGTAGGCGCGACATCCTTGCCGCCCGTCGGATTCACGTCGGTGCCGCGATACACGCCGTTGTTGTTGAAGACGATCGTGCACACCGGCAACTCGTAGCGGCAAATCGTTTCCAGCTCCATGCCGCTGAAACCGAACGCGCTGTCGCCTTCGATCGCGACGACCTGCTTGCCGCTCGTCACCGCGGCGCCGATCGCGAAGCCCATGCCGATGCCCATGATGCCCCAGGTGCCCGAGTCGAAGCGCTTGCGCGGCTGGTACATGTCGATGATGCTGCGCGCGTAGTCGAGCGTGTTCGCGCCTTCGTTGACAACGTTGATGTCGGGACGCTCCTTCAGCACGTCGCGAATGGCGCGCAACGCGCTATGGAAATTCATCGGCGACGGGTTCTTGTCGAGCGTCGCCGCCATCTTCGCGAGGTTCTTGTTCTTGCGCTCGGTGATCGCGTTGACCCATTCGGCGGGCGGCTTCGGAAAGTTCGCGTCGATGCCGCCGAGCAGCGCCGACACGCACGAGCCGATATCGCCGATCACCGGCGCGGCGATCGCGACGTTGCTGTCGATTTCGGTCGGCGAGATGTCGATCTGGATGAACTTCTTGGGGCCGCCCCACGTCTTGCCCTTGCCGTGCGAGAGCAGCCAGTTGAGCCGCGCGCCGATCAGCACGACGACATCCGCCTCGGCCAGCACGAACGAGCGCGCCGCCGACGCCGACTGCGCATGCGTATCCGGCAACAGGCCCTTCGCCATCGACATCGGCAGGTACGGGATGCCGGTCTCTTCGACCAGCCCGCGGATTTCGGCGTCGGCCTGCGCGTAGGCCGCGCCCTTGCCGAGCAGGATCAGCGGACGCTTGGCGCCCTTCAATACATCGAGCGCGCGCTTGACCGATTCGGGCCCGGGGAACTGCGCAGGCGCCGCGTCGACGACGCGCACCAGTGACTGCTGCGCCTTGACCGCGTCGATCGTCTGGGCAAGCAGCTTCGCCGGCAAGTCGAGGTACACGCCACCGGGGCGGCCCGAGACGGCCGCGCGAATCGCACGCGCCACGCCGATGCCGATGTCCTCGGCATGCAGCACGCGAAACGCCGCTTTTGCGTACGGCTTCGCGGCATTCAACTGGTCCATCTCTTCGTAGTCGCCCTGTTGCAGGTCGACGATCTCGCGTTCGCTCGATCCGCTGATCAGGATCATCGGGAAGCAATTGGTCGTCGCGTTCGCGAGGGCCGTGAGGCCGTTCAGGAAGCCCGGCGCCGAGACGGTCAGGCAGATGCCCGGCTTCTTCGTCATATAGCCGGCGATGGCGGCCGCGTTGCCCGCATGCTGCTCGTGCCGGAAGCCGATGAAGCGCATGCCCTCCGCCTGCGCCAGCCGCGCGAGGTCGGTGATCGGAATGCCGACCAGGCCAAAGATGGTGTCGATGTCGTTCAGTTTCAGCGCATCGATGACGAGATGAAACCCGTCCGTGTGTTGCTGCGTGTGTTCCGCTTGCGCTACCTGCGGTGCAATCTCAAGCACATCTGCCATGACGTCTCCTTGTCGGCCGGGTGTTGTTGTCTCGTGTGATATACAGTATTGCAAAGACAATATTTATCAAGCTATCACAGTCACACGATTTGTCGAGTTCCGACGCATTACGGGAAACCCTGATCGGGTTAACGTTGATTATTTGAATCTCGTGTATGGAATATTGTATATCACACGAGCGTAAGAGAAATTCACCGCGCCCGATGTCGGGGACCGCAGAGGGCGTCCGGTCCAGTTTGAGAAAGTCCCGTTCAACCAAAGCTGTCAGGAGACAGAAGCCATGACGAAGCCGCTGGAAGGCATCAAGATCATCGATTTCACCCACGTTCAAGCGGGTCCGGCCTGCACGCAGTTGCTCGCGTGGTTCGGCGCCGATGTGATCAAGGTCGAGCGGCCCGGCTCCGGCGACGTGACGCGCACCCAGTTGCGCGACATCCCGGATGTCGACGCGCTCTACTTCACCATGCTCAACAGCAACAAGAAGTCGCTCACGCTGGACACCAAGCAGCCCGAAGGCAAGGAAGTGCTCAAGAAGCTGATCAAGGAATCGGACGTGCTGGTCGAGAACTTCGGTCCCGGCGCGCTCGACCGCATGGGCTTCACGTGGGAAACGATCAGGGAGCTGAATCCGAAGATGATCGTCGCGTCGGTGAAGGGCTTCAGCGACGGCCACCACTATGACGACCTGAAGGTCTACGAGAACGTTGCGCAGTGCGCGGGCGGCGCCGCATCGACGACGGGTTTCTGGGACGGCCCGCCGACCGTGAGCGCGGCCGCGCTCGGCGACAGCAACACCGGCATGCACCTCGCGATCGGCATTCTCACGGCGCTGATGGGCCGCCAGAAGACCGGCCGGGGACAGAAGGTCGCCGTATCGATGCAGGACAGCGTGCTGAACCTGTGCCGCGTGAAGTTGCGCGACCAGCAGCGGCTCGACCGCCTCGGCTTCCTCGAAGAGTATCCGCAGTATCCGCACGGCGAGTTCAGCGACGTCGTGCCGCGCGGCGGCAATGCCGGCGGCGGCGGCCAGCCGGGCTGGGTGCTCAAGTGCAAGGGCTGGGAAACGGACCCGAACGCGTATATCTACTTCACGATCCAGGGCCACGCATGGGCGCCGATCTGCCGCGCGCTCGGCAAGCCGGAATGGATCGAGGACCCGCACTACGCCACGGCGCAAGCACGCCAGCCGCACATCTTCGAGATCTTCAACACCATCGAAGGATGGCTCGCCGACAAGACGAAGTTCGAAGCGGTCGATATCCTGCGCAAGTTCGACATCCCCTGTTCGCCGGTGCTGAGCATGAAGGAGATCGCCAACGATCCGTCGCTGCGCGCGAGCGGTACGATCACCGAAGTGCCGCACAAGGAACGCGGTACGTACCTGACGGTCGGCAGCCCGATCAAGTTCTCCGACATGAAGCCGGAAGTGACCGCATCGCCGCTGCTCGGCGAGCATACCGAGGAAGTGCTCGAAGGCCTCGGTTATAGTCGCGAGGACATCGTGCGCCTGCGCGAACTCCAGGCTGTCTGACGGAAGGAGTGCGTGGCGGGGACGGACGCTCGCGCGTTCGTCCCGACGGCGCGGCGCACTCGTTCGACCTTGCAGCACACAATAACGGCGGTCCCGATATATGAACAGCAACGCCTTGCATAACGCCATCGATGCCGACCAGTTGATCGACGCCATCGGCGACGCGATCGTGATCTCGGATGCGAGCGGCGCGATCATCCTGTGGAACCCGGCCGCCGAGCGCATGTTCGGCTTCACGCAGGAAGAGGCGCTCGGCCAGTCGCTCGACATCATCATTCCCGAACGCCTGCGCGGACGGCACTGGGCCGGCTACGAAAAAACCATGGCGACCGGCCAGACGCGCTACGGCCACGACGTGCTGCGCGTGCCCGCCATCGACAAGGCGGGGCGCTCGATGTCGATCGCGTTCACCGTCGCGCTGCTGCATTCGGCCGACAACGCGGTGAGCGGCATCGTCGCGGTGATCCGCGATGAAACGGTCCGCTTCCAGGAAGAGCGCGAACTGCGCAAGCGCATTGCCGAACTGGAGGCGAAGACGCAGACCTGATGCCGCTGCATGACCCATGACGCACGACGCATGACCCATCCACGCTCCGACAACAAGAACCTCGAGGACCGCCGCACAGAGCACACCTCAATTGCATTGAAAGCGCCGACCGAGCGCCACATATCAGGAGACGTACAGACATGGCAAACACCTTCACCCCTGCCCCCCTACGCATGGGGAAAAGCCACAACCGATGGGCCCAGCTCGCGATCGGCATCATCTGCATGGGCCTCGTCGCGAACCTGCAGTACGCATGGACGCTTTTCGTGGTTCCGATGGATGCGAAGAATCACTGGGGGCAGGCCGCGATCCAGACCGCGTTCACCATCTTCATCGTTACCGAGACGTGGCTCGTGCCGATCGAAGGCTGGCTCGTCGACAAGTTCGGGCCGCGTCCGGTCGTGATCGGCGGCTCGCTTTGCGCTGCGCTCGGCTGGGTCATCGACGCGCACGCGACCAGCCTCATGCATCTTTATGTCGGCGCCGTGGTTGCGGGCATCGGCGCGGGGTGCGTGTACGGCACCTGCGTGGGCAACGCGCTCAAGTGGTTCCCGGACAAGCGCGGTCTCGCGGCGGGCCTGACCGCGGCGGGCTTCGGCGCGGGTGCGGCGGTCACGGTGATTCCGATCGCGAACATGATCCAGAGCTCGGGCTACGAGCACACGTTCATGTTCTTCGGCATCTTCCAGGGCGCCTGCATCTTCGCGCTCGCGCTCTTTCTCGTGCGGCCGGCGCCGCCCGCGAACATCGTGATCCCGAAGCGCCTCGCGGCATCGAAGATCGACTACACGACGAACCAGATGGTGCGTGCGCCGCTCTTCTGGGTGATCTACCTGATGTTCGTGTTCGTCGCGGCGGGCGGCATCATCGCGACGGCGCAGCTCGGTCCGATCGCCAAGGAGTTCGGCTTTGCGAACCTGCCGGTCAGCGTGCTCAGCGTGACCTTGCCGCTCCTCACGATGACGCTCTCGATCGACAATCTCTGCAACGGCTTCACGCGCCCCTTGTGCGGTTTCCTCTCCGACCGCTTCGGCCGCGAGAACACGATGTTCGTAATCTTCCTCGGCGAAGGCGCGGCACTGCTCGGGCTGATGTGGTTCGGGCATAACCCGTATCTCTTCATGTTCTTCGCCGCGATGATCTTCCTGTGCTGGGGCGAGATCTTCTCGATCTTCCCCGCGACCTGCGCGGATACGTTCGGCAGCAAGTACGCCGCCGCCAACGCGGGAACGTTGTACACCGCGAAAGGCACGGCGTCGATGCTGGTGCCGGTTGCATCGGTGCTATCGGCGGTGGGCGGGTGGAATGCGGTCTTCATCTGCGCGGCGGTCATCTCGATCGCGGCGGCGGTGTCGGCCAAGTTCATCCTCGCGCCGATGAGAAAGCGCTGGATCAACGATACGGCCATCGCGTATGAGAGCGCGCGCTTCGTCGAGGTTCCGGCGGAGGTGAGGTAGCAGGTCGCTGGCGCTTTGGGTGGCGGGTCTTTGCACCACCGCCACCCAAAGCGCCCGCGCGCCCTACATCCAGCTCACATGGGCGCAGACGACGCGCCACCCCTCCGGGGTCTTCATCCAGGTCTGGCTCTGTCGCCCGATGCGCGGCTCGCCCTCCCGGCGAAACTCGATATTCGCGACCGCGAACGAATCCCCATAAGACGTCACGACGCGCGCCGTCACCGTGCGCGCCAGCCCGCTACCCGGCCGCGCGGCGCGAAACGCGCGAATCGCCTCATAGCCGTAGAGGTTCTCCGTCGCGCCATACCGCAGCGTATGCGGTGAATCGAAAAACAAGCGGTCAAGCGTAGCGACGTCATTACTCACGAGCGCGCGTTCGTAGGCATCGAATGCCGCGTTCACCTCCGCAAGCACTTCAGGACGATCGATATCGTTCATTGCGCGCCTCCTGAGGCGACCGGCAACAACGCCGGCGGCGGCGCACACCAGGCAAGCTGCGCCTCTTCAAGACGCCGAGCCGCATCGAACGCAAGGTCTTCGCGCCACGGCGGCGCAATCACTTGCACCGCGATCGGCAATCCCGACGCCGAACGCATCGGCACCGCCACGACCGGCAATCCGATGCACGACACCGGCTGCGTCAACAGCCCAAGGTTCGGACGCACCGCGAGACGCTGACCATTGACGTCCATGAATTCATCGCCGATGCGGGGCGCGACGACGGGCGTCGCGGGCGCGATCAACACGTCGTAGCGCGCGAACAATTCCAGCACGCGCTTTCGCACGACGGCCCGCACGCGCTGCGCGTGCAGCACCCACGCGGCCGGCGCCAGCGCGCCTGCGATCAGGCGATCACGCGACAACGGCTCGTGCTCGTCATAGCGCGTGCCCAAGGTCGGCAGATGCAACTGGCCGCCTTCCGCCGCGCTGATCAGAAACGCCGCGCCACGCGCGGCCGCCGCGTCCGGATAATCGACGGTGTCATCCGCGCCAAGCGCGCGCGCCGCCGCAAGCGAGGCTTCGCGCGCATCGTCGCCTGCATGATCGTCGAAGTAACCGCCGAGTCGCGCGACCCGCAGCGCACGCCTGGAAGTCATCGCGCCGACCGGTTCGATCGCGCGCGCCGAACACGCGGGATCGTTCGGATCGATGTATTGCAACGCATCGTAGGTGGCGGCGAGGTCGTCGATGTTGCGCGCGAACGCACCCATGTGATCGATGCTCGCGACAAACGGAAACGTGCCGTGCCGCGACAGGCGTCCATAAGTCGGCTTGACGCCGAACACGCCGCACAACGATGCAGGCACGCGTACCGAGCCGTTCGTATCGGTGCCGAGCGTCAGCGGCACGAAACCCGCCGCGACGGCAGCGGCGCTTCCGCCCGACGATCCGCCCGAGGTGCGCGACAAATCATGCGGATTGCGGCACGGCCCCGCGTGGTGATTCTCGGTCGTGAACCCGTAGGCGAACTCGTCCATGTTGAGCGCGCCGACCACGATCGCGCCCTGCTCCCGCATGCGGCGCACGAGCGTTGCATCCGAGGTCGCGGGCGGATTGCCGGCGAGCACGCGCGACCCCGCGATCGTCGTGATGCCGGCAATGTCGAACAGGTTCTTCGCCGCGAACGGAACCCCGGCGAGCGGCGGCAAGGACTCGCCGCCTGCACGCCGGGCATCGAGTTGCGCCGCATCGTCGAAGGCTCGTTGCACCGTGAGGGCCGTGAACGCGTTCACATGACGGTCGCCGGACTCGATGCCGCTGAAGGTCTCCTCGACCACTTCGCACGCCGTGAAATCGCCGCGTGCAAAGCCTCGCGCGATGCCGAGCGCATCGAGAGGAAAGCGTGCGCCCGTCATGGCCGATACACCGGCGCGGGTTCGTCGTCGGCGCTGAGCGGCATTGCGAGCACTGGCGCCGCCAGCATCGCGATACGCGCGAACTGCTCGTGCACGCGTGCGGCCGCCGCTTCGGAGAGCGCGGGAAAGTGAAGCGCGAGCGCGGCATCGACATACGCGGAAACCGACGCGCGGTCGGGTGCCTGCGAATCATGGTCGGACATGGGCGGGACCTCTACTCGATGGATGGAAACAGGTTGCGTGCAAGCGCGATCAATGCGCGGTCGCTTCCGCGCGGTCCGATGAAAGACAGCGCCAGCGGACGATCGCGTCCGTCGGCCAGCGGCACGGTCACTTGCGGCAAGCCGGCCAGCGCCGCGATCGAATTCATCGTCAATGCATCGCGGTAGAACGCACCGATGCGTGCATCGGAGGCGTCCTTTTCGATCAGCGCAAGCGGTGTGGTCGGCTGCACGATCACGCTGTTGCCGACCAGTGCATCGATATGTCGTGCGAGCGTTGCGCGCAGTTCGCGGCATCGCGCGACTTCGCTGTCGTCGAGCCCTTTGAGCCGCGCAAAGCGCGACGCGATCGCAGGCCCGAAACGCGGCGACGTCGCGTCGATCCACGCGCCGAGCGAAGTACGGATCGCGTCGTCCTGGAGCTGCTGGTAGCAATGCAGCCAAAGCGCCTCGTCGCCCGCGAATACGCTGGCTTCATCGCTGGCGCCCGCGCTGGCGGCAAGCGTGAGCAACTGCGCGGCATCGTCGGGCTCGCTTGCCGCGCGCGCGGCGAATGCCTCCGCGCAGCGCGTCAGATGGCCGGGCACATCGGCCGCTTCCGTACCCGCGAGGAACACGTCCGCCACGCGCGCGAGCAGTTCGCCCGTGCGCGTGAACCAGCCCACGGTGTCGAAGCACGGCGCGAACGGCAGCACGCCTTCCGGCGATACGGCATCGTGCGTCGGGCGGATGCCCCACAGTCCGCAGAACGCGGCGGGCACGCGCACCGAGCCACCGGTATCGGTGCCGAGCGAGAAGTCGACCTCACCGCTTGCGACGGCGCTCGCCGATCCGCTCGACGATCCGCCCGGCAGCGCATGCGGCCAGCGGGCATTGACCGGCGTGCCGTAGTGGACATTGACGCCTTCGAGGCTATAGGCAAGCTCATCGGTGATCGTCTTGCCATCGACCGACGCGCCCGCCGCGAGCAACGCCGCGACGCTCGGCGCGTGTCGCGCGGCTTTCTCGTGCGTGGCGAGCCAGTCGGGATTGCCACCCCCCGTGACGACGCCCTCGACATCGATCAGGTCCTTCACGGCAAAGCGCAAGCCATCGAGCGGGCCGCTCGAAGTCGCCGCGACCTGAAGCCGCGGACCGGGAACGAACGCGCTCATCGCTCTTCTCCCGTCGCGCCGGCCTGCAATGCTTCGGCGAGTTGCGTCGAAGTGGCGACGAAGCCGAAGCACTTCTTCACGTTCCAGATCGTGGCTTCAGTACAGAATGCCGGCGACGAAGTCGCGCAGCAATCCGACAGCAGCACGCAGCCATACCCAAGGAAATTCGCGTCGGTCAGCGTATGCAGCACGCACTGATCCGTATTGACGCCCGCGAAGAACACCGTGCGCGCGCCGAGGTTGCGCAGGATGCTGTCGAGCGGCGTGTCCCAGAAGCCGCTGATCCGGTACTTGTCGACGCGGATGTCCCCGGGCTCGGGCGCCAGTTCATCGACGACCGCCGCAGCCCACGAATCCTTTTCGAGCACATGCGCACCATGTCCGGGAAGCGGCTCGCCGAGGCCGATGCCGATGCCCGTCGGCTTGTACAGATGCAACTGGTTCGGTGGCATGTTGGCGAGATCGGGGCGGTTCCCCCAGTTCACCCAGATCACCGGCACGCCAAGCGCGCGAGCCACTGGCAGCAGGCGCTGCAATGGTGCAATCGGCGCGCGGTCGGCTTCGTAGTCGCCCCCAAGATGGGCAACCCATCCGCCTTTGGTGCAGAAGTCGTTCTGCATGTCGATCACGACAATCGCGGATTTTTGCGCGTCGAAGCGCACGTGCTGCGGCGCTGAATCGAGTGTCGCGATGCGTGGCGCGGGCGTCGCCGGCGCCATGTCGACGAGCGTCGCGCTTGCGCTCCAGCGCGTCTGCCCGAAGGCACCGAGCGCGCCCGCAAGCGCCGCCGTATCTGGGTTCTGGACGTTCTTCAAGGGTTTCTCCAGGTCGTGCCGTGGGTCGGAATCGAGCGCGTGCCGCTTGCCGCACGACGCGCGCTCGCGGCCATCATTCAGAACGCCCAAGCATCGCTGCCCGCCCCGTCGAAATACGATCGACCGTCGCGCATGGCATCGAAGTTGCATTGTCGATTTCGTTCATGAATAGCCTACTTACCCAAACCAACGCAAAAGGAGTGCCAGTGATGACCGGATTGCAGCAACTTTCGCCGCGCTCTCGCAATCGCCGACTGCTTGCGCGCGGCCTCACCATCGCGGCACTCGCCGCGCTCAGCGCGCCGGCGTTCTTCATGAAAAACGCCCACGCCGCCGACGATGCAATGCGCGTCGGCGTGCTGATCCCCGGCTCGAAAACCGACAAGGGCTGGATGGAATCGGGCTATGACGGCGTCGAAGCCGCGCAGAAGGAATTCGGCCCGAAGCTCAAGACGCAGATCATCGAGAACATCAACTACGCCGACATGGAGCAGGCGCTCACGAATCTCGCGTCGAAGAATCAGCTCGTGATCGGCGTCGGCGGTCAGACGCAGGCCGCGGTGCTCAAGATCGCCAAGCGCTTTCCGAACGTGAAGTTCTCGATCGTCGGCGGCAGCAAGGGCGAGACAATGCCGCCGAACGTCGCGGGCTACGACGTCAAGCAGGCCGAGATCGCGTTCGTCGCGGGCGCGACCGCCGCCATGCTCTCGAAGTCCAATGCGGTGAGCTATGTCGGCGGCATGGAGATTCCATCGATCGTCAACGCGGGCAAGGAATTCGGCAACGGCGCGCGCTACATCAATCCGAAGATCAAGTACTTCGAAAGCTATACCGGCGACTTCGACAACGTCGCGAAGGCGCGCGAAGCGACCGCCGCCGCAATCGCGCAAGGCGCCGACGTCCACTATCACATCCTGAACCTCGGCCTGCGCGGCCTCGAACAGGCGGCGAAGGAAAAGAACACGCACATCATCGGCAGCTACACGGACCGTTGCGGCACCGATCCGCTGTATGTCGCGTACAGCATCACGGGGGTCGGCTTCCAGGCGCAGTACGCGATCGAGCAGCTTGAAAAAGGCGCCTGGCAGCCCGGCTACAAGGCGTTCGGCCTCGCGATGGGACCGAAGGCATCGGGGATGGCCGTATGCCAGACGACGCCCGCGATGCAGGCGAAGATCAAGCAGATCGAAGACGACATCCTGAGCGGCAAGATCAAGGTGTCGGAAGGATGAACGCCGCCGCTCTTGCCGCCGCGACGCATCCGGGGGCGGCGCCGATCCTTTCGCTCGCGGGAATCGGCAAGCGCTTCGGCGCGTTCCAGGCGCTCGACGATGTCTCGCTCGACCTGATGCCCGGCGACGTGCACTGCCTGCTCGGCGAGAACGGCGCGGGCAAGTCGACGCTCTGCAACGTGATCTTCGGCGTGCATCAACCCGACGCGGGAACCATGCAGGTCGACGGCGCCGCGTATCGGCCGCGCAATCCGCGTGAAGCCCTTGAGCACGGCATCGCGATGGTCCATCAGCACTTCAGCCTGGTCGACGACGCAAGCGTGCTCGACAACCTGCTGCTCGGCCAGGCGCGCGGCTGGCTCGATCGCGCCGGCAAAGCGAAGCAGGTGCGCACGGTGCTCGAAAGCGTCGGCCTCGATCTCGCGCTCGATGTGCGCATCTCCGACCTGTCGGTGGGCGAACGGCAGCGCGTCGAGATCGTCAAGTGTCTGATGCGCGAGCCGCGCCTGCTGTTGCTCGACGAACCGACCGCCGTCCTGCTGCCCGCCGAGATCGACGCGCTGCTCGACACCTGCGCACGCGTCGCGGCGCGCGGTTGCGCCGTCGTGCTCGTCACGCACAAGCTGCGGGAAATCTGCCGTATCGCAACCCGCGCGACGGTGCTGCAATCCGGACGCGTGGTCGCGCGCTCGGCCACGCCCTCGACCGAGATCGATCATCTCGTGCACGCGATGATCCACCGCGCGAAACCGGACGACGCACCCGATGCAGGCGACGACGCAGTGAGCCGCCTGTCGCTCGTGCGGCCGCCCGAACCGTCGCCGTACTCGCGGCCGCTCGGCGACGAAGTGCTGCAGATCGACGGCCTGAGCGCACGCGATGCCGAAGGCGCCGCGCGGCTTTCCGACTGCACGCTCGTCGTGAATCGCGGCGAGATCGTGGGCATTGCGGGCGTCGAAGGCAATGGACAAAGCGAACTCGGCGCCGTGCTTGCCGGCATGATGCCCGCCGCCGGCGGACGCTTCTTCGTGGCGGGCCGCGAGATGACGCAGGCGAGCCCGCGCGAACTCACGCAAGCGGGCGTGGGCATCGTGCCCGAAGACCGCCATGCGGTCGGCTGCGTGACGGGCATGAGCCTCGCCGACAACCTGCTCCTGAACCATCTCGACCGGTACACGCAAGCGGGTTTCCTGCGGCGCCGCGCGATGCGCGCCGCCGCGCTCGACCTGATGGCGCGCTTCGACGTGCGCGCGAGCGGCCCCGACGCACGCTTTGGCGGCCTCTCGGGCGGCAACCAGCAGAAGGCCGTGCTCGCGCGCGAACTCACGCTCGATCCGCTCGTCTTCCTGCTGGCCGCACAACCGACGCGCGGCCTCGACGTCGGCGCGGTCGCGGCGGTGTACGCGCATATCCGCGCGGCGCGCGATCGCGGCGTCGGCGTGCTGCTGATCTCATCCGAACTCGACGAACTGCTGAGCGTCGCCGATCGCATCGTGGTGCTGTATCGCGGCCGCATCATGGGCAGTTGTTCGCCCGATGCGGCGAATCGCGGACGCATCGGTGCGTGGATGGCGGGCGCGGGAGAGAACCATGAATCCTGACCTGAACCTCAACGGCACGCTCACCCGGCGGCGCCCGCGACGCGGCACCGCCAGCGGTTCGCCGCAACTGCGCGTCGCGCTCGTGATCGGCGCGTCGGTCGCGCTGGCGATGCTGGCCGCGCTTGCGCTGATCGCGGTCGTCGGCGTGCCGCTGCGCGACGCGGTCGCCGCCTTCGCCGATGGCGCGTGGGGGTCGCCCTATGCGATCGGCGCATCGGTCAATCGCAGTCTCGCGTTCGCCCTCGTCGGCACCGGCTTCGTGATCGCGAACCGCGCGCGGCTCACGAACGTCGGCGGTGAAGGACAGCTCGCGATCGGCGGCATCGCCGCGACCGCGATGAGCCTCTACGGCGGCTGCGCTCACCTGCCCTTCGGCCTCGCGTTCATCGTGCCGATGCTCACCGCCGCCGCCGCGGGCGCGATCTGGGGCGGCGTGCCGGGCATCCTGAAGGCGAAGGCCGGGACCAACGAAGTGATCAGCACGCTGCTGCTGTCGTTCATCGCCGTGTGGCTGCTGTACTGGTGCGTCCAGAGCGATGCGCTGCTGCGCCAGCCGATGACGAGCGGCTCGACGCTGCCCGAATCGCTGGAGATCCCCGACGCGACAAAGCTCCCCGCGATCCTCGCCGCAAGCGGCATGAACCTCACCATCGGCTTGCCGCTGACGCTCGTGCTCGCCGTAGCCTCCGCCGTGATGCTGAGGCGCACGCGCTTCGGCCTGTGCCTGCGCGCCGCTGGACTCAACCCGGTCGCGGCGCGTCGTGCCGGCTTGCCGATCACGTCCGCGCTGGTCGGCGCCCTCGCACTCGCCGGCGCGTTCAGCGGACTCGCGGGCGCCCTGATGCTGCAAGGCGACCAGTATTCGCTGAAGGCCGGCTTCTCGTCGGGCTATGGCTTCGACGGACTCGTGGTCGGCCTGCTCGCGCGCGATTCGATCGCCGGCGTGTTTGCCGCCGCGTTGCTCTTCGGCTTCCTGCGTTCGGGCGGCATCAACATGGAGATGGTGGCATCGGTGCCGTCGGCGCTGGTGCTGATCGTGCAGGGCATCGTCACGGTTGCGCTGGCGGGCGGCGCGATGTGGCTCGAACGCAAGGGAGTGCGCCAATGAACGTCGAGCTTCTGGCCGTCTTCGCCGGCGCCTCGATCCGCCTCGCCGCGCCGATGCTGCTCGCCTCCACCGGCGAGCTGATCAGCGAGCGCGCGGGCGTGCTGAACATGAGCGTCGAAGGCATGATGCTGACCGGCGCGTTTCTCGGCGCGACGTTCTCGTGGCTGACCGGCAATCCGACGATCGGGCTCGTGTGCGGCGTGCTCGGCGTGATTCCGCTCGCGCTGTTGCAGGCGTTTCTCAGCATCACGCTGCGCGCGAACCAGATCGTGACCGGCATCGGCATCAATATCCTCGCGCTCGGCGGCACGACGCTCGCGTATCGCGAAGTGTTCGGCGAGCGTTCGAGCGCCGTGATTCCGGGACTCGCGCGCTGGTCGCCGCCGGGCCTCGGCCAGCTTCCCGTGATCGGCGAGACCGTGTTCCACCAGGTGTGGCTGCTGTATGCGGGGCTTGCCGTGCTGATCGCCACGTCCATCGTGATGCGCCGCACGTCGCTTGGCATCGCGCTGCACGCGGCCGGCGTCGCGCCGCGTGCCGTCGACCAGTCGGGGCTCTCGGTCGCGGGGCTGCGCTATGGCGCGGTGATGTTCTCGGGCGTCATGTCGGCGGCGGCCGGCTGCTTCATCTCGATCGGCGATATCCACACCTTCACCGAAGGCATGACCAACGGCACCGGCTATCTCGCGATTGCCGCGATCATCTTCGGCAACTGGAAGATCGGGCGCACGGCGCTCGCGTGCCTGCTGTTCGGCGCCGCAACGGCGATGCAGTTCCAGTTGCCGATGTTCGGCATCCACGTGCCGACCGCGCTCCTGATCATGCTTCCCTACCTGCTCGCGCTGGTCGCGGTGGCGGGGCTGATCGGACGACAGACCGCGCCGCCCGCGCTCACGCAGCCGTTTCGGCGGTGATGCGGGCCGAACGGAGTACCATCGCAGGCGACCCGTGCGCCTCGCGCCGCATCGCTTAACCAGCCGATTTTGTCCATGCTACGCAAGACGCCGTCAACCGCGAAGACCGGCAAGGCCGACGCAAGCCACGCGCCGACCACCCGGCGCCAGCAACTCGCAGCGAAGACCCGCGCCAGGATGCTGAACATCGCCATCCGCGAGTTTGCGGACAAGGGGTATAGCGGCGCGCGGGTCGAGACGATCGCGAGTCGTTCGAAGGTCAACATACGGATGATCTATCACTACTTCGGCGGCAAGGAAAAGCTGTACGTGGAAGTGCTGGAACATGTGCTTGCGCGTTTGCGCGAGGCGGAGCTTGCCGTCACGCTCGATGTGCAAAGCGTCGATCCTTCCACCGGGATCCTTCAGCTATATGACTTTACCGAGGGGCATTTCTCGAAGCATCCGGAACTGCTGTGTCTGCTGTCGTGGGAGAACCTTAACCGGGCGCGGTATCTGAAGCTTTCGCGCGTGATTCCGGCGATGTCGTCGCCGGTGCTCGACAAGTTGCGCACGCTAATCCGGCGCGGGGAGACGATGGGCACGTTGCGGCGGGGCATCGATCCGCTGCATCTGTATGTGACGCTCGTGAGTCTCGCGTATTTTCACAAGTCGAATGCATACACGCTCTCGCGGATGTTTGATACCGAGATGCTTGCAGAGGAGTGGCAGGCTGCGCATCGGATTCAGGCTCACGAACTCGTGAGCGCGTTTTTAAAGAAGGGCAGCGTTCGGGAGCTGGATGCCGGCGCTTTGGGACGGGGGGATGTTTACACCGTTTGATTTGCCCGGCGTTCGGGAGGCGACGTTTACACCCTCCCTTCTTTCTTGGTCACCACCCCCTAGCACCTTCGTATAACTCCGCCAAACCCGAGATTGCCTTCTTGAGCGTCGAGTCGTACTCGCCTCATTCGAATGGCCGACCCGCCGGCCGACATCACATCCACTGGTATCAAACAAAGCAACGATGGTGCGCCTGCCGGCGTCCCTTTGTAGGGATACGTATTCAAGCCGCGCGGGACTACATTGTGTTCACGGCAGCGCCAAGGACTTCTCCGGTTTTACACCGGTCACATTTTTCCGCGATGTCCACTCCTGTCGCTGTTCCCGCCGATGCAAGCATCGGCTTGTATTCCGCCAAGTTTTCCAAACGCTTCATCAATCCTGTTCAAGGAGTATCGCGATCATGAAGAAGATCTTTGTTTGTCTCGCTCTCGCAGCCGGCACGCTGGCCGCTCCCGCCCTGAGCTTCGCACAATCCAATGGCCCGGTCACGCGCGCCGAAGTTCGCGCCGACCTGGTGCGCCTCGAAAAAGCGGGCTACGAGCCGGCAGTTGCGAGCGATGCCAACTACCCCGCTGATATCCAGGCAGCCGAAGCGAAGGTCGCCGCGCAGGAAGGTCAGCAGCACGCGACGCGGAGCTTTGGCGGCGTATCGCAACAGGGCACATCGGCGTCGGGTGCACCGGCCCGCACGGCAATGCAATCGGCATGCGTGGGCCCGGCGGGCTTCTGCAAGCCGTACTTCGGAAGCTGATCGACGAGCGCGGGATGCGGTGCCGTTGCCCTCGGCACAGCATCCGGCCACACCCCATTGCCGTTGCCGATCGCTTGACTTGCAGTCGTCGGCAGCCAGCGGTTCTTGCACCTCAAAGCCTTTTCCCTGAATTCGATAAACGGAGACTCAAGTGAATATTCTGCCGCGCGCCGCCTCGGTTCTCGCCGTGACCATTGGCCTCATTTCATCCGCGGGCGCCACGACCCCGGTTGCCCAATCCAGCCCTGCCCCTGTCAAGAATATCGTCCTGGTCCACGGTGCCTGGGTCGACGGGTCCGGCTGGAAGCCGGTCTACGACATCCTGACCCGCGACGGCTATCACGTCAGCCTCGTGCAGGAGCCATTGACGTCACTCGAAGGTGACGTCGCAGCGGCCAAACGGGTTCTCGATCTGCAAAACGGCCCGACGATCCTGGTCGGCCACAGCTATGGCGGCTCGGTCATCACGGAAGCCGGTGTGCATCCGAACGTGGTCGGACTCGTCTATGTCGCCGCCCATGCGCCGAACGTCGGCGAGGACGAAGCCGCGCTCGGCAAGGGAATGCCCAGCTATACGTCGAAACAGGCCGGCGCGATCGACAAGACCGCCGACGGCTACACGTACCTGAACCCGGCTGTCTTCCCGAAGGACTTCGCGGCGGACCTGCCGACGAAGCAAGCCGTATTCGAGTCGCACGCTCAGATCCTGACGGCGGCGGGTGTCTTCTCAACGCCGCTGACCGCTGCCGCCTGGACCACGAAGCCGAGTTGGGGCATCGTCGCGGCCGACGACAAGATCATCAATCCGGATCTGGAGCGCTGGTACTACGCGCGTGCGCATAGCCACGTGACCGTCATTCCGGGCGCGAGTCACTCAGTCTACGAGTCGCATCCGCAGCAGGTCGCCGCCGTGATCGAAGACGCGGCGAGACATGCCGAGCAGTAATCGAGTGTGAAGTCGGGCCGGAATCGCGACGTTGCTTTTTCGTCGTGTTCCGGCACGCTTACCAGGCCGCTCGGTGACTCGCGGAGAGCCTTTCGATGAGTTGTATGTAGTGATCGATTGCAGCGGTGTCTTTATCTGGCTGCTTCGCGAGATCGTCCCAGCGGCGCAGCGAGATCGCTTCTTCAGCGAACGGCTTGCGCATGAAGCGATCCGCTTCCTCCACGCTGAAAATGCCGCCTTGCAAAGCGAGGCTACGCACGGAATCGACGGACAGCGTTGCAAAATACTCCGGGTCGATTGCGCACAAGCAGCGCTTTGCATCGACGTGAAGGCGGATCGGTTCGAGCACCGCGTCGCTGAAAAGCGGACGCAGGAACGGCAGCGCGAAGTACTGGTGCAAATCGTCGATACCGCGCTCGCTTGGCGTCTCGCCCTGAAGGTTCAGCAAGTGCCCCAGATCGTGCAGCAATGACGCGCCCACGAGCGACGCGTCAGCGCCCGCTTCCTCGGCTAGCGCCGCCGTCTGCAGCGCATGCTGGAGTTGCGTGACGGGTTCGCCGCTGTAGGCCATGGCACCATGAGTATCGAAGAGATGCCTGATCTCGGGGATGGTCAGCGCCATGTCTCACATCCAGGGAAGCGAAAACGTCTTGAGATTCGTGAAGCTTTTCATCGCTTCCTGCACGCCTTCCTTGTAGCCGAGCCCCGAGTCCTTGATGCCGCCGAACGGCGTCAACTCGATGCGGTAACCCGGCACTTCCCACACGTTCACTGTGCCTACCTGCAATTCGTTCACGAAGCGCGTGATCAGGTCCGCGCGATCCGTGCAGACACCCGACGACAACCCGAACGCCGTGCCGTTGCTGATGCGGATCGCGTCGTCGACGGTATCGAATTCGATGATCGGCGATACCGGTCCGAAGGTTTCCTCGCGCACGACCGACATGGAAGGACCGACGCGGTCCAGGACGGTCGGCGAATACAGTGCGCCGTTGCGACGGTTCCCGCAAAGCAGGCGCGCCCCGCCGGATACCGCCTCGTTCACGCGCCGCTCGAACAGTTCGGCGGCGGCGGCATCGATCACGGTGCCCATCTGATTGTCGCTATCGAAGGGATCGCCGTAGGTCCACGCAAGCGTCTTTTCGATGACGAGTTCCGTAAAGCGCGCCGCAATGCCCTTCTGCACCAGCATGCGCTTGACGGCCGTGCAGCGCTGGCCGGAGTTCTTGTACGAGCCTTGCACCGCGAGCGTGGCGGCGCGTTGCACGTCGGCGTCGTCGAGCACGATCAGCGGATCGTTGCCGCCGAGTTCGAGCACCACTCGCCGATAGCCCGCCTTCGCCGCGATCGCCTTGCCGATCGCGACGCCGCCGGTAAAGGTCACGAGTTCGGCGTGACGGTGCGTGACGAGTTCCTCGGCGATCTCGCGCGGGTCGCCGGTCAGGACTTGCAGCATCGGCGCGGGCAGTCCGGCTTCGTAAAGCACGTCGGCGAGATAGTAAGCCGATAAAGGCACCTTCTCCGACGGCTTCAGGATGACGCGATTGTTCGTCGCGATGGCCGGCGCGATCTTGTGCGCGACCTGGTTCATTGGATGATTGAACGGCGTGATCGCGACGATGACCCCGGCCAGCGGCTCGCGTTGCGTGAACACGCGCCGCGCCTTGCCGTGCGGCGTGAGATCGCACGAAAAGCTCTGGGCATCGTCGCGCAAGGTTTCCATCGCGGAGAACTTGAGCACGTCGGCGACGCGTCCGATTTCGTAGCGCGAGTCCTGCTTCGACAAACCCGATTCGAGCGAGATGAGGTCGGACGCTTCCTCGGCCCGCTCGCGCAGCAGCGCCGCCGCGCGCTCGAGAATCTGCGAGCGTTCATAGCGCGTGAGCTTTGCCCGATAGTTCGCTGCGTACTCGAACGCGTCGCGCACGTCGTCGACGCTTGCCATCGGCACCGTGCCGACGCGTGTGTTCGTATACGGGTCCATGACGTCGATCGTGCGTGCACGCGCTATGCGCTGGCCCTTCAGGCGCAGCTTTTCCACGCGCAGCGCATGCTCTGCAACCGCGATGACGTCGTTCATGACTGAAGCTCCAGATGATTCAACGCGATGTCGAAGACGTCGAAGTTGCGCAGGCGTTTGCCTGCCAGCCGGGACTCGAAGCCATCGGTCGGGCGGTTGAACAGCAGCGGGACCTCCTGCTCGGACACACCGCCATGCGAGCGCAGCGGCACCGTGAGGCCCGACAGGTCATGTTCCGCGCGACGCGTGCCGAGCACGGTATCGCGGCCGCTCACGACGACGAGGTCGCCCACGCGGTCGTTCGGCAGCTCGAAGCGCGCGCATGCGGCCGCGTTGTCGAGCACGGTTTCCACGCCCGGCAGCTTTGCGATGCGCGACGCGAGCGCTTGAACATCGACCGAACGCGGGAGATAGACGGTCGCGAACGATCCCAGCGCGCCGTGATGGACGACGTAAGGATCGGTGATCGGCAGGATCACGCGGGCATCGGGCGCATCGAGCGTATCGTCGAGCCAGTCTTGCAGATACACCACGTTCGGCTCGCCGGTCGCGGGATCATGCTTCGCGTTCATGCCGTGGTCGGCAGTCAGGCCGATCACCGCGCCGAGCTGGTCGAGGCGCGCGAGATAGCCGTCCATCATCGCGTAGAACGCGTTCGCGCCGTCCGTGCCGGGCGCGCACTTGTGCTGCACGTAATCGGTCGTGGAGAGGTACATGAGGTCGAGCTTGCGCGTCTCGGCAAGCCGCACGCCCGCCGCGAACACGAACTCCGACAGCCCCGCGCTGTACACGTCCGGCAGCGGTTGGCCGACCAGTTGCAGCACGTTGTCGACACCGTTTTCTGCGAGCGTCGCCGAGTCCGCTTTCTCGGCGGAAAAGCAGATGCCGTCGAGCTGCCATCCCAGGAGCCGGCGCAGCTTGTCCTTCGCCGTGACCACGGCCACCTGCTCGCCGCGCTGCGCGGCCGCCGCGAGGATCGTGCCGGCGCGCAGGTATTCCGGGTCGTTCATCATGACTTCGGCGCCCTTGCCGCCGTTCGCGTCGCGGTCGAAGAAATAGTTGCCGCAGATGCCGTGCACCGAAGGCGGCACGCCCGTCACGATCGACAAGTTGTTCGGGTTGGTGAACGAGGGGACCACGCAGTCGGCGCGAAAGGCGGAGCCGCCGCGCAGCGTCGTGCCGATGAACGGCGCGACGCCCGCCGCGACGGCGGCTTCGAGGTAGTCGAACTCGCAGCCGTCGACGCAGACGACCACAGTGAGTGCTCGTGCCGGACGATACGCGCGGCCGTTCACTTCGATAGACGTTTCGGTGTATGTGGACATGCTGTTCCCTTCCCTTGTGAACCTGCGCTTCAACTTCAAAACAAACGCGTTTCCCTAGTTTGACTCATAACGCCACTTTTTGCCACATTTATTGCCGAGCGAAAATCTCCCGCGAGAGCGAGAGACAGTCACGCCCAACTGAATCAGGTCATCTGCCGCCGGGGCACTCTCGCCGCGATCAACAGCAATGCAACGAGCGAAACCGCCAGCAAAATCAGCGAAAGCGCCGACGCCGGCAGGTAATAGCCGCGGTTCACTTGCCCCACCACGACGATCGGCACGGTGGCGAATCCCGGCGGATAGACGGTCAGGGTGGCACCCAGTTCGCCCAGCGACAAGGCGAAGCCGAGCGCGAGGCTCGCGCGGATGGCGGGCACGAGTTGCGGCAAGACCACCCGGCCGAGCACCATCGACGGCGGCGCGCCGAGACTCGCCGCGGCTTCCCGCAGGATCGTGAGTTCGGGGCGCAGCGCGGCGGCGGCGCATCGATAACAAAACGGCAGCACGAGCGCGAGCTGGACCAGCACGACAATCGCGGCGGACCCCGAAAGATCGAGCGGTCGCTTGTGATACGCGATCAGCACTGACAGCCCGAGCACGACGCTTGGCACGCCGTTGGGCATCATCGCGATGGTGTCGACCCACGCGCCCACGCCGCGCCGGTCGCGGCCTTCCAGCGCCAGCGCGAGCCACAGGCCGAGCACCGTCCCCAGCACCGCGACGCCGAAGCCGACTTCGAGGCTCATGGCCAACGCGTCGAAGTCGCTCTGGCCGAGGCGTTCGAACCAGCGCATGCTGAAGCCATCGGGGAGAATCGTGCCCGACCAGTGCGAGGCCACGCTCGACAGCGCCACCACGACCACCGGCAACACGAAGAGCCAGAAGCACAGCAGCGCGGCGAAGCCCGTGAACGCCCATGCGCCGATCCGCCTGAGCGAGTATGGCTTCGACTGCGTCGCGGGCAGCGTGAGGTCAGTTGCCATCGCGGCCTCCGGTGCGTCGATTGATCCGCCGGTACAGCGCATAGAGCGAGAGCGACATCGCCAGCATCACGACGGCGCCGGCCGCCGCCGTCGGCAAGTCGAGATCGACCGTGGCCGCACTGTAGATGGCGGTCGGCAAGGTGATCAGATTTGCGCTGCCGAGGACCAGCAGGATGCCGAATTCGTTCAGCGTGAGCAGGAAGCACAGGATCGTGCCCGCCGCGATACCCGGCCACGCGAGCGGCAGGATGACCTTGAATGCCACCATCCAGCCGTTCGCGCCGAGGCTCTTGGCCGCTTCGATCAGGCGCATGTCGAGCGTGGCGAACGACGCGAGCGTCGGCCGCACGACGAACGGCGCGTAGAACACGACTTCCGCGAGAATCACCCCGCCGATGCCGAACAGGAAGTCGAGCGGCGGGTTCGTCAGATTGAAAAGGCGCTGCAAGCCGATGCTCACCGAACCCTGCGATCCATACAAAAAGATCAGCGTGAACGCGACCAGGAACGACGGGAACGCGACGAACAATTCGAGGAAGCGCGTCACGAGCTTCGCGCCCGGGAACGGCTTGAAGAACAGCATGGACGCGAGCAGCACGCCGAGCAGCGACGCCAGCGTCGCGCTCGCGAACAGGATGCCGAG
This sequence comes from Caballeronia choica, assembly GCF_001544535.1. Taxonomy (GTDB): domain Bacteria; phylum Pseudomonadota; class Gammaproteobacteria; order Burkholderiales; family Burkholderiaceae; genus Caballeronia; species Caballeronia choica. The sequence continues at coordinate 15,121 of NZ_FCON02000076.1, read as the reverse complement.
CGTCGTGCCGATCACACCGCTCGTCTCCGGACTGCCGAAAAACGCGGTGTATGCCTGAAGGCTCAGGCCGTGCGCGCCGCTCACGCTGAGCAGCAGAAGCTGCGCCAGCGGATAGATGACGAGCGGGCCGAGCACCACGACCAGGATGAACCACAACTGCCACTGCGCCAACCGCTCGCGCCGCCGTCTGGCGACGACGTACGCGGTGTCGTCGGCTACGTACTCGCTCGGCTCACTTGCTGACAAGGACGACATCGCCAACCTCGTGACGTAGGGAAACGCGCGCGCCCTTCTCGGGCATCGCGTTGTGGGCGCGCTGCATCGTGACGAGCACGGGCTGGTCGGGCAGCGCGTCGAGCATGACCGTCACCGACAACGCCGCGCCGTACCACTCCACCGACGCGATCGTGCCGTGCAGCTGCGCCGCGCCGAGCGGCACGATCGACAGGCATTCCGGACGCACGCAGGCAACCTGGTCGCGCGCGGCGTGACGCGCATCGCCGATGGGAAACATGATCGACGGCGGCAGCAGGTTGGCCGCGCCAAGGTAGCGCGCGACGAACGCGTCGTTCGGGATGTCGTAGAGTTCGCGCGGCGTGCCGAGTTGCGCGATGCGGCCATCGCGCATCAGCAGCGTGCGGTCCGAGAGCACGAGCGCGTCGTCCTGGTCGTGCGTGACGCAGACGATCGTCAGGTTCGGCAAGCGTTCATGCAGCGCCTTGAGTTCGGTGCGCACCGAAGCGCGCAGGTTGGCATCGAGTGCGGACAGCGGCTCGTCGAGCAGCAGCACGTCCGGCTCGATCACGAGCGCGCGGGCCAATGCCACGCGTTGCTGCATGCCGCCCGACAACTGTGCGGGCATCACATGCCCCGCGTCGCCGAGTTGCACGAGCTTGAGCGCATCGGCGACGCGGCGCGCGATCTCTCCTGCTTTCAGACGACGCGCCCGCAAGCCGAACGCGACGTTATCGAACACCGACAGATGCGGGAACAGCGCATAGCTTTGAAACAGCAAGCCGAGGTTGCGCTTGAAGGGCGGCACGTGAGTGAGGTCGCGGCCGGCCACCGTCAGGCGTCCCGCAAGCCCGTCCGCCTGGATGAAGCCCGCGATGAACCGCAGCAGCGTCGTCTTGCCACAACCGCTGCGGCCGAGCACGGTCAGCAGTTCGCCGCGCTCGATCGTCAGCGACAATTCGTCGAGCACGGTGCGCGTGCCGAAGCGCACGCTCAGGCGGTCGATGCGCACGCCGCCATCGGCGTGCTGCCGGGTTTGGCTCGCGGCGGCCTCGCTCGTGGCCGGAGCCAGTGTCAGAGTGTTCACGGTTCGCGTCCTTGAGCGTTTAAGGAAGAAAGCGCGGATTCGACGGCTAAGGAAGCAAGCGAAGCACGCGAGCGCTTACGACTTCGGCTTGACGACATCGACCTGCTTGCCCGAGTTGCCGATGACTTCGTTTTTCCAGCGCGTGTTCCATCCGGCCTTCTTGTCCATCACCTGATTCCAGTCCACCGGAATCAGCTTCACGCCCGCGATCGCCTTCTTGACCGTCTCGCCATTCTTGCCGGCGAGCGGGACGTCGGTACGGCCGGGAATCCCGTAGATATCCGGCACCTTCGATTGCACCGCCGCCGACATCAGATAGTCGACCAGCTTCTTGCCAGCCGCCTGATTCGGGCCGCCCTTGATCAGGCCGATCGCGTAGGGCAGCTGGAACGTGGTCGGTGCATCGCCGGGTTTGGCCGAGAGGAAGATCGGCTTGAGCGAAAGGCCGCCGTTGGTCGCGTCGTCCAGATCCATCTGCAGGTCGCCGTTCGCGAACGCGATCTCATTGCGCGAGAGCAGGACGTCGAGATAACCCGTGCCCTTGGTGTGGAATTTCGCGCTCTTCTCCAGGTCCTTCAGGTACTCGAACGCCTTGTCCTCGCCCATCAGCGCGCTCGTCAGGATGATCACGGCCATGCCGTCGCCAGCGGTGGCGGGGTTCGAATAGGCGACCTTGCCGCTATAGTCGGGATGCAGCAGGTCAGCGAACGTCTTCGGTTCCGTCTTCGTGATTTCCGGGTTGATCGCGAACGAGAAGTAGTTGTTCACGAAGGTGGCCCACGCGCCGTCCGATGCCTTGGCGATCGCCGGCACGTTCTTGTAGTTGACGCTCTGATACGGCTGCAGCAAGCCGCTTTGCGACGCCTGCTGGATGAACGGCGGCAGCGTGACGATCACATCCGCTTTCGGCGAATCCTTCTCGACGGTCGCGCGATTCACCACTTCCCCGCTGCCCGCCGTGACGATGTTGACCTTCACGCCTTCCTTCTTCTCGAAGGCCGGCAGCACGTCCTTGTACAGATTCTCCAGACCATCGGCGGTGTAGAGGACGACTGCGTCGGCAGCATGAGCCGGCACGGCCGCGACGCCCGCCAACGCGGCAACGGCCAGCGTCGCCAATACGCGCTGCGCGCCTAAACGGGATGCGGAAAAGCGATTTCTTGTCATGTTGCTGGTTCTCCGGGGAAGTCGATGTGGCGTGAGGGTGACGCACGAGGTTCTCTGGCGTCGTTGCGTTCATGGTGTTCGTGACGTGTCGCCAGTCAGCGGCGCGGTGGGTCCCAGACAGGTCCACCAGCAGCCGGACGAAGCATCACAGAACTTCGTGACAACACCGTGACGATGCAACAGATCTCAAAATATCTCCACATTTCGCCACATTATGCTTAGACTAATTCGGGTCTGCCTCGCGCGTCGAGGCACTTGAAAATCGAATGGAGAGACATCGTGATCACCGGAAGTGACCCGATATTGCTGACCCCCGGCCCGCTGACCACCTCACCCGCTACCCGTGAAGCGATGCTGCGCGACTGGGGATCGTGGGATGCGGCTTTCAACCGGATGACGAGCGAAATCTGCCGCGACCTGCTCGCGATCGTGTCCGGCGAAGACGACTTCGTGTGCGTGCCGATGCAGGGCAGCGGCACGTTTTCGGTCGAGGCCGCGCTCGGTTCGCTCGTGCCGCGCGATGCCGTGGTGCTCGTGCCGAACAACGGCGCGTATTGCACGCGCTTGCTGAAGATCCTGGAGCGGCTTGGCGTCGCGTCCGTCGAACTGAAGTTCCGCGAGGACGAACCCGCCAGCGTCGCGCGCATCGAAGAGATGTTTCGCCGCGATCCGCGCATCACGCACGTCGCGCAGGTGCATCTGGAGACGAGTGCGGGATTGCTGAATCCGCTAGACGATATCGCGGCGCTGTGTGCGCGGCATGACAAGCGGCTGATCGTCGATGCGATGAGTTCGTTCGGCGCGTTGCCGATCGATGTGTCGAAAGGCGGCATCGACGCGGTGATTTCCGCCAGCGGCAAGTGCCTCGAAGGGGTGCCGGGGATGGGCTTCGTGATCGTGAGACGGGCGTTGCTGGAAGCGTCCGCAGGCATCTCACGGTCGCTCGCGCTCGATCTTCACGACCAGTACGCGTACATGATGAAGACATCGCAATGGCGCTTCACGCCGCCTACGCATGTGGTGGCCGCATTGCGCGCGGCGCTCGATCAGTTCATCGCGGAGGGCGGACAGCCGGCGCGTGGCGCGCGTTATCGCGGCAACTGCGCCGCCTTGATCGACGGCATGGCGGCGCTCGGCTTCACGCCGTTCCTCGATCGCGCGGTGCAGTCGCCGGTGATCGTCACGTTCCATGCGCCGCGCGATCCGGCCTACGATTTCAAGGGCTTCTACGAGGCCGTGCGCGAGGCGGGCTATGTGCTCTATCCCGGCAAGCTGACCGAAGTGCCGACGTTTCGCGTCGGCTGCATCGGCGCGATCGATGTGAACGAGATGCATAACGTCGTCGGTGCAATCGGGCGCGCGTTGCGCACGATGCGCGTTCGGCTTGCGGCTTGACGGTGCGTCATGACGCGCTGAACGGAGCGGGTTCGGCAACCCGCTGCGCGCGATTGTTTGTGACCTTGGCGCGCGATGAGCGGATCGACAATGTATCGATCCATTTCCCGCTTCCCGGATGATGATGCCCATGAACACGACCCACACTCCCCTTCGCACCGATGTCGCGATCATCGGCGCCGGCATTCTCGGACTGGCGCATGCGTATGCGTCCGCGCGACGCGGCTTGCGCGTCAGCGTGTTCGAGCGCAGCGGCACACCGCTTGGTGCCTCGATCCGCAACTTCGGCATGGTCCTCGTGACCGGCCAGCCGCCGGGCATGATGCATGCGCTGGCTCGGGCGTCGCGCGATATATGGCTCGACTGGGCATCCGGCGCCGGCCTGCATGTGCGGCGTTCGGGCTCGCTCATGTTTGCGCGCAGCGAGGCCGAAGCGCGCGTGATGGAGGCGTTCGCTGCGACGCGTGCCACGGAATCCGGCTACGCCGCTTCACTCCTGTCGCGTGCTGCGCTCGACGATCTCTACGATGGCCGCTTCAGCAAGCATCGCGCCGCGCTGCATGGACACGACGACCTGCAAGTGTTTTCGCGCGAAGCGGTGCCCGCGCTCATCGATTATCTGCAACGTGTTCACGGCGTGGAGTTTCGCTTCGGGACGCTGGTCCGCGCCATCGATGACGGGCTTGTCGAGACGACCGCCGGTGTGTGGCGCGCGGAGCACATCGTCGTTTGCGCGGGGCACGATTACCTGTCGCTGCTTGCGCCGCAACTCGCGGCGCTGCAACCACGCGTGTGCCGGTTGCAGATGTTGCGCGTGCGGCCGACCACGCCGTTTGCGCTCGATCATGCAGTGCTGACCGGATTGAGTTGCCTGCATTACGGTGCGTTCTCGGACCTACCTGAAGCCGCCGCGCTGCGCGAGGAAGTGGTATCGAGGGAACCGGCGCTGCTCGACCATGGCATTCACTTGCTGGCGAGTCCGACGCCGTATGGCGATCTGATCGTCGGTGATTCGCATGATTACGGCGAGGATGCGTCGCCGTTTAATGCAGCGGCCGTGGATGAGATTCTGCTTCGGCTTGCCGAGGATGCGCTAGGCGGTCAGCTGCAAGTCGTCGAACGTTGGCAAGGCGTGTATGGGGCGCGGGCCGACGCGTCGAAGGAGCCGTTCTCGGTGCTACGGGTGGCACCGAACGTCACAGGCGTGTTCATGCATGGCGGTGTGGGAATGAGCGTCGGGCCGGGGCTGGGCGAACTCGTCGTGGAGAAGATAGTCGCCGGCGCTTCGGAGTGGGGTGATTTTAATAGCGCCGTTTGATGCGCTTGGGCTCTGCCGCTGCAAACCTCAAGCGCCAGCGAAAATCATCCCTCGAGCCCCAGCACCGTCACCCCAACATCCACCCGGTGCGAACCGCCCCCCAGGATCAATCCCCGAAGCAGCGACACATCGCTGTAATCGCGGCCGATCGCAAGCGTAATGTGATCCAGATCCGCGAGCACGTCATTGGTCGGATCGAGATCGATCCACCCGCTGCCGGGGCAGAACACCGAAACCCACGCATGCGAAGCATCCGCCCCAATCAGCTTGACCTGCCCCGGCGGCGGATCGTTTCGCAAATATCCGCTCACATAGCGCGCCGGCAAACCAATCGCCCGCATACACCCGATCATCACCTGCGCGAAGTCCTGACAAACGCCGCTCTTCAACTCGAACGCATGATGCGCGGGCGTATCGTACGAAGTCGAAAGCGGCTGGTATTTGAAATCGGCATGAATCCGGTGCATCAAATCGATCGCGCCTTCGGCAAGCGGCCGCCCCGCCGTAAAACTCACCAGCCCATATTCCTGCAAATCCTGCCTGAGCCCGATATTCGGCGATGCGAAGCAGAACTCCGTCTCCGGCAGAAACGCCGCGCCCGCGCTGTACCGCGTGCTCGCCGCGACGGCATCCCACGCGGGCGTCGCGGCAGGATCGAGCGACGCCCAGCGCGGCGTGAGTTCGACCGTCGTCTCGCTGATCATCTGCAACGACCGGTGCGGCGACTCCAGCGAAAAATACAGCACGTCGTTGCCGAAGGCATCGACGCGGCTGTTGATGTACGACGGCGTCGGCTCGATGCTTTCCTCATGCGCAATCACGCGCTGCCACGCGGTGTTCTGCGGGCGGATGGTCGCGAGATGCTGGGCGGTCTCGACGTAGGTCGAATAACGGTACGTCGTCCGGTGCGACACCGACAGCACGGCTTTCTCGATCGTCACGACGACACCTGCAAGGATTGCGTCTTCGCGTGGCTGAAGTAGCGCGCGCTGATTTCGTGGGCGGCGGCGCTGGCGTGGCTTTCGAGTTCATCGCAGGCGGCGATGAGTTCGGCGTGCATGCCGGCTTCGTCGGTCGCGCAAAGCGTCTCCAGGTCGCGCAACGATGCCGCGAGACGCGTCGCCGCGATGAAATCGCTGTGCGTCCCGCGTCCGGCCGCCTGCGAGATTTCGACGAGCTTCGTGCACAGCCGCTTGTAGACGCCATAGAGGCCGCGCGGATTGGTCGGCTCGACCACCAGCAGGTCGATCAGCGGCGGCACTTCGAAGCGCCCCGGATACAGCGAGCGATAGGTGAGCGTGCTGTCGAAGAGTTGCAGCAGGAGATCGAAGCCGCCCGGCGTAGACAACTGCCGGTGCTTCGCGGCCGTGCGCAGGTACGTCGACATCGTGGCGACGCGTTCGATGTGGCGTCCGGCGAATACGAGCCGCCACGCTTCGTCGCGGGTCATGCGATCGCCCTGCGCGCCGCTGATCGCGAGCAGTTGCGCCGCGAGCGTTTCCAGCGTGCGCGTGAGCAGCACGCGATCGTAACGCTCGATGGCGCGCACCGGGTGCAGCGCGGTGATCGCGTCGCGGAAATCGTTGCGCGACGCGAGGATCGTGCGCCAGTGGTCGGTGGAAAGGCGCCCGCGAATCTCGCCGCTCGCGCGCGCCTGGCTCGCGAGGTTCTGGCCGACGCTCGACGCCGCACTGCCCTCGCCGAGATTCGCGACGAGCAGCCGTTCGAGCGTCGCCGCCGTGTGGCCCTTGAGCGGCGTGCCCGCCGGCAGGAGACCCGACAGCCACGCGAGATCGACCATCGTGTCGAGCATGCCTTCGGCGTCGTTGCTCTCCAGCGACGAAAGGATCGCGCGCACGAGCCGCACGTTGTTCTCCGCGCGTTCGCCGTAGCGGCCGGCCCAGAACAGGTTCTCGGCGGCGCGGCTCGACACTGTGCGGTGCTTGCGCACGAGATCGTCGGGCGTCATCGGCGTGGGCAGCAGCGAAAAGTTCGAGCTGGGATGGCTCGACAGCACCCATGTATCGACGCTGCTGCTGCCGTATTGCATCGAAACTGACGGCTGCCGCTCGGCGCCGAGCCGCGTGAAGCCGCCCGGCATCACCGACCAGCCGCCTTCCATGTCGGCGATCGCGTACACGCGCAGCACCGCCGAGCGCCCGACGATCGTGCTCTCTTCATAGCGCGGCGCATGCGAGCCCGGAAACAGTTCCTGGATCGTGAAGGCGTCCGGCATCGCTTCGATGCGCTTCTTCCAGGCGGCGAGCGGCTGAAGGCCATCGCCGAAGCCGCGCGGGCGGCGGCCGTTCAGGTCGACGCCGGGCCAGGTGGGAATCACGAAGGCTTCTTCGAGCGTCTTCAGCGCCGACTCGCGCGCCGCCTTTTCGCCGCACCACCAGGTCGGCACGCTCGCAAGTTCGAGCGGCTCGTCGAGCAGCGAATGCGCGATGGCGGGCAAAAAGCCGTGCAGCGCGGGCGATTCGACAAAGCCCGAGCCGGGCACGTTCGACACCATCACGTTGCCCGCGCGCATCACCTGCAACAGGCCCGGCACGCCGATGCTCGAATCGGCGCGCAGTTCGACGGGATCGCAGAACGCATCGTCGAGCCGCCGCAGCAGGACGTGCACGCGCTCCAGCCCGGCGAAGGTCTTGAGGTACAGCTTGTCGTCGCGCACCGTGAGGTCCTTGCCTTCGACGAGCGTCACGCCAAGATAGCGCGCGAGAAACGCGTGCTCGAAGAAAGTTTCGCTGTAGGGGCCGGGCGTGAGGAGCGCGATGTGCGGCGAGCCTTCGTCGCCGGACATCATCGCGCGGCCGCCCTCGACGAGCGACGCGACCATCCGCGAGTAAAACGGCGCGAGCCGTTGCACGCGCATCGAGCGGAACGGATCGGCGAACACGCCCGCGACGATCAGCCGGTTTTCGAGCGCATAGCCGAGCCCCGACGGCGCCTCGGTGCGGTGCGCCATGATCACCCACGCGCCGCTCGGCTCGCGCGCCAGATCGACCGCGACGAGTTGCAGATACTGCCCGCCCGGCGGCGTGAAGCCCTTCACCGAACGCAGGTAGCCGGGATGCCCGAACACCAGCGCGGGCGGCAGGAAGCCTTCGTGCAGCAGCGTCTGCGGGCCGTAGACGTCCTTCACGATCGCATTGAGCAGCTTGGCGCGCTGCTTGACCGCGCGTTCCAGCACCGACCACTCGGTCTCGTCGATCATGAACGGCAACAGGTCGAGCGCCCACGGGCGCGGCTCGCCGCCGTCCGCGTAGACGTTGTAGCTGATGTCGTTGTCGCGCACCTGCTGCGCGACCGACTCGACCGCCTGGTCGAGCCCGGCAATGCCTTCGTCGCCGAGCAGGTCGAAGAAGGCCCGCCAGGTGTCGCGCAACTGACCCGACTCGTCGCGCAGTTCGTCCCAGTGCCCTTCGCGCGCCGGAAGGGCCCGCAATGGCGACGACACCTTCGCGCGTTCAGCGACTTCTTCAAACGGGAGTGAGGTTTGGACGGCCAAGTTGGACTTTTTAGTTTAGTAAGCGATCGCTGATCTCACCGTCGGCGGCGCAAGTCGAGCGTGAACGGAAACTCGAGGCTGCGCTCGGCGGCCCCGGCTTCCATGCGGCCCGGCGTGTGGCCGGTCTTGAAGAAGCGCGCGCGTCGCCGGCTCTCCGCCTCGTAGGCATTGACCGGGAAGGTCGCGTAGTTGCGCCCGCCCGGATGCGATACATGATACCGGCATCCGCCGATCGAGCGGTTGCTCCATGTGTCGACGACATCGAAGGTGAGCGGCGCGTGAACGCCGATCGACGGATGCAGCGCCGACGACTGCGCCCACGCCCGAAAGCGCACGCCGGCGACGTGCTCGCTCGCGCGGCCGGTCGGCTGCATCGGGAGCGGCACGCCGTTGACGGTCACCACATAGCGGTTGTCGTTCAGGCCGAGGACGTGCACTTCGAGCCGTTCCACCGACGAATCCACGTAGCGCACCGTGCCGCCGACCGAACCCTCCTCGCCCATGACGTGCCATGGTTCGAGCGCGTTCCTCACCGTCAGTTCGATGCCGCTCGACTGGATCGCGCCGACCAGCGGGAAGCGGAACTCGAAGTGCGGCGCGAACCACGCGGCGTCGAACGCGAAGCCGGCCTCGTTGAGTTCGGCGATCACGTCGTCGAAATCCATCTTGACGAAGGTGCCGAGCAGGAAACGGTCGTGCAGTTCCGTGCCCCAGCGCGTGAGGCGCGTCGTGTACGGCTTGTCCCAGAAGCGCGCGACCAGCGAGCGCAGCAGCAGTTGCTGCACGAGGCTCATGCGCGCGTGCGGCGGCATTTCGAAGCCGCGCAGTTCGAGCAGGCCGAGGCGGCCGGTCGGGCCATCGGGCGAATACAGCTTGTCGATGCAGAACTCGGCGCGGTGCGTGTTGCCGGTCACGTCGATCAGCAGGTTGCGCAAGGTGCGGTCGATGAGCCACGGCGGCAGCTGCGCGCTGTCGCGGCCGCCCAGGCGGTCGAGCTGCCGCTGCAGTTCGTTGAACGCGATCTCGAGTTCGTAGAGCTGGTCGTTGCGCGCCTCGTCGACGCGCGGCGCCTGGCTCGTCGGTCCGAGGAAAAGCCCCGAGAACAGGTACGACAGCGACGGATGGTTGATGAAATAGCCGATCAGGCTCGCGAGCAGGTCGGGGCGGCGCAGGAACGGGCTGTCGGCCGGTGTCGCGCCGCCGAGCACGAAGTGGTTGCCGCCGCCCGTGCCGGTGTGGCGGCCGTCGGTCATGAACTTCTCGGTGCTCAGATAGGTTTCATGCGCCGACTGGTACAGGTACTCCGTATGGTCGACGAGCTGGTCCCAGTTCGCCGCCGGATGGATGTTCACTTCGATCACGCCCGGGTCCGGCGTCACCTGCAGCATCTTGAGGCGCACATCGCGCGGCGGCTGATAGCCTTCGATGATCACCTTCATCCGCAGGTCGGCCGCCGTCGACTCGACGGCGGCGAGCAGGTCGAGATAATCGTCGAGTTCGGTGAGCGGCGGCATGAAGACATGCAGCAGGCGCTTGCCGCTGCCGAACGAGTCCGCTTCGACCTTCGGTCCCGCCGCGCGCGCCGGGTCGCGCGTCTCGACGCACAGCGCCGTGCGGCGAATCCACGACGCAGACTCGCCTCGCGACGGCTGGCGGGATGCTTCTGCGGATGCGGACGCTGACGCCTCGCCCGTGCCTCCGGTTGCAGCGACACCTGTGCCGGCCGTGCCACTCGCGCCGGTCGCGCCGGTCGCGCCCGGCCCGCCTTCCAGCGTGCCGCCACCATACTGCATGCGCAACTCCGCCGCCGAGCGCAACGGCGCGGGCGGCGCAAACGGGTCATGCGGATGCTGGTACGGAAAGTCCCCCGCGCTCACCCACGGCAGCGATTCCAGCGGCAGCCGGTAGCCCATCGGCGAATCGCCGGGGATCAGGTACATGCGGTCGTCGCGGAAGAACCACGGGCCGCTCACCCACTTCGGCGGCTGCATCGGCAGGTCGCGCTCGCGCGTGATGGGCAGCACGTAGCCCGTCACCTCCGACAAGCCCGCATCGAACACCCGCCGCAGACGCACGCGCTCCAGTTCGTCGTCGAGTTCCGATTCGAACGGATCGACGTTGACCGGCAGCCTGCGCTCGCGCCACAGGTAATAGAAGGTGTCTTCGTAGCCCGGCTGGATGTGCTGCGTATCCAGCGCGAGCTTGTTCGTCAGATGCGTGATGAAGCGGTGCGCATCTTCCGGCGTGTAGGCGCCGGGCTCGCGTTCATCGGCGAACAGCGCCGGGTCGGTCCAGATCGGCTCGCCGTCCGCACGCCAGTAGAGCGACATCGCCCAGCGCGGCAACTGCTCGCCCGGATACCACTTGCCCTGGCCGATATGCAGGAAGCCGCCCTCGCCGTAGCGTGCGCGCAGCTTGTCCATCAGTCCGACCGCATAGCCGCGCTTGGTCGGCCCGAGCGCGTCCGTGTTCCATTCGGCCGCGTCGCGGTCGCGCACGGCAACGAAGGTCGGCTCGCCGCCCATCGTCAGGCGCACGTCCATCTCGGTGAGGCGCTGGTCGACTTGCGCGCCCATCGCCTGCACCGCGGACCACACTTCCTCGGTGTACGGCTTCGTCACGCGCGGCGTTTCGAGTACGCGCTGCACCGACATCAGGTGCTCGAACTCGACCTCGCTCTCGTCGACGGCGCCGGAAATCGGCGCGGCGCTGCCCGGCTCCGGCGTGCACGCGACGGGTATGTGCCCTTCGCCCGCGAGCAGGCCCGAGGTCGGGTCGAAGCCGATCCAGCCCGCGCCCGGCAGATAGACCTCGCACCACGCGTGCAGGTCGGTGAAGTCGACTTCGGTGCCGCTCGGGCCGTCGAGCGAACGCTGGTCGGGCGTCAACTGGATCAGGTAGCCGGACACGAAACGCGCCGCGAGCCCAAGCTGGCGCAGCGTCTCGACCAGCAGCCAGCTCGTGTCGCGGCATGAACCAAGCGCCTTGTCGAGCGTTTCCTCGGGCGTCTGCACGCCGGGTTCCATGCGGATCACATAGGCGATCTCGCGCTGCAGCCGCTGGTTCAGTTCGACGAGGAAGTTGGTCGTCCCCATCGGCGTCCGGTCGATGCTCTCGACGAACTGCCTGAAGAGCGGCGTCATCTCCCGCTTGACGAGATACGGCGCGAGCTCCGTCGCGACATGCGGCTCATACGCGAACGGAAACTCCTCGGCGCTCGGCTCGAGGAAGAAATCGAACGGGTTGTACACCGCCATTTCCACGACGAGATCGACCGTGATCTTGAACTCGCGGGTCTTCTCGGGGAAGACGAGGCGCGCCTGATAGTTCGCGAACGCGTCCTGCTGCCAGTTGATGAAGTGGTCCGCCGGCTCGACCCGCATCGAGTAAGACAGGATCGGCGTGCGGCAATGGGGTGCGGGCCGCAGCCGCAGGACTTGCGGGCCCAGCGCCACGAGGCGGTCATAGCGGTAGTGCGTGATATGGTTCAGCGCGACTCGGATCGACACACCTGGCTCCTCGACTAATGGGATCATCGGCAACAACCGTGTTGCCGCTCTCGCGGATTGTACGGCGCATCATGCAGCGGACAATTTACCCGATGAATAAAGTCCCGCGCGCCGGATCGGCCCGCCTGGAACCTCTCTGCGGTTCATGTCACGCCAATGGCACGTCGCTTGCTGACTGCCTTCGATACGTCCTGTCTCCACCCAACTGTCTACCATGAAAACATTTCACTGCGACCGCTGCCAGCAACACGTTTTCTTCGAAAACGTGAAATGCGAGTCCTGCGCCGCGTTGCTGGGCTACGTCCCCGAGCTTGCGGAAGTGTGCGCGTTCGAGCCGGCCGACGAGGGCCGCTGGCGCAATCTTCACAAGACAGCGGATGGCGCCTTGTATAAGCAGTGCAATAACTACGCGCTCGAAAACGTGTGCAACTGGATGCTGCCCGCCGAGTCCGCCGACGTGCTGTGCCCCGCGTGCAGCCTGAGCCACACGATTCCGAACCTGTCGGTGCCCGAGAACCGCGTCTACTGGTACCGGCTGGAAACTGCGAAGCGGCGCCTGCTGTATGCGCTCGCGGCGCTCGGGCTGCACGTCGTCTCGCGCAAGACCGACCCCGAGGGCGGCCTGCAATTCGAGTTCATGGAAGACGGCGGCGTCGGCGAGAAGATCCTGACGGGTCACGACAACGGCCTCATCACGATGAACATCGCGGAAGCCGACGACGCGCATCGCGAGCGGACCCGCATGGAAATGGGCGAGCCCTACCGCACCTTGCTGGGGCATTTCCGCCATGAAATCGGACACTACTATTTCGACCGGCTCATTACCGGCAAGCAATGGGAAGGGCCGTTTCGCGAACTTTTCGGCGACGAGCGCGTGGACTACGCCGAGGCGCTCAAGGCGCACTACGAAGCCGGTCCGCCCGCCGACTGGGACATGTCGTACGTCAGCGCCTATGCGACCACGCATCCTTGGGAGGACTGGGCCGAGACGTGGGCGCATTACCTGCACATCGTCGACACGATCGACACGGCGGCCGCCTGCGGCCTGGAACTCAAGCCCGACGACGACAACGAGCCGACGCTCACCGATAGCTCGCCGATCGAAAGTGAAAGCTTCGATAACCTGATGAAGCGCTGGTTCCCGCTGACCTACGCGCTGAACAGCCTGAACCGCAGTTTGGGTCTCGCGGATGCCTACCCGTTCACGCTGGCGCCCAAGGTGATCGAGAAGCTGCGTTTCGTTCACAAGGTGATCGCAAGCGCGGAGTTGTCTTCCAGCGAACCGATGCCCAAGCAGATCTCCGAGTCCGCCCAGCCGGGCACGGCGCCAGCCGATGTTCCGGCTGACGTTCCGGCTGATGCTCCGGCCATCAGCCAGGCGACACCCGACCCCGCCGCCACCGACTCGGGTGGAACGGCGGTTGCTTGATAACGATGGCCGCAAGCGGCTTGCTTCGACGCTCCCCTGTTGCATCACCGAGAAAGGTCCTCCGATGAGACTCCGTGTTGGTTACGAACTGGTGTATGAGTGCCCGCAGCCAACCCCGATGTTGCTGATGCTGAACACGCACTTCTCGCGCGCCCAGGACATGGTCGTGCCCGATCACATCTATACCGATCCGCTGGTACCGCTGAGCCAGTATCGCGACTCGTTCGGCAATCTCTGCACGCGGCTCACCGCGCCCGCCGGCATGCTCACGTTGTCAGCGCGCGGCGTCTTCGATGTGCCTCCGCATCACGAGCTGCCCGAGACGAACGGCTACCAGCACATGATCGAAGAACTGCCCGACGAATGCATGCTGTTCCTGCTTGGCAGCCGCTACTGCGAGACCGACCTGTTGTCGAACGCCGCGTGGCAGATGTTCGGCCAGACGCCGCTCGGCCGCGATCGCGTGCAGGCGATCTGCAACTTCGTGCACAACCATATCCGCTTCGACTACAACTGCGCGCGGCCGACCAAGACCGCCTGGGAAACCTGGAACGACGGCGTAGGCGTCTGCCGCGACTATGCGCATCTGGCGGTTGCGCTGTGTCGCGCGATGAACATTCCGGCGCGCTACTGCACGGGCTACATCAGCGATGTCGGGCTGCCTCCGCCGTATGCGCCGATGGACTTCTGCGCGTGGTTCGAGGCTTACCTCGGCAACACATGGCACACGTTCGACCCGCGTAACAACGCGCCGCGCACTGGACGCATCCTGATGGCGCGCGGCCGCGATGCCGCCGATGTCGCGATCAGCAATACGTTCGGCACGTCGGTGCTCAGCAGGTTCCTCGTGGTCTGCGAGCCGGATTACTGATATCGCTGGCGCTTGGGGTTTGTTGTCGCTGGCGCTTGGGGTGGGTGGGGTGTTGGTTGTTTACACCGTTTGATGCGCTTGTGCTCCTATGAAACTTGGTTTGTTTTTGGTCTATTTGCTCTGCCCCTGTCCGGGGCGGGACTCACTTTCTTTGCTGCTGCAAAGAAAGTAAGCAAAGAAAGCAGCTTTCAAACGCCAGCCCTAACACGTCTTCACCCGCACTCGAAACGGAGTGGTCCAACCGGGGGAGTGTCGTTAGCGGGGTTTCATCGTTGTTGGCATGTAGAAGAGGCGCGCACGTCGCACCGCCATACGAAGTGGACCAGCAGTCATTCATCCAGCCTCGCGCTACGCGCTCACCCGTCAGGCAAAACAGAAACCCGGAACCCATCGCTATATCACCATCCTACGTTCGTTTGCTACATGCTTCTATTCACCACCGCTAGCAGACCTGGCGTCGGGCACGAAGTGCCAAGACGGATGAATGACTGCTGATCCACTCCCTGTCGCGGTGCAACGCGCGCGCCTTTTCTACATGCCAACAACGCCAAAACCCCGCTAACGACACTCCCCCGGTTGGACCACTCCGACATAACG
>NZ_FCON02000075.1 GCF_001544535.1 Caballeronia choica | reverse complement strand
GACATTGCAATTTATGAACCCAGCTGAAAAGCTGGCGGAAACGTTGGGTGTTGCGTCGACCGGTTGAATTCGCCGCTGCTTTCTTTGCTTACTTTCTTTGCAGCAGCAAAGAAAGTGAGTCCCGCCCCGGACAGGGGCAGAGCTAATAAACCAAAAACAATACAAGTTCAATAGAAGCCCAAGCGCATCAAACGGTGTAAACAACACCCCCACCACGCCCCAAGTGCCAACACCATCCCCAGGCGCGGTGTTTGCTTAAATTTCCCGACAACGACGCACAAACCAAATCCCACCCCCCAAGCGCAAGCGCCCAAGGACTCCCCATGACCCAATCCCTCAAAGGCCAGGTCGCCCTCGTGACCGGCGCAAGTTCCGGCATCGGCTTCGGCGTCGCCGAGGCGCTCGCCAACGCCGGCGCGAGCGTCGCGATCAACTACCACTCGCACGCCGAATCCGCCGAAAAGCTCGCAGCCAGCATCGAAAAAACCGGCAGGCAGGCGTTTGCCATCGGCGCCGACGTCTCCGACGAAGCCGAAATCGACGCGATGTTCGACGCCGTCAAAAAGCGCTTCGGCACCGTCGACATCGTCGTGGCGAATTCGGGGCTGCAAAAAGACGCGTCCTTCGTGGACATGACGCTCGCGGACTGGAATACGGTGATGAACGTCAACCTCGCGGGCCAGTTCCTGACCGCCCAGCGCGCGGTCCGCGAATTCCTCCGGCGCGGGCCGCGTCCGGTATCGAAAGCGCTCGGCAAGATCATCTGCATGAGTTCGGTGCACGAGGTCATCCCGTGGGCCGGACACGTGAACTACGCGGCGTCGAAGGGCGGCATCCAGATGATGATGAAATCGCTCGCGCAGGAAGTCGCGCCGCACCGGATTCGCGTGAACGCGATCGCGCCGGGCGCGATCCGCACGCCGATCAACCGCGACGCCTGGGACTCGAAGGAAGCGCTCGAGAAGCTGCTCAAGCTGGTGCCGTACGGCCGCATCGGCGAAATCGACGACATCGGCCGAGCGGCCGTGTGGCTCGCCTCCGACGAGAGCGACTACGTCGTCGGCACGACGCTCTACGTCGATGGCGGCATGACGCTCTATCCGGGGTTCGCGGACAATGGCTGACACGGCCAATCGCGTGCCGTGCAGCACGCCGATCGAAGCGCACGGCGTGATCGGCAACATGCGCACGACCGCGCTCGTCGCCACCGACGGCGCGCTGAATTTCATGTGCTATCCGCGCATCGATTCGCCAACAATCTTCGGTGCGCTGCTCGACGCCGGGCGCGGCGGCAGTTTCCACGTCGCGCCGGCCTTCGACGCGCCGCGCGTCAAGCAGATGTACCTGCCCGAGACGAACGTGCTGGTGACGCGCTTCATGGCGCCGGATGCGGTGTGCGAAGTGCTCGATTTCATGCCGCTCTCGCGCGCCGGCGACGACGCGCCGAACTGCGTCGTGCGCATGGTGCGATCGGTGTACGGGCGCGTGTCGATGACGATGCGCTGCGCGCCGCGCTTCGACTACGCGCGCACCGGCCACACGGCGACGCACGCCGATGACGGGTACGGCGTCCGCTTCGAGCCATCCGGCGGCGGCGCCGCCCCGCTCACGCTCTGCTCGACAATCAACCTCTCGATCGAAGACAACGACGCCCTCGCCCGCTTCGATCTCGACGAACGCGAAACGGCGTGCTTCGTGCTCGGCGCGCAGTCGGAGCCGCTCGACCGGGTCCTGCCGTGCGATGCGGCACTCGACGAGACCGTCGCGTGGTGGCGCGAGTGGGCGGCGCAATCGACGTATCGCGGCCGTTATCGCGAAGTCGTGATGCGCTCCGCGCTGCTGCTGAAGCTGCTGAGTTCGCGCGAACACGGCGCAATCGTCGCGGCTCCGACCTTCGGCCTGCCGGAGACACCGCAAGGCGCCCGCCGCTGGGACTACCGTTACGCGTGGATCCGCGACGCCGCGTTTTCGGTCTACGCGCTGTTGCGGCTCGGCTACACGGGCGAGGCGCAGCATTTCGTGCGCTGGATCGCCGAGCGCAACCGGCGCTGTCACTCCGATGGATCGTTCCGCGTCATGTACGCGGTCGATGGCGAGGAGCCGCCCGAGGAAAGCGTCGCGCGGGCGTTGCACGGAAGCGGTGTCGAGCCGCCGCTCATCGGCAACGCGGCGCGCGACCAGATGCAACTGGATGTCTACGGCGCGCTGATGGACGCCGTCTACCTGTACAACAAATACGGCGAGGCGGTGTCGCATGACGGCTGGCAGCACGTCACGCGTACCGTGAACTACGTGGCCGCGCACTGGGACGAACCGGATCACGGCATCTGGGAGTTTCGCAATGGCGCGCGGGCGTTGCTGCATTCGCGGCTGATGTGCTGGGTCGCGCTCGATCGCGCGCTGCGGCTCGCGCAAAAGCGCTCGCTGCCGGCGCCGTTTCCGCAGTGGTTCGAGGTGCGCGACCGCATCAGCCGCGACATCCACGAAAACTTCTGGAACAGCGAGCTGCAAAGCTTCGTGCAGACCCCAGGTTCGACCATTCTCGACGCTTCCGCGCTGATGATGCCGCTCGTGCGCTTCATCGGCCCGAAAGACGGGCGCTGGCTCTCGACGCTCGATGCGATCGGCCGCGACCTGAGCGTCGATCCGCTGATCTTCCGCTACACCCGCGGCGGCTCGCTCGACGGACTCGACGGGGAGGAAGGCGGCTTCAGCGCCTGCTCGTTCTGGTACGCGGAAGCGCTGGCGCGCGCCGGACGTGTCGATGAAGGACGGCTCGTGTTCGAAAAGATGCTTGCCTATTCGAACCATGTGGGGCTTTATTCGGAAGAAGTCGCCGTCGATGGCGCATCGCTCGGCAATTTCCCGCAGGCGCTGACGCATCTCGCGCTCATCAGCACGGCGTTTCAGCTCGATCGCAGTCTCGAAGGCCGGCACGCGCCCTGGTCGTGAGCGCCTCGATTCAACCGCTTGGGACGACTCAAATGAAGGAAACAAACGTGGACGTCGCCGTGATCGGCGCCGGGACGGCGGGCCTGTCGGCGTTTCGCGCGGCGCGCTCGGCGGGCAAGCGCGCGGTGCTGATCGAAGCCGGCGAGTTCGGCACGACCTGCGCGCGCGTCGGCTGCATGCCGTCGAAGCTGCTGCTCGCGGCGGCCAACGGCTTGCACGATGCGCAGGCGCTCGCGCCGCGCGGGATCGAGGGCACGCATGCGCTGGAAGCCAACGGCGCGCAGGTGTTCGATTACGTGCGGCGCGAGCGCGACTATTTCGTCGGCGGCATCCTGGAGGAGACCGACGCGTTCCCCGCCGACTCGGTCATACGTGGCCGCGCGCGCTTCGCTGCGTCGGCGTCCGGCCGCCACGTTCTCTCGATCGACGATGCGCGGCGCATCGAGGCGACGAGCGTCGTGATCGCGACGGGCGCCGTGCCGACCGTGCCCGACGGGCTGAAGGTTTTTGGCGACCGCCTCATCACGAGCGACGACGTTTTCGACCTCAAGACCTTGCCGAAACGCGCGGCCGTGTTCGGCGCGGGTCCGATCGCGCTCGAACTGGGGCAGGCGTTCGCGCGACTGGGCGTCGACGTGTTCATGTTCGGCAGGGGCGGAAGGGTCGCCGGATTGTCGGATGCGCCGGTGCGCGACGCGCTGTCGGCCGCGTTGCGCGACGAGTTCTATTTCGACCCCGACGCGAAGATCGAAGCGATGTCGATGCAGGACGGCATGCCGACGGTCCGCTTCAAGTCGCTCGATGAAAGCGAGCGCACGGAGCAGTTCGATCTCGTGCTGGTCGCGACGGGACGCGCGCCCGACCTGAAGCCACTCGACCTGGCGAAGACCGGCATCGCGTTGAACGACAAGGGCGTGCCGCTCTTCGACGAAACGTCGATGCAATGCGGTGCCAGCAGCATTTTCATCGCGGGCGACTGCGACGGCACGCGCCCGTGGCTCTCGGATGCCGCCGACGAAGGCAAGCTCGCCGGCGACAACGCCGCGCGCTTTCCCGACGTCCGGCAGGTGACGCGCAAAGTGCCCTTTTCGCTCGTGTTTTGCGAACCGCAAGCGGCGATCATCGGCGCGGCGTACGACAGCCTCGACAAGCAGATGACGGTGACCGGATCGGCGTCGTTCGAGACGCAGGGGCGCAGCCGCGTGATGCGCCAGAACCGCGGCCTGCTGCACGTCTATGCCGATGCGAAGACGGGCAAGCTGCGCGGCGCACAGGCGTGCGGCCCAGTGGTCGAACATCTCGGGCACCTGCTCGCGTGGGCGGTGCAACTCGAACTCACGGTCGAGGAAGCGCTGAAGCTTCCGTTCTATCACCCGGTGGTGGAAGAAGGCCTGCGCACGGCGCTCAAGGACGCGAACAGCAAGTGCTACGAAGAGCGTTCGCAAACGCCGCCCGCGTTGGCGAGTGCTCCGGGATGCTGATCAAAATTGGCGCCCGAACGACGCCTTAAACAAAAAGGCCGGTTGCGCGCAACCGGCCCTATTAATCCAGCCTGAGAAAATTCAGCGCTCAGATCGCATATTGCAGTGCAAGGTCGAAACCGAGCACGACGAGCGAACAGAACAGCCCGAGCAGCAAATTGCTCAGCCGATGCCCGAAATCGTGATGCTTC
This sequence comes from Caballeronia choica, assembly GCF_001544535.1. GTDB lineage: Bacteria > Pseudomonadota > Gammaproteobacteria > Burkholderiales > Burkholderiaceae > Caballeronia > Caballeronia choica. The sequence goes on along the minus strand of NZ_FCON02000075.1, from coordinate 33,807 downwards.
GAGAGTCCAGCCGCGGCGATAAAAGCAATCTCGACGATGATTTGCATGGCGAACACGGCGATCATCAGCGCGAACTCATAGCCCATCGACTTGAAGTTCATGAAGTTGAAGCCGTTGACCGCCACCCACGACCCCACGCGCCACGCTTCATAAGCCAATAGCAGCAACGGGAACAGATAGCTGGCCACGTAAGTTGGCATCGTGGCGTGCCGTAATTCCATGTTCAGGTGACGGGTTACTTGCATCGCGTGCTCCTTTGTCCGTACGGCAAAATGCCGAAAGTTCTACGTGCATCGAGCGTTTCCTCGCACGATTCGGAGCGCTAAACTCGGCGCCCACATTTCGCGAGAGCAGAACGTCGTGCTTCCAGAATAGGACAAATTTCGACAAAGCGAATCATCGTATTCCCGATGTCCATGCCGGGTGGGCGAATGCGGGCGGCGTTGTGCAGTGCAACTTAGTAAAGTAGTTATTTTTTGAACGTTTTCAGGCACGCACGTACGTGCCTGAATCCGCCGCTATTTCGCTCCGTACAGCTTGATGATGCCTGAAAAATCGAGGCTGCCCAGGCCCTGCTGGCTCATCGACTGATACAACTGCTGCGCGAGCGCTCCCATGAAAACCGGCTGTTTCGCCTGCCGCGCGGCATCGACGGCGAGACCGAGGTCCTTGAGCATCAGGTCGGCGCCGAAACCGCCCGCATACCCCCGCGAGGCCGGCGCATTCGGCAGGATATTCGGGTAGGGATTACACGTATCCGAGCTCCAGCAACGCCCCGTCGACGTGTTGACGATGCTCGCCAGCTTGTTCGGATCGATGCCGAGCACCTCGCCGAGTTTCATCGCCTCGGCCACGCCGATCATCGAAATCGCGAGCAGCAGGTTGTTGCAAATCTTGGCGATTTGCCCGGTTCCGGTTTCGCCGCACCGCACCATGTTTTTGCCCATGCCCGCCAAAACCGGTTTCAGGGTCTCGAACAAGGCTTCGTCGGCGCCGACCATGAAGGTGAGCGTCCCCGCCTGCGCGCCAACGACACCACCCGACACCGGCGCATCCGCGAACGGATTGCCGCGTGCGCGCGCCGTCTCGCCGATCATGCGCGCGGTCGCCGGGTCGATCGTGCTGCTGTCGATGAGCGGCACGCCGGGCCGCACGCCGGCTAGCACGCCGTCGTCGTTGAGGTAGACGGCTTTTACGTGCGCCGCCGCTGGCAGCATCGTGATGACGACTTCGCTTGTTTCCGCCACTGCGCGTGGCGATGATGCGAGCGTCGCGCCTGCCGTCTTGGCTTCGTCGAGTGCCGCTTCCGACAGGTCGAACACCGTCAACGCGTGACCCGCCTTCAGCAGGTTCGCCGCCATGGGGCCGCCCATGTGTCCCAGTCCGATAAAACCGATCTGCATCGTGGTCTCCTTTGTCGACCAGAGTTGGCGCTTTAGCGCCTTACTCTGGTCCCATGCAACTTGTTGCGGTCGACCAGAGTTGGCGCTTTAGCACCTTACTCTGGCCCTATGCGCCCTGCTCCGGTCCCATGCAAAGCAATGCGCTTTCAGCGCAGCGAAATCGTCGTATTGACGCCATCATTCACCGTCGCGTCGTCGAACCAGCGGGCCGTCACGGTCTTGGTCTGCGTGTAGAACTGCACGACCTGCTTGCCGTACGGGCCGAGGTCGCCCAGCTTCGACCCGCGCGAACCGGTAAAGCTGAACGACGGCACCGGCACCGGAATCGGAATGTTGATGCCGACCTGGCCGATGTCGATCTCGCTCTGGAACTTGCGCGCCGCCGCGCCGCTTTGCGTAAAGAGGCCGACGCCGTTGCCCATCGGATTGCGGTTCACGAGCGCGATGGCGTCGTCGAGCGTCTCGGCTTCCAGCACGCAAATCACCGGCCCGAAGATTTCCTGCCTGTAGATCGTCATCTCGGTCGTGACGCCGGAGAAAATCGTCGGGCCGATGAAGTTGCCTTTCTCGTAGCCCTTCACCGCCACGCCGCGCCCGTCGAGCGACAACGTCGCGCCTTCGTCGACACCCTTTTCGATCAGCCCGAGAATGCGCTCCTTCGCCGCCCGCGAAACCACCGGCCCGACATCGGTATTCGGCTCCGTGCCCGCGTTGATCGTCAGTCCGCGCGCGCGCTCGACCAGTTCCGGCAGCCAGTCCTTCGACGCCCCGACCAGCACCACCACCGAAGTCGCCATGCAACGCTGGCCCGCAGCGCCAAACCCCGCGCCGGCGAGCGCGTTGAGCGTCTGCTCCTTGTTCGCGTCGGGCAGGACGACCGCGTGGTTCTTCGCGCCCATCATCGACTGCACGCGCTTGCCGTGCTGGCTGCCGAGGTTGTACACGTGCGTGCCGACGTGCGTCGAGCCGACGAACGAAATCGCCTTGATGTCGGGATGCGTGCAGATTGCATCGACGACTTCCCTGCCGCCGTGCACGACGTTCAGGACGCCCGCCGGAATGCCCGCCTGCACGGCGAGTTCGACGAGTTCCATCGTGGAAAGCGGGTCCTGCTCCGACGGTTTCAACACGAACGTGTTGCCGCAGACGATCGCCATCGGGAACATCCAGAGCGGAATCATCGCGGGGAAGTTGAACGGCGTGATGCCCGCGCAGACACCGATCGGCTGGCGCAGCGTGTAGGTATCGACGCCGCCCGCGACATTTTCCGCGAATTCGCCCTGCTGCAGCGTGCCGATCGAACACGCGTGCTCGACCACTTCGAGCCCGCGGAAGATATCGCCTTCGGCGTCGGGCAGCGTCTTGCCCTGCTCGGCCGTGAGCGTCGCGGCGACGCGCTTCATGTTCTGGCGCACCAGATCCTGGAACTTGAGCATCAGGCGCATGCGCACGCCGAGCGGCGTCGTGCGCCAGGTTTGAAACGCCTTGTGCGCGGCGGCGACGGCCGCATTCACTTCGTCGATCGTCGCGAACGGCACGCGTCCGATCACTTCCTGCGTCGCCGGATTGACGATATCGCGCCACTCGGCCGATTTCGACTCGACGAATTCGCCGTCGATCAGCAGTTTGGCGGTGCGCAGGCCTTGCGCGGCGTGCACGGGTTGTTCAGCAGCGATGTTCACGGATGGCTCCTTTGGGCGAAGGCAGGACGAAAAAAGCGGGGCGATGGCATGCGGACGGACGCGTTGGGGGCGTCGAAGGGAAAAAGCATGTCGTCTCCGTTCTATTTGCCCGCCGGTCAGGCGACGGGTCAATACGTTTGAGTATAGTTATGCAAAAGTCCATCAAGTATCGATAAAAACACCCGACTGATATGCAAAAAAACCTCAAGCTGGACCTGACGAAACTGAATTGGGACGACCTGCGCTATTTCCTCGAAGTCGCCCGGACGCAGCGCGCGAGCGGCGCGGCGAAGCGCCTGGGCGTCGATTACACGACGGTCGCACGGCGCGTGCGCGCGCTTGAAGATGCGCTCGGCACCCTTCTCTTCGACAAATCCAGGAGCGGAGGTTTCACGCTGACCGCAGAAGGCCAGCGCCTCCTCGGCTATGTCGATTCGATCGAAACGACGGTGCAATCCGCCACCGAACAAGTAGCCAATACCGGCCACGCGCTGTCGGGCCATGTGCGGGTCGGCTCGACGGAAGGCTTCGGCTGCTTCTTTCTCGCGCCGCAACTCGCGCGCTTTCAGGACGTGCATCCGCACATCACCATCGATTTGTTGCCGGTGCCGCATTTCGTGAGCTTGTCGAAGCGCGAGGCCGACATCGCGGTCACGCTGGAGCGGCCGGAACACGGACAGTACGTCTACACGAAACTTTGCGACTATCGGCTGATGCTCTACGCGACATCCGCCTACCTCGCGCGCCACGCGCCGATCGAATCAGTTGACGATCTGCGCCCGCACCGGTTCGCGAGTTATATCGACGATCTCGCGTTCAGCTACGAACTGCTGTATCTGGAGCGCGCGGTGCCGGGCGCGCAATCCAGCTGGCGCAGCACGAGCGTGATCGCGCAGTATTTCGCGGCGCTGCAGGGCCGCGCGCTCGCGATCCTGCCGTGCTTCATGGCGGCGCAAGACCCGCGGCTCATGCCGGTTCTGCCGGGCGAGATCGTGGTGAGGCGTGCGTTTTATTTGTCGTGTCGCGAGGATCTGCGCAAGCTGAAGCGCATCACGACCGTGTGGGATTATTTGCGCGCGGCGGCGGAATCGAATCGCGCGCTGCTGATGGGCGAGGGGAGCGAGATGGCGTGGGTCGCGACCGGGACGCCTTGAACTGCCGGCGTGCCGGCCGCGAATGAAACAACGGCTGGCTAGATGTAACTCAATAACTCAGCGCATCGGCGTGACGGCAACCGTGACGGCTTCCGTATAAGCGAGCGTGACCTGGTCGCCGGCCTTGACCTTCGCGAGCTTCGTGCGGTCGCGAACCTCTACGTCGAGCAGATTGCCTTGCGGGCCTTTCAACTGCACGATGCCGCTCGCCGGATCGACCTTCGTGATGTCCGCGACGATCGTCAACTGACGCGCGATGCCGGCCGCCGGCTTCGCCCCGGCAGGCGCGCGCCCGGCGGCTTCCGTCTCGACGACGCTGCGCAACCCGCCGCCCTTCGACACCGAGACGACGACATCGCGCGTCATGCGCACGCGGATTTCGTCGCCGACGTTCAACTGCGCGAAATTCTTCGCTTCCGGTCCAACGGTGAAGCGCGCCTTGCCGCCCTGCTTGTCGGCGATCGTGACTTCGCGCGTGTCGCGGTTCACCGACTGGATCGTGCCGATCGCCTCGGCGACGCTCACGCCTTCGATCGCGCCCGGCAGAGCAGCGGAATTCACGGCCGCGACCGGGCGGGTCATGGCCGCGGATTGCGCATGAGCGATGGAAAGGACGGCGGGCGAGATCGAAATGAGTGCGCCGGCGACGATGCTGATGGACTTCTTGTGCATGTTTCCTCGAGACGTTGAAGGAGGGTTCTGGAGTTGGGGCGTAGCGGCCGCAACAAAGCACCCGGATGATTTTCGGACAACAGGACAATCAGTTTTCCGAATAATCTCAATTACAGCCATTCACGCAGTGTGTTTTTCGAGATGTTGTTTGTCAACGGCGCCAGCACGCGCACCACGTCGGGCAGAGGGTGCTTCGCCCAAACGGTTGAAAGCAGGGCCGCGTGGCCCGATGTTCGACGAAGCCACTCGAAGCGTAAGCCTATGCGTGCAACCCGCGTTGCATTCGTCATGCATTCCTCATAAATTGAGATGCACCGCCAGCCAGCCGATGCATAATCGCCGACTCACATAATTTCGCGCCATGTCCCGCCACGGCGTCTTCTCATCGACGTGACACTCATCCACTTCAGCCCGACCGTGCCCTTCAGGCATCCTAAAGTCACTTTGCTCGCCCGCACGGGCAAGATCCGCTGATGGCGTTCGTCATCTGGTCTCGCCGGTCGGTTTCCAGCCAGCGCGTGCGCTTCGTCGAGGCGCGCACGGCGCGCGTGATCGCGGTCGTGGCGGTCGTCGCGCTGATCGTCGCGGCGCTTGCGCTCGGCATCGCGATCGGCTCGACGCTCGGCAGCAGCCACGCCTCCGACGAACGCACGCAACGGGCGCGCCATTCCTATGAGCTCGACGAACTCGGCAAGGTCAGCGCGACGCTCACGCAGATCGAGCCGCGCGTCGCACTGCTGAGCGCGAAGGTGAACGAACTGCGCAACTTCGAGGATCGCCTGAAGGCGTCGCGCAAGTCCGCCGACGGTCCCGACGTCCATGTCGTTCCGCCGCTGCCCGACAGCGAGGAAAGCGTGCCGCTCGACGGCGCCGGCGGGCCGCTCCTGCCGCCGCGCGTCTGCGACACCGAGCGCGCGGCAAACGAAGGCACGGCGCCGCAGCGGCTCAAGCGCACGCAGAAGGTTATCGACTGCCTCGACGACACGCTCTCGCGCCTCGAAAGCGAGGTGCTGCCGCACTACACGTCGTACATGGCGTTTCCCGGCCGCGATCCCGCGCCGGGCTCGCGCCAGGGCTCGCCCTACGGTAACCGCGTCGACCCGTTCACCGGGCACGCAAGCTTCCATCCGGGCATGGACCTCGTCGCGCCGAGCGGCGCCAGCATCCTAGCGACGGCGGGCGGCCGCGTGATCCAGGCGGGACCGCACGGCGGCTACGGCAACGCGATCGATATCCGGCACAGCGACGGCATCGTCACGCGCTACGGGCACACGTCGAAGATCTTCGTGCGCGCCGGCGACCTCGTGATGCCCGGACAGAAGATCGCGGAAGTCGGCTCGACCGGCCGTTCGACGGGGCCGCACCTGCACTTCGAAGTGATCGTCGATGGCGCTCAGATCAATCCAAAGCCTTATCTGGCGCTTTTCAGGCTGAAGTCCAATGCGCAAAGTTGACCGGAACCGCGCGACGCACCAGCTCGCGCGGCGCACCTATTCCCTCACGCCGAAGCGCGGCCCCGTGCTGCTGCTCGGCGGCATCGCGGCCGCGTGCGCGATCTCGGCGATGGCCGCCGCCGGCTTCGCGCTGACGAGTTCGCGCGAACACAGCCGGCAGGTCGACGCGATCTGCGCGCCGCCGCCCTCCGAGCAGGCACTGCGCGACGAGCTCACGCGCGCGCAACTCGCGTTCGACCATGAAGCCGCCACGCGTGCCGCGCTGCAAAAACAGGCGGAAGACACGACCGCCGAACTGAGCCGGCTGCGCACCGATCTCGCGTTCCTCAAGCGCCAGCGCGACAAGACCGACTGACCCACGAACCCCGCTTTTCAACGAACCGACGCAACGGAAGACCCCATGTTCACCAAGAAGAAAGCCACCACCGGCATCCAGCAGGCCAAGCTCGCGACGCTCATCGCGCACGACGTCCATCTCAGGGGCGACCTCGAATTCAGCGACGGCCTGCGCATGGACGGCCACATCACCGGCAACGTCAGCGGCCGGCCGGGCGAACAGACGCTGCTCGTCGTGAGCGACCAGGGCGCGATCACCGGCAACGTGAGCGCCTACGACGTCGTGATCAACGGCACGATCACGGGCGACGTGACCGCCGAGCATTTTGTCGAGCTCCAGTCGAATGCGCACGTGAACGGCAACATCTACTACCAGCAGTTGCGCATGGACGTGGGCGCGTCCGTCGAAGGCAAGCTGACCAAGCGCGAGGCGGCGCCCGTGAGGCCGGACGCCATCGCCGACTTCGCTACGGACTGACCCGCATTCCCCGCTTTTTGCACACGGCAAGCGCGGACAAATCCGCTAAGATGCCGACGATGGGCCACGCGCCAACGCCAGCACGGTGAAGACGCGTCAGTGCGGCGCGCGGGCCTTCCATCCATGCATCCGGGGCGCTCATCCATGCTGGTCAATTGCGCGGCTTACCAGAACGGCCGCAAGCTCGCCGACCTGGCGATCGACGACATCAACGCTTATCGCGATCTGCCCAACTGCTTCATCTGGGTCGCGCTGAAAGAGCCCGGCCCGGGTGAACTGGCGCACATGATGCAGCAGTTCGGCCTGCACGAACTTGCCGTCGAAGACGCCCAGAACGGCCATCAGCGGCCGAAGATCGAGGAATACGGCGACTCGCTCTTCGCGGTCTTCCATACCGTCGAGTTCGACGAGGAAGGCGAGCTGCTCGTCGGCGAAATCAACGTGTTTGTCGGCAAGAACTACGTGCTTTCCGTGCGCAACCGGACGACGCAAGGCTTCCAGGAAGTGCGCAAGCGCTGCGAGCGCGAGCCGCACTTGCTCAAGCATGGCCCGGCGTTCGTGATGTATGCGCTGCTCGATAACGTCGTCGACCGGTATTTTCCGGTGCTGGAAACGCTCGCCGCCGAACTCGATGAAGTCGAGGAACGCATCTTCGAGCGCAACGGCTCGGCGGCGTCGCGCGAGATCATCGAGGACCTCTACTCGCTCAAGCGCCGCCTCGTGCTGCTGCAGCACCACACGGCGCCGCTGCTCGAAGCTGTCAGCAAATTGTATGGCGGCCGTCCGCCCGGCGTATGCGCGGGCATGCAGGAATATTTCCGCGACGTCTACGACCACCTGCTGCGCATCGTCAAGACCAGCGAGGGACGGCGCGAAATGATCGTCACCGCGATCCAGGTGAATCTCGGCCTGATCTCGCTCGCGGAAAGCGAGGTGACCAAGCGCCTCGGCTCGTTCGCCGCCCTCTTCGCCGTGCCGACGATGATCGCCGGCATCTACGGCATGAACTTCCACCGCATCCCCGAACTGGAGTGGGTATACGGCTATCCGACCTGCCTCGCCGTCATGCTCTGCGTCGACATCGTGTTGTATTGGCGGTTCAGAAAGGCAGGTTGGTTATAATGGATGCTTCGATGCGTTGAACGCGTCCACATTTGCGGCATCGAGAGGCGGGGCTTCCGGCGACAACGGAACTATTTTCCGATTTCCAATGTCTAACATGATTGCGTGCGCAACGGCGCATCGTGGTCACCCCGGCAGTAGCGAACCATCCAGCATGTCAGCGCGAATCAGGAAACACGCAGGAAAACACGCGCTGAATGCCATCGCCCCGGCAATGTCGGCAGCATATTCCCCGGCATTCGTCTTCAAGTTTGGCTCGGTTTGAGCAGAGCGACGTCCGCGGTCACGTGACCGCTACGTTCTTCATCACGTAAAGCCCATCGAGCGACCGCGCCTACGAAGCGCAGCGCTTTGTTTTTTGCTCGCCATCGCCGGGTCGGCAGATGCCGCTTGCAGCCGTTCGCCATCACATTGCGGCCGCGGCGTCAAGGCACGGCCGCCGTTCGCGCTCACGCGCGGCTCCCGGGGCGAGCGCAACACAGGACACCAGGACACATGAAAGACACGGTCAAAACGTATAAAGGCTACGAAATCCATCCGCTGATCTATCCGCGCGGTGCGCGCGACGGCGTGGCGGTGCGCGCGGCGGACGCGGGCTATGAAGCATCGGTGCGGATTCGCCGCGCGGTGCCCGAGGGCGAGGAAGCTGCGAGCGACAGCCGCGTGTTCCGCGTCACGCAGCCCGGCCCGTTCGAAAACGGCGGCCAGGCGCGCCGTGCATGCATGCTGCATGCAGAGAAGTTGATCGACGGACAAATCGACGGGCAAACGGTCGCCGACCTCTGAGCCCGCGGTGAAATCCGCGTGACGCGGGAGCGCAAAGCTCGTGCGTCACCTACAATCTCATTATTATTCATACAGGAGCTACATATGGCGAAAGAAGAGTTACTCGAGTTGGATGGCATTGTCGACGAAGTGCTTCCCGATAGCCGCTACCGCGTGACGCTCGATAACGGCGTCGTGGTCGGTGCGTACGCGTCGGGGCGCATGCGCAAGAATCACATCCGCATTCTCGCGGGCGACCGCGTGACGCTGGAACTGTCGGTGTACGACCTGACGAAGGGGCGCATCAACTTCCGGCACAAGGACGAACGCGCTGGCGGCGGGGCTCCGCGGCCACAGATGCGTCGTCGTTGATGCAAGGGCGTTAGTCCGGCACGTCAGCCGGCCAGCGCCAGGAAGAGCACGGTTCGACGCCGCTGGAGCACTCTGCCATGCAGCAGTGCGCGCGCGTCGATGCCGCTCTCTCCCGCTTTCTCCCGTTTGCCCCCTTTCCCTCTGTTCAACCCGTCACCGCATCGCGCGCAGCCAGAAGCGCATCGATCGCGACCGCGAATCCCTCGTCATCGTTGCTTGCCGACACCAGACAGGCACGCGCCTGCACTGCTGCCGACGACTGCCCCATCGCAATCGCCAGCCCCGCCACATCGAACATCGGCACATCGTTCGACATGTCTCCAAGCACCGCCACGCGCCCGAGCGGCACGCCCGCAAGCCGCGCCAGTTCGCGCGCCGCTTCGCCCTTGTGCGCGAGCGTGCTCGTGACGTCGAGGTAATACGTCTGCGACAGCGCGGCGATCGCCTGCCCTCGCAGGCTAGCCTGCAATTCCCTTTCGATGCGCGCGAGCAGCGCCTCGTCCTTCGTCGAGCCGACAATCTTGTCGACGGCTGCGAGATCCAGTTCGTCGAAGCTTTTCACCAGCACGCCGTCGTAGCCGACCGTGCGGCGTTCGAGCGCCACATGATCGCCAGCCGGATTGGTCAAATACCAGTTGTCGCCGATGAAAACCCACGCGTCGATGCCTTCGCGCGCCAGCCGGCTGAGCACGGTAGCGACGGCATCGCGCGGCAGTTTGTGCGCGCTCAGCACTGCCCCGGTGTGCGGCTGCACGATATTGCCGCCGTTATACGACGCGAACGGCAGATCCACCGCCAACGCCTCGACGATATGGCGCATCCCCGCGCCCGGCCGGCTGCTCGCGACCGTGAACTTGACGCCTGCCGCGTGCAGGCGGCGCACGGCATCCACGGCGGCGCGGCTCAGCGATTTGTCGGTGTGCAGCAGCGTGCCGTCGCAATCGGTGATCACGAGGTCGATTTGCGCGAGGGCGTCGAACGCCGCCTGGCCGTCGCCGATGACCGCCCGCAGGCCGTACTTCCGATTGGCGCTCATTCGAACGCTCCCTTGCGCTGGTTGGCGGCCGGCAGTTGTCGCGATTCGCGCACCGAGCGCGGATGCCAGAGCTTCGCGCCGCCCTCGATGCCCGCCGCATTCGACACGACCGCCACGTTCGCCGGCAGTTCGAAGGTCAGATGCGCGGCATTGCCGCCGCCGATCCACAGCTTGTCGTAGTTCACGAGCGACGCGAGTATGCCGATGATCTTCTCCACCCGGCGATTCCAGCGCTTGCCGCCCACCTTTTCGCGCTCGGCGTTGCCGATGTATTCGTCGTAGGTCTTCTTCTTCGCGACGGGGTGATGCGCGAGTTCCAGATGCGGCATCAGTTCGCCGTCGCGAAAGAGCGCCGTGCCCGCGCCCGTGCCGAGCGTCAGCACGAACTCGATACCGTGGCCTTCGATCGCGGCGAGCCCCTGCATCTCGGCATCGTTGATCATGCGCACGGGCACGTGGCCTAGGCGTCCGGCGATCATGTCGGCGAGCGGCACGTCGTGCCAGTTTTCATTGCCGAAGTGCGGCGCCGTCAGCACGTGGTTATTGCGCACGACGCCGGGAAAGCCGATGGAAATGTGCGTCGGCGGCGGCTCGACGAGCGGCTGGACGAGCTTGACGAGCGCATCGACGAGCACGTCCGGCGTGCACGGCGACGGCGTCGCCACGCGCAGCCGGTCGGTTTTCATCTGCCCGTCGACGCCGACGATCGCCGCCTTCAGGCCCGTTCCACCGACGTCGATTGCGAGAATCCGTTCGGCGGTGCTGCTGTTTGTCTTGGTTGTCACGTGCTGGCTCCTGTCGACCAGAGTTGGCGATTTAGCGCCTTAGTCTGGTCCCATGCTTTGCGGTCGACCAGAGTTGGCGATTTAGCGCCTTAGTCTGGTCCCATGCAAGATATTGCCCCTCTAGCTTTTCTTGCGACTATCGCCGAGCGGCCGCCATGCGCGGCCGTCGGCGGCGAGCAATGCGTCGGCTTCGGCCGGGCCTTCGCTGCCCGCCGGATACCCATGCACGTCGAGCGGCGCACCCTCCGGATGCAGCACCGGATCGGCGGCCGCCCAGGCCGTTTCGATGCTGTCGGCGCGCTGAAAGAGCGTTTCATCCCCCAGCATGCAGTCATACAGCAGCGTCTCATAGCCGACGTTCGCCCGTTCCGCGAAAAAATCGCCGTAATTGAACGACGACTGCACCGCGCCCACCTGCATCACCGGACCGGGCACCTTCACGTTGAAATCGAAGGTCGTGCCGTGTGCCGGATCGATCCGCAGCGTGAGCACGTTCGGCGTCAGCCGGTCGACGGGCGTGTCGCGAAAGAGCCGGAACGGCACCGTCTTCAAGTGCACCGAAAGCTCCGTGCGCCGCGCCGCGAGCCGCTTGCCCGTGCGCAGGTAGAACGGCACGCCGGCCCAGCGCCAGTTATCGATGTGAACGCGCGCCGCCGCGTAAGTCTCGGTGCGGCTGTCCGGCGCAACGTCCGGCTCCTGCCGGTAGCCCGGTCCCGCCGGTCCCGCTTCGTACTGCCCGAACACGACATCGCGTGCCGAAAGCGGCTGGATCGCGTCGAAGATTTCGGCCTTCTTGTCGCGCACGGATTTGGCGCTGAACGAATTGGGCGGCTCCATCGCGATCATGCCGAGCAACTGGAACAGGTGGTTCGGCACCATGTCGCGGAAAGCGCCGGTCTGCTCGTAGAAGCGTCCGCGCCCTTCCACGCCGATCGTCTCGGCTGCCGTGATCTGGACGTGGTCGATGTATTCGCGCCGCCACACCGGCTCGAAGAGCGCGTTGGCGAAACGCACCGCGAGAATGCTCTGCACCGTGTCCTTGCCGAGAAAGTGATCGATCCGGTACACCTGCGACTCGCTCGCGTAGCCCAGGATGTGGTCGTTGAGATCCTTCGCCGAGGCGAGATCGGTGCCGAACGGCTTTTCGATCACGATGCGCCTGAAATTGCCGTCTTCTTCCTTCAGCAAGCCGGCGCGCCCGAGATGCTCGACGATCGGCCTGAAAAAGCGCGCGCTGACGGCGAGATAGAAGACGACATTCCCGGTTTTCATCTTCGAGAGCAACTGCTTGAGGCTCTCGAAGGTATCGTCCGATTCGAACTCGCCCGCGAAGTATTGCAGACGCTGGACGACCCAGTCCCACGCCTTCTCGTTCAGTTGCGACGTGTGGAACGTGCTCGCGCGATCGGCGGCGAACTTGCGCAGCGACTCGGACAGTTCGTTGCGAAATTCGCCCGTATCGCGTTCGCCGTGGTTCACGCCGACGATCTGCATGCTGTCATCGAGCAATCCGTCCGACGACAGGTTGTACAGCGCCGGCATCAGCAGACGCTTGGTCAGGTCGCCGCCCGCGCCGAAGATCACGAGCGTGCAGGGCGGCGCCCGATGCTTGCCGGCGAGCGGCGCGGCTTTATCGGCGCTATTGGCTGTGTCTGCGGGTTGATCGTGTTCAGTGGGCATGGCGATCCGTCCGGGATGGGTGTGATGAAGCGAACAAGCGGAACTCGAATCTGGAAAGACCTCGCTCGATACGTCACAGTTCAAAAAGGCGCGGCTTCACGCGTGATGAAGCGCGCGTCGTATGTGTTTTGTAATTTTTAACCTTTCATGACGTAAAATATGCACCGCTCCGGCACCGCCACGACTCACGTTTCTTCACGGGCAGGACCTCGAACATGAACGCACATTTCACTTCGACCGACCTCGACGCCTACTTCGAGCGCATCGGCTACGAAGGCCCGCACGAACCCTCGCTCGACACGCTCAAGGCGCTGCATCTGCTGCATCCGCAGGCGATTCCCTTCGAAAACCTCGATTCGCTGCTCGGCCGGCCCGTGCGGCTCGACGCCGGATCGATCCAGCAGAAGCTCGTCGGCGCGGGCCGCGGCGGCTATTGCTTCGAGCACAACCTGCTGTTTCGCGGCGTGCTCGATGCGCTCGGCTTTCGCACTCGCAGTCTCGGCGCACGTGTCGTGTGGGGCAGGACCGATGCCGAAATGCCGGCGCGCACGCACATGCTACTGCTGGTCGATCTGGAAGGCCGCACTTATCTCGCCGATGTCGGTTTCGGCGGCGTGACGCTCACCGCGCCGCTCGAGTTCGAAACCGGCCGCGAGCAGGCGACGCCTCACGAACCGTTCCGGATCGACCGCGTCGATGCCGGCAACTATCTGCTGCAAGTCAAGCTCGACGGCGCCTGGACGCCGCTCTACCGCTTCGACCTCGAACCGCAATTCGACATCGACTACGAGGTGGCGAACCACTTCGTCTCGACTTATCCGCCGTCGATATTCCGGCACAACCTGCTGGCCGCGCGCGTCGCGGCCGATTCGCGCTTTGGCCTTTTCAACCGGCGGCTGAGCCTCCACGGCGCGAACCCGGCGCAGCGCGAACTCACGTCCGTGCAGCAACTGCGCGACGTGCTGCAAAAGGAAATCGGCATTCGTCTGCCGGATCAGGCCGACGACGTAAGCTCTGCCGAATTCGACGCCATGCTTGCGCGCCTGCCCTGACCACACCACCCATGTTCAAGAAGAAGAAAACGCTCGGCCGCGACGCATACCAGTCGTCGCATCAGAATCCGATGCTCGCGAGCCGCCTTCCGAAGTGGCGCTCGACGCTCGTCGTGATCCTCGTGTCCGGCGCGTTCGCCGCGCTCGCCGGGCGTGCGCTGTGGGTGCAGGTGCTCAACCAGGATTTCTACCTCAACGAAGGCCAGAAGCGTTATCAGCGCACGCAGGAGCTGGCCGCGACGCGCGGCCGGATCGTCGATCGTCATGGCGCGATGCTCGCCGTGAGCCTTGCCACCTACGAAATCTGGGCGACGCCGAAGCTGTTCGACGCGAACCGCGCGCGCGACATCGCGCGTCTGCTCGACATGCCGCCGAAGGAATTGCTGCGGCGCGTGAACGCGAGCCGCTCGTTCGTGCTGCTCAAGCGCCAGGTCGATGCCGATACCGCCACCCGGGTCGCCGAGAAGGGACTGGCCGGCATCACGCTCGTGCCCGACACGAAGCGCTTCTATCCCGAGGGAGAATCGGCGGCGCACGTCGTCGGCTTCACGGACAACGAGGACAACGGCCAGGAAGGCATCGAACTTGCCGCCAACGCGCGGCTGACGGGTGAAGAGGGCCAACGCGAAGTGATCCGCGACCGGCTCGGGCGCGTGATCTCCGAAATCGGCGAAGCGGCGCCCGCGCAAAACGGCGAGACGATTCAACTGACGATCGACCGCCGCATCCAGCAGCTCGCGCATACGCAACTGAAGGCGGCGATCACGCGGCATCAGGCGCGCGCAGGCAGCGTCGTCGTGCTCGACGCGCGCAACGGCGAGATCCTCGCGCTCGCGAACTATCCCACTTTCGATCCGAACGATCGCGCCCGCCTGACCGGCGATCAGTTGCGCAACCGCGCGCTCACCGACACGTTCGAACCCGGCTCGACGATCAAGCCGCTCGTCGCGGCGCTCTCGATCGACCTGGGCCGCGCGCGGCCGGACACGCGCATCGACACGTCGCCGGGCAGCTTCAGGCTCGGGCCGAACGTGATCCACGATACGTCGAATCATGGCGTCATCACGGTTTCGCAAGCGGTGCAGATGTCCAGCAACATCGCGCTCACCAAGCTCGCGCTCCAGCTTTCGCCCGAAACGATGTGGCGCAAGTATCGCGAATACGGCATCGGCAGCGCGCCCGAGCTGACGTTCCCGGGCGCCGCCACCGGCCGGTTGCGCGCCTACGAGCGCTGGAAGCCGATCGAACAGGCGACGATGGCTTACGGCTACGGACTGTCGCTGTCGCTGTTGCAGATCGCGCAGGTGTACACCGCCTACGCGGGCACCGGCCACTTCCATCCGGCGACGCTCATGCTCGACGAAACGCGCCGCGAGCCGGTCGCCGTGACCAAGCCCGCGACCGCGGCCGCAATCCGCACCATGCTCGAAATGGCGATGGGGCCGGAAGGCACCGGACGCGCGGCGGCGGTCGACGGCTACCGCGTCGGCGGCAAGACTGGCACGGCGCGCAAGCAAGAGGGACGGGCCTACGCGAAGAACAAATACCGCGCGTCCTTCGTCGGCATGGCGCCGATGAGCGCGCCGCGCGTGATCGTCGCGGTGATGATCGACGAGCCGTCCACGGGTTCGTACTACGGCGGAACGGTGGCCGGCCCGGTGTTTTCGGGGGTGGTCGGCGGGACCATGCAACTGCTCGGCGTGCCGCCGGACGCGTGAGCGTGAAGCGGCCAGGCGCCCCGGCGGGCGCGCCGCTTGCTGCCCTGACGGCTATCGGAACCGTAAGGGGGCTGTGATCTAATGTCGTATTCAGGAAGAGACCATCACAAAGGGACCATGAAAAAACTCGTCGCCGCCACGCTCGCGCTGCCGTTGCTGCTCAGCGCGTGCGCGTATTTTCACAACGAAGACGCCGGCCAGCCGGAAGTCGAAAAGGCGTCGCAGAATTCCGTCGACAGCATCGTCAAATGCGTCACCGACGAAGCCGACAAACACAATGCGCCCTACAAGAAAACGCCGATCCCGCAGGGCGTGATGCTCGAATTCGGCGAATCGAACGTTGTCAAGGTGCGCTTCGACAACGGCGAGACCAGCTACCGCTTCTATCCGGGCCAGCGCCACGCGTCGAATCTGTGGATCGAGGGCGCCAGCAAGAAGTGCGCGCCCTGAGGAGCGGCACACGATGCGCTCCACCAAGGCGATCAATGCCGTCGAACGGCTCAAGACGCGTAGCGGCAATCCGCAATACGCGGCCGTCAGCCTGAGTGGCGGCCTTTTCTATCTCGTCGACCGGTCGGCGAGCGGCGACCAGAAAGTCTCCACGCCGCTGCCGATGGACGACTTCGTCGCGTTCGTCAACGCGCTCAAGCCCGAGAAGCCGCGCAAGGTGAGCAAGCTCGATCTCGCGATGGAAGAGCAGATCAAGCGCAGCGGCAAGGCGCGCGACGCCGGCGAAAACTAGCTGCGTTTCGCCTCGCCATTTCCTTGGCTGTCAGGCGTCCACGTACGCCACGCCACAGCCCGATGAACTCCTCGTCCCGTTCGGCAAACCAGTGTGCGATGCCAGACGGAGCACCCACCCCCGCGTTGCGTACATTTTTGCAAACGGTCGCATAAACCAAAGGGGCCGCCTGAAACGACGACGAGCGTTCGGGCGAACGGGGTGCCCGCGCGGCGTCGGACGAGCATGTCGAGCGTCCGCTGCCGCGTGGCTGAAATGGTGACGAGCACAATGAAAAAGAAGAAAACCGAGACCACGGGCAGTCTCTTGCCCTCGGCTATGGCCGATGTCGAACTCCAGCATATCGAGCGCGCTCTCGCTCAGCTTCGAACGATGAGCGACCAGTCGTCGGGAACCCTGAACGTCGAATACTGGCGCGAGCGGCTCAGCGCCGTAATCGCCGGGCACGCGCTCGTGCCGGCGCAAAAGCGTCGCATCGACGCGTTGCGCGCCACGCTCGACGGCGTCGGCAAGGGTCCGCGCGACACCAAGCCCGGGCGCAGGAGAACGACCAATAGGCTTTGGGCGAAAGCGGCGTAGCAGTCGCGCCGCTTTCGCCCTTCGCGCCACGGCGCGACCCCATGCGCCGGCGCATCGCGACGGCGCGCCAGCTTGTTTCGCATGCTTCTCCCGCATCCGGGCGTGATACGTCCAGGCATCGATCGTGCTGTCCAGAAGAACCCTTGACGGTCTTCTGGAGTTCGCATGATCCCCTCTGGTACGTGTTCCCGGTTTGCGGGTTTGCGCCGCGTCGCCACGGCGGCCGTTGCGTGTTCGATCGCCGTATGCAGCAGCGACGGCTTCGCCCAGATCACGAGCGGCAGCGGCTCCGAACAGCAGGAAAGCCGCGCGTCGGCGATGGGCACGCAGCCCGGCGCAGCGGCACCGACCGTTCACGAATCGCAGGCGCCGCAATCGAAGGACGCCGCCGGCAAGAATCGTGGCGTCACCGCCGGCAAGGGTCACAAGACCGAAGGCGCCGGCGGCTTCAACAACGGCCTCTACGGCACCGGCGCCGGCAGCAACAAGTAGCGCCGGTGCCGGCTCAGTCCTGCGGGCGCGGCGTGCCGGTGATCTCGGGCGCGATCGCCGCATGGTTGACGATCGCGACGAGCGAGATCCCGCCGATCATGTTGCCGATGAACGTCGGCAGCAGGAACACGCCGAAGTAGTCGCCGATACTCGCCGCGCCGATCATCACCGCGTACGAAGCCTCGACCGACCCCGCGATCACATGCGAGAGCTTGCTCACGGCGACCGTGTACGTGATGAGCAGGATCGTGAGCAGACGCGCCGAGCGCGCGCTCGGCAGCAGCCACACCATCAGCGCAATCAGCCATCCCGCGAACATCCCGCGCACGACGGTCACGCCGAAGCTGCCGGTAAGCGGTGTCTGCGCGACCTTCGCGAGCGACTCGGTGACCTCCGGCGAGAACACGCCGCGAAACTGCAGGATCGACGCGAAGATCACGGTGCCCACGAGGTTGAAGAGCAGCACGATCGACCAGAGGCGCAGCGTCTTGAGGAACGTCTTCATGTCGCGCCGGGTCAGCACGGGCAGCACGGCGGAGAGCGTGCTTTCCGTGAACAGCTGCTGCCGGCCGAGGATCACGATGACGAAGCCGATCGTATAGCCGAAGCTCGACACGAGTCCGCGCCAGCTCGTGTCGGGCAGCGCGCTTTCGAGGATCGACTGCACGAGGAACGAAAACCCCATCGACAGCCCCGCCGCCAGCGCCGACCAGATCAGCGCGCCGGCGGTGCGCTCCATCGCCGCCTCGCCTTCCTCGCGCACGATCTCGTGGATGACGAGCGCCCGTGGCGTCGAATGCTCGGCGGCCTGGTCCTGCTCGTCGCGGCTCAAGTGCGGGGAATTGGAACCGGCTTGCTGTTCTGGCATGGACGTCTTTCTCCGGGGTGCCCGCCGACGTGTCGGCGGATGATCGGAGCCGTGCGGGATCGCCGGCTTGTCCGCTTAGGGGACGCATCGTTCAAGCAGGAAAGATGCCCGCGTTTGGCGCTTTTCCCGGGATCGGCAAAAGGTTAGGCGGAATCGTTGGTTGGGACGCGCCGGGCGCGTCGCTACCATGCTGACTCGCCATGACGCATCGAGTGCCCATGTCCCTTTATCTCGACGACCGACAACGCCAGGAAATCCAGCGCCTGCGCGCCTCATGGCGCTGGCGCAGCGAATGGCCGACCTGGCTCCTGATCGTGGGGATCTATGGCGGCTGGTTCGGGGTCGCGCTGATTGCGCGCACGCTTGGCATGCCGCTCGCGCTCGGCGCGCTGGCGGTGCTGTCGTGCTGGTACATGTCGCTGCAGCACGAACTGCTGCACGGCCATCCGACGCGCTCGGCGCTCGTCAACGCGCTCTTCGGCGTGGCGCCGCTCGCGGTGTGGTTCCCGTACGCGGTGTATCGCGAGTCGCACCTGCGCCATCACGACGACGAACACCTGACCGATCCCGCCCGCGATCCCGAAAGCTATTTCGTTTCGGCGCAGCGGTGGGAGGCGGCGGGCGCGGGAATGCGTCTGTTGCTCGCGCTCCGCAATACGTTCGTCGGCCGCCTGTTGCTCGGGCCCGCGTTTTCGATTGCGGGCGCGCTGCGCGATCTTGGAATTGCGATCCTCCGCCGGGACGTGCTCACTGTCGGGAGCTGGGCGCTCCATGGGACGCTGCTCGTTGCACTCGCGTACTGGCTCGACCGGCGGTGCGGCATCGGCTGGTTCGCGTTCATGTTCGGCGTGGGCTATCCGGCGCTCGCGCTCGGCGCGGTGCGTTCGTTTCACGAACACCGCGCCGTCGAAGATGCGTCGCAGCGCACCGTCATTAACGAAGCGGGCTGGTTCTGGCGGCTGCTGTTCCTGAACAACAACTACCACGCGGTTCATCACGATCTGCCGTGCGTGCCGTGGTTCGCGCTCGGGACGGTTTATCGCGGACGGCGGGCAGCCTACGCCGAGCGCAACGGGCGCTTTGTCGTGCACGGATACGGCGAATGGCTGGCGAAGTTCGCCGTTTCGATGGTCGCGCCAGTCGTGCATCCGGTCTTGCATCCGCTCGGGCGGCAAGCCGCTGCGGCAAGCGTGCGCCCGGCCGCGCAGGCGGCCACGCGCTTGCGGACCGTGCGAGAGAGCGACCCCGCGCGCCTCGAACCGGCGACGCCGCGCACGGCGGCACTTGCCATGCGGGCGGCGCCCGTGACGCCCAACGCCGCGCTTATCGTGCAAACTAGGCCGCAATCGGCGCACGAGCACCTGGCCTTCGCCAAGGTCACGGCCAACGACGCCTCGACTCGCCTCGCAAGCTGATTCGCCGAGCATCACCGTCATGCACTGGATCGCCGCCTTGCCGATGTACAACGTGACGCCCGCGCTCGCTGCCGACTGGCGCGCGCTGCTCGCGCGCGTTCACGCACGCGTCGCGGACTGGCTCGCGGCACGCGGCGATACCCTCGCGATCGTCGAATCCAACGAACCGCTTGAGCGCTTCTGGCTGCGCGACGATCTGCTGCTCTCGCAGACCTGCGGCTATCCGCTGGTTCACGCGCTCGCGGACCGCGTGCGCCTGATCGCCACGCCCGATTTCGACATCGACGGCTGCGCTGGCGGCAACTATCACAGCGTGCTGGTGACGGCCGCGCGCTTGACAGCGGCGTCGCTCGAAGCATGCCGCGGCCTGCGCGCCGCCTACAATGGCGACGATTCGAACAGCGGCATGAACCTTTTCCGTCACGCGGTCGCGCCGCTCGCGGAAGGCGGACCGTTCTTTTCCAGCGTGCTGAAAACCGGCGGGCATCTTGCGTCGCTGCGGGCGCTGGCGATCGATCGAACCGCCGACGTCGCCGCCATCGACTGCGTGACGTTTGCATTCGTCCGCGAACACCTGCCGGAGCTTGCGGGCGGAGTGCGCGAAATCGGCGTCACGGCAAGCGCGCCGGGTCTGCCGTTCATCGCGTCGAACGCGTTGCCGGCCGACGCAGCCACCCTCCTCGCCGACGCACTCGACGCCGCCGTGCGCGTGCATCCCGAGCTTGCCCGGCGGCTGAAACTGAAGGGCTTCGTCCGCCGCCCGGCCGGCGATTACCAATCGATCCTCGCGATGGAGGGCGCGGCCATCGCGCGCGGCTACCCGGTACTCGCGTAACGCGAGCGCCCGAATAACCCTACCGCCAGTGCAATCGGCACGTTTTCACGACTTTCGGCACAATCGGCTTTTAAGCAAGCGTTGTCAGGCACGGCCCGCCGCGGCCGCCTCGACGCGCCAAGCCACCGGAACCGCCGAATGATCCCCTTCTCAGTCCTCGATTTATCCCCGATTCCTGCCGGCGCCACCGCCGCCGACGCATTCCGCCACTCGCTCGATCTCGCCCGGCACGCCGAAAAGTGGGGCTACCTGCGCTACTGGCTCGCCGAACATCACAACATGACGGGCATCGCGAGCGCGGCGACCTCGGTGGTGATCGGCCATATCGCGGGCGGCACGAAGACGATCCGCGTCGGCTCGGGCGGCGTGATGCTGCCCAACCACGCGCCGCTCGTGATCGCCGAGCAGTTCGGCACGCTGGCGTCGCTGTATCCGGGGCGCATCGACCTGGGCCTCGGCCGCGCGCCCGGCACCGACCAGACCACGGCCCGCGCGCTGCGCCGCGACCTGCAAGGCGGCGCGGACACATTCCCGGACGACGTCGTCGAGTTGCAGCGTTATTTCGCCGATCCGGTCGAAGGCCAGCGGGTGCGTGCCGTGCCCGGTGCGGGCCTGAACGTGCCGATCTGGCTGCTCGGCTCGTCGCTTTTCAGCGCGCAGCTCGCCGCCGCGCTCGGCTTGCCGTTCGCGTTCGCGTCGCACTTCGCGCCCGACTACCTGCTGACGGCGCTCCGGGTCTATCGCGCGCAGTTCCGGCCGTCGAAGACGCTTGCGAAGCCCTATGCGATGGTCGGCGTCAATGTCTTCGCCGCCGATCGCACGGAAGACGCCGAGTTCCTCTTCACGTCGCTGCAACAGCAGTTCATCAACCTGCGACGCGGCACACCCGGCCAGTTGCCGCCGCCCACGCACGACATCGCGTGGAGCGACGCCGAGCGTGCGGGCGTCGAACAGTCACTCGCGTGCTCGGTGATCGGCGACCCGGCGCAGGTGCGCGCGGGGCTCGCGTCGGTGATCGAGCAGACCGAGGCCGACGAGCTCATCGTGACGGCGCAGATCTTCGATCACGCTGCGCGCCTGCGTTCGTTCGAAATCACGGCTCAGGCGCACGCGGCACTGGCCGGCACGGACTGAACAGCGAAAGCGCGATAACGCCATGCGCCTCTGGACGCGCGGAAATTTGGCAAGCAATAATGGGATCGTCGCCGGGTCGATGGGAAAGGGCCGGGCACGATTGCCGTGCACGGCCTGGCGCCGCGAACACAAACCAATCACATCGGAAACCGCAACGGAGAATGGTGATGCCAAGAAGTCCCGCCACAGGATCGATGACCTTGCTGACGGAATGCGATGAAGCGACCGGGCAGGAACTGCGCTCGCTGCGCCTCGTGCCGGCCGACGATGGCAAGGCCGTGCTGCTGATCGAAATCGACGAACGCAAGGCCGGCATTCACCGCGAAGTGCGCTATGAAATTACGCCTGCGGAATTGATTGCGGCCATTCGCGCGCATGGCGCCGAATTGCCGGGCGAACAACATAATCGCTAGAATCGTTTAGCGCTTGCACCAAGCGGCATATAATAGAGCGCATCGAGGTTTTGAAGCGCCTTGGGGTCGCTGGCCGGCTTCCCGGATTTCGTAAAAACACCTTTACGTGCCCGTCTTCGCAACGCCCGCCAGCCGCGCGCCAAAGCGCTGCCGTCCCCGTTTCGGGGCATTTTGGCATTTGCGGTATTACACTAATTGACGCGCGGTTCGCCGCGCGACACGCTTTGTAAAAACCATTTAACACTCATCGAACCGCCCGGTCCGCGCGGGATATCGGTTCGCCTTCCAGAAAGTAAAAAAGCTGAATCAGGACAGCCGTGGACGAAAGAAAGCGAGACAGCATCATTGCCTATTTGCGCAGCCGAATGGCTGAGTTCGGCATTACCGAATCGGCGCTGGCCGAAGCCCTGGCCGACGTGCCCGTGCCCGCGTCACCCATTCCCTCGAAGGCCAACGGCACCAACCAGCCATCGAAGCGGGCGATGCCGCAGATGCCTTCCATGCCGTATGGCGACAATGGCACGAGGCCCGTGTTCAGGAACGCGAGTGGCGATACATGGGACGGCATCGGCGATATGCCCGAGTGGCTCAAGCGCGCCGTCCACGCCGGGCAGGACATCGAGTTTTACCGGGTCTGATGCTGATTTGATGCGGGCTTGATCACGCGACGCTGCGCGACGCGAGCGTCGTCGCGCGGCGGCGCGCTTCATCGGAGCCGCTTCATCGGTGTCAACTCATCGCGTCAACTCATCGGCGTCAACTCATGCGCACGCGCTTTCGGCGCGTCGGGCGCCCTCGGTCGACTGGCGTGCGTGCTCGTAGACGCGAGCGCGTTCCGCCGTCGCAATGAGGCGCTTCTGCTTCATGGTCGCGTTCTGCAACGGCGACGATCCGACGACCGCCGCATATTCCCTCATGCGATTCCTGCGAAAGCGTTGAAAGAAATCCGGGCCGGGCAATCCGTTGTCGCAGGCGAGCAGTACGCCGTAATCGACCGACGACACGTCGGCGAGCGTGCGCACGGCCACCTCCAGCACCCGATAACGCTCGGTGAGCGGCACCGTGCGCTCGAACATCGCGTGGAATTTGACGTAGGGCAGCACGCCGTCGTTCGACGCCGCGCGCACGAGGGCGCGAGTGACGCGCTGGGCCGTGGGCTGCGTCGCCGATTGAGTCGGCGATTGAGGCGTCGATCGGGTCGTCGGGGTATCCATGAAGGCTCCTTTCTCAATTGCTCGTGTCCGGATTCATCCGCGTAACGCGTAACCGCACGCGCAGGACGCGGGGCCTGCTCACAGCGCGCGTTCGCGCGCTTCTCACTCGAAGGTCGCGCTGAGCGAAGGCTCCACCGCAATACCCTTGGGCCGGTTGTGCGCCTCGACCTCATTGACCCAGCGCAGCGCAGCCGAAATCGCCGTCTTTCCGACCTTGCCGCCCCACGTGACGAGCGGACCCAGCCCGACGGAATTGCCGTTCGCGCCGTTCGTCAGGTTCGCGACGCCGCCGGTATCGTTGCCAATCTGCTGCACCCAGCCGCCGATCACGCCGACGCCCCAGCCGTTCTTGAAGCGCTTGAGCGCCGGCACGTCGAGGGCGGCCAGGCGCGACGATGAAATCGATCTCCGACCTGAACACCTTGTCGATGCCGGGCAGC
The DNA here is from genome assembly GCF_001544535.1 of Caballeronia choica. Taxonomy (GTDB): domain Bacteria; phylum Pseudomonadota; class Gammaproteobacteria; order Burkholderiales; family Burkholderiaceae; genus Caballeronia; species Caballeronia choica. Next base: position 9,966 of record NZ_FCON02000075.1, on the reverse strand, counting down.
GCCTTGCCATTCCAGTGCGGTCCCGCGAACGGGTGGTTGCTCATCGAAGCCCTCTCGCTCGTGCTCGGTTGTTGCTCTTGCTGGTGTCGTTCGCGCGCGTCCGCGCGTTGGCGCAAAAGATCCGCATGGAGATAACACTCGCCACGGACGTTAATCGCGATTCGATGATTCGCTTTCGCCGAAACCGGCCGATTGATTTTCAACCCGTGCTTTGTGTTTCGCCTTTACGCGCCTTTACGGTTTGCGCGATTCAAGAAGCGCGCGCGTCCACCCGCCATTTGAAAATGGCGTGAAGAAACAACGGATTCGAAAACGGTCTGCGCAACGTGCCGGCCCTTTCAACCATCAAGGGCGTCAAAGGCCGTAATGCACCGCGCTATTCGAAAAGCAAAACCCGGCTGGCGGGCAAGAACAAAGAGCAGGCCATGCACGTTCCTCGAAAAACGCGGGCGGGCGTGCGGATTAGCATCCGCACGGCTTTTTCCTTACAACTGGCTTATGTCGCTGCTTTTTTAAGATGCTAACAAACGTTTTTCGATGGCGCCAAGAACATTTTGTTACGGACGCAGAATTCGAAGCGCAGGCGTTCAAATTTCGCCTGAATGTTCCGACCACTTAATACCTCTGCTTTATTCGCGCATAGTCAAAACTGAATGAAAATTCAAGGATAAAAATTTGGGGGGTTTTTTTCCCAATTCCTCGCAAAAACGGTTATTGATACGGGTTGTAAGCAGCTTCGGGATATCGGCATCGGTAATATCGAATGTGCTTTCCTGCAATTGCGGGCCGCGCCGTTTGCCACAAGCGCGCTCGCCGGACGGCACGGGCAACACCCGCATTCTTGCGATCACAACGACGAGTGCGCAGATGCTTTCTCGACCAGAAAACCTTCCGAGCGTCGTACGCAGGATGAGGGCCGGCCAGATGCTGCTCGACGGCGCATCGGTCGAGGCTGTCGCCGACGAGCTGCATCTCTCGACCCAAACGGTGAAGCGCTATCAGGCGATCGTCGCGGCCGGGGGACTCGAAGCGCTGCAGAAGATGGGTGTCGGCGGACGGGCTTCCGTGCTCGACCAGCAAGCGCTCGAATGGATCGCCGCCGCGCTCAAGGGCTCGGCTCGCCAGCATGGCTTCGAAAGCGACGCGTGGACCAACGCGCGCTTGCGCGCGCTGATCGAGCAACGCTACGGCGTGCGCTTTTCGCGCGTCTACATCTGGCAGATCGCCACGAACCTCGGGCTCGGGCATCTGCTTTCGAAATCGCGGCGCTAGGTGTGTCGCGCCGACCGTTCTCTCACTACTTGTCGAAGGAGCACCGCATGTCACTTCAAGCTCAACCACGCGCCCTGCGCACGGCGCTCGTGCGCGCCGCCGTCGTCGCCGCGCTCGCCGCGAGCCATCCGGCTCTCGCCCAGAACGCGGCATCGGGCGCGGGCACCGATGCGCGCGGCGCTGCCGTCGTCGCGGAAGTGCAGGCGCATGTGGTCGGCATCGATCCGGCGACCAACAGCGTGGCTCTGCAAGGGCCGCGAGGACGGATCGTCGACGTCGCGGTCAACCCGGAAGTGGGCGACGTCAAGAAGCTGCGTATCGGCGATACGGTCAATATCCAGTACCGCAACGCGCTGCTCGTGCGGGCGACGAAGGTGAAGTCGAACGGGATACGCGAGCGGGTCGAAACAGAGGCGACCATTCCCGCTTCGGGCGGCGTGACGGCGACGGCGCGCAGCGTCCAGATTCTCGCGACCATCCAGAAGATCGATGCGAAGAAGCGGGAGATCACGTTGCGCGGGCCGAGCCGCACGGAGGTGTTTGAGGTTTCGCCCGATGTTTCGCTTAAGGATCTGAAAGTGGGCGACACCGTGCAGGCCGAGTTCGTCTCGGCGACCGCCATACAAGTGACGCGCAGTGGCACTGCGGTGAAATGACGGCGGAGTTGTCCACCGATTCTGTTGAAAAACTTGTGGATAGCTCCTGCGCTAGCGAGGCAACGCGCTGATCGGGAAGGGTTTTCCCACGCCGCCCCAACAAGCGGCGCCCGATGACAAAAAGCGCAACGCCCTGTCGGGCGTTGCGCTTTGCCGAAAGACCGCTCGCGTCAGAAGTTGAAGTTGTCGATGTTGGCGCTGTCGAACGTGGTCGGCGGTCCGAGGATTACTTCGCCGCTCTTGCCGACCGTGCGCTTGCCGAGCTTGCCCGCTTCGAACGAATCGCCTTCCTTGCCGGTGATCGTGCCCGACGCGAGATTGGCTGCCGCGAACGCCGCGAGATAACCCAGTTGACCCGGATCCCACAACTGGAACGCCTTCACGGTGCCGTTCTTCACGAACGCGCGCATCTGGTTCGGCGTGCCGAGTCCGGTCACGACGACCTTGCCCTTCGCCGGCGACGACTGGATATAACGCGCCGCCGCCGCGATGCCGACCGACGTCGGCGCAACGATACCCTTTAGGTTCGGATACGCCTGCAACAAGCCCTGCGTCTCGACGAAGGATTTCTGGTCGTCGTCGTTGCCGTAGGCGATCTTCACGAGCTTGAGCTTCGCATACTCCGGCTTCTTCAGTTCCTCCTGCATCCACTTGATCCACGTATTCTGGTTCGTCGCGTTCGGCGTTGCGGAGAGAATCGCGAACTCGCCCTCGCCGCCGACGAGCTTCGACAGCAACTGGATCTGTCCGCGTCCGATGGCTTCGGAATCGGCCTGGTTGACGAAGATCTGGCGTCCGTCGGGTGCGGTATCGGAGTCGAAGGTCACGACCTTGATCCCTTGCGACATTGCCTTCTTCAGATAAGGCACGACCGCGTTGGCATCGTTCGCGGCGATCACGACCGCGTCCTGTTTTTGCGTGATCAGCGTGTTGATGTAGGACACCTGCGACGAAGCGCCCGCATCCGACGGCCCCACCACCTTGCCCTGCCCCTTCATCTCCTTGATCGCGGCCATGCCACCATCGTCGGCGATCACTTCGTACGGGTTGTTGATCTGCTTGGGCACGAAGGCGATCTTGAGGCCGCTCTTCAGCTCGGCGGCGCCGGCCGTCATCGCCACGCACGCCGCCAGCAACGCGGCGGCGACCACCGGCTGGCGGATCGATCGAAATGGTCTGAACATGGGCTTGAGTCTCCTGATATCGCGCGCAGCTTCGCTTGGGGCGAAGTCTTCGACGCGCCGGTTATGAAAACATCCTTACAGCGCTTGAGTCGTTTGAGTCGTTCGAGTCATGAGGCGTTTCTCGCGCGTCGCCCTCCAGCGTGCGACGAGGTTCGGGATCAGCACCGACGAGAGCAACAACGCGCCGGTCACGATGGTGAGCGTTTCGCTCGATACGTCCGCGAGCGTCAGCGCATTGCGCAAGACGCCGATGATGAGCAGCGACAGCAGCACGCCGAACATCGATCCGCGTCCGCCGAAGATGCTCACGCCGCCGAACAGCACGGCCGCGATCACCGACAGCTCGAAGCCCTCGCCATTGTCGCCGCGAGCGCTCGTGAAGCGCAGCGTGTACACCACGCCCGCGAGCGCGGCCATCGCGCCCGAGAGCATGAAGAGCCTGAGCTTGGTCCGCGCGACGTCGATGCCGGAGAACTGCGCCGCCACCGGGTTCGCGCCGATCGCATAGAGGCTGCGGCCAAAGGGCGTCGCCTGCAACAGCACCGTGAAGACGATCGCACCGAGTATCACGAGGATGAACGGCATCGGCAGGAAGGTGGCGGCAAGCGTATCGATGCCGAACGCCGTGTACGACGCCGGAAAGTCCGCGATCGCCTGGTCGCCGAGCAGCACGTAAGCGAGACCGCGAAAGAGTGCGAGCGTGCCGATGGTGACCGCCAGCGACGGCAGGTTGAAGCGCACGATCACCAGGCCGTTGAGCAGGCCCGCGAGCGTCCCGGCAACCAGCACGATCGCGATGACGAGCGGCATCGGCAGGCCCATGTGCCACAGCACGCCCATCAGCGCGCTCGACGCGCCGAGGACGGACGCCACCGACAGATCGATCTCGGCGGCGATGATGATGAGCGTCATCGGCAGCGCGATCAGGGCGATTTCCGTGAAGTCGGCGAGCATGTTCGAGAGGTTCGCGCCGGAGAGGAACATCGGCGAAAGCACGCGCCCTCCGGCAAGCGACACGACGAGCACGATCACGAGCATCGCTTCCCATTGCAGGTGGCGGCGCTTCGTGGTGGACAAAGCGGAATCGGGTTTAGCCATGATCGCGTTTCCTCATCATGCGTTTGGCGACGGAGCGCGCGAGCAGCGTATCGAGCGTGATCGCCGCGACGATCAGTGCGCCCTGAATCGCCTGCTGCCAGAAAGGCGACACGCGCAATACGACGAGCGCGATGTTGATCACGCCGAGCACGAGCGCGCCGAGCGTCGCGCCCATCACCGTGCCCACGCCGCCCGTGATCGCCACGCTGCCGACCACCGCCGCCGCGACCACCTGCAATTCGATGCCCTTCGCCGTGCTGGCATCGACGGTGCCGAAGCGCGCGAGCCACAGCACGCCGGCAAGCCCGGCGATCGCGCCCGACAACAGGAAGCCGATCATCACGCGCCGCTCGACGCGAATCCCCGCGAGCCGCGCGGCTTCCGGGTTCGAGCCGATCGCGTAATGCTCGCGCCCGCCGCGATATTGCTTCAGATACACCGCGAGTCCGACGAGCACCACGAGCGCAATCAGAACGAGGTTCGGCACGCCTAAGAGCGAGCCGGTCGCGATCAGCGCGAAGCTGTCGGGCAGGCTCGTCGCGTTGATCTGGCCGCCGTGGACCCACGCGTAATCGGCACCGCGCACGATGTAGAGCGTCGAGAGCGTCGCGACCAGCGACGGCACGCGGCCAAAGGTAATCAGCGCACCGTTCAGCGCGCCGATGGCGAGCCCGATGCCGATGCCCGCGAGCATCGCGGCGAGCACCGGCATGTGCGGGAACAGCACGAAGAGACTGCCGACCGCATAAGCGCTCACGCCGACGATCGACGCGACCGACAAATCGATGTGCCGCATCAGCATCACGACCGTCATGCCCGCGGTCAGCAGGCCGATGATCGATACGTTGAGCAGCACGTCGCGCAGGTTCTGCAGGTTCAGGAACTCGGGCTTGACGGCGGCCGTCGCGACGATGAGGGCAAGCAGCACGACAAAGAGCGTCGCTTCGCGGCTCTTCACGAGGCCGCCGAGGATGCTCTGGCGCTTGTGCTTCGGCGCGTGCATGGCGGGCATGGTCGAGGAATGTCGTGTCATGCGGCCCGCCCCAACGCTTGCGACGATGCGCCCAATGCCGCGCTCATCACTCGTTCCTCGCTGGCATCGGCGCGCGCGATATCGGCGCTGATGCGGCCCTCGTGCATCACGAGCACGCGGTCGGCCATGCCGAGCACTTCGGGCAGTTCGCTCGAAATCATCAGCACCGCCATGCCTTCGCGCACGAGCTCCGCTAGCGTCCTGTAGACCTCCGCCTTCGCGCCGACATCGATGCCGCGCGTCGGTTCGTCGATGATCAGCACCTTCGGATGGGTCGCGAGCCACTTGCCGAGCACGACCTTCTGCTGGTTGCCGCCCGAGAGCGTCCCGACCGGCGCATCGAGATCGCCTGCCTTCAGGCGCAGCCGCTTGCCCCAGTCGGCGGCGAGCGTCGATTCGCTCTTCGCCGAGATGAGACCGTGTTTCATCAGGCGCCCGAGCACGGTCAGCGATGCGTTGCGCGCGATGCTCAATTCCAGCGCGAGCCCTTGCGCGCGACGGTCCTCGGGCACGAGCGCGAGACCCGCGCTGACCGCTACAGCCGGCTTGCCCAACGCGAGCGGCTTGCCCGCGATCTTCACTTCGCCCGCGTCGACGGGATCGATGCCGAAGATCGCCCGCGCCACTTCGCTGCGCCCCGCGCCGACGAGTCCCGCCAGCGCGACGATCTCGCCTGCGTGGACGTCGAACGATATGTTCTTGAACACGCCATCCCGCGTGAGTCCACGCACCGACAACCGCACCTCGCCGCGTGCGACCTCGGCCTTCGGATAGAACGTGTCGAGATCGCGGCCGACCATCTTGCTCACGATCGCGTCGATGGTCATGTCGGCGGTGAGCGCGTCGAACACCTTCACGCCATCGCGCATGATGGTCATGCGCTGGGTCAGCGCAAACACTTCGTCGAGCCGGTGCGTGATGAAGAGAATCGCGACGTCGCGTTCACGCAGCGCCCGCACGATCGCAAAGAGGCGCTCGACTTCGGGCAGCGAAAGCGCGGCCGTCGGTTCGTCCATGATCAGCACGTTCGCATTGAGCGAGAGCGCCTTTGCAATCTCGACCACTTGCTGGTCCGCGATCGACAAGCCGCGCACGAGCCGCTCGGCGCGCAGGTTCACGCCGAGCGTCGCGAGCAACGCATCGACCTCGCGATTCATCTCGTCGTAGCGGATGCGGCGCAGGCGATCGCGCGGCTGACGGCCCATGAAGATGTTCTCGGCGATCGAGAGATCGGCGAACAGCGTCGGCTCCTGATAGATCACGGCGAGCCCCGCATCGCGTGCCTCGGCAGGATTGGAAAACTGGCGCGCGACGCCATCGACCAGCAGTTCGCCCGTATCCGGCTGATGCACGCCCGCGAGTATCTTCACGAGCGTCGACTTGCCCGCGCCGTTCTCGCCGAGCAGCGCGTGCACTTCACCCGGCCATAGTTGCAGGCTGCCGTCGCCGAGCGCGCGCACGCGCCCGAACGACTTGCTCGCATGCCGCAGTTCTAGCCGCGGCGTTGTGCTGTCTGTCATGCATGTCTCCCATACAACTTGTTGCTGCACTCAAATCCGGTAAATGCGTTCCGCGTTACGCCTGAAGAGTGCATCCTTTTCGCTGGCGCTCGCATCGCCCACAATCGACGCATACGCATTCCACAGCGCCCCATACGACGCAAACAAGCGGTCGACTGGAAAGTTCGATGCGAACATCGCGCGCTCGCAGCCAAACGCATCGATGGTTTCGAGCACGTAAGGCCGGAAGCTCTCGACGGTCCATGCGTGATCGAACATCGCGAGCCCGCTGATCTTCACCGCGACGTTCTCGCATGTGGCGAGCGCGCGCATGCCGTCGCGCCATGCGCGATAGCCCTGCACCGACGAACGATCGACGAACATGCCCGCATGGTTCACGATGAACTGCGTCTCGTGATGCTCGCGTGCGAGCGCGGCGGCATCGCTCATTTGCGACGGATAAAGCTGCAAGTCGAACGACATCGCGTGGCGCTTGAGCAAACCGAAATTCCTGCGCCATGCGGCGTCATGCATATAGTGACGGCCCACGTAGTCGTAGAGCGGATTCGCATGCACGTTGAGGATCTGCCGGATACCGCGTGTATTCGCGAATGCCGCGTGCGCTTCGAGCACGGCCTCCGCGTTGTCCGCCGACAAATCCGCGCCCGCCACGATGCCATTCGGCATGCCGCGTCCAACGCCCTCGGCGATGCCTTGCAGCCAGCGCGTCTCTTCGACGGGATCGGCCGGATCGTGATTCGCATCGACGTGCACGAGCTTCAGCACTTCGATACCTTCCGCATCCTTCAGCAGATCGCCGAGCAGATAGTCGTGCTTCAACTCGCGCGCATCGCCGACGAATGAGGTCTGCGGGTTCGCCAGCCACGGATAGTGATGCGTCTTCAGGTCCCACAAATGAATATGCGGATCGACAACCTGCATGTTGGAGTCCTCGTGCCGCGGTTACGCCACAGGTTTCAGGGAAGATGAAAGACCGGAACGAGCGGAATCGATCGAGGCGACAGGTCCGCGTTCGTCTCCATGAGTTCGGCCATGCTTTCCCACCATTTGCGCATGACCGGAAGCGAGGGCAACGCGTCGGTCGTATGCGACGCTTCGCGCTTGAACGTGGCGAACAGGTGCCCGGTCGATTCGTCGAGAAAGATCCAGTAGTCGCGGATGCCCGCGGCGCGCAGCGCGTCGGCCAGCTCCGGCCATATCTCGCGATGACGCCGCTCGTATTCGTCGCGCGTGCCCGGCTTCAGGGTCATTCGAAACGCAAGTGTCTCCATTGCGGCCCGCCCTTTGATCGTTTTTTGATCGTTGAAAGTATGTTTATCCAGGCTCTTGTGCTGCGACTATAATGCGCCGACCGATAACATCACAATCCGATTGCAGGATTGGCCGATCGCAAAACCGTATCGCTCGAGCGCGCCGCAATGAACGAAAACCTGTCCCATGCCCTCGTCAACCGGCTGAAATTCAAGCACCTCGCCCTGCTCGTCGCGCTCGACGACGCCCGCAACCTGCACCAGGCCGCCGACACGATCAACGTCGCCCAGCCGAGCGCGAGCCGCATGCTCTCCGACATCGAGGAAGCGCTTGGCTTCCTGCTCTTCGAGCGCAACGCGCGCGGCATGCAGCCCACGCCGCTCGGCACCGTCACGCTCGCCTACGCGCGCCGCTCGCTCGCGGACCTGACGCGCTTCGCCGCCGATCTCGAAAGCAAGCGGCGCGGCGGCCACGGCCAACTGACGGTCGGCGCGATCATGGGCGCCGCGCCCGACGTGCTGGCGATGGCGGTAGCCGAACTCAAGTCGGAGCGGCCGCTGCTGAACGTGCGCATACTCGGCGAAACGAGCGATCAGGTTGTGCAACTGCTGCACCGCCGCGAAGTCGATCTCGCGCTCGGACGCCTCACCACGCCGCTGCAACACAACGACTTCGATTTCGAACCGCTTGCGCGCGAAGCGATGCGGCTCGTCGTGCGCGCGAGGCACCCGCTTGCCGGCCGCGCGCCGCTTGCGCTCGATGCGCTCATCGCATGGCCGTGGATTCTTCAGCCGATCACGAGTCCGGCGCGCGGTCTCTTCGAAGAAGAACTTGCGCGCGCGGGACTTTCGTCGCCGTCGAACGTGGTCGAATGCGCATCGATCTTCGCGACGCTGCAACTGCTGCAAAACAGCGACGCCGTCGCGATGCTGCCGGAATCCGTCGTGCGTGACTACCTGCGTGCGCAGTTGCTGATCGAACTGCCGGTCGAGATCGGCAAGAGCCTGTCCGGCTTCGGCTTGCTGCGCCGCAAAGCCGAAACGTTGAGCGAGCCGGCCGAATACTTCATCGCGCTGTTGCGCAAGTACTCGGTGGGTTCGCTCACTGCAGGTTGACGAACAGGCCGCCATCGACGAGCAGCGACGCGCCTGTCACATAGCGCGCGCGGTCTGAGGCGAGGAACACGACGCATTGCGCGACGTCGTCGGGTTCGCCGAGCCGGCCTAGCGGGATGCGCTTTTCCATGTATTCGCGCTTGGCGGTGTCGGCGAGATCGTCGGCGTTCAGGTCGGTTGCGATCGTGCCCGGCATGACCGAATTGCAGCGGATGCCGTAGGGGCCGAGCGCGATCGCGCACGACTGCATCAGCGAATGGACGCCTGCTTTGGTCGGCGTGTAATGCGTTTGCATGCCACCGCCGACGAGCGCGCTGATCGAGCTCGTCGCGACGATTGCACCGCCGGTGCCTTGCTGTTTCATCTGGTTCGCGACGGCCTGGGTCACGTAGAACGCGCCGTTCAGGTTCACCGCGACGGTCGTCTCGTACACCGATGCGGGCATGTCGAGGAATGCGTGGAATGGGCAAATGCCGGCGTTGCTCGCGAGGACATCGATGTGGCCGAAGGCCTCGACTGTACGGTTCACGAGATGCACGCCGGTTTCCGGCTCCGCGACGTTGCCTTCGATTGCGATTACGCGGCGTCCAAGGGCTTCGATCTCGCCGACGATTTCCTCTACTGCTGAGAGCTTTCCGTAGGATTTGTCGTTGTCGCCCCAGTAGTTGATTGCGATGTCCGCGCCTTCTTTGGCGCTCGCTAGCGCTATCGCGCGGCCTATGCCGCGGGAGCCGCCGGTTACGATTACCACTTTGTTTTCTAGTAGCACATTAGACTCCGGTTTTTTTCGCTGGCGCTTGGGGTTGGGGTTGGGGTTGGGGTTGGGGTTGGGGTTGG
>NZ_FCON02000074.1 GCF_001544535.1 Caballeronia choica | reverse complement strand
CTAACTATCGGTGGGCTGTATTGGCACTTCGTGGACGTCGTGTGGTTGTTCATCTTTACGACGCTGTACTTGTCGCCCTACGTGCTTTAGGAGAATGAACGTGCTTGCGCAGATGGTTCGGCCGCCGTCCGGTTCTGCGAGTTCGCCCTCCGATGGCGCCGGTGGGTCGCGGCGCGCGACGCATCCGGCACCGAAGCGCGAACGAGTCCGGCCAGTGTTCCTGCTGGCGGGATTGGTCGTGGCGCCGCTCGCGTGGATCATCCAGATTTGCACGAGTGAAGCGTTAGCCTCGCAAGCGTGCTTTCCGATGGGGCACCCTTTGTCCGCGCCGGAACTCACGTCGCTTTTGCGAATCGTTGCCGCTGTGAGCGTGGGGGCTTTTGTGCTCGGCAGCCTGGGCTTTGCGGCGGCCTGGACGAGTTGGCGTGCGGCACGTACCGACCTTGATGAAAGCAGTGCAGCAGGCTTGCCGGAGCGTGGAAGGCGCACGCGATTTCTCGCGCTGGTCGGCGTCCTCGGCAGTCCGGTTTTCATGCTCGGACTGTTGCTGACGGCGATGGCGGCCCTGGTCGTGTCGCCATGCGCGGGGTGGTGAACCCATGTCCAGACTTCGAGCGATCATGGTCCGGCTAGTCGCCATTGGCCTGGCGATGAGCGCCAGCGGCGACGCTACCGGGCAAACGATAGATGGAGCTACGCCTGTCGACGACGCGGCCCTGATCGCACGCGGCGACTACCTCGCGAAAGCAGCAGACTGCGCGGGCTGCCACACGGCGCCGAAGGGTGGCGCTCCGTTTGCGGGCGGCCTGGGAATGGCGTCTCCATTCGGAACGATCGTCAGCAGCAACATCACGCCCGACCCGCAGTACGGTATCGGCGCCTACCGCTATGAGGATTTTGCACGCACGCTGCGCGAGGGCGTCGCGCGTGGCGGGAAGCATCTGTATCCAGCGATGCCGTATCCGTCATACTCGAAGATCGCAGACGACGACATGCGTGCCCTCTACGCGTACTTCCTGCATGGCGTGCAACCCGTTCATACGCAACCGCCCGCGACCAAGTTGCCGTTTCCGTTCAACCAACGCTGGGTCCTGGCGTTCTGGAACCTGGCGTTCGCACCCAACGGCGTGTACGAGCCACGCAGTGACCGCGACGCGCAATGGAATCGCGGCGCTTACCTCGTGCAGGGACTCGGACATTGCGGTGCCTGCCACACGCCGCGTGGCCCGGCCTTTGAAGAGCGCGCCTACACCGAAAGCTCGGATGCCTATCTCATCGGCGGCGTAAATGACCATTGGTTCGCGCCCAACCTCACAGCGGACTCGGGTTCCGGACTGGGACGTGTACCGGCCGAACACATTGCGTCGTTTCTAAAAAATGGTCACGGCGGCGGGCTGGTGACTTTTGGCAGCATGGTGCAAGTCGTCGAGGACAGCACCCAATACATGAGCGACGATGACCTCACCGCAATTGCCCGTTACCTGAAAAGTCTGCCGGCCCAACGCCCATCAGGTGCTTATGAGCCGGCTTCGCTGCGCGCTCGACAGGGCGTTGAAGCGCTGCGCACGGGCGCGGTCCAACGTCCGGGCGCTGGCATTTTTTTGTCGTTCTGCGCCAAATGCCATCAGGCCGACGGGATGGGAAAGCCTCTGAAGTACCCCCGGCTGGCGGGCAATCCGGCTGTCCTTGCGGCCGATCCGACATCGCTGATCCGGCTTCTGGTCGAAGGAGGGCAAAGTCCGCAGACAACGAGCGGTCCGCCGCGGGAAAAGATGCCCGCGTTCGACAAGAAGCTGACGAGCGAGGAGATGGCGCAGGTCCTGACGTTTGTTCGCGGCACGTGGGGCAATAGCGCGGCGCCGGTGACCGCCCACCAAGTGATCGCGCTGCGCGACGGGATTCATAAATAGCGCTGCGCATAGCTGGCAAGGCTGCTGCATTGCACAAAAGTTGACTCCAAACCCCGTACGGACTTACCCCGATGCAAATTAGTATCGGTTTGCAGTCTCATTTTCAGTGGTGAAATGTCCGCGACAGGGCTAACTTTCACACATGGCAAAGCGCGATGCGATTGACGCGAATCGCTCTAAAAAAATAGCAGGTCAGGAGGCGGACAGATGGAGACAAGTGTCAGCGGCATGGCGTGTCGATGCGGAACGTGCGATGACTGCCGCGCGGCGCGCACGGCGCGTAAGGACGCACGGCATCTCAACATCCTCCAGCCCGACCTGGAACTGGTGGCCGTGCCGCGCGATGAATCGTTCAAGGTCTGGTCGCACGGTTATCCGTATCGCACGGTGCGCTGGCACTTCCATCCTGAATACGAAATCCAGATCATTACCTCGACGACGGGCAAATACTTCGTCGGCGATTTCATCGGCAGCTTCGAGCCCGGCAATCTCGTGATGACGGGACCGAACCTGCCGCACAACTGGGTCAGCAATGTGCCGCACGGCGAACGTGTCGACGAACGCTGTCTCATCCTGCAATTCGATGCCGAGGTGATCGCGCAGGCCATCAAGGCGTTCCGGGAACTCAAGCGCGTGGAGTGCCTGCTCGATGCATCGCGGTGGGGTGTGCTGTTCACGCCGAAAACGGGCGCTGCCGCCGAGCCGATCATGCGCGAGATGCTGGGCGCGCAAGGCATGCGGCGCATCACGTTGTTCCTTGAATTGCTCGACTTGCTCGTGCAAAGCACCGAGCAGGCAAAGCTCGCAAGCGCCGCTTATCGTGCGGACCCGTCGCACTATGCCGAGACGCGCATCAATCATGTGCTTTCCTATATCGGCAAGAACCTGTCGCAGGAGTTGCGCGAAACGGAGCTGGCGGAGCTAGCCGGCCAAAGCGCCAGCGCCTTTTCGCGATACTTCCGGCGTCATACGGGCGTGCCCTTCGTGCAGTATGTGAACCGTCTGCGCATCAATCTGGCGTGCCAATTGCTGATGTCGGGCGAACTGAGCATCACCGATATCTGCTATCAGGTGGGCTTCAACAATCTCTCGAATTTCAATCGCCAGTTTCTGTTGCTGAAAGAGATGTCGCCGTCGCGATGGCGCGCGTATCAGCAGCTCAACGCTGCCAGCGCGACTGAATCGTCCGATCCTGCGCACGCCCTCGAAGCGGTCGGCTAGCGCGGTGCTGGCACAAGGCAGTCCACGACGTACCCGCGACCCCGATGTTCGTTTGATTCTTTAGCCACGCTCGGCAGTTGTGCTGGCGAGCAAAACGCAACGTTCGACGCCGTTCTTAACGACACCATGAACTACGACGCAGCCAGTGGTCCGTCTCCGCGCTAACGCAGTCGAAGCGCTTGTCAGGAACTTGTTTGGGCACCATTGGCAAAGCTGACGAACTTCAACAAGAAGCCTCACCCGCGGCCCAACCACGGCAGCATCTGCGCCGTAGTTTTTCCAAAACACGGAGACACAAGATGACCAGACTTTCGAACCATCTGATCGGCGCCAGCGCGCTGAGCCTGAGCCTGATGAGCGGCACGGCGGCACTCGCCGCGCCCAGTGGCACGGTCGCCTTCCTGATGCCCGACCAGGCGTCGACGCGTTACGAACAGCATGACTTCCCCGGCTTCAAGGCCGAAATGAGCAAGCTCTGTCCCGACTGCAAGGTGCTCTACCAGAACGCCAATGCCGACGTCGCGCAGCAACAGCAGCAGTTCAATTCCGTGATCGCGCAGGGCGCCAAGGTGATCGTCCTCGATCCGGTGGACTCGACCGCTGCCGCTTCTCTGGTCCACATGGCGCAGGGCCAGGGCATCAAGGTGATCGCCTATGACCGGCCGGTGCCTTCGACGCCGGCCAACTACTACGTCTCGTTCGACAACGAAGGGATCGGCAAGGCGATCGCGGAGTCGCTGGTCCAGCACTTGAAGGAGACGGGCGTCCCGACCGGAAAGGGCGGGGTGCTCGAGGTCAACGGTTCGCCGACCGACGCGGCGGCGGGATTGATCAAGAAGGGCATCCACGCCGGGTTGCAGGGCAGCGGCTACAAGACGCTGGCCGAGTACGACACGCCCGACTGGGCGCCGCCGAAGGCCCAGCAGTGGGTCAGCGGGCAGATCACGCGCTTCGGGTCGCAGATTGTCGGCGTCGTGGCCGCCAACGACGGCACGGGCGGCGGGGCTGTCGCGGCGTTCAAGGCAGCGGGCGTGAACCCGGTGCCCCCCGTGACCGGGAACGACGCGACGCTTGCGGGCTTGCAACTGATCATCGCTGGCGACGAGTACAACACGATCCTCAAGCCGAGCGAGATCGTCGCGGCCGCGGCGGCGAGGGCGGCCGTCGGCTTCCTGTCGGGCCAGACGCCGAAGGCTGAAACGACGCTCTTCAACACGCCGTCCCAACTCTTCAAGCCCGCGGTGATCACGGCGAAGAATCTGAAGGCGGAAGTCGTCGACAAGGGGTTCGCGAACGCCAAGGACCTCTGCACCGACCGCTATGCCGAAGGGTGCAAGAAGCTGGGAATCACGAACTGATCTGGCGCCATCCCGGACGGGATCCGGCACGACGCCGGGTCCGTCCACTCTGATGAGGTATCCGTCTCATGACTGACAACTCCCTACCACGGTCCGGCTCGGGCGAGCTGGTGCTGAGCCTGCGCGGCGTCTCGAAGCACTTCGGAGCGGTCTCGGCCCTGACGGACATCGAGCTCGACGTGCACGCCGGTGAAGTGGTCGCGCTGGTGGGCGACAACGGGGCCGGGAAATCGACGCTGGTGAAGGTTCTCGCCGGCGTCCACCAACCGAGCACCGGCACGATCAGTTTTCGCGGCAAGGAGGTCACGCTGCCCGATCCGGCTGCGGCGCTCGATCTTGGCATCGCGACGGTGTTCCAGGACCTGGCGCTGTGCGAAAACCTCGATGTCGTCGCGAATATCTATCTCGGGCGCGAGTTGAATCCGCTGCGCCTCGACGAGGTCGCGATGGAAGTGAAGGCGTGGACGCTCCTGAACGAGTTGTCGGCGCGGATTCCGAGCGTGCGGGACGTGGTTGCTTCGTTGTCGGGCGGGCAGCGCCAGACGGTGGCGATCGCCCGTTCGCTGCTGCTGGACCCGAAGCTGATCATGCTCGACGAGCCGACGGCGGCGCTGGGCGTGGCCCAGACCGCTGAGGTGCTGAACCTGATCGAGCGGGTGCGCGACCGCGGCCACGCGGTGATCATGATCAGCCACAACATGGAGGATGTCCGCGCCGTGGCGGACCGGATCGTGGTGTTGCGGCTTGGCCGTAACAACGGCGTGTTCTATCCGGATTCCTCGAATCAGGAACTCGTCGCTGCGATTACGGGTGCTACCGAGAATGCTGTATCGCGGAGGGCTGGGCGGCGGCAGGCCCTGGACGCTTAGGTTATTCGCTGGCGCTTGGGGTCGGTTTTGGGTTACACCCGTTTGATGTTTTTGCGCTTCTATGGAACTTGTTTTCTTATTGGTTTATTTGCTCTGCCCCTGTCCGGGGCGGGACGGGTCATCGCTGGCGCTTGGGTCGGGGGCGGGCTTCCCAACCGTTTGATGCGCTCAGGCTCCTATGGAACTTGCTTTGTTTTTGGTTTATTAGCTCTGCCCCTGTCCGGGGCGGGACTCACTTTCTTTGCTGCTGCAAAGAAAGTAAGCAAAGAAAGCAGCTTCCCACCCCGAATGCTTGCCATGCGCCGCCAGCCCGTTATATCGGAGTGGTCCAACCGGGGGAGTGTCGTTAGCGGGGTTTGATCGTTGTTGGCATGTAGAAGAGGCGCGCACGTCGCACCGCTAAACGAAGTGGAACAGCAGTCATTCATCCGTCCCGGCACTTCGTGCCCGACGACAGGTTCGCTAAGCGGTGAATTGAAGCATGCAGCATGCACAAACGTAGCGAAGTAGCGATGGGTTTTAGTTTTGCCTGACGGGTGAGCGCGAAGCGCGAGACTGGATGAATGACTGCTGGTCCACTTTGTATCGTGGTGCGATGCCCGTACCTCTTCTACATGCCAACAACGATGAAACCCCGCTAACGACACTCCCCCGGTTGGACCACTCTGGGGGAGCGGTCTGGCGGCGCATGGCAAGGATTGGCGGTGGAAAGCTGCTTTCTTTGCTTACTTTCTTTGCAGCAGCAAAGAAAGTGAGTCCCGCCCCGGACAGGGGCAGAGCAAATAGACCGAAACGAATACAAGTTCCATAGAAGCGCAAAAGCATCAAACGGTGTTACCCCAACCAGCCCCAAACCCACCCCACCCCAAACCCAAGCGCCAGCGACACATCAACCCCTAGTAGAAAGGAACGATCATGAGCAATGAACCGCAAGGCGCCCCACAGCCTGAAAGGCAAACCGCCCCGCTACTCGACCGCAGCGATGTCCGCGTCAAGCACGCCACCGGAATCAGCGGTGCAATCGCCGCGTTCGTCGAACGAGTACGCTCCGGCGATCTGGGATCGCTGCCGGTCATCGCGGGCCTCGTCATCATATGGACCGTGTTCACCAGCCTGAACCCGGTGTTCCTCTCAGCCGACAACCTCGTGAACCTGCTGTTCGACTGCTCGACCGTCGGCGTGATCTCGCTCGGCATCGTCTGCGTCCTGATGGTCGGACAGATCGATCTGTCGGTCGGCTCGATGAGCGGCTTCGCTTCGGCGCTCTTGGGCATGCTCTGGGTCAATCACGGCTGGCCGGTGCTCGTCGCCATCGTCGCTGCGATCGTCGTCGGCGCAGTGGTCGGCGCCCTGTACGCGCTGCTGCTCAACCGGCTCGGCATGCCGAGCTTCGTCGCGACGCTGGCCGGGCTGCTCGCGATCCTCGGGATGCAGTTGTACGTGCTCGGCGCCACCGGGTCGATCAACCTGCCCTACGGCTCGACGATGGTGAACCTCGGGCAGCTCATGATCATCCCCGCCATCGTTTCGTACATCCTCGCGCTGGCGCCGGGTGCCGTGATCCTCGGGGTCGGGCTGCGCACGCGTGAGCGCCGCCGCGCGTCCAATCTCTCCGCACCCTCGGTGGGCAGCCTGCTCGCGCGCAGCCTCGCGATTACCGTGCTGCTGGTGGTCGTGGTCGCGTATCTCAACCTGGGACGCGGCGTTCCGCTGATGTTCGGCATCTTCCTCGGCCTCGCGGTCGTGATGGACTACGCGCTGACGAGAACGCGCTGGGGCCGTTCGATGAGCGCGGTCGGCGGCAATCACGAAGCCGCGAGGCGGGCGGGCATCAATGTCAGCGCCATCTACACCAGCGCCTTCGTGCTGTGCGCCAGCTTCGCCGCGCTCGGCGGCGTGCTGACGGCGGCACGGCTGGCGTCAGCGAGTCAGCAGGCCGGCAGCGGCGACGTGAACCTCAACGCCATCGCAGCGGCCGTGATCGGCGGCACCAGTCTCTTCGGCGGCCGTGGCAGCGCGTATTCGGCGGTGCTGGGCATCATCGTGATCCAGTCGATCGCGAGCGGCCTGACGCTCCTGAACCTGTCGTCGTCGCTGCGCTTCATGATCACCGGCGCGGTGCTGGCGATTGCGGTGATCGTCGATTCGCTCGCCCGTCAGTCCCGCGTCTCGCACGGCCGCGCGTAATCGCAGCAAACAAGGAGAGCAAGAATGAATGATTCGATGAAAGGCAAGGTTGCCGCCATCACGGGCGCGGCATCGGGCATCGGCCTCGCGTGCGCGCGTACCCTGCTCGCGGAAGGTGCGAAGGTCGTTCTGGTCGACCGCGCGAAGGACAGGCTCGAACAGCTTTGCGCGGAACTCGGACCGAACGCGCTGCCGCTGGTCGTGAATCTGCTGCAGCCGTCGGAAGTCTCCGCGCTGCTGCCGAAGATCCTCGACGTCGCCGGCGGCCTCGACATCTTCCATGCGAACGCCGGCGCCTACATCGGCGGCGAAGTGGTGGATGGCAATCCCGACGAGTGGGATCGCATGCTGAACCTGAACATCAACGCCGCGTTCCGCTCGGTTCACGCCGTGCTGCCGCACATGGTCGCGCAGAAATCAGGCGACATCATTTTCACCAGTTCCATCGCGGGCATCGTCCCGGTCGTGTGGGAGCCAATCTACACGGCCTCGAAATTCGCGGTGCAGGCCTTCGTCCATACGATCCGCCGCCAGCTCTCGAAGCATGGCGTGCGGGTCGGCGCGGTGTGTCCCGGCCCGGTCGTCACGGCGCTGCTCGACGACTGGCCGAAGGCGAAGATGGAAGAGGCGCTCGCCTCGGGCAGCCTGATGCAGCCCAAGGAGGTCGCCGACGCGGTGCTCTTCATGCTGACGCGGCCGCGCAACGTGACCGTCCGCGACCTCGTGATCCTTCCGAACAGCGTCGATCTCTGACACGCGTGTCAGACGCACCCCCACCATAGGCATTGAGCCATGACCTCAGAAAACACGACCTCCGGCGCGGCAGACGGCACGCGTCATGTGCGCTATGTCATCGGCGTCGACGTCGGCACGGGCAGCGCCCGCGCCGGCATCTTCGACAGTGCCGGCCGCATGGTGGCGTCGGCGAAGCGCGACATCACCCTGTTCCATGCGAGCGGCTCCATCGTCGAGCAATCGAGCGGCGAGATCTGGAACGCCGTCTGTCAATCGGTGAAGGATGCGTTGGCGCAGGCGGCCGTTTCGCCCGACCGGATCGCCGGCATCGGATTCGACGCCACCTGCTCGCTCGTCGTGCTGGGCGAGGGTGGAGCGCCCTTGCCGGTGGGTCCCTCCGAGCAGGCCGAGCGCGACATCATCGTCTGGATGGACCACCGCGCGGTGGAGCAGGCGGAGCGCATCAACGCGGGCGGCCACGAGGTGCTGAAATTCGTCGGCGGCAGGATCTCGCCGGAAATGGAGACGCCGAAGCTGCTATGGCTGCTGGAGAACAGGCCGGGCGTGTTTGCCGCGGCCTGGCAGTTCTTCGACCTGACCGACTTCCTGACCTGGCGCGCAACCGGGGATTTGTCCCGATCCACCTGCACGGTCACCTGCAAATGGACCTATCTGGCGCACGAGCGTCGCTGGGACGAGAGCTACTTCCGCAGCGTTGGCCTCGGCGTGCTGGCGGACGAGGCGTTTGCGCGCATCGGCCAGAGCGTCGTCGACCCGGGGACGCCGCTAGGGAGCGGACTGAGCGCAAACGCCGCCGCTGAACTCGGCCTCCTCGCCGGAACGCCGGTCGCGACGGGCGTGATCGATGCGCATGCCGGCGGGATCGGCACGGTCGGCGCCGATGGTGAGCCGGAGTCGTGCCTCGGGTACGTGTTCGGCACCTCATCGTGCACGATGACCACGACCCGGAGTCCGGTGTTCGTCCCCGGCGTGTGGGGACCGTATTTTTCCGCGATGGTGCCGGATGCGTGGCTCAACGAAGGCGGTCAATCGGTGGCGGGTGCCGCGATCGAACGACTGCTTTCGATGCACCCGGCGACCCCCGACGCCCGGCGCCGCGCCGAGCACGAGGGACAGTCCCTGCCGGTGCTGCTCGCGGGCCTCGCGGCACAGGCGTCGGACGGCTTGTCGGGCGCGGTGTTGCTGGCCGACGGCCTGCATGTCGTCCCGGAGTTCCTGGGAAACCGTGCGCCCTTTGCGGACCCCCACGCACGGGCCGTGATCGCGGGCCTTGGCATGGACGACGACCTGAACAGCCTGGTCGCCCTCTACATCGCCGGGATTTGCAGTATCGGTTACGGCCTGCGCCAGATCATCGAAGCGCAGGCGGCGGCCGGTGCGCCGATCGAGCGGATCGTGATCAGCGGCGGCGCGGGACGGCTCGATCTCGTCCGGCAACTGCTCGCGGATGCAACGGGAAAGCCCGTGCTCGCGACGCAGGCTGAAGAGCCCGTTCTGCTCGGCGCCGCGATCCTGGGCGGCGTGGCGGGCCGCCTGTTCGACGACGTGCGCTCGGGGATGGCGAGCATGTCGCAGATCAGCAGGGCCTACCAGCCGGACGCAGGCGATATCGCCGCACTGCATGAAGCGCGGTATCGCGCCTTCAGGCAGTTGCAGAGCGTGGCGAGAGAGATCCGGTAGACGTGCGGAGAACGCCCCGCCACGGAATCGACAATCGGCGCCGCGATGATCGCGGATTCAATCCACGTGGCGTGGCGGTGGGCCGATGAACGGCGGCGCGTTCCAGAGTTCCGTTCATGAGGTGCTGGTAGCCTGAGTGCATCAAACGGCGCACACAGCACACCCGGCCCCCGCCGCCCCGGCTCACGACTTCGTGGCCGCGTCCTGATTCCGAAACGCAGCCTCTCCAGCATCCGACACCTCGACCCACTTCTTGTCCGGCGCCGCATCCGCGACATAACTGTCGTGCCAGTTCCACCATTTGTAGGTCGGCGTCTGGGGATAGCCCTCCGGCGAATCCTCCCAAACCTCTTGCCGGCCCATCGGCGTGATGTCGAAGTAGTTCCAGGTGCCTCCCATCTGCTCGTCGCCGCGATTGTTGAGGAAGTAAGTGCGGAACACGCGGTCGCCAGCGCGGTAGAACACGTTCGTGCCGTGCCACTCGTCCACGCCGAAATCGGCGTCGAAACGGTCGGTCACGGTGAACCACGGGATCTCCCAGCCCATCCTCGCTTTCAGCCGCGCGATGTCCGCCTGAGGCGCACGCGAGACGAAGACGAGGGTCGTGTCACGCGCGTTCAGGTGGGCGATGTGGGCGACCTGGTCGGCCACCATCGAGCAGCCCCGGCACGCGTGCTCGGGCCAGCCGAACACGCCCGGCTCGAAGAAGGCGCGGTAGACGATCAACTGACGCCGGCCGTCGAACAGGTCGAGCAGGCTGGCCTTGCCCGCAGGTCCGTCGAACGAATAGGCCGTCTCCACGGCCGTCCACGGCATCCGCCGACGCTCGGCGGCGAGGGCGTCGCGGGCGCGGGTATGGGCCTTTTCCTTCACGAGCAACTGCTGGCGGGCCGCCTCCCACGCCTCTGCCGACACGACCGGTGGTGTCTGCATGTCAGTTGGCTCGCTTTTCTGTCCGTTCTCCGCCGATGTATTCGATGTAGTCATGGCTCTCGCAATCTCCTAAGTTGGGCGAATGCCTGCGCCTCATGGCTGAGGCGCGGGTCTTTTCGCTGCTCATCGCTCGTGGTTTAGCACCGAGACAGTTTCGCACCGGAAAATC
Organism: Caballeronia choica; assembly: GCF_001544535.1. Taxonomy (GTDB): domain Bacteria; phylum Pseudomonadota; class Gammaproteobacteria; order Burkholderiales; family Burkholderiaceae; genus Caballeronia; species Caballeronia choica. The sequence goes on along the minus strand of NZ_FCON02000074.1, from coordinate 27,554 downwards.
GAGCGTTGGGAGTAACAAGTGTGACGACATTCCGATTAAGCCGCTGATCGCAGCCGCGGCGCCCGGGTGGACACTGTCAGGGTATTCGACGCGAAACGGCACTATCATGTTGTCCCCACCAACATCGAATGGAGAGGCTGCATGCCCAATACGGAAGACTACCTGGTTGATTCGATCAGGCTTGCGATGGAGAACGTGCGCGATCGCAAGGCCGTGCCGTTTGGTGCCGTGCTCGTCAGGGATGGCAAGGTCGTGGCACGTTCGGTGAACGAGGTCGACGCGAACTGCGATCCCAGTGCTCACGCAGAAATGCAAGCCGTGCGTGCGGCCAGCAAGGCCCTGCGTACCACCGACCTCAGCGGCAGTGTCATGTACGCAAGCGGCTATCCTTGTTCCATGTGCTTGTCGGTGATGTATCTGGCTGGCGTCAGCCACGTGTACTACGCGTACTCCAATGAAGATGGGGAATCGTATGGCCTGTCGGCGGAGCGGGGTTACGCGGAACTGGCGAGGCCGATCGAGGAGCGCGAGATGAAGTTGACCTATGTGCCGGCCCGTGACGAAGGGGAGGATTTGTACGAGGCGTGGCGGCAGGCCACGGAGTTACCAGGGGCGTAAGCCAACCCGCCCGCCTCAAGTGCCGGCGAGCGCCTGGCTAGCCGCCGCCGCGCGGCCTCGCAGCCAATTGATGCTGGCGAAAAGCAGCACCGCGAACACGATCAACATCGTTGCCACCGCGAGGATCGAAGGATCGATGGAGTCGCGAATGCCGCTCCACATCTGCCGCGGCACGGTCCGTTGATCCGGCCCGCCGATAAACAGAATGACGATCACCTCGTCGAACGAGGTCGCGAAGGCGAAGACACTGCCGGTCGCGACCGCTGGCGTGATGAGCGGCAAGGTCACGCGTCTGAACGCGATCCACGGCGTCGCGCCAAGGCCGGACGCGGCACGCAGGAGACTCTGGTCGAACGAAAGCAGCGATGCCGTCACGGTGATGACCACGAACGGCGTGCCGAGCGCCGCGTGCGCCAGCACCACGCCGGGGTACGAGTTCACGAGACCGAGCGGCGCGAAGATCAGATAGAAACCCGCGGCGACCACGACGATCGGCACGATCATCGGCGAGATGATGATCGGCATTATCAGCGAGCGCAGCGGGAACTGCGCCCGGCTCAGGCCCAATGCGGCCAGCGTGCCGAGGCACGTGGCGATCAACGTGGATGCCGCGCCGATGCCGATGCTGTTCGCCAGCGACCGCTGCCAGTCCGCGCTCGTGAGCGCCTGTTCATACCAGCGCATCGAAAAGCCCTGCAACGGGTACGAGAAGTACGATCCCGAATTGAACGAGAGCGGGATGATCGCGAGAATCGGCGCAATCAGGAAGAACAGCACGAGCGCGGTATGGAAGCGCACCCAGCGCGCGGCGATGCGTTCCGTCAGTACCTTGTTGCGTTGGTCTTGCATGTCGTTCCTTCGTCGTATCCGCATCGTTCAACCGAAGCGCAGCCGGTCGATCCCGATGATCCGGTTGAACAGGAAATAGAAGATCGCCGTGAAGATCACGAGGTACGCCGAGAGCGCACCGGCAAGCCCCCAGTTGAGCTGCGTGTTCGTCTGTATCGCGATGAGCTGGCTGATCATCTCGTCACCCGAGCCGCCGAGCAGCGCAGGCGTGATGTAGTAACCGAGCGCGAGCACGAACACCAGGAAGCAGCCCGCGCCCACACCTGGCAGCGTCTGCGGTACGTAGATGCGCACGAACGCGGTCAGCGGATGCGCGCCGAGCGATTGCGCCGCACGCACATACACGGGCGAGACGCCCTTCATCACCGAGTAGATGGCGAGAATCATGTAGGGCAACAGCACGTGCGTCATGCCGATCAGCACGCCCGTCCGGTTGAAGATGAGCGCCACGGGATGCGTGACGAGGCCGAGTCCCATTAGCAGACTGTTGATGACGCCGCTCGGTTGCAGCAGCACGTACCATGCGGTCGTGCGTACCAGAAGCGAGGTCCAGAACGGCACGATCACGAACAGCATCAGGCGGTTGCTGCTTTTCGCGGGCAGGTTGGCGAGCAGCCACGCGACCGGATAGCCGAGCAAGAGGCACAGCAGCGTGACGGTGGCGCTGATCGTGATCGTGCGCACGAATGCCTGCCGATACACCGAAGCGTTCGCCGGCATGGAGACGACCGAGCCTTGCGGCGTCACCTGGGCGTCGACGGCTGCGAGCAAATAGTCCGGCGTGGGCGAGGCGGCGGCGCGCTTCAGCAAGCGCCAGATCTCCGGCGAATTCCAGCGCTCGTCGAGCTCGACGAGCGCGGGCTTCCACGCGGGCGGCGCGTCTGCAGGCAGTTGGCGCGCGGTGCGCATCAACAGGCTTCGGAACTCGGGCTGGGCGAAGTTCAGGCGCCGCGCGACGGTGCCGAGCTGCCCGCTCTGCTGTGCTTGCCTGAGTCCCGAAGCGAGCTGGGCGAACGTAGCCTCGTCCGGTACGCCACGCCCGTCCCACGCATCGAGCGCACGCGTGAGCGCGGGCATGCTGTCGGGCACTTCGCGGTTCTGCACGCTGCGCGCGAGCAGGAGCGCGATCGGCGCGATGAAGGTGGAAACCAGAAACACGATCAGCGGCAGCGCAAGCAAAAGCGCCTGAACTGCCGCGCGGCGGCGCGCCTTCTGATACGACGCGCGGCCGTCGGTTTTCGTTGGAGAGCCCGAAGGCGCGGCCGGGGCCGAAGCTGGCATGGTAGTGATCGCGGTCAAGTTGGGCTCTCGTCGGGCGGTGACGCTTCAGAACGGTCGAATGGCGGCGTTATTGCGTCAGCCACACCTGGAAGCGCTTGTTGATCTGGTCCGCGTTGTCGGCCCAGAAGTTCGCGTTGATCTGCACGGCGCGCTTGAAGTTGTTGGGCGCGGTCGGCAGGTCGGCGAGACGCTGCTTGTCGACGAGCGCAATCGCATCCTTGCGCGGCGGCGCATACGCGATGTACTTCGTCAGGTCCGCGTACGCCTTCGGCTGCGAAGCGGAGATGATGAATTTCGCGGCCGTATCGGCGTGCTTGGCGCCCGTCGGAATGCCCCACCATTCGAAGTCGTACACCTGCGCGTCCCAGACCGCCTTGAAGGGTTTGTTGTCCTTCTTGGCGGCATCGTCGATGCGGCCGTTGTAGACCTGCGTCATCACGACCGCGCCGTCCGCGAGCAATTGCGGCGCCTGCGCGCCAGCCTCCCACCACACGATGTTCTGCTTGATCGTATCGAGCTTCTTGAACGCGCGATCAACGCCGGCCGGCGTGCCGAGCACCTTGTAGACATCCTTCGGGTCGACGCCGTCCGCGATCAGCGCCCATTCCATCGTTACCTTCGGCGACTTGCGCAGGCCGCGCTTGCCGGGGAATTTCTGCAGGTCGAAGAAGTCGTTGACCGTCGTCGGCGGCGTCTTGAGCTTGCTCGCATCGTAGGCGTAGACCGTGGACCAGACCATGCTCGCCACCGCGCAATCGCTGATCGAGCCGGGGATGAAGTCGCTCGTCTTGCCCAGCGACTTCTTGTCGAACTTCATGAGCAGGCCTTCATCGCAAGCGGTGATCGCGTCGTTCGTTTCGAGGTCGATCAGGTCCCACGTGGTGTTCTTCGCCTGCTCCATCGCGGAGAGCTTGGCGAGTCCGCCGTCATACGATTCGGTCGAGAAGTTCACGCCGGTGGCCTGGGTGAACGGTTCGAAATACGCCTTCTTTGCAGCCGCCTCGTAGGCGCCGCCGAAGGTCACGACGGAGAGAGTCTCCGCTGCCTCTACGGTGACGCTGGCGAACGCGAGGATGGCGAGTGCGGCGCATTGGGTTTTGATTGAAGTGCGCATGTCAGTTGGCTCCTGCTGTGGCGGGCGTGATGGTTGAAGTTGACGGCGGGGTGGCGGAATGGAGCGCGGACGCGCTGCGTGGAGCGCTCATCGCGAGGATCTTGCAGTCGTCATGGCGCCACGCGATATCGATCGCGCTGCCGGGCGCGGGCAGGGCATGACGCTGCGTATTGGGCAGCTTCACGACGATGTCGTCCCGCGAGCCGAGCTTGAGATGCACGCGATGATGGTCGCCGCAATACACCAGTTCTTCGACGCGGGCGCGGACCACGTTGCTGTGTTCGTCCACGTGCATGCCCTCCGCGCTCGGGATATGCGCGCGCTCGGGGCGCAGCGCGAGCATCGCTTCGTCGCCCGAGCGCAGGCCGCATTCGCAACGGCCGCGAATGACGCTGCCATCCGACAGCGCGAGCGTCGCCCAGTCCTCGCCGGAATTGACGACGCGTCCGGTCAGCCCGTTGTTCTCGCCGACGAAGTTCGCGACGAATGCGTTCTGCGCGTTCTCGTAAAGCTCGCTTGGCGTGGCGGCCTGCTGAATGCGGCCGTCGGAGAAGACGGCGACGCGGTCCGACATCGTCAGCGCCTCGGCCTGATCGTGCGTGACGTAGACGATCGTGAGCGAGAGTTCGCGATGCAGCCGCATGATCTCGTACTGCATCGTCTCGCGCAGACGCTTGTCGAGCGCGCCGAGCGGTTCGTCCATCAGCACGACGCTCGGCTCGAACACGAGCGCGCGTGCGAGCGCCACACGTTGCTGCTGCCCGCCCGAGAGTTGCGCGGGACGCCGGTTCGCCAGATGCGGCAACTCGATCATCTCGAGCGCGCGCTTCACACGGGTCTTCTGCTCGGCGCGGCTCAGGTGCCGCACGGAGAGTGGAAACGCGACGTTCTCGGCAATCGTCAGATGCGGAAAGAGCGCATAGTTCTGGAACACCATGCCGATGTCGCGCTGATGGGGCGGCTTGTCGTCGAGACGGCGGCCGTCGAGGCGAATCTCACCCTGCGTCGGCGATTCGAATCCCGCGAGCATCATGAGCGTGGTCGTCTTGCCCGAACCCGACGGCCCGAGCAGCGACAGGAATTCTCCCTTGCGCACGTCGAGGTTCAAATCCTCCACGACGTAGTGCACGCCGTCATACGATTTGCTCACGCCCGAGAACGATATGAAGGAGGAGTTTGGCATCGTGATCGCGTCCTGTCGGAGTACCGCTGAATTCAAGGTTCAATGCTCGCCGAGCTGCTTCGCGAGATAGCGCGCGAAGTCATAGTTGGGGCGTTCGAGATGGCTGAGATTGCCGGGCTTCGCAAGCGGCGCATGCACGCCGCGAAAGACGGCTTCCACGCCGCGCTTGTCTTCCGCGTTGACTTCGTCGAGCAGCGTCTTGAGCGTCGCCATGTGGGCGTTGCCCTCGGGATCGGCGACGAACTCCGGCGCAAGCCCGCCTCCGAAGCGGATATGCACGCGCCCGACCCCTTGCGGCTGCAGTACCAGATACCAGAAGTAACCGGGCGTGAGCGTGATGAGGTGTGTCGGGTAGATCGCGAGCAACGCCGTGGTCTTGCGCCAGTGTCCCGTGAGACGCGTGTTGTCCGGATGCGCATTGCCGATGGGCAAGGACGCTTCCTTCGTGATCCAGTGATAGTTGAAGGCGGGAAAGCCCGGCGGGCATTCCATTTCCTCGAGCCGGGAATGCGGTCCTACTGTCGCGCGATGCAGGATCGGCAAGTGGTAGCTTTCCATGAAGTTCTCGGCAAGGATCTTCCAGTTGGTATCCCACACGTGTTCTTCATAGAAGGTTTCGACGTAGTCGGACATGCCGTATGCGTCGATGAGTCCGCTCAGTTCGGCGAGCTGCGCATGAACGGGCGGCGCGTTCTCGTCGAGCGTCACGTAGATCCAGCCCTGCCATTCCTCACAACGCACGGCGGGCAGCTTGTAGCTTTCCTTGCAGAAGCCCGCTTGCCGATCCATCATCGGTGCCCCGCGCAGCGCGCCATCGAGCGAATAATTCCACGCATGGTAAGGGCACACGATCCTGCGCACATTGCCGCGTCCTTCCAGCAGCACCGACATGCGATGCAGGCACACGTTCGACATCGCCTTGAGTTGCATCTGCTCATCGCGCAGGATCACGATGGGCTGTGCGCCGATGCGTGTCGTCAGATAGTCGCCGGGCGCTTTCAGCGCGCTTGCGCGGCCGACGCACTGCCATTCGCGTTCGAAGATATTGCGCTCTTCCAGTGACAGGAATTCTGCCGACGTATAGACACCCGGCGGCATGGAGTGCGCTTCGCTGAACGGCCGTTCGCAACCGGCCTGCAACGCCTCCACCAGCCGTTGCAGCGCGATCGTCCGTGCGGGGTTTGCCATGGAACCCTCCTTGATCAATCCCTGTGGGAGCGCGTCAACACGAGGCATTGCGGCGTTGCGCTCATCATGGTCAGAAATCTATCAAGCCAAATTGCCAGCCAAAATATTGTTTTTGGATACAAAGGAAAGCTTTTACCTATGCAGCGTTCGCAGGCTTCGACGCAGGTTCCGCGCACTCAACATCCGCAAATCAAATCATGCGTCGACATGCAGACGCTGTATATAGGTTTCGCAGAACGACGCGAAGCGCTGCACGACTTGCCGCGGCTTCATCGTGCGCGATTGCGCGATGCCTAGCGTCGTCGCGTTGACGTTGTCCTTGAAGCGCTTAATGACGAAGTCTTCGCCATCCACGGTGCGGTTCGACTTAAGCGGAAAATTGAGGATGCTATAGCCGAGGCCGTTGGCCACCATCCCGCGCACGACCTCCGGCTGCGACGAGCGAAAGGCGGGCACCGGACGGTTGCCCACTGCATCGAAGAGCGCGGCGAAGTACTCGCGGCTGTGCGGCAGATCCAGCATCACATAGGGCTCCGGCAGCAAGTCGGCGAGCGACACCTTGCGTGCGCGGGCGAGGCGGTGCGTCTTCGGCAGGATCGCGTAAGGCGGCAGCGACAGCAGCGGCGTGAAGGCGATGTCCTCGGTCAAATCGAGGCTATAGGTCAGGGCTATGTCAAGCGAGCCATCGTGCAGGCCGCGCAGAAGGCCGTCCTGATGCGCCTCGACGGTGCGAAACGAAATGCCCGCGTGCTCGCTCGTGAACCGGCTGATGAGTCTTGGCATGAGCGGCGGCGCGAGCGAGACGAGGCAGCCGAGTGTGATCGCGCCCGTCATGCCGCCGTCCATTTCCTTCGCGGCCATCTGCAATTCTTCGGCGATCTTCAGCAGATTGCGCGCCTGTCCGAGCAGATCGCGGCCGGCTTGTGTGAGCGACAGGCCGCTCGCATGATGTCGTATGAAGAGTTGCACGCCGAACGAGACTTCGAGGTCCGCGAGCGCCGTCGAAATCGACGGCTGGGAGATGTGCAAGCGCCGCGCGGCGGCGGTAAACGACAGCACTTCCGCGGTGACGACGAAATAGCGCAACTGCCGCAACGAGTAGCGCAAGGGGAGACTTTCCATCCGTAATGCTCCGCGATCGTGCTTCAATGGGCCGCATTGTGAAACGCTCAAAAAACCTTGCATAGCCAAACCCGATGCTCTGCATTTTTTTAATATATTTTTCGAATTCTAAAGGCGGGCGTAGATTTGCTTCAGGACGCACAGGCACTTTTTTCTCGCTAGCGACGCTTGCAAGCTTTGCCGCGCAGAACAATGCGAGATTGCGCGAAGCCATGATCGAGCCGAATCGAATCGCCTCTAGAAGGACATAGCCATGACAATGGAAAGAACGTCAATCGATACGCTCGTGGTCGGCGCCGGTCAGGCCGGCATCGCGATGAGCGAGCATCTGAGCCAGCTCGGCGTGCCGCATCTCGTCCTCGAACGCGATCGCATCGCCGAGCGCTGGCGCACGGCACGGTGGGATTCGCTGGTTGCGAATGGTCCCGCATGGCACGACCGTTTCCCCAATCTCGAATTCGAGGACGTCGATTCCGACGGCTTCGCTTCCAAAGACCAGGTTGCGGACTATTTCGTCGCCTATGCGAGGAAGTTCGACGCGCCCATCCGCACCGGCGTGGAAGTGAAGAGGGTCGTGCGCAATGCTGGGAGGCAGGGCTTCACCATCGAGACGTCCGAGGGCACGATCGAGGCTAACCGCGTGGTGGTCGCGACCGGACCTTTCCAGCGCCCCATCATTCCGCCGATTGCGTCAGGCGCCGGACATCTCACGCAGATTCATTCCGCCGACTATCGCAACCCTGAGCAACTGCCCGAAGGCGCCGTGCTGGTGGTCGGTGCAGGGTCGTCCGGCGTGCAAATCGCCGATGAGTTGCAGCGTTCGGGCAAGCAGGTCTATCTGTCGGTTGGACCGCATGACCGGCCGCCGCGTGCCTATCGCGGCCGCGACTTTTGCTGGTGGTTGGGCGTTCTCGGCGAATGGGACGCGGAGGTCATGAGGCCGGGCAAAGAACATGTGACCATTGCGGTGAGCGGTGCGCGTGGCGGCCATACGGTGGACTTCCGGCGACTTGCGCATCAGGGGATAACGCTCGTTGGCTTGACGAAGTCATTCGATGACGGCGTCGTGACGTTCGAACCGGATCTTGCACTGAACATTGCGCGTGGCGACGAGAACTATCTGTCGTTGTTGAATGCCGCCGACGCCTATGTTGCCCGCAACGGTCTGGACCTTCCGGAAGAACCGCAAGCTCGCGATATTCCTTCCGATCCAGAATGCGTGACCCATCCCATTCTCGACCTCGATCTGGCGAAGGCCGGCGTGACCTCGATCATCTGGGCGACGGGCTATGCGGTCGATTTCAGCTGGCTGGACGTCGACGCCTTCGACGAGAAGGGCAAGCCGAAACATCAGCGAGGCGTATCAAAGGAACCCGGCATCTATTTCCTTGGCTTGCCGTGGCTCTCGCGTCGCGGCTCCGCTTTCATCTGGGGCGTCTGGCACGATGCCAGACACATCGCGGACCATATCGTCACGCAGCGAAAATATCTCGCTTACCGCGATGCCTCGCAACGTCATGCGGGCGACGATCGTGACGGCGCGCATGCGGAATCGCGCGTGCACAAAGTCAGCGAGTTGGGCGTGAGTTGATGCCTGCTGCCGTTTAATCGCGATCCATTTCTTCCTAGCATCAAGGTGCATCGATGAACCAACCTACGCACACCCGCATTCGCATGTTCAACACGAAGGATACGTACCCGAACCAGACGCTCGACAACGATCTTTGTCAGGCCGTGCGCGCTGGCAACACCGTCTACGTGCGCGGCCAGGTCGGCACGGATTTCGACGGCAATCTGGTCGGGCTAGGCGATCCGCGCGCCCAGGCCGAGCAGGCGATGAAGAACCTCAAGCAACTGCTGGAAGAAGCGGGCAGCGACCTGTCTCACATCGTCAAGACGACGACCTATCTGATCGACCCGCGCTATCGTGAGCCGGTGTATCAGGAGGTCGGCAAGTGGCTGAAGGGCGTGTTTCCCATTTCCACCGGCCTGGTGGTGAGCGCGTTGGGGCAACCGCAGTGGTTGATGGAGATCGATGTGATCGCGGTGATCCCGGATGGCTGGAAGCCTCAAGAGGTCTAAGGAGTCGGACATGACATTCTCCGTTATCGGACGTTGCCCGGAAACCGGCCAGCTCGGGATTGCCATCAGTTCATCGAGTATCGCGGTGGGGGCGCGTTGCCCGTGGGTGCGCGCAGGCGTGGGCGCGGTGGCGACGCAGAACGTCACGTTGCCGGCGCTCGGCTCGCAGATTCTCGACTTCCTTGAGAGCATGAAGCTCGATTCTCAGGGCGCACTGGATCGAGCGCTGAGTGCCAATGAGTGGAGCGAGTATCGACAGGTGACCGTGATTGACGGTCAGGGTCGCACTGCGTTCTTTAGCGGCAAGGAAACGCTTGGCGTACACCATGCCGTGGCTGGGGAGCAATGCGTCGCTGCCGGCAACATGCTGGCGAGTGTCGAGGTCATCGGAGCGATGGTTCCGGCGTTTGAGAATGCGCGCGGCATGCTCGCTGACCGGCTGCTGGCGGCGATGCATGCTGCGATGGCGGCGGGTGGCGAAGCGGGGCCTGTGCATTCGGCGGCGCTTAAGATCGCGGGGGATTTGAGCTGGCCCCTCGTCGACTTGCGGGTTGACTGGGCGGATGACGATCCTATTGGTCAACTCGATGGTCTGTGGCAAGCCTATCGGCCGCAGATGCAGGACTATGTGACTCGCGCGTTGAATCCGACCGCGGCTCCGAGCTATGGCGTGCCGGGGAATCAATGAAATGACAAGGGGCTAAACCTTGCCCCTCCACGGCACCAGCCGACGCTCGAGCGCCCGCATGCCCAGATCGAACGTCCACGCGATCAACCCGATCAGCACGATGCCCATCACCACCACGTCGGTGCGAAGAAAGCTCGACGCGTTGAGCACCATTTGTCCGAGCCCGGCAGTCGCGGCCACCATCTCCGCTGCGACGAGCGTGGTCCAGCCAAAGCCAATTGCAATCCGCAGACCCGTGAGGATTTCCGGCAGCGCCGCAGGCAACACGACGTGGCGCACCAACTGCGAAAAGCTCGCGCCAAGCGAATAAGCAGCGTTGACCTGTTCGGCGGTCGCGCTGCGCACGCCGGCACGCGCGGCCATCGCGATCGGCGCGAAGCAGGCCAGGTAGATCACGATGAGCTTCGCCGTTTCGTCGATGCCGAACCAGATCACGACGAGTGGCAAGTACGCCAGCGGCGGCAGCGGCCGATAGAACTCCAGCGGCGGATCGAGCAATCCTCGCGCGACCCGGCTCACGCCCATCAGGATGCCGACCGGCACGGCCGTCAGACTCGCAAGCAAGAACGCGCCGAACACGCGGATCGCGCTCCAGAGAAGATGTTCGGACAACGGCAGGCCGCCCTGAATCCGGCCCGACCACGCATCGACGAACGCGCTCCAGACCGCCCGCGGCGACGGTAGAAAGAGGGGCGGCACCCAGTTCAAGCGGGTCACGGTCCACCAGAGCGCTGCAAGCGCCACGACCGAGGCCACGCTCAGCGCGGCCGTCGAACCCTCGCCCGGCAGTCCGCGTGCTTTCCTGCGCCGTTTCCCGGCAGACGCGGAAGAAGACGCGATGCGTATCGACTCGATCGAACTCATGAAGTCACTTCCAGCGGCGGCGAGTTGTGCAGATGGCGCACCAGCCTTTCGCGCCACTCGATGAAATCGGCCGAGGATTTCACTGCCCGTGCATCGCGCGATTCGAGAAACCGGCGCGCGAACGGCAGTTCGTAGGTCTCGGCAATCCTGCCCGGCCCCGGCGTCATGACGACGAGGCGCGTGGCGAGAAACAGCGCTTCCTCCACGCTGTGCGTGATAAAGAAAATGGTCTTGCGCGTGCGGCCCCATACATCGAGCACGAGTTCCTGGATCGACTCGCGAGTGAGGGCGTCGAGTGCGCCCATCGGTTCGTCCATCAACAGGACCTTCGGATCGCTCGCCAGCGCGCGAGCAATTCCGACACGCTGCTGCATCCCACCCGAGAGCGCATACACCCGCGCATGCGCCTGGTCTCGCAGCCCGACGAGCGCCAGCGTATCGAGCGCGATCTTTCTGCGCGCTGCTTTTTTCATCCCCTGGAAGCGCAAACCAAGCGCGACGTTATCGAGCACGTCGAGCCACGGCATCAACGCGTACTTCTGGAACACGACGCCACGCTCGGCGCCCGGGCCGGTGATCGGTTCGCCATCGAGACGCACTTCGCCTTCGGTCGGATCGACAAAGCCGGCGATGCAGTTCAGGAGCGTCGTCTTTCCGCAGCCCGATGCACCGAGCGCCACGACGAACTCGCCGGAGCCGATCTGCAGGTTCACGCCGGCGAGCGCGGCCGCGCGGCCTCCGTCGTAAGTGACTCCGAGGCCACGGACGTCCAGCAAGCTCATCGCGCGGCCTGCTGCACGAAGCGGGGATCCACGCCTGCCGAGTAGTCCGGCAGTACGTTCTGGATCGTGCCCTGGGTCTTGAGGAACGCGGCGGTCGCAGCCAGCGATTTAGCCGCCCCGGCTTGCGCACCGCCACCGAGCCACGCTGCCGATGCCTGTTCGGCGGCTGTCGGGAAAGCATAGAGGGCGAGACTGGCGGGAACGTCGGCGGCGTTTGCGCCGGATTCCTTCGCTACCGCTTCCACTTCCTTCGACCCCGCGGTCCAGTTGGACTTGTGATCGCGATATTGGGCGTCGGTCGTCGACAGCACCTTGACGAAGCCGCTGACGAAGGCCGCGTTGTCCTGCGCGAACTTGCGGTTGACGACGAAACCATCGAAGGTCGCCTTGCCGGTTTCCTTCGCGACTTCACCCGAGGTGGTCAGCACCTTGCCGTTTTTCTTGACCTTCGCGAGCACCGGGTCCCAGATATACGTGGCATCGATATCGCCGCGCTCCCACGCTGCCGCCACTTCAGGCGGGCGCAGGTTGAGAATCTTGACCGACGACGGATCGACGCCCGCGTTTTGCAGCGCGACCAGCGCATGAAAATGCGATGTCGAGACGAACGGCAGCCCGAGCTTCTTGCCCTTGAGGTCGGCAAGCGAGTTCACGCCCGAGCCATTGCGCGCGACCAGGGCTTCGGCGTCGTTGATGTTGTCGAGAATCCAGAAGAGCGAGATGTCGACGCCTTGCGAGAGGCCCGCCGCGATCGGGCTCGAACCGGCTTCGCCGAGCTGGATCGAGCCCGAAGCCAGCGCGCGGATCACATCTGCGCCGCTGCCGAGCTTGCGATAGGTGACCTTGTAACCCGTTGCCTTCTCGACTTCGCCGCTCGCCTGTGCATAGCGCCACGGCACGACCATATCCTGGTAGCCGATCACGACTTCGCGCGACTGGGCGCTGGCGACGGTCGAGGTGACTGCGATCAGCGCGACGGCGGCAACGGACACGCGCAACGTGGAGAAAAAGCGATTCATCAGAAGCCCCGTTTCTAGGTTTGGTCGATGGACAGATTCTGACTATATTGGCTTTGTGCGGCGGCGGTTCTATCGATTCATGCATTGCAAATCAGGTCGATCGAGCATTGCATTGCATGTAGTGCGGGACAGGTCCGATCCTTAAGCGGCCTGCCTGCATCGATCGTCTATCCAGAGACGAGCCCATCGCGACGCGTATGCGACGGCATGGTCGGCGTCGAAGAAGTAGTCGAGGGCGTCGAACGTATAGGAACGCCCATGAGGGAACGCCTCGCTCTCGATGGTCAGGTTGGCTGCATAGAGCCCACTCGGCAACGGCCGCGCCGACGGCTCGACTTCATATCCTTTGTATCGCATGGTTGTATCGCCAGAAATGCTGATTGTGGGCGGAATTGCCCGCTGCGTTTTCAGGCTAGTGCGTCGGGTATGCAATGTGAACCAATGGATTGGCGTAAGTAAATCAAAGGCGGTGTCAGCACGGCATTTCTGACGGGTGATGAAACACCTGCGTTAGCGTGGACCACGCGTATCGATGTGCAGCCGCGTCAGAAAGCATCGAGCCGCCCGCAGGCGGCTTCAGCGAAACATTGATATCGCGCGCCGTGCCGATTGGCATCGCGCTCCATTTCCCGCAGGCGATGCAATGCATTGCAGAAAAGCTTGCTTGTGAAAACGTCGTCCGCGGCCTAGATTCAAACATTCACGAGCCGAACGGAGTGAGCCATGCCGCGATTCCTGACGCATTACTGGCAAAGCTTGTTCGCCCACATGGAGCGTGCGCGCGAGCGCCGGTTCCTGCGCGAGGCCAGGCGCGCAATGAACGGATGCGGATGCGCAATCCCGGCAAGCGGCGCAACTCACGATGACGAGGCAAGCCGTGCGGAGCGGCTCGAATACATCGCGTTGTACGCGCAGGCGGGGTATTTCAACATGGGCTACGCCGTCGACGCGTTTCAACCGCCCGCCGAACCGCCTCCTACTCAAGACGCGCGCTTCTAACGTGCGGGAAACGAATCGCGGCAAGCGCGCCTCAGGCGTCTTGAGCATTTTTCAACGAGTTGGAGCAGCTTGGCGCCATCCACAACTCGTCCATCATCCGACGGATCTACATTCCCGACAACCTCATCTCGGCGCGTTGATGCGGCCGGTCAGCCTGCCTACCGGCCCGTGGCGCTTTCCCGGTGCCAACTCCATCATCTGAAGCACTTCGTGGAGACGCTGGAAACGCATGCGTCGATAGCTCCGCCATAGCGGTGCGTCAGGTCTTGGGGAACACCAAATAGTGTCGCGGGAATTCCACGATAGTTGCACGGCGATCGACGTGCTATGTTTTTCGATTCGTCTCGGAACTTGCTTTCCCTTGGCCGACCAGGCGGTGGGCAACGCGAGAGTACCAAGGCGTTCGCAAAACCTGCGCCCTCAGCCGGAGACGTTCGATGGATATTTATCTAAGCATGGAAGCGTTCGTCCGTGTAGCAGAATCCGGCAACTTCGCGGCCGCCGCGAGGCAAATCGGCGTCGCTAAATCCGTCATCAGCACCCGGGTGCAACAACTTGAAGAGCATTTGGGCGTTTCGCTCTTTCACCGATCGAGCCGGGCAGTGAAACTGTCGGAGGTCGGCGTCTCATACTATTCAGACTGCCATGATCTGCTGGGACGCATGCAGTCCCTTTCTCAAAGGTCACGGGACACGACGACTGCCTTGACCGGCACGTTGCGAGTCGCTGCTTTGAACGGCTTTGCGTTGCAGCATCTGCCGGGTGTGATCGAAACTTTCCGAAAGAGTCATCCGCACGTCGAATTCGACGTCTTCGCGAACGATCAGGTAATCGACCCCGTGCAGGAAGGCTTTGATGTCGTACTTCAAATATTCCCACCTGCCTCCGAATCGCTGATCGAACGTCGGCTATTCCGGATGCGGGGCGTGTTCGTCGCAGCGCCCGAATATCTCGACGGCATATCGCCAATCCTGACTCCGGCCGATCTCTGCCTGCATCAGTTCGCGTGCTACCGTTATTATCCCTGGCGCAACCGGTGGATTCTAAGCAAGAGCTCCGAGCACACTGAGGTCACGTTGGTGCCCGCGCTTCGTTCCAACAGCGTGCATCTCGTGCAGGAGTTTGCGCGTAGAGCAATGGGCGTCGCTTATCTACCAACGATGATCGCATACCATGATCTTCTGGAAGGGCAGCTTACGCGCGTGCTTCCCGACTATGAGACGGAGATCCCTTTCTTTTCGGCGGTGTATCCGACCTCGCATCGTGCGACGGCGAAGGTCAAGCTGTTCCTCGATTTGCTTTCGTCCACATTTTCGATGGAACCGGAGTGGGATCGACTGCTTGGTTTGACGCAAGAGAAGAGCACCTGATTGTCGAAGCCGCCAAACCCACTGCCACTAAAACCTGGTTTGCATGCCGACGCGCCCAATGCATTGAGAGCGGCTGCTTGACGGCCCGAACGTCCCATTGATTGATGCCGCCGCACCGCTATTCGCGATTTGATACACCACATCGACGTAAGTCGTCGTGCGCTTGGAAAGCGCATATTGTGCGACCGCAGTGACCTGATGCGCATGGTTCCGATTGACCACCTCGTTCCCCCACATGTACATGTAGTCCGCGCCGACGGTCACCGAAGGGGTGAAGCGGTACATCCCTCCGGTCTGGACCATGTTGACGGTCGCTCCGTTCGCAGTATTGTGTGTGTTCGTATAGAGCGCCGAGACCTGACCGCTTCCGATCGAATACCGCACGCCGACGCCGACGTTCTGTATGGCTCCTCCTGCCAATTGGGCATACCGTACGGACGTATAGGCTGCACCGATGGCGAGCGGACCGCCGACGAAACTCCCGCCCGCGCTGGATGCGCTATTTTGCCGAAAGTTGCCTGCTGCATTTCCAAACGCAAAGAGATAGCCGACCGACAACCCGGCGATCGTTGGTGATTTATATTTGATCGAGTTCGACAACGGCTCACTGCCGTTCATGTGATCGAAATCGTACGCCTCATTGGGCGGCGAATCGGGCAGCGCGAGTCCACTGAACGGGCCGTCGCGGAAGTTATAGAAGCCGCCGATATACGCCGCTGCATCCGCGTCGACGTCGCCTATGAGCGTGTCGACCATGAAGTCTTGCTGACGACCCAATGTCAGTGTTCCCAGGTGATCGTCGGCTAGGCCAATGAACGCCTCTCGCGAAAATAGCAGTCCGCCAGCCTGGTCCGCATTGCTCTTGAAGCCTACTATGGATCCGGTGCCGAGCATGTATTGCGTGACGAGTCGAAAGATGGCTTTAGTACCGTCGCCGAGCTGCTCGCTGCCTTGCAAGCCAAAGAGATTGGGTACCGCGATACCATCGTCCATCTTCCACGATGACGATCCCGCGCGGTTGCTGATGGCTGAGATGCCCGCGTCAACAAGGCCAAACAGGGTGACGCTATTTTGGGCGTTGACGAGTGGCGAGAAGGTGATCAAAGCTGTCGTGGCGAAAACGGTCTTTCTCATTGCTTCCTTCCGTTCTGTTCTGAGTGTCGGCGGCGCGGGCGAGTTGAAGCCCCGCGAGAAATCGCTTTCTCGCGTTGCTCGTCGTGCCGAAGAAGGGAACGGCGTTCGTGTCCGAACGCCTCTAGCGGGCTCCGGGACGCGGTCTGATGGTGCTTCGCGGCATCAGATCGCAGACCGTCCGGGTGTCACGCAGCAAGCCGTTGCGGTTCCGCAAACCGTCGGCCATTAAGCTTCTCGAAGTCGAGCAGGATCTGCCTCATCACGGAGCGATCGGTGCCGGCATGTTCGAACATGGCGGTGTCACGAGCGCGTTGGGCGGGATCGCTTTCCTTCATCCAGGTGAAATTGGCGGTGGCGGTCGGTGAGGTGAATTCGAGGAAGACCTTTCTCCGGTCGATCGCGTATTCGTCAAGAACCTTGAGCGGGGCCGCCTCCTTGATCACCGAGATCAATGCTTCAGCGAGGTGTTCCGCATCCAGCACTCCGCCGGACAATCCGAGGCCGCCCATTGGATTGGTCGCGTGCGCCGCATCGCCGGCCAGGATCACGCGACCGCGCCGGAACTCGGGCGCGCATCGCTGGTGAACGCGATACGGGTTGAGGTGGTCGACGCGATACTGGTCGGGTGTCGGCGCGCCGGGCAGCAACCGCTTGAACCGTTCGGGCAAGCGCTGACGGACCTCGGCATCCGACAGCGACGGATCCTCCCCGTAACAGACGCGCCACAGGCCTGTCTGGTCGAGTTGGACGACTACGGCCCAGTCCACCGGATCGTGAACGAAATTGGCGCGCGAGTAGCCGTGCAGGGAAAAGTCGTAGAACACATTGGTCGCCACGAGGCGCTCAGGCCAGGTGATACCGTCAAAGGTCAAGCCGATTTTCTCGCGCACCGTGCTGCGCGCACCATCGGTCGCCGCGACCCAACGCGTGCGCAGCCGTGCCGTGCCGCCAGGGCTGGTTGTCTCGATGGTCGCATAGGAGGCATCCTGATCAATGCTCCGGACACGGTGGTTCCAGCGAATGTCGACATTGGGCAACGCGCGCAGGTGCTGGACGATGACGTTGGACACGTGGTTTTGTCCGAGCAGCAGCATATAGGGATAGTTCGTGTCCCGGTTGAGGACGCTCCAGTCCATCGTCGCGATCAGCGAGCCGTCACCATGGCGGTAGGCGAAGTCCGGACACCACACGGCGCGTTTGCGAATGTCGTCGAGCAAGCCGAAGCGGTCTAGCGCGGCCGCGGTTGGCGGCATATAGGCTACCGCCCGCGGCGACGGCGAGACGCCTGATTCGGCTTCGAGCACGATGACCCTGATGCCGGCCTTGCCGAGTTTCAATGCGGTGAGCAGTCCAACGGGACCTCCACCGACTACAACCACTCCGTCCAGCGTTTCCATGTCGCGTCTCCTATCAGTTTCCATTTGCAGGGAATGGCCCGCCACCCGAAAGTCGAACTACGCGTGGCCGGGATATTTGAGCCAAGCGTAACCAGCCGGATTGATGGAGGCAATGCGAACCAGTTTGCCAATCGCGAACAGACCGATCGGGTTTTTTCGCGCCGTACGCGCGCGCAGGGAGGGTAAATCGGGTTGACATGGCCTTAATGTCGGTCCTTGGGCGGATGCAGTTCCCTGAACGGAAACCGTCTATCCCTTACGCCAGGCGGCAATGACCCTTGTTGCGTAGCTGTTCGTGAAGGCCGGCCATTTGGCGTACGGGCACTCCAAACGGTTGGAAGGCGCACGGACGTAGCCGTTTGGTTTTCGCAATCGGATGGTTTGCAAAACGTGAACGATGGTCGTGTTGTATTGCCTTCTGCTCACGCTTATGCTGAAACGAGCAAGCGACGGGTCTTGGACTTAATCGATTGCAACTTGCTCCCGGAATTCTTAGCGCTAGCGAATGTCGTTCATTCGATGTTAGCGCGCGGACTTCAAAACCCCATTTACATTCAGACAGAGAAGCACCTTAAGGAATCGACATGGCAACCAAAATTCAGATTGTTTTCTATAGCTCCTACGGTCACATCTACAAGATGGCCGAGGCAATCGCCGCTGGCGCACGCGCAGTGGGCGACACTGAAGTCACGCTATTGCAGGTCCCGGAGCTTGTGCCCGAGGATGTCCTGGTCAAGAGCGGTGTGAAGGGATACCGTGCGGCGTTCGGGAGCGTGCCTTACGCTACCCCGGACGTGCTGGCGGAAGCAGATGCGATCATCTTTGGTACACCGACTCGTTTCGGCAATATGTGTGCGCAGATGCGCAACTTCCTCGATCAAACGGGAGGGCTTTGGATGTCGGGCGGATTGATCGGGAAGGTTGGCAGTGTGTTCACGAGCACCGCTTCTCAACACGGGGGTCAGGAGACAACGATCACCAGTTTTCATACCACGCTCCTTCATCACGGGATGGTGATCGTCGGTGTTCCGTACTCGGAGCAGCGCCTCGTGAACATGAACGAGATATCCGGTGGTACGCCCTACGGAGCATCGACACTGGCCGGTGCTGACGGTTCACGGCAGCCAAGCGAAAACGAACTGCAAATCGCGAGGTTTCAGGGCGAGCACGTTGCGACTATCGCCAAACGTCTGGCACGCAAGGAAGGCTGACGGGCTGCGGTCCGGGTCCAAGCACTCAAGTTTTGCGTTTCCAGCACAGCTTGAGCGTTGCTGTAGCAGGCCCGTGGCCTTAGCCTTCAGTCACTAGTCGCGCAACATGTACATAGGTATCAGGAGACATGACATGCAACAAACCGTGTTCGGAAGTCTGAAAAGTTTTCACAAGGGCGCAATCGAGATCATCAACGGGAAGCCCGGGCATTACGCGATGTCGAACGTGTTCGAAGTCGCAAGTCATGCTGAACCGTACGAGAAGATCGTCGTTGGAAAGAATCTCAAGTACGTCATCGAGACGCTTCGTGCAGAGGGAATCTCGCCATGGTTCAGCGCATCGCACGACGAATTCGTCGTGGTGCTCGACGGTGAGATAGATGTGCATTTCATCAAGCCATCCGACGGCTCTCTTGTCGACGCGAGCACCGAAGGTAGCGTGCGTCTTGAGGGCAACCCCGCAGGACAGGCGATGGGGCGCGTTCGGCTGCGCCGGGGTCACCAGGCGCTGCTGCCCGCCGCCGCCGCTTATCGTTTTGACGCGGCCACCACGGGTGTGCTGCTGGTGCAGACCATTCTCGGCCGCCATTCGGTCGAAAAGTGGGCTGATATCTGCGTCCGCTGATTACTGTCAAGACAAGTCACTACGGAGTTTATTGTGGAAAAGAAAAGCAATCTGCTTGAGGTCAAGGCGAGTGATGCGGACGCAGTCACCGGCTATCGCACGTTCCAGCTTGGCGCCTTCGAATTCAGGCGTGACGCGTACTTCGTCACGGTAAAGTGGCCGGCGAAGGGACAATCCCGTTCGCATCAGATTCCTGCTGATGACTTTCTGCGTGCAATGATGCGCGACGTCGCCTGGGGTTTCTTTTACGGCTGGGTCAATTTCGATCACGTGTTGGGCACTCGAAATCACTACGGCAAAGTCGACCTGTATGCCGGGGCCTATAACGCGAGTTTCAAGGAAGCCGGCATCGACTATGTCGAGAAGTTCGACACGCCGCTGATCATGGCGACCTTCAAGGCGATCCTGAGGGACTGGGTCAACGAAGGCTTCGATCCGTTCGCTGCACCCGGAGAAACGGGCTCCGCATTCGGAAGCAAGCATGGCGACAACATCGAGGCGATCGAACGCTTCCGGATTGCGACCAGGCGCATGCCCGGAATGGACGGGGATTCACCTTTGCGTGACGAGCTGCCCGTCAATCGTCACTTTGACGATGTCGCCCAGGACGAGCCGGAGATTCACGCCGAGCCGGGGTTCGAAAAGTCGCTTTCGGCGTTTAGCCTGTTCAAGTATTTGTCGCGTTCGGATGTGACGTGGAATCCGTCGGTCACGTCGGTTTGCCAGCAAAGTCTCTTTTGCCCGACGACGGAAGAATTCATGCTGCCGGTGTTTCACGGCAACGACCGGGTCGAGTGGTTTCTGCAACTCTCCGACCAGATCGTCTGGGATATCGCGGACAAGGATAGCGGCGAACCGCGTGCCCGCATTACGATGAACGCAGGCGATATTGCAGCAATGCCTGCCGACATCCGCCACAAGGGGTATTCGCAGAAGCGCTCGATGCTGTTGGTGTGGGAGAACGCCACGCCCGATCTGCCACAGCGGTACGAAAGCGGCGAACTTGCGCCGTATCCGATCGAGATGTAACGCACGAAGCTTGTCCCTGCCCTTCAAACGGTCGGCTGTCGGCGCCCGGCCGGGGCTGCGTGGTTCCGCGGCTGGCAACCGCCCAAGGACATTTCAACATCAAGAGCGCGTCGCGTCTGGTGCGCTCAAATTTTCCCTGATGGTCTGCAATAGTGCGGCGAGTTGTTCCTGTTGCGCCTGACTCAAACCTGCAATCGCCTTCTTCGACAATCGCTTTGCCTGCTGGCGCAACGCGCCGTGGACCTCTTCGCCGCCGTGGGTGAGCCAAAGCCGAATATTGCGCCGGTCCGCCTCGTCGGGCTTGCCGTCGAGGAGCCCCTGCTCGCGCAACCCCTTGATCAGCCGCGCGAGCTGGGCCTTGTCGCGGCCGCTGTGAGCCGCAAGGTCGCTCTGGGTTGCGCCCGGGTGCACGGCGAAGAAGTTCAGGACCTTGTGGTCCATGTGCGTGATGTCGTGATGACTGTCACGCAGAAAACGATATTGCGCCGAACGGTACTCATGCATGACCGTATGCACGAGATCCAGAAGGTCCTCGGGAGAATTTTTCATCGTAAGAAAGGGGCGCCGCGCCCTGAATCCTGATTAGTTGACTTTGTCATTTTACTTCATTATTATCGATGACATTGTCAATCAATGAGGTGCCGCGATGGAAACGCAAACGGCGAAAAGCAGGGTGACGCGCGTGCGTCAAGAGCCTCGGCGACGAGAGCTCGAAGTAGTGAGTGTCGAAGCTATCGGCCGGAATTTCAGGAGTGTGACCTTCTCGGGAGACGCGCTGGAAGATTTCGTCAGCCAGTCGTTCGACGATCACGTCAAACTCATCTTCACAGCTGCCGACGGTGCGGAGATCAAGCGCGACTACACGCCGCGTCGCTTCAATGCGGCGAAGCGGGAGCTTACGATCGAGTTCGCGCTGCATGGCGACGGTTTTGCTTCGAACTGGGCGGCAACGGCGGAGCCTGGCCAGCGCATTACGATAGCGGGCCCACGCGGTTCGTTCATTGTGCCGACAGACTATGCCTGGCACTTGTTCGTGGGCGATGCCACGGCGCTTCCCGCCATCGCGCGCCGCATGGAGGAGTTGCCGGCGGATGCGATCGCCATGGTGATCGTGCAGATCGACGACCCTGCGGACAAGCGGCGTTTCAAAAGCAAGTCTCTCTTCAACGCGGTCTGGACTCGCGAAGCCGGAGAGTTGTTGCGCGAAGTGGAATCGCTCCATGTGCCTTCGGGCGACGGATACGTCTGGTGCGCGGCGGAGGCGAGCGTTGCAACGCGCGTGCGTGAGATATTGGTCGACCAGAAGGGGCACGACAAGCACGCTATCCGCGCTTCGGCCTACTGGAAGCACGGCGCGAGCGCGCACCACGAAAAGCTTGGGGAAGCGTGAGGGACGGTTTCAACAATCGAAATAACATCGACCCTGCCGTCGCCGTGCCTGTTTCAGGTGGTCATGGTTCCGCGAGCGATAACCGGCGTCCAACGAACGAGGCTCGCAATTCCGCATCAGTAGACGCAAGTTCGTCGAAGTAGCTCCAGGGGTAAATGCCCCGTGCATGCTGATCGCTGAAAACGAGTTGCACGCCGTAGCCCATCGGCTCTGCACGCACGACAAGCACGCCATCGCCGACAGGAATCGGGGCGCCTTCGATGCGCAGGCGCCTGCATTGCGCGCACCGGCATGCGCGCCTGAGCGCCGCATAGGCAAACCGCTTCGGTGGCTCGTCCGGCCAAAGCAAGCTCAAGGTGCCCGCGCCATGATCCAGTTCGATTCGATCAGGTGCCTTCATGCACGCTCGCTTTCGATCTGCTGAAGTGCGATGCGCACTGCCTTGCGCACATCGGGATCGCGATCGTCGAGTGCGTCGCGCAGTGCGGGCAAAGCGTCGCAAGTGCCCAACTCGCCGAGCGCGAGCGCAGCTTCCTTGCGCAGATTGCTGATCGGGTGCGCGAGCAGCGAAGCGAGCGGCGCGCTTGCCTTCGCGTCGCCGATCCTGCCGAGCGCGCGAGCCGCACGCAATCTCACCTGCCAATAGGCGTCGTCGAGTGCGGCAATGAGGTCATCGCCTGCAAGCGGCGCGCGAATCTTGCCGAGTGTCGTCGCGGCTTCTTCGCGAACCTGCCATGCTTCGTCCCGCAAGGCGCCCAGCAGCGCGCTGACCGGCTCGGGCGAATCGGCCGACGCAAATCCCAGCGCCCCCGCCGCGGCGCGTCTCACGTCTGGATCAGCGTCTGCGCTGGCGAGCGACGCCAGCGAATCGAGCGCACGCGGCTCCTTCAGCCAGCCAAGCACGCCGACCGCCTCTCGCCGCACGATAGCGCTCGAGTGAAGCAGCGCTTGCGCCGCGATGTCGAATGCGCCGGCATAGCGCAACTCGCGCAGGGCTCGCAGCGCGGACGCCTTGACGAACCCGTCCGCGTGTCCGGCCCAGCGTGCGAGGATCACGCCAGAAGCGACATCCTTCAACTCGGCAAGGCTTTGCGCCGCAGTCTCGCGCACGTCCGCGTCGGCGTCCAGCAAGGCCCCGCAGAGCGCTTCCACGACGTCGGCCCGCTCCCATGAAGCGAGCACCCGCGCGGCCTCCCGACGCACAGCGGCGGAGGCGTCGCGGTGCAACGCGTCGACGATCGGTTGCAGCAGGCGTTCGTCTTCGAGATCGGCGAGATCGATGAGCGCGATGCGGCGCACGGCCGGGTCAGTGTCGGTTAGACGCGGGAGCAGGGCGGCGGCCTCGGGGTCGAGCGTGTCGGGGTCGTAGAGAAGTCGAGGGGTGTCTGTCATGGGTGGCTTGCTTGGGTTCGTGTAAGGGCGCCGGGCGGCTCGTGCCGGGAGCCTGAGGCATCGGCGCCTGAGCAACGACGCCCATTCGCTTCAGCGCAGCAGGTAGGGAATGTCCACCTTCACCGCGCCGGTCGGGCAATCCTGTTCGCACGGCATGCAGTACCAGCATTCGTCGAACTGCATGTAAGCCTTGCCCTTGCTCATATCGATTGCGAGCAGGTCGAGCGGGCATACGTCGACGCACACGGTGCAGCCCTTGTCCGCGATGCATTTGTCCTCGTCGATGGTGACGGGCGCATTGCTGCGATGAAAGATTTCATGCGGGGTGGTCGACATGTCGGGCTCCTCGTCACGCGGGTTCGGTCATGAGCGGGCGCTCGCCGATGCGCAGCTTCTGATAGGCAGTGGTCTCGCTGGCATCGGGCGCCACCACGTACGGTTCGACCGGGCGCTTCTCGCTCGTCATGCGCCCATGCTCGTCGCGCCGAAGATGCGTGTGGCAGAACCACTCGGCTTCGTTGCGATGCGGGTAGTCGACGCGATGGTGATACAGCCCCCAGCGGCTTTCCGTGCGAAACAGCGACGCACGCGCCGCCATCTCCGCGCAATCGCGGATCGCACTGACTTCCGCCGCGCGCATCAGTTCGTGCGGATTCGCGGCCTTGATCTCGTCGATGTCGTCCGCTATCGCCTCGAAGCGCTGCAGGCCGATCTCCATCTTGCGCGTGACCTTCGGCGGTTGCAGATAGTCGTTCACCATGCGGCGCAGCTTGTATTCGACCTGCGCGGATGCGAGTCCCGTCTCGCGTTCGAGCGGTGCGAAGACGCGGCGGCGCTCGGCTTCGACCTGCTCTTCATCGACCGGTGCATGTTCGCGGCCCGCCACGTACTCGGCGGCGTTGTGTCCCGCGAACCAGCCATAGGTGAAGGCGCCCAGCATGTAGTTATGCGGCACGGCCGCCATGTCGCCGGCGGCATACAGGCCGGACACGGTAGTCTCCGCGCGCTCGTTCACATACACGCCCGATGCGCTATGACCGCTGCAAAACCCGATCTCCGAGATGTGCATCTCCACCATCTGCCGGCGATAGTCGGTGCCGCGTCCGGCGTGGAATCGTCCGCGGCTCGGGCGTTCGTTCGTGTGCAGGATGTCTTCGATGGTCTGGATCGTTTCTTCCGCGAGGTGATCGAGCTTGAGGAACACGGGGCCGTTTCCGCTTTGCAGTTCCTGGTAGAACTCCCACATCATCTGCCCGCTCCAGTAGTCGCATTCGATGAAGCGCTCGCCCTTGCCATTCGCGGTGAAGCCACCGAGCGGCCCCGTCACATACGCGCACGCGGGGCCGTTGTAATCCTTGATGAGCGGGTTGACCTGGAAGCATTCGAGGTTTGCGAGCGCCGCGCCTGCGTGATAAGCCATCGCATAGCCGTCGCCGGCATTGGTCGGGTTTTCGTAGGTGCCCATCAGGTAGCCCGATGCCGGCAGCCCGAGGCGCCCGGCGGCGCCGCAACTCAGGATGACGGCCTTGGCGCGCACGACATAGAAGTCCGCGGTGCGGCAGTCGAAACCGAGCACGCCGCACACGCGTCCACTCGAATCCTTCAGGAGCCGCGTGGCGACGACCCGGTTCGTGATCGATACGCGGGCGCGCTTGAGCTGCCGGTAGAGCACCTTCTTGATGCTATGGCCTTCGGGCATCGGCAGCACGTAGGAACCCATGTGGTGCACCTTCTTCACCGCGTAGTCGCCTGTGCTGTCCTTTTCGAACTTCACGCCCCAGCGGTCGAGTTCCTCGATCGTCGTAAAGCTGTGCTTCGCGTAGGCGTAGACGGCGGCCTGATCGACGATGCCATCGTTGGCGGCCGTGATTTCCCGCACATATTGCTCGGGTGTGGCGTGGCCCGGTATCACGGCGTTGTTGAGCCCGTCCATGCCCATCGAGATCGCGCCGCTGCGCTTCACGTTGGCCTTTTCCAGCAGCAGGATCTTGAGCGACGGATCGCGCTCCTTGGCTTTCACCGCGGCCATCGGGCCTGCGGTGCCGCCGCCCACCACGACTACGTCGTATTCGAGAACGTGCGTTTTCATCGCTGATTCCTTGCATTTCTGCGTGCTTTTTCGCGGTCGATGCGCAAGCGGTACTGGAACGCATCGCCTCGAAAGTAGAGGTATTCGAAATCGATTGGCTTGCCGTTCGCGTCGTGCGTGAGCCGTTCGATGCGCAACACCGGGCTGCCTTCTTCGACGCGCAATGCCTTAGCGATATCGTCGTCGGCGAGGATTGCGTCGATCGCGACATCTGCGTGGCCGAGCGGTACGCCGCAGTCGTTTTCGAGGATCAGGAAGATGTCGCGAGTTTCCAGATCCGCACCGGCAATGCGCTTGCCGAGCGCTTCAGGCAGCCACGTGATTTCAACCGACACGGGCTCGCGATTGAGCAACCGCACGCGGTGGATCTCGGCGACGCGCGCGCCTTCCGGCACGTCGAGCCGCGCGGCGACCTGCCGATCCGCCTTCACGAAACGCACGCTGCGAAGCTGATTGACGATTTCATAGCCCATCGATGACATCGCCTCCGCAAACCCTTGCAGCGACGTCACATTCTGAAAGGCTTTCGGCTTGGAAACGAACGTGCCTTTTCCATGCAGCTTGAACAGCAGCCCTTCTTTCTGAAGGTCACCGAGCGCCTGCCTGACGGTGATGCGGCTCACGTCGAACATTGCACACAGTTCGTACTCGGACGGCATCTGGCTGTGCGGCGCGTAGGTGCCGTCGAGGATGCGCGCGCGCAGCGCGTCCTTGATCTGCGCATAGAGCGGCAAGGGCGACAACGCAACAAGGGTGGCACTCGGCTTGGACATCGATCCCACTTGTCATAACAAGATGAATCGAGTGTAGAGAATGCCGCGCCTCCGCCAAACCAAGTTTTTGTGCTATCGATTTCGTGCTTGCCGCAAAGGGCGCGGTGCCGCTACCGGACTGGATGAAACGCGGCGTCCGCGCATGGTTCCCGTGCCGATCATCAAGCCCGCTTCTCCGACACCTGACGCGCGATCGACACAAAGTTGGCAGTCTTGGCCGAGACGCCATCTTCGCGCGCGGCGAGTGCCAGCCGAATCGAAACACTGGGGCCGTGTATGTCGGCGTATCCGACGCCTTCGACTTGAATCTGGCACACCGAGGCGGGTACGAGAGACACACCGAACTCGGCGGCCACCAGGTTGACCACTGACGACAGTTGAGGGGCCTGCTGACCCAGCACGGGTTCGAAACCGGAATCCCGGCACGCGCCAACGATGACATCGTGCAATGTCGGGCTGGCTTCACGCGGGAGCAGGACAAACGGTTCGTCGGCGAGCGCCGATAGCGAAACCCTTTTCCTGGCCGCCAGACGGTGACTGGCCGGCAGCACGATTCTCATTGGCTCCGTGGCGATGTGATGGTACGAAACGCCGGCGGGGGACTGGCTTCCCAGCCGGACGAAGGCGACGTCCAGCCGCTTGTCATTCAGGTAAGCGAGCAGTTGCGCGGTGTTTCCCTCGACCAGACTGAGATTGACGTTAGGGAACGACTGCCTGAACTCGCGGATCAGCTTCGATACAACCGGGTTGAATGCGGCGGAACCGGTGAAGCCGATATTCAATTGTCCAACCTCTCCCCGGCCAGCACTCTGCGCTTTCTCGACGGCGTTGCGCGCGTCGCTCAGCAGGCGTTTCGCGTCGATTGCGAACGCTTCGCCGGCCTCCGTCAGGACCACGCCGTGCCCCGTGCGGCGGAACAGGCGAACGCCCATTTCCTTCTCCAGCGCATGTATCTGCTGGCTGAGCGGGGGCTGCCCGATCCCCAGTCTTTCCGCTGCGCGGGTCACGTTGCGCTCTTCCGCAACGGCCAGGAAATACCGGATATGTCGAAGCTCCATACGATATATGCAAAAGCAATTTCAGAAAGACGCGATAGATATTGGACAGTATATCAAGAGTGCGACAAAATGCTGCTATCGCGCGCGTTGCGCGGATTGGAACTTATCCCTGCAATACCACAAACACTGCTCGCCACTCGCTCGAACAGGCAGGCAGGACGAGCCACGCTGCGTCTGCGGCGGCGTGCGCGATCGTCAACCCAGATAAAGGAGTGAGACGTGGCTGAAGCCGTAAAAAAACCAAGGCCCGAGTTCCGTAACATCGGGATCGGTCAACTCGCGAAGTATCGCCTGCCG
>NZ_FCON02000073.1 GCF_001544535.1 Caballeronia choica | reverse complement strand
CCAAGGTTGTTGATCGAGTTCGAGATGGTCGTGAGGTCCACCTTCGTGTGCTGCGATGCGTCGACTTGGGTCACCGGGGCGACGTTGGTCTGCGGGCTGCCGAACGAGAAGCCGCCGTTATAGTTGGCGTTCACGCCGTTGTTTTGGAAAATGCTGCCGCCACGAACTGCGCCCATTTCAGCGCGGTCAAGTTCTTTGTCGATGGACAGGTTTGCGATCGTCAGGGCCATGATGAATCTCCTAGTTAATTCGGGTGGGTTGAAAAGCTAATCGTTTCGCTTAGAACTGGGTAGCCTTGACCAGCCCACCAAGGTTGTTGATCGAGTTCGAGATGGTCGTGAGATCCACCTTCGTGTGCTGCGATGCGTCGACTTGCGTAACCGGGGCGACGTTGGTTTGCGGGCTGCCGAACGAGAAGCCGCCGTTAGAGTTGGTGTTCACGCCGTTGTTTTGGAAAATGCTGCCGCCACGAACTGCGCCCATTTCAGCGCGGTCAAGTCCTTTGTCGATGGACAGGTTTGCGATCGTCAAGGCCATGATGAATCTCCTGGGTAATTCGGTTGGGTTGGGAAAACTAATGGTTGCGCTTAGAACTGTGCAGCCTTGACCAGGCCACCAAGGTTGTTAATCGAGTTCGAGATGGTCGTGAGATCCACCTTCGTGTGCTGCGATGCGTCGACTTGGGTCACCGGGGCGACGTTGGTCTGCGGGCTGCCGAACGAGAAGCCGCCGTTATAGTTGGCGTTCACGCCGTTGTTTTGGAAAATGCTGCCGCCACGGACTGCGCCCATTTCAGCGCGGTCAAGGTCTTTGTCGATGGACAGGTTTGCGATCGTCAGGGCCATGATGAATCTCCTGGGTAATTCGGTTGGGTTGGGAAAGATAATCGTTGCGCTTAGAACTGTGCAGCCTTAACCAGGCCACCAAGGTTATTAATCGAGTTCGTGACGGTCGTCAGGTCCAGCTTGGTGTGCTGCGATGCGTCGACTTGAGTAACCGGGGCGACGTTGATCTGCGGGCTGGCGAACGAGAAGCCGCTGACAGAGTTGGCATTCACGCCGTTGTTTTGGAAAAAGCTGCCGCCACGAACTGCGCCCATTTCAGCGCGGTCAAGTTCTTTGTCGATGGACAGGTTTGCGATCGTCAGGGCCATGATGAATCTCCTAGTTGGTTCGGTGGGTGGGAGCACTAATCGTTGCGCTCGCAGCTACATACGCACAGGCTGTGCCAAGCCGAACCAGGAGGCTTGATAAATTTTTTAACGCGTTGAAAACAAACGATATGTTGCGAGTTGTCGGCCTTATAAAGCCGATTTTGCAGAACGCCTCGAAAAAGATTGTGTGCGACCGAAGCAAACACATTGACGACTTATGTTTGCTCTCAACGAACAGCTTCGAGTAAGGCTGCTTAACCGCCCGGCAGACACCGATAACGGTGGAGAAGCGACCGTTGGAAAAGCACTCGACCGCGCCCGGCAAGCGCTCGAGAACGCCCGCTCGACCTCCTCCTCCTCAGACTGATCTCGTCGCGACGTCGGTCGGCCCCGTTACGGGCATGCAGGGCACCAGGACCGAGCTGCGATCCTTAAAGCCGAGGCGCCCTTTACGAAGAGCTTATTTGTCGGTTTATTCTTCGCTGGATATTCACTGTGTGCCCGACGCCGCAGAAATGGCATGGCATTAGTTCTAAAGTCAGTATCAAATGCTTCCTAAAAAAGGAGACCATAATGCCAATCGTAACATTCAAGGCGCCAAGTTCGAGCCGCTTGAGTTGAACGCTACCCAGGTCGTTCGCGCCTCATAAAAATCGCTTCTTACGTCTATAAAGGGCTCGCCATGGGAGCAACATCCACAGTAATCCTTATCGTGTCGATATGGCTTATCTTCGTTCTTTTTCTCTGCGCGCTGGTTCGCAGCGGAGCAATTCGAGAGCGCGAGCAATACGATCAGTTGCTTTCCGCACTGAAGCAAGTCAAAGCTAATACCGCGTCTGAATTGAGATATTGGGAAACTCAATCGTCACGGTCCGTCACGGGCGGAAGTATAAAAAGTAACCACGCCGATTAGCCGGATGTTCACGAAGGCCGCCGCCCAGAACATAGCGCGATGCTGTGATGGGGATGTCCCGCATTATCTGCGGGGCGCCTTCGCGGGTCGATGTAAAGCCGGGGAGATGAACGGCAGCCGGATCACGATGACACATCGCAATGTCGCGCGCGCGCGTTTCGCCGCTATTTTCCGTCTAACCGAACTTCCCAGGCAACGCAGGCTGCATAGCCGCTGGGAGCGGGCAGCGTGGCGGCTTGAAAGCAAGCCGCATTTTCAGATAAGCGGTACTGCCTCGGCGTGCTGCCATCCCGTCCTGGCGATACAGACAGATGTCGAAGGTCCTCCGCCAAGCCCACGCCCGCAGCCTTGAGAATCGATTCCTTCATCACCCAGATCTCGTAGAACGCCTCCAACTGTGCGTGAGCATCCAGTCGCTCGATGTGAGTGCGCTCTCGCGGGTCGAGCGCAAGGTCTGCGACCGTGCGCCAGTCGAAATCCGTTGCATGCATCTCGATGTCCACGCCGACCCGCCTCCCGGAAGACAGGACGATAAGTCCATGACTGCCGGAGTGCGACACGTTGAAATCGAGAGACTGTTCGTGCACGATACCGGTCGCCCGAACGGTCCGCTTGCCAGCGATACGAGTTCCGGCATCACGCCGACGCGCTCGGCGAGCAGCTCGCGCAGTGCCGCTCGAAGCGTCGCGAAGCGCAACGCGTCGCCTATACGATGGAACGACTTCGCGCGGGCACGCTCGCCCTCGGATAATCCTGAGAACTTCTCGTCATCGAGCCCTGCATCGAATGCGATATCGACGCGCCACAGCGAAAGGTCAGGCGGGCACCCTGGCGGGAGCGGGATGCTGGCTAGCAGATTCATTGACTGATCGTGCAAATGACAGGATCGCAGGACGTGGCAGACGCGATGCTTCAAGCGCCACCGAATTACCTGCGCCGTTTCATCCCGTCGATGAGGGTCAATCGCCCGGCCCGGTTGAACGTGTGAACGCGGTCTATGCTTGCGTCCCAGTTCGCCTCGATCCGGCTGACGGGCGTTTCCGTGTAGGTCGTCTCGTCGATCGCGTCGATACGTTGAAACGACATGGCGCGCCCGTACTTCCCGCTGCAATCCTGCGCGGGCCGATACCACTGCCCCTGATGCTGAAAGATGTTCCCGCCGGGGCGGGCGCATCGGATGTCGGACACGATCGGATTGCATGGATGAGGATGCCAGTCCTGAGTCAACAGCGTATCCGACCAGAACAGGAACAGTTCATCGGACAACGGCGCGTGCTCGCTTTCCCGCATGCAGGCGAAGAGCCAGTATTTTCCCTCGTGACGCCAGATCGTCGTGTCCACGGCCATGACGTCATCCATCAGGTTCATCACATGTTCCCATTTATCGGGGAAACTCGTGCATCGATAAAGCTCGATGGCCTTGCTCTCGTTCGTCTCCGGAATCATGTAGAGCTCGCCGTCCTCCTCCAGCATGAAAGGATAGGACAGGTGATAGGGCCGCTCCAGTATCTTGACCGGGGGCAATACCGGCTGGTCGTTTGCATCGAACCGGATAACCGACAGATGTCCCCTGTTCTTCGAGTACTCGAGTTCCTCGATGAAGACCGCATACTCGCCATTTCTTTCGACGACAAACGGGTCCGCCCAAAAGCGGTCCTTCGGCGGCAGCAGTTCCTTGAACTCGAAAAGACGCTCCGGCAGATCGTCCTCATCGCCGAAGTGATAAAGGAGCATCCACTGTTCGAAGGTACGCAGGCCGCTTGCCTTCTTCGCGGCGGTTCGCGCCAACAGCTGGCCGATGAACTTGCCATAAGCGCCGCTGGTCGGCTCGGCGATTTTCTCGCCGGAGTAGAACGCCGGAGCCGCTTCGGCCTTCGTGTATTTGAGCCGGAAATTTTCTTCGCCGATCTGTCTCAGTTCACGCAACTTGCGCGGCGCAAACGAAAGCGTCTTCCAGTAGCAATGGCTGCGGTTCCTGTGAATCGAGACAGGGTAGGTCATCGACCATGATCTTTGCAGCGTGTGCTCGCGCTCGCCTGAGCGGGTCTGGAACTGCAAGGCGGACGCCGTCGTTGACCGGTCCAGCAGAACGTCCCACACGCCGACGGGTCCGCCGCGCTCGACAGGTTCGTCGCCATGCCGATACGACCAGATGCCGCAGGAAGCCGTATCGAAGATCTCGCCGCACGGCCGCAGCGGGCCGAGCCGCAGGAACACGGTGATATCGTAGCCGGCGATTGTCGCCAGGTCGCGAGGGTCGAAATGGTCACCGCATTCCTTGCTCTCTACCTTGGCATTCAAGAGCGGGGTTTCCGGCAGCGCCGACAACAGGTACTCGTTCCTGAACGCGTCATGGCTGACCTTGACGAGCCGTTTGTCGAGCGCCATCCACAGTGACAACAGCCACGGCTTGCCTTGCGAATCGATCTCCGCCGCCGGCGGAGCTTGATACGCGTACTTGACTATCAGGGCGATTTCGATGCCCTTTTCCGCGGCGATCAGCCCCAGCATGTGATTCACCCATGCCGGGACTGCCATGTCTTCGACGAGAAGCCCAACCCGTATGTTGCTCATTGTTGATTGTCTTTATGGATCGTCATCAACTCAACTCGCAGCGCGACCCGCGCATCATTCCACCGTCACCGATTTGGCGAGGTTGCGCGGCTTGTCGACGTCGGTGCCTCTCGTGCACGCCGTGTGATAAGCCAGCAACTGGAACGGCAGGACGTGCAGGATCGGCGACAGCGCCCCGTAATATTCCGGCATCTGGATGACGCGCAGGCCTTCTTCGCTCGACAGGTTCGCCCCCGCATCGGCGAAGACATAGACCTGTCCGTTTCGCGCGCGGACTTCCTGGATGTTCGACTTGAGTTTTTCCAGCAAGGCATCGTTCGGCGCGCTCACGATGACCGGCATTGCCTCGGTCACGAGCGCAAGCGGTCCGTGCTTCAGCTCGCCGGCCGGATAGCCCTCGGCGTGGATATACGAGATTTCCTTGAGCTTCAGAGCGCCTTCCATGGCGATCGGGTAGTGCGATCCGCGGCCGAGAAAAATGGCATCGTCCTTGCGCGCAAGCTCATGCGCCCACGCGATGATCTGCGGTTCGCGCGCGAGCACGCTTTGCAGCGCCGTGGAGAGCCCGGAGAGCTGTGAGCGATAGCTCGCTTCCTGTTGCTCGTCGACGTGCCCGCGCAAGCGCCCGAGCGTCACCGCCAGGAGAAAGAGCGCCACGAGCTGGGTGGTGAACGCCTTGGTCGACGCAACACCGATCTCCGCCCCCGCTTGCGTGATGAAGGACCAGCGCGATTGCCGCACCATCGCGCTCGTCGCCACGTTGCAGATCGCGAGCGTATGGTCGTGACCGAGCGACTGCGCGTGCATCAGGGCGCCGAGCGTGTCGGCGGTCTCGCCCGATTGCGAAACCGGCACCACCAGCGTGTTCGTGCTGGGAATCGTCTCGCGGTAGCGGTATTCACTCGATATCTCGACCTGCGTCGGAATCTTTGCGATCGATTCAAACCAGGTCTTGGCGGTCAGCGCGGAATAGTGGCTCGTTCCGCAACCGAGCAGCAGGACGCGGTCGACCGAGGCAAACGCATGCGGGTCTGTAGCGCCAAAGAGGGTCGCGTCGAACGGGCTCTTGCGGGGGAACGTCTTGGCCACGGCGAGCGGCTGCTCGAAGATTTCCTTCTGCATGAAGTGCCGGTACGGGCCGAGCGCGGCCTCGGTGGGCGGCTGGCGCAGGGTGCGCGCCTCGCGCACGACCATCTGGCCATCGCGATTCATGATCCGGTTGCCACTGGGGGAAAGATCGGCGATATCCCCGTCCTGGAGTAACACGAAACGGTCGGTGACGTCGAATAGCGCAAGCGGGTCCGACGCGAGAAACGATTCCGTGCCGCTCAGCCCGATCACGAGCGGCGAGCCGTACCGCGCTCCGACCACGCGCCCCGGTTCGGTATTGCTGAAGACGGCGATCGCATAGGCGCCGCGCAGTTCGGCCACGGCGTTGCGCACCGCGTCCGCGAGATCGCCACGGTAGTGACTGTGGATCAGGTGGGCAATCACTTCCGTGTCCGTCTGGCTCACGAATTCATAGCCGGCGCGGCTCAGCGTGCTCTTCAACGCTTCGAAGTTCTCGATGATGCCGTTGTGAACGATCGCGATCTCGTCTTTCGAAAAGATCGGATGCGCGTTCTGGGTCGCCGGCGCGCCGTGCGTCGCCCAACGCGTATGTGCAATGGCAGTCGCGCCCTCGAGGCCCATCTCGCGGACCTCGCGATCCAGCGAGCGGACGCGCGTCAGGCTGCGCACGCGTTGCGGAGCGCCGTCCCGAAGCACTGCGACACCGCACGAGTCATAGCCACGGTATTCCAGCCGCCG
This sequence comes from Caballeronia choica, assembly GCF_001544535.1. Classification (GTDB taxonomy): domain Bacteria; phylum Pseudomonadota; class Gammaproteobacteria; order Burkholderiales; family Burkholderiaceae; genus Caballeronia; species Caballeronia choica. The sequence continues at coordinate 32,358 of NZ_FCON02000073.1, read as the reverse complement.
CAAGCCTTCGAGCAATACCGGAACGATGTTGCGTTCCGCGACCCCCGCCACGATTCCACACATATTCGTCCTCCGACGATGGTTTGATTCCGGTCGCGACTCGCACTGTCGTCAGCATCGCGCGGATTTTTTTAAAGCATGCTACATCGGGCTTGAACAGTGCGTTGCTTTGCGCATACATTTTCTTCAAGGAATCCGGATTAAATCGTCCGGTTCAACCAGCGCACAAAGCGCGCTCACAGCGAAAGGGAATAGCGGCTTTTGCTGAAACCGGGCGGCAAGCCGGAACGAGCGCGAGCGCGGCAGTTTCAGTTTACCGACGATGCCCGGCGTCAGCTCAAGCCGCTTCCACAAGCAACTGCTCGGCGCTGAGGGTGAGAAGCCGCATCATTGCCGCCTTCGCGCCATCCGCGTCGCCACCTTCGATCGCGCGCACGACCTTCCCGTAGTCTGCGAGTTTTGAATCGTGCGCGAGCGCGTGCATACGGGAAATCGGCTGCATGGCTCTCAGGCCCATGCGCACGACGCTGCCCATTTGCCTCAGCAGTTCATCTCCGCTCGCATCGACAATCGCCGCTTGCAGCGCGTCTTCGGCTGCCTGCTGTGCGGCGATGTCCGCACCTGCGTACACGAGGTTCTGATACGTGGCGGCGATTGCAATGCGCTGATGCCGGTTCGCGCGAGTGGCCGCGAGCGAGGCCGCGCGAGGATCGACGAGCTTCCGGAATTCGATCAGTCCACGCAGGTATTCCGGATCGGGCGTCGCGCGGAGCCGCCATTCCGCGACTTCGTGATCGATGATCAGCCATTCCTTCGTGGGTTTGATGCGAGTGCCCGTCTTGGGCCTGACTTCGAGCATCCGGCGCGAGATCAGGATGCTGAGCGCTTCGCGCATGATGGAGCGGCTGACGCCATGTTGCTTCGACAAGAGGATCTGCGGAGGAAGCAGGTTGCCTTTGTAGTCTCCATTGATGATGCCGGTCACCAGTTGATTAACCACTCGCTTGACGAGCGATGCTTCGTATCCGTGGTTCATTTTTGTTCTCATGGTAGCGCCCGCGCCAGCATGTTGGTCACTCCCCGGAGTGGCTCGTTGTCAATGCTTTTATCCTGACGCGGTGGTCTCTTGCTGTCCCCGTGCGGCGGACGGTGCTGCCGGCAAACCGGCGCGCGTCCACTCGCGTTTTGATGAATGACTCGTTGGTTCCTCTGCGATAAAGTGACTCCCCCATGTTCGGTCCGGGACGATCTGCGTCGTCTCACAATGCCACAGCGCAACTGGGTGTCTTGCGTCACGCCGTGAAGCGTGGCGTGCGCAAGATCGGTTCTTTTTGTCTTGGGTCTTCGGCGCGATCAGGCAAGGCCGTTTCGCCGGTCTCCTCTTTGACGATATGGTGCATGGGGTTTCGTCTGATTAACGTACGTCCTCACACACTGTGACTGGATAGCGACAGGGGATCGCACAGTCATGATGGCGCAAGCGTTTGCGTCGGGGATGGGATCTGGAAGCGGTTAAGGAACACGCTGCGCCGAGTCAATCCAGGGCCCGCTTTCACACGGTGATCGTGTGCATCCGTGAACACGATCGGCGTGACTTCGAACTCGCAACGCGCCGCTTTGGGCAATCGTGCGTGTCGCTCGATCATCAGGAATACTCGATACGTTGGAAGCGGAAATGAAAACGCCGGGCGCCGCATGAGTGCGGCGCCCGGCGACAGGCTCGCGCATCAGTTGCGCGGCCGCTCCGCCCCACGCGGACGCGGCGCGACAACCGGGGCGTGGCCCGTGATCATCAGCCAGCGCGGTGTCTTGGCGCGCACGATCGCCACATAGAGCCAGACGTAGAGCACGACGAAGGCGACGGTCGCCCCTGCGAGCGCGGCGGGCGAACCCCAGCAAAACGTAGCGGGAACGATGCTGACGAGGCTCAGCACCCACAGGTAGACCGAGGTGCATGAATTACGCAGCGCGCGCTGGCGCAGATTGCCCGCGTCGAGACCTTTGCGCACGATACGCCGGTACACGAGCGTATGCAGATGAAGTCCGTCGGGATCTCCCGCCGGCCTTCCACGCACGATCCTGCGGCGATAGATCGAGAAGAGCGTCTCGAAGGCCGGATAGATCGCGACGGCCATCCCATACCATGCGGACACGCTCGGGTTGCGAACGATCAGGAGTATCAGCAGCTCCGCCATGATGAAGCCGACGAAATAAGCGCCGCCGTCGCCGAGGAAGACGGAAGGCACCGGAAAATTCCAGAACACGAAGCCGCCGATAGCCCCGATCATCGTCAGCGCCATGCTCATGACGAGCCAGTCGTTGACACTGTGCGCGACATAGCCGATCGACGCGAAGATCAGCATGGTCAGAACCGACGCGAGTCCGTTGAAGCCATCGATGATATTGACCGCGTTCGTCAGCCCGGCGACCCCGAGCATCGTGAAGCCGATTCCTATCGGCATGATGCGCAGCCACTCATCGACGAGCGGCAGGTCCACCCGCGTGAGCGTCGCCTGCATGACGAGGCAGGCCGCGAGCGCCGAAGCGAGCGCGCACAGCAGACGCACTCTCGGACTCACGCGCTTGGTCATGTCCTCGATGATGCCACCGGCGAACACCGGCACGGCGCACAAGAGGAGCAGCAGATTGCCCGTGCCGGTGTTGGTCGCCCACAGGGGCTGCGCGACCAGAGTGATGGCCGCGGCGCATGCAATCCCTACTCCGCCGATTCTGGGCACTGCGTAGGCGTGGTTCTTCTGGATGCCGTGCAAATCGTGGTCCATCGAAAGCGATCCGTGCAGTCCCGAACTGCGCACGATAAAAAATATAACCAGGAATGAGGCTACGAAGCCAAGCGCAAGATTGAACATCTCTGTGCGACTCCAAAATTAACGGAGAAAATTTTTATATATCTTGTCGCTTGAATAAAAACTGTAGGACAAGGTTAGTGAATTCACACCGTCTCTCATTTGAGACCCCGACTCTATGGCATTCCCAACACAACCCGGGTGCAATGATTTTTTGAACCGACAAATCAGCGTAATTGCGGAGTACTGGTTGGCAGTGTGTCTTCCAAGTGTTAGCGATCAGGTTCGACCTGATTCCACTTTCTCCTTATGCGATGCCTCCATGAGAATATGATAAGACGATGATTTGCGTCGTTCGTCGCGGATAGAGCGCGCATCGATTCATCGACCGGTTGAATCGAGCATATGAAATGACAACTGCGCGCTTTCACATTCGACGTAAAACGAATCGGGCTTGACCCGCCGTTGACGTTGTGACAACGCAGACGGCGCCGTCACGCCGTCCCTATGGAATCGACGATATCCGGGCGAAACCAGATCTAAGGCAGGTAGGTCTTGCCGTCAGGCAAAGAGCGTCAAGTTGCCGTTCGACAAACGCTCAGAGAAAGTACCGGTAAGTGCCCAGCAAATAGTTCTTGATAACGTCGTAGCCCGCGATGGCCAATATAAAGCCCACGGTCCACAGGACCATCGAGTTCTTGATGCGGATCTCCGGTATCAGAAAGGCCAGCAACAGCGGCCCATAGTAGACAATTCGCTGCGTCCCGAATGGATATACGAAGAAGGAAACGATCAGGAACGCGATCAGCCCGATATGCATGATCGCTATTTGATGGATGACCTTTTCGCGCGTCGTGTTATCGAGATTTTTCCGACGAAGTAACAGCACGAGCGCCGGCACGATCAGATACAGGGTGAGCGCTATCAGGAAGTTCAGGGTGAATTCTTCTTGCTGGGTGTACTCCTCGAGCCGACGTCCGCCGAAGGTCTTGAACAGCCATGCTGACGCCAGCGACATAGCGAGCGCTGCACCGATCACGCCGGCGATTGCCAGCCGCTTGCTTCGCTTCATGAGAACGCGCGCGAGAATCAGGAACAAGGCCGGATATGCGAATGTCGTGTGAACGATGCTGGCGAGAAGCGCTCCCCGGACGGGCTGCTGCCGGCACATCGCGAAATACATCGCAATCGCCAACGCAAATCCCTGCCGGATTTGAAACAGCCCGACCGTTGCAAGGCCGGTGGGAATAAGCACCCACAGGAGCAGGCCGAGTAGCGGCCGGCGAGTTCGGCTGAGCGCGAGCGCCATGAGGACGTTCAGCACCACGACCGTGATTCGCACCGCGGTTTGGGGTTCGACTCCCAGTGCATCGATGCCCAGCACCCAGAGCCGCCAGCCGAGCTCGTCGGTGATCGTCCTTGCCAGGAAAAGGCCTACTGACCGGCTATTTGCCCAAAGATGAAGAAACCAGCTCGGATCGGCTTCCCTGAAGTACGCAACATAATTGTCCTGATCGAGCAACCGGTCTCGGTTGCCGAGGGCGAGCATGCACAAGATGATCGCCGACAACGCCAGGAATCCCAGCATGGAAGGGCGCAACCATTTGTAGCTCGTCGGATGAATCTGGAGCTTGGAGTCGAGTCGTTCGGCCATTTTCATATTTTTTGCCGGTCAGCTTCCCAGCCCTTCGCAAGCTGGAGGAGTTTGTCCATTGTTATGTCGCTCAAGTGTGCTTCACGTGAAGCGCCCTTCTCACGCACCAGGCTCGGTAATCGGCGATGGTATTCGGGCTTCACGGCCTTGGTACTCGACTCGCCTCACGCACCGCAACGCTATCAGCTTTTTGTTGGACGTAACGAGCGGAACGGCACACAAGCTTTATTGCGACTCGAGAATGAGAATGCCTGTGACGTACGCCGCACGTTTTTGATTTGTATAACCAGAAATCGTATCCGGCATTGCCGCCGGCAGCCGGGCCGATCTGTGTTCGGTGCCGAACGGTCAAATGCCTGACCAATCACTTAGTCTTCCAAACTGGCTTATCACGGTCGAAACGCATTTCAAAAAGGACACGGCAGTTTAAGGGGCAACCCAGAATACATCGATCGTTGGATCGATTTGAGCGTGTCGCGGATAACAAAAGCTGATTTAGATGACTGGAAAAAATAGAAAGCAGATTTCACACCGTGCGAACAAAATGAAGATCGTCCATATAATTTCTGGTCTCGGTGTGGGTGGCGCCGAAGCATTGTTGCTGAACCTTGTTTCGGAGTCGCGCACCTCCGGCGGTACGCACGTCATCATTTCCTTGTCCTCCCTGGATACCATGGCGGACCGTCTTCGTGCGGCGGGAGCGGAAGTCAAATTTCTGGGAATGCAGCCGGGCATTCCGAATCCGCTATTCCTGATCCGACTCGCCAGGTGGATTGTCGATGCCAGTCCCGATGTCGTCCAGACATGGATGTATCACGCGGATATTTTCGGCGGCGTCGCGGCGTTGCTGGCACGGCTGATATTTCGAGTCCGTGGGCTTCACCATCGCTTCGCGCTCGTCTGGGGCGTCCATCGGACCGAAGTGCCCACGGCCAAGGTCGGGCGCCTTTTGAGGACGCTTGCACGACTTTGCGCAATGGTTTCCAACCATGTGCCGGATTCGGTCGTTTGCTGCGCCAATGCGTCATACAAGACGCACGTCGAAGCCGGTTATGAACGCTCCAAGATGCAGGTGATTCATAACGGCTTCGACGTTCGCAAGTTCGTACCGGATGCCGCCGCCAGGGCGACGCTCCTGAGCTCGCTTGGCCTGCCCTCCCGTTCGATACTGATCGGCATTGTGGGGCGTTCGAATCCTGCCAAGGACTACGATAACTTTCTGCATGCGGCCGCGCTGCTTCGTCAACGCGTGCCGGACTGCCAGTTCGTCATGGTCGGAAAGGATGTCGATGCCGGCAACAAGGAACTCGCACATAGCATGAACGAGCTTGGCCTGGCGGACGCGTGCCATTTGCTGGGCGCCCGCAATGACTTGCACCGGATCATGCCGGCGTTCGACATTCTGTGCCTCTCGTCGCGCACGGAAGGCTTGCCGACGGTCGTAGGCGAGGCGATGGCGTGCGGGGTGCCGTGCGTGGTCACGGACGTCGGCGATACCGGCCAACTCGTTGGCGACACCGGTCTGGTTGTCCCGCCGCGAGATCCCGTCAAGTTGTCGAAGGCGCTGGAAGAAATGGCGACGCTGAGTCTGGACCAGCGCAAGACACTGGGAAAGCGTGCGCGCGAGCGGATTGTCGAATCCTTTTCCATTGCCGTTTGCTGGCAAAAGTATCGGGACATGTACGCAACATTGCTGCGTGCGAAGCGCGTGACGCGTTGAGCGTCACGCGCTTGACCGGCGCTTACCTGATGATCGTCGGGTTCGAGATGTCGATCCTCGGGCCCGCGCGGTCATAGTCGGTGCTGACAAACGCGTCTTTCCCGGGGTGAATCCACGTCGGCGAGTTGCTCGTGATATAGCCGGTGACCACGCTGCCTTTCGTCTTCAAACCGGATACGCTGTAGGCCGCTTCCCTGCTGCCTTCATCCTTGTGTCCGCTGATCACGACGCTGACATACTTTTCCCTGCTTCCCGGCAGTGCCTCCAGCCAGACGAGAATGCCGAACTGGCAGTTGCGTGTCGTCGGATTGACGATCCGGATGTCTTCGATAACGTCGGTGTTTCCGTTCGGCTCGATGTCGAGCCCGGCAGACGGGAGCGTACCGGCGATGTTTTCCCACACAGGGCGATCGAACAGGATATTCCTGCCGCTGATGATCGACACGCCTTGCCGGCGACATCCGGAAGCATGGTGATTCATGACCCTGATGTCGCTCGAGTAGGGCAGGCCGCTCGCGAAGCTGTTCGCGATATAGATTCCGTCTCCCCAGCAATTGATCGTAGTGGGTGAAACGATCGTCACATCGGTGCTTCCGGCAATCGATATGCCCATGCCCCACTCTCCCCCGGTTGCGGTGTTCAGCTCCTTGCTGCCGTCGACGCGGGGATTTTCGAGGATGACGTGTCGCACGTCCCAGATGCGAATGACCTCATAGTTCTGGGCGTCGTGAGGCAGCAGCTTGATCGAGGCGCCGGGCGCAAAGCGGACGCGGCTATTGCTGCGCATGTGTACCCCTTGCTCGTCGATCCTGCATGGACCCGTAATGACCAGCGTCTTGCCGATCGCACTGTCGACGGCTTTTTGAAGCGCGGCACGATCATTGGTCTTGCCATCCGCTCTGACACCAAACCATCGGTCGACGACCTCTTCCGGCGCGGGACGCTGATTGTTCACCGCGTCGGCCATTGCAACGAGGGGTCGGCTGATTGCACCCACCATGCTTCCCAGGAGAAAAGCATTTACTGCTCTCCGGCTATTGCGCACCGTGCACTCCCTCAGGAACAAATGAATTGTATGGCAATAAATCAGCCCCTCAAACGGCGCATGGCACGCAGCGGGGTAGACGTCAAAAATCGCATCGCCATGGCAACGCCGGGAACAGGGTTTTTCACGCTCGCGGCCTCTTCAAAGGAGATGAACCGCGAGCGGTTCTTCTTCACGAAGCCGACGATTTTCTGGACCTCGGCCTCGCTTAGCGTATTGACATGCAGGCAGATGGAATACACGCCAAAGCCAAAATGCAGCGGCGATGCAAATAGCTGAGGCACGGCAGTCAGATCACCAAATTTATAGGGATAGACGCCGCATCCGTCCGTCAAGTACTTGAAGTCCAGAGCGGCCAGCGCCCGGAGCGTCGCCTCGTCGAAAGAATGCGAGGGCGCCATGAATACCGGCTGCCAGACGCCTTGTTCCATGAGGATCTGCTTTCCCGCCTGCAACTTGGAAAACTGCTCCTCGTATGAGAGGCCGGCCAGCTCCGATTTGCCTCCAAGACGCAAGAGGCCCGGGTCCCGAGTGACATACTGGTGGGTGTATCCGTGCTGCGCGATACTCCAGCCGCGGTCGGACCAACCGCGCACCGTGTCCCAGAACGCGGCCCTGGCCGGCTCGACGACGAGCGTCTGATCCAGGCAGTTTGGAACGACGCCGACGAGCAACGGCAGGTCCTGCTCCAGGGAAAGCTCATCGAACGGATCGAATCGCGACCAGGCCATTTCCGGAGTGACGTCATCAAAGCGCAATATGAATTTCGGAACGACCATAGCCACTCAATCTCCTTCATCAAACCGATGAGAAATATCTGCAAATCTGAGACTCAAATCCGTCGCTCGCGATGACTTGTCACGGCGGCCCCGTGAGGTGCCGGGTCCAGCAATTCGCTATAGACCCGCAGGGTCTTGCTGATCACGATGGCTTCGTCGAATTCGTTCAGGGCCTTTTCCCGGGCCGCCAGGCCAAGCTTCCGGCAGAGCTTCCGGTCGTCGTCCAGACGGCGAATCGCATCAGCCAGCGCCGCGCTGTCGCGCACGGGAATTCGCAAGCCGTCTTCGCCCGTGCTGCTCACGACTTCACGGCAGCCCGGAGCGTCCGTGGTGATCAGCGGCAATGCGCACGCGGCCGCCTCGATCAATGTCTTGGGCAATCCTTCCCGGTAGCTCGGGAGCACGACGACGTCCACTTCGGACAGCATCTTCGGCATATCGCTGACATGCCCCAGCCACGTGAGAAGCCCTTCGTCAGCCCAGCCTTTGACGAGCCCGCTGGGGACAGAGGCCGGATTGCCATCGTCCGGCGTGCCGGCAAGCAAGAATTTCACCGACCGCTTTTCTCTTCCCAGCTCTCGCGCAGCCTCGACGTACTCGGCAATCCCCTTGTCCCACAGCAAGCGAGCAGCCAGCACGACCCGCAACGGGGCATGGGTTTCCTCACCGGCCTCTGGTCGGGCGGCGAACCTCGAACAGTTCACGCCCGATCCTTTGATGAGCCGTATCGCCCGGTCATCGACGATCCTCGCCTGTTTGAACACCGCGACGTCGTCCGGATTCTGCAGGATCAGCGCGTTGCGCCGTCCGTTCAGAGCGAACCGCATCAACTGGCGCACGACAGGCCTCAGCACGCGGGCTTTCAAATCCCGGCTCGTGAATACGTAACCCATGCCCGCGACGGCATTGATCCGCGCGGGCACGCCGGCAAGCCTGCTCGCCAGCGACCCATACACCGCGCTCTTGATCGTGAAGCCATGCACGAGGTCGGGCTTTTCACGCTGAAGAAACCGCACGAGCCACGCGAGCACGCCCAGTTCGCGCAGCGGATTGAGGCTTCGACGATTCATCGGCATGGCGTGCCAGCTGAACCCCAGTGCCTGCAGCTTGGGGCCGAATTCCCCATCCGGCGACAGCAATACGACTTCGTAGCCGTCCTGCCGCAGTTTCTCCGCCAGCGAGAGCCGGAAGTTGTAGAGATACCAGTCGGTGTTGGCAAAGAGGACTACTTTTCGTCCGTTCATGTCCGCTCCTGAATTTCTGAGCTTTGTAGTAGATACGGCAGGTCACGGCCGCAACGATTCCATCGGTTCACTGCGTCGACTCGACCGGTTTCGCCCGAGCGCCGACCCGGTCGAACAACTCGTCCCAGATACGCAATACCGTCGTCAGCGAATAGCGTTCTCGAACAGAAATGGCAGCCTTTCTGCCGAGCTCGGCGCGCAGTGGATCGTCCGAGATCAGGCGGCGCAATGCGGCCGCCATGGAATTCGCGTCGCCCGGCGGAATGAGCAGTCCGTCCTCGCCGTCTCGCGTCAACTGCCGCGGCCCACTCGGGCAGTCGAACGACACGACGGGGAGCCCGATCGCCATGCCTTCCATCAGTGCCATGGGCAAGCCCTCATGGCTCGACGACATCGCAAAGACCTGTCCATTGGCCAGCTCGGCCCACGGAGTCAACGTCCTGCCAGGCAGGAAGATCCGCTGGCCCATCTGCAGTTGCCCGATCTGGGCCTCCAGCGGGGCGCGCTCCGGCCCTTCTCCCCAGATCCACAAGTCCCAGTCCGGGAACTCGTCGGCCAGCAATGAAAAGGCGCGAATCAGCAAGTCGAACTGCTTCGTCTTGTTCAGCCGCCCCAGCGAAATGACGCGCTTGCGCGCGGTGGCGGGTTGCCGTTGCTGCTGGAACAGTCCGTCAGGCAGGGGATTGGGCATCACCGCGATGTCCTTCATGCCCGGCACGACCTTTCTGAACGGTGCGACCACGTCGTCGGTCAGCAGGGTAAGAAGGTTTGCCTTCGGATAGACAAACCGGCACAGCAGCCTCCATAACAACGAACGGCGATCGGCAAGCGGATTCGTGTGCTCGCTCACGATGACGGGAATGCCGAGCCCGCGCGACGCCAGGATCGTCGCGATATTCACGTTGGTCAGGAACGACACGATCACATCCGCACGGCTTTCGCGCATGAGCGAGCGCAACGCGCGCATGCGTTCGACATAGGCGAGCGGCCCGCGGCCGCGCCGCGTTACCAGGTCAGCCAGGTAGACGAACTTCACGCGGTCCGAAACGGGGTAGTTGCACGCGCTCTGCCCGGAATAGGTCGCGACGAGCGTGACCGAGTCGCCCCGCTCGACCCAGGCATTGACCAGCGTGGCAGCGACGCTCTCGGCCCCGCCATCCTGCATCGCGCTAATGAACAAGACGATATTCATTGAATGTCAGGTCTCGGCCTGCATGGTTGATCGAAAGCCGCGTGCCTTATCCGAAATCCGCCCTTCGAGATGGCCTTGCGCGGCGGTTCTCACTCTGTCACCCGCACGGAAGAACAATCGATGGTCCGGGAAACTCTCACGCCGGTTTGCGTGAACACGTCGCGCCACATCGAGAAGACTCTCGCCACGGAGAATTTATCGACGACAGCGCGCGCCCGCGACGCCATGAGCGCCCGGGTCTCGTCATCCTTCATCAAGGTCGACAAGGCGTTGGCAAGTTCCTGCGGATCGCCGACTGCCTGAACCAGCAGGCCGTCGTGACCATGCGTGATGATGTCTCCGGGACCCGCGTCGCAGTCGAAGCTCACCACCGCGCAGCCGCTTGCCATCGCCTCGACGATCGTCATCGAGAAGCCCTCGAACCGCGAGCTCAGGACGTACAGATCGGCACGCTCATACCAGTCAGGCATATTGCCGACCTGGCCCGGCAGGAGCACGCGATTGCGCAATCCCGCCACCGTCACTTGCGCCTCGAGCGCGCGCCGGTCATGACCATCTCCGACGATCACGAGATCCCAGCCGGGAAACGCGCTCGCGATCCGGGCGAAGGAATCGATCAGGATGTCGAAGCCCTTTTGCTCGGCCATGCGTCCCGCGGCAAGCAAGACGCGACGCTCCGGGCCGACGATTTTCTGCGGCGGCACAACGGGTTCCACGACAGGAATCGGCAGGGAAATCGAATTGGGAATGACGGTGACCGCCTTGCAATGACAGTGATCCTGCAACCACGCCTTGCTTTTCTCCGTCAACGCGACGACCTTGTCCGCCAGCGGGTAGGTCCAGCGGCGCAGGAACTCCCAGAACTTTCCCTCGGAGAGCATCGGCGGATGAATGTGCTCTGTCGCGATCACCTTGCACGGCAAGCCAAGGCCGGCCAGGATTGCCAGGATCGATGGCCTCGTCTCGATGCCAAGAACGACGTCAGGCTTCACTTGCCTCAGCACGCGGCGCAATGCCAGCATCCGGCGGGCATTCGCGGAGACCGCTCCCGCGGGGCCGCCGGTCGCGCCCGCCAAGTCCAGGGTGATGCGTTCGACAGAAGCGGGCAGCGAATAGAAGTCGCTCGCCGTGGAGGTCAGCGTCGCGACGCTGACCTCCCAGCCTTGCGCCACCCATTCGCTCGAAAGGTTCATTGCCACGCGCTCCGCACCGCCGTAATGCAGGGAATGGATGAACAGCAGAATCTTCATAGCGGACCCGTTTTATTCTTTGATGACCGGTTTGATAACGTGAAAAACAGATAGCAGCCGAACGAACTGGCACCCATTACGCCGGTTGCAAGCACGACCCCCGTGATGCCGAACGATCGAATCAGGAAGAAATTGGCAAGCGCCTTGACCGCGAAATTTGCTGTCGCGATGCCTGCCATTGCCTTGAAGCGGCCTTCGCTCGCGAAAAGCTGGACCAGCACCAGTACTGCGAAATAGAAAGGAATCTGGATCAATCCCCAGCGAAACAGACTGGACACCGCCACCGTGTCCGCAGCGCTGAAGGCGCCGCGCTGGAAGAGCAGTGTCACGGCCATCGGGGCAAGCAGCCACGCCACCACCGCCACCACACAGCCGAGCACCAGCATGATGAGCGACCAATTTAGCGCGATGCTTCGTGCGCGAACGTGATCTCCTGCACTCAACAGCTCTGATAGAACCGGCAAAGTGGCCCGGCTGATCGCAACGGCGCCCATGCTGACGAGCAGTGCGATCACGCGGCTTGCATAGCCGAGCGTCGCGATCGCGCCGTCGCCGAGACCTGCTACGAAATACTGGTCCAGTGGCGTGGCCAGGCTCATGATGACCTGGCCGATCATGAACACACCCACCGCGCGGTACATGTGGGGCCATTGAGGCGAGCTGAGAGAAAAGCTGAAGCGCGCGCGCAGTCTGTCCGCCCGCCCGGAGAGCACGCTCAATATCCCCGCCTGGAAAATGAAGCCGAGCGTGCTGCCCCAGATCAATGGGGCCGGGGAGCTTGCATTGCGCCAGGTCAGGACGAAACCGAGCAAAACGACCGCTGGAACGCACTCCAGAAGCGTGTTGACATGCTTTTCCCGTGCCTGGAGCCGTGCTGCATAGACGCAAATCGTCAGCATCAGGATGCCGATTGGCGCCATCCCGAGCATCATTCGACGCGACATCACGCGGGTCTCTTCCGACAGGTTGCGCGCCATCAACTCAAGCGCATAAGGCCAGGAGAAGTAGAGCAGCACCGCGAAGATCACGCCGACAAAAATCGCCATCACGTCGAGTTCGCCCAGAAACCGCGCTTGCTCCTGCTTGGGTCTGGAGCGCAACTCGACCAATGCGGGAACGAGCACGACACTTAGGACCGCGACAAACGTAGCCGGCAACCAGGTGATCAGTGTGAGCGTGAGCTGATAGGCATCCACGACGTTGCTGATGCCATAGCGATAGGCGATCGCCATTTCCTTGAACGCACCCGCGGACTTGCCGATGAGCGCGAACAGGGAAACCCAGACCGCACTCCGTGCTATCCGCGTATGGTCAGGATGAATCTGCAGAAGACGGCTTCGCCAACCTGCGATTTGAGACATCGACACTACCATCCTAAAGAAGATCTATCCGTTTCGGACACGACGGTAATGCCGAAGTGCGCCCGCGTTGTGGTCAAGTGTGAAGACAACTCACCTTTGCAATACGAACTGGATGTACCAGGGCATGGCCCTCGACAAACCTTCCGCCAGGGGAACCCTGTTCTTGTAGCCGAGCAGCCGCTCCGCCTTGTCGACATTGGCCTGTGAATGCCGGATGTCGCCGGAGCGGAAAGGCCCGAATACGGGGCGCTTGTCGCAGGACACGCCGTTTTCGGCGAGCACGGCCTGCAGGCCGTCGTAGAGCTGGATCAATGTCGTGCGATTGCCGACGGCGACGTTGTACACCTGGTTCCTGCCCTCCTCGTCCGCCATCGCCGCCAGGATGTTCGCCTGCACCACGTTGTCGATGTAGCAGAAGTCCCGGCTGGTTTCACCGTCGCCGTTGATCACGACGTCGTCACCATGGATCAGCGCGGCCGTCCACTTGGGAATGACCGCGGCGTAAGCGCCATCCGGGTCCTGGCGCTTGCCGAACGCATTGAAGTAACGCAGGCCGACCGTCTTGAAACCGTAGGTGCGCGCAAACACCGAGGCGTACAGTTCATTGGCGTACTTGGTGACGGCGTACGGTGAAAGCGGCTGCCCGATGTGATCTTCGACTTTCGGCAAGCCGGGATGGTCGCCATACGTCGAGCTGGAAGCGGCGTACGTGAAGCTCGCGACCTCGGCATCGCGCGCGGCCACGAGCATGTTGAGGAAGCCGCTGACGTTGACTTCGTGAGTCGCGACAGGGTCGTTCACCGAACGCGGCACCGAACCCAGCGCCGCCTCATGCAGCACGTGATCGACGCCCTTGACCGCGCTCGCGCAATCGTCCATGCGCCGGATGTCCCCTTCGATGAACCTGAACCGCTTCCATTGCTCCGGCGATACGAGCGAGCGTACTTCGTCGAGATTGTGCTGGTAGCCGGTCGCGAAGTTGTCGAGTCCGACCACGGTCTGATCGAGCTTGAGCAGCGCTTCCAGCAGGTTCGAGCCGATAAACCCGGCCACGCCGGTAATCAGCCACTGCTGCGGGCGCTGCACGAGCCGTTGCCGTATGGTGTTGTAGCGATCAGGCATCGATGCCCTCCGAATAAGATGAGCACGCCTTCACAGGGTGATGGCGTGATGTGCGGTGCGTTGCGGGTTCTGCTAGAGACGCAGGTCGCTTGCCCCCGCGGGCAGCAGGTACTTCAGGTCGTAGAGCACATGTTGCGCCTTGCCGAACACGCGGATCGCATCCGCACCCAGTTCCAGGAATCGGCTATGCGCGACAGCCAGGATGGTCGCGTCGTAGATGCCTTTGGCGGGGTGCTCGATCGGGTCCAGGTTGTACTCCTGCCGGGCTTCCTCTTTCGAGACCCACGGATCGTAGACGTCCACTTCGACGCCGTATTCCCGCAACTCGGCCACGATGTCGACGACCCGGGTATTGCGCAGGTCAGGACAGTTTTCCTTGAACGTCAGGCCCATGATCAGCACCCGGGCGCCCGAGACGCCGATCTGCCGCTTGGTCATGGCCTTGACGAGTTGCGCCGCGACGTAACCGCCCATGCTGTCGTTGAGCCGCCGCCCCGCGAGGATGATCTCGGGGTGGTATCCGATTGCCTGCGCCTTGTGCGTCAGGTAATAGGGATCCACGCCGATGCAATGCCCGCCCACCAGACCCGGCCTGAAGGGCAGGAAGTTCCATTTGGTTCCGGCTGCCTGCAAGACTGACTCGGTATCGATGCCCATCTTGTTGAAGATGATCGACAGTTCATTGATCAGCGCGATGTTGACGTCGCGCTGGGTGTTCTCGATGACCTTGGCCGCCTCGGCAACGCGAATGCTGCTCGCCTTGTGCGTGCCCGCGACAATGATCTGGCTGTACAGCTGGTCGACGAGCTCGGCTATCTCCGGCGTCGATCCCGACGTTACCTTTTTGATATCCGTCACGCGGTGGGTTTTGTCGCCGGGATTGATCCGCTCGGGACTGTAGCCAACGAAGAAATCCACGTTGAATTTCAGCCCCGACATCCGCTCGAGCACCGGAACGCATTCCTCTTCCGTCGCACCCGGATAGACGGTCGATTCATAGATGACCATGTCGTTCTTCTTCAGCACGCTGCCGATGGTTTCGCTGGCGCCGATCAGGGGTCGCAAGTCGGGACGCTTGTAGTCGTCGATCGGCGTCGGGACGGTGGCGATATACACGTTGCAGGCCTTCATCTCCGCGATATCCGACGTGAATTTCATGCCCGTGGCAGCGGCCAGTTCTTCATCGCTGATCTCGAGCGTTACGTCTCGTCCTTCACGCAACGCGGAGATTCGCGCGTTGTTGATATCGAAGCCCACTACCGGGCGATGCTTGCTGAACTCCACGGCAAGAGGCAATCCGACATAACCCAGACCGACTACGGCGACTTTCAGTTCATTTAGCGAATGCATGACTTGTTGCTCCCCATTTTTTATGGACACGCGTCTTTCTCGAGGCCTTGGGGCAAGGTTCAGTACGACCTTGCCTCAGAGCTCGAGCGCGCGTTATTTCGTGACCGAGTCGGAGTAGTACGCCTCGTATGCGTAGCCGCCGTACCGGCGTGACTGGGCGTAATTGCCGCGGTTCACCTTGAATCCGTTCAGCAGGATGCCTTCCACTTTCGAGCCGGTTTGCGCCAGGCGCTTGACCGATTCCGATATCTCGCCAGCACGCGTATCGGCGAAGCGCGCGACCAGGAAGATCGAGTCGGCGACGGGCGCCATGGTCGCAGTATCGGAGACGGCGAGGATGGCGGGCGCGTCGAGCAAGACAATGTCGTATTGCTCTGAAACGGCGCTGATGGTCTCCTTGAAATGGCGGCTCAACAACAACTCGGCCGGGTCCTTCGGATAGTCTCCGCACTGCAGGACATCGAGATTCGGCAGAACGTTCTTGTGCACGGCGTCTTCGAGCGAACGAGTACCGGCGACAAGGTCTGCAAGTCCGGGGCCGCGCTGCAAACCGAAGTACTGGTTCAGATGGCCGCGGCGCAAGTCGCCGTCTATCAGCAGCACGCGCTTTCCGCCTGCGGCCAGCAATGTGCTGAGGTTGGCCGACAGGAACGACTTGCCGATACCCGGCAACGGTCCCGCGAGCATCACCACATTGTTGCGGTCCCCGTTCAGCGCGAATTGCAGCGATGCGCGCATCGTGCGCAGCGCTTCTACAGCCGGGTCCTTCGGATACTGGAAAGCCAGAGCCAGCTTCTCGGGACCCTTGATGGCCATCTTCCTTGTCAGTTCGTCCTGACGGTCGCTGACCGGGATCGTCGCGTACACGCTCAGGCCGGTGCGCGATTCCAGCTCTTCGGGATCGGCCACGCCCTTGAACAGGTAGTCGCGCACGAAGGCGAGCCCGACACCGATGAACAGCCCCAGCACCGCCGCGACCAGCAGTAACAGCGACTTCACCGGCTTGACCGGGCGCTCGGGGACGTCCGCGGTATCGAGCAATTGCACGGACGCGGACTTCCCGGCCTTGACCAGCCGCAAGGTTTCGATGTTGCTACGCAACGCCGCGTACATGTCGGAGCTCACGCGCATGTCCCGCATCAGGCGCAGCGCACCCTGCTCCGCCGCCGGCATGGCCCTGACGCGTGAAGCGAGCGTCTCGACGTACTTGTTGGTGCTGGCGATCTGCTGGTCGATCGCCGCGACGCTCGGGTGCGTGGGCGAGAAGCGAGCGGTCAGGTCCTGGCGCTGGCGCTTCAGGTCGTAGAGGCGCGAGTCCGCTTCGGTGGCCTGTCTCAAGATGAGCCGGCCCTCCTCGTCCGCGTCCAGGAGACCGTGACTGTTGCGATAAGCGTTGTAGGCTTCCTCCGCCTGCTCCATCTGGTGCTTCGCGGCCGGCAGCTGCAGCTCAAGATAGTTCAGCGACTTCTCGGCGTTGGCGCCCTTCTGGTTCACGTTTTGCCGCACATACTCTTTGCCGATCTCGTTGAGTACGGTGCTCACCAGAACCGGATCGCTTCCTTCAAGCAGGACGCCAAGCACGTTGGACTTGTTCCCTTGCTCGTCGATCTGGAGGCGCTTTTGCAACTGCTCGAGCGTCTGCTGGCGCGAGTGCCGCGTGAGATTGAACACAGCCCCATTCTCGCCATCGAGCTTGCTCACCAGCAACGTGACCGGTCCGTGGCTGCTTTCGAATTGCTCTTGGACGCCGACCCGTCCGGTGACCGGCTGCTCCAGCCCCGGCCCGCGCAACTGGTATTGGCCGCCGGACAAAGCGGTGACGGTGTACCCGGCGCCTTCCTCTTTCTTGGGAACCTCAAACGTCGCCACGCTGATTGCTTCATCGCTCCAGACGAAGCCGCCCCAGCCAAAGAGTCCTGGCGTCAGGCGTGTGTCGTTGTAACGCGCAATCACGCCTCCGATCACCGGAAAGCGTTTCGGCCCGGCGTCAATATAGAGCTTGAGCGAATCCACCGTTTCCATGGCGATGGATTTCGATCTCAGGATCTGCATTTCGCCTTCAGCCGAAGATTTTTCCTCGAACATCGACGATGCATTGCGCACCAGGTCTTTCGCATCCGGCAGTGTGGTCGGGGTGTTGTCCTCCACCTTGATCGAGATACTCGCTCGATAGACAGGCGTAGCGCAGAACGCGTAAAGACCGCCCATCATGATGAAGAGCATTGTCGTCACGGCGATCATCACGCGGTGATTCATCAGCGTGTCGATGATCGATCCAGGATCGAATTCATCGTTACGTTCGAATAATGCCTCTGACGCTTGATTTTTATGTTTCATGGACACGTCTCGTCACGTGATTTTCTATGACCGCGCAGGCAAGCGGATTCCCGCAAGGGAATCCGCGCCCCTCTCGTTCCGCGCGCGACCAATATGGGATTGATCGCAGGATGAGAAATCGGCTCGAAGAAACTTCCCGGCAGGGAAGGCTTATCTACGAATTAGCTGGTTGGAGCGGCGGCTGGTCTTGAACTATTCATCGTTATTTTTCCTTTGGAAAACATTCCCCGGGGCGATTTGTTTATAATTGCCCTTTTCTCAGACGCAACGATACGGCACAAGGGATTGCCAAGTATGCGCGATAGTGCACACAAATTAATCCCAGGCGTTATCGAGATAAGCAGGATAGAGAACATTCACCAAAGCGGCCTGACGCACCTTTCGAAAGTGGAAATTGGCTTTTGTATAATAGGGAAAACCATATAATGTCCTACCAGACCGATTATGGTTTTGCGCAATCGATTGCGAGGGCGGCGGATAGGCTATTTGGCAGCAGTATGCACGGCGAATCGCCGTATTACTGTCTGAGAGGCGGGGTGAAATGCGCATGTAGCCGGAGCGGTCGTTTGAGTCTGGCGCTCAGGTCGTGACGAAAGGTTTGCTTGGGCGAACGGCTCGCGGAGCTGTCGCGATGCGCAGCCGTGGAGACGAGCGGCCCGCTGCCTTCAGGTAGCAGCGAAAGGAACCGCCTGCCGGCCCTATTGGTCGACGCGGCGGCAGTGCTGCGAGCCGCCAGCAACCCCAGCGCAGGCGCATGGGATGCCGGCAAGGCCCGAGCATGGCGAAGGCGCGATCCGTTGCGGCATCGCGCCCACGGGCGAAAACCTACATTACCCGATGTGCGCGTTGGTCACTGTCACCGTCGGGCCACCCTTGTCCCAGTCTTCCAGGCTCATCGCCCGTTTCCAGACCGGATTGGCGCTGGTAATCGACCCGTTGACGACGTAGCCATTCAGCTTGAGACCCTGGACGTTGAATGAGCCGCCAGGACTCGTCGTGTCCGTGTGATTGGTAATGCTGATGCTGACCGTCTTGCTGACCGGACCGGGGAAAGCTCCAAAGTAGATGAGGATCCCGCCTCCCGCGCAATTGGCCGTCGTCGGGCTGACGATCTGGATATTTTGAAGAATAGCGGTATTGTCGTTCGGTTCGATATCGAGACCGGCGCCGGGTTGCGTCCCACAGATGTTTTCCCACAGCGGACTATTGAATACGATCCCGCTGCCGCTGATGATCGATACGCCCTGACGACGGCATCCGCTCGCGTGGTGAGAATTGACCGTGATGTTCTTGCTATACGAACCGCTTTTTGTATCGCTGTTATTGATATAGATACCGTCGCCCCAGCAATTAATCGTGGTCGGCGACGTGATGGTGCAGTTCGTTGCCCCATTGAGAGAAATCCCCATTCCCCATTCACCCGACTTCGCCGAATTCAATTCCTTGCTGCCGTCGAGATAAGGGCTTTCGAGCGTGACGCTATTCACATCCGACAACCGGAGGATTTCATAGGTATCGGTGTTGTGCGGCAACAACTTGATCGATGCGCCACTTGCAAAACGCACGTGGCTATTGGTCCGCAGATCGAGGCCAGCCGAATCGATCCGGCTCTGTCCGGTAATCAGCAATATCTGCCCGACAGAACCATCGATAGCCCGCTGGAGTGCAGCGCGATCATTGGTGGTTCCATCTCCCTTTACGCCGAAAGACGTGTCGAGAATAACGCCATTGGTATCCGCCGGCGTACTGGCACCAGTCGGCGCACTCGCTCCGGTCGGGCTGCTGGCGCCGCCCGAATTTGAATTCGAGCCGCCACGCCTGCTTCTGTCCGCTACTGAATCAAGATTGGACGTATCACTTCCGCCACCGCATGCGGCAAGCACGAGTGCGCCGCCACCGGCCAATAACGATGTCAGAAATTTACGACGTACCGCGGCTTGAGTTTCGCTAACTTCGAATTTTGCAGCTGGTGTATTTTTAAACATTAGTCTTTCCAACTTGTCAGTGCGATTGAAAAGCCGAAAGCCGGTGACATACGGCATCAACCGCACAGGCGTTTTAAAAATGGAGATCGAGCGATATACGGGCGCAAAAAGCCCGAACGCAAACGAACGCGTTACACGGCGTGATTGGCCAATGCCAATACGCATGTGCGTGCGAATTCCCGAAGAAATCTCCGCAGGAGCAAAGACGATCTTCTGGATCGGTAAAGCAGGTCTTCCGGAAGGGGTTCGCCAGACTTGCGCTTCGATGGCTCGATGTAAGCCGATGAGGAATCGTCAGCAAAGCTAGACGGTAAAATATTACCGTATTTAAATAATCATATCAGATTACAAAAGCAACTTCTACTTCGTAGTTGTTACCTAATGTACATCTGAACATTATTTCCTTGACACGTCGATTCAATTATTGGGAAATTCTTATTCTTATTAATATTATGAATATTTAATCAGCCGTGTATTTCGTCTGTAGATTTGTGTTATAAAACATATGAAGGATAATCGGAAACGACCATGCCTCCGGGATAAACTTCCGCCGGAGGCATGAATAGCGTTTTGTGAAAACAGTGGTTGAAAGGCGATGTTTGCCGCGCCTGGAACGCATTCTCGTCCCAGGCGCACGGCGCACGAACCGCGTCAGGCTCCGGCGTTTTTCACGCCCCGGCCAGTCCGCGCGCAAGCGTATTCGCCACCGTTGCTAGGTTCGGCTCGACAACGAGATCGGTATGCGCGCCGTCGATGTTCTTCACCAGCAGGCCCAGCCTCGCGACCCGTTGCCATGCCGGGAGCGGATCGCCCTGCCCGTCCTCCCTGATGGACGCCCGCACGTAGACAATCGGACTGCCGAGATAGCGGCGCGGACGATACGTCGCCATCGCGACGCGCATCGACTCGCGTACCTGCAGCAGCACTGGCGGCAGGCCCTGCGTATCGGATGCGGGCTTGCGCGCCATCCTGCCGAGCCGCATACGGAACCGGTCGGCGGCTCCGGACACCCTGTCCTTCATGTACGCCAGGCGATCGCGCCCGGACAGCGCGCGAAACGTCTGCACGCGCTCCGCCAAGACCTCGGACTGGAAGCGCGCCCACGCACGCAACGGCAGGTAGCGTTCATTCACGTAGGTATCGAGCAGACACAGCAACTCGATCTTCTCGCCTGCCGCGATCAGCTGCTGCGCGATCTCGAACGCGACCAGCCCGCCAAACGAATAGCCGACCAGCGCATACGGACCGCTCGGCTGCACCGCGCGCATTTGCTTGACATAGACGCGCGCCATCTCCTCGACGCGCCGCTGCGGTGTTTCGTCGCCATCGAGCCCGCGCGCCTGCAGGCCGTACACGGGCCGCTCGCTTTGCAGCGTGCCGGCGAGCGTCAGGCACTCCATCACTGAACCCGTGATGCTATGGACCATGAAAACCGGCCGCCCGCGCCCAGCGCGCATCGGCACGAGGTTGGGATGCACGCCCTGCTCGTCTTTTTCCACGATCACGGCCGCGAGCCGTGCCACGGTCGGCGCAATGATGAGCGTCGCAAGCGGCAGGGTTCGTCCGGTTGCACGCCTGACTTCGGCGAGCATCTGCGCGGCGAGCAGCGAATGACCGCCGAGCTCGAAGAAGTTGTCGTCGAGACCGATCGGCGAGAAGCTGAAAAGCTGCTCCCAGAGCGCGCGCAGGTAGATTTCCACCTGCTCGGCCGACTCGCCGGGTTCCGGCAACTCGCGACGCTTGCGGGAAAGTGCGGGATGCTCGCTGATTTTCCCGACGCATCCCGGGTTCGCCAGCGACGACAGGTTGCGCACCGGCAGGCCATTCACGGCATCGCGCGCGGCCGCCTCCGACGCCTTGCCGTTATGCGTGAACGGCAGCGCTTCCACTTCGGCGATCACGTCCGGCACGAGTGCCGCCGACCCCTGCCGCATCAGGTCACGCCGCACGCGCGAAGCCAGCGCGGCGGTCATCCGTGCGTCCTGGCGCAACACGAGCAGCAGCACGACGCGCTGGCCTGTGCCGCTCGCCTCGTCGGGTGCCTGCGCGACGACCATCGCCTGACGGATCTCGCCGATGTCGCTCAGGATGCGATAGATCTCGCCAGGGCTCACGTTGATGCCGCGCACGTTCAGTACGCCGTCGCTGCGCCCGTGCAGGCGCGCCGATCCTTGCGCCGAAAACTCGATGATGTCGCCGTGAGTCCACACGCCGGGGTTCGCCTTGAAATAGGCAGAGTGAAACCGGGAGCCGTCTTCGTCGCCGAAGAAGCCGAGCGGGCGCGACGGAAACGGAGTCACGCAGACCAGTTCGCCGGTCATGAAGGTGGACGCACCCTGGTCCCACGCCTGCACATCGAGGCCGAGACTCTTGCACTGCGCTTCGCCCGCATGGACCGGCAGGTTCGGATTGCCGAGCACGAAGCAGCCGATGATGTCCGTGCCTCCGGAAATCGACTGGAGCCGCAGCGGCTTGACGTTCCTGCACACCCATTCGAACTGCGTGTCGTAGAGCACGGCGCCCGTCGACATCATCGCGGACAGCGCCTCCAGCCCGAACTGCTTTCCGGGCTCGAGGCCCGCGTCCTCGCTCATCTTCAGATAGGCGGGACTCGTGCCGAACACGGTCACGCGCTCATCGGCGACGAGCCGCCAGAGCACGTCAACCTCCGTCACCGGTCCGTCGTAGGTGACGATCTCGACACCCGAAGCCAACGCCGACAACTGCCAGTTCCACATCATCCATGAGCAGCTGGTGTGGAAGTAGAGCTTTTCGCCGGGACCGAAGTCGCTGTGCAACTGGTGCTCTTTCAGATGCTCGAGTAGCGTGCCGCCCGCACCATGCACGATGCACTTGGGCTTCCCCGTCGTGCCTGACGAGAACATGATGAAAAGCGGGTGATTGAACGGAAAACGCCGCCATTCGAATTCCGTGGCCTTGCCGCGCACGATGAGATCCCGCAGCGAGTGTTGAGGCCGGCTCACCGTGCTCGGCAGCGGCGTTTCATCCAGGCAGATGACGTCGGTCAGCGTCGGCAACGCGTCGGCCACCGCGACGGCATGCGCGGCAACCGACCCCGACGTGTCGAACGAGCGCGGCATCGTGTGCGCGAACAGCATGCGCGGCTCGAGCGGCGCGAAGCGGTCGAGGATCGCCTGCACGCCGGTTTCAGGCGCCGCGGTCGACAAGGTCGCGCCAAGCGCCGTCACGGCGAGCGCCGTGATGATCGCTTGCGCGTCGTTGCGCATCATTGCGACCACCCGATCGCCGGGACGCAGACCGAGCTCGCTCAACGACTGCGCAAGGCGCGCGACCCGGTCGCGCAAATCGCCGCGCGTGATGGCTTCGCGGCGGCCGTCGGCATAACGGGCGGTCAAAGCCGGCGAGTCGTCCGGCGCGATCTTGGAACCAAGAAGGCTCTGCGCGTAATTCAGTTCGACGTTTGGAAAGAAACGTGCGGTCTCGCATTCGTCGCCGACGCAGGCCGGCTCCACGTTGCCCGACCATTCCATGCCTTCGGTCCACTTCAGGAAGCACTGCCAGAACCGGCGGTATTCGCGCGTCGAGTAGGCATGCAGTTCCGGGTAGTCCGCGAAATGTTCGCCGGTGAACGCCTCCAGCGCCGCGGTGAAGCGCGACATGCGTGACTGAGCGACTTGCTCCGGTGTATTTTGAAAAAGGGGTTCGCGCGCGTACATATGCACGCTTCCCCGAAAGATGTTTTCGCGATTCATCGCGCACCCGTATTGAACAACGCGTTATAGAGGGCGGCCTCCGAGTAGGCCTCGCGCGACTCACGCGTTCCATTCTCCATTCGAGGTCTTCGCCGCCACGCTCGCCTCAGCGAGCCAGCCTCACGGTTCTAAACACTAGACTCCGTGTTGCACTTCAGTTTGAAACCGCCGAGTATTTATCTGCCTGTCGACAGGTGCCGACGAACAGTCGCATTCCGACAATGCCTTATTTTTTACCATGGGCATTTTCTCTCGCCAACAGATTACTGCGGCGAACAGCGGGGCTGTGTGCGAACTCACACAGTCCACGCTTCGCCTGAAGCTGTAAGCGCGTTAATGCCGGGTAAAACCTGATCGACTCTTGTTAATCCCATGGGCATTGCACTTGACCACGCGTCTGTCAAGCGTCCATTCAAAAAATCGGAAGCAAAGGTAAGGCAAACGTTTCAACAGTTGCTATTAAGTCACGCCTTTAGCGCGCTGCCACGTGGCAACTGTTTGAGGCTCCAATCTTCTAAATGCCCCGTTGGCGGGTGTCGTGGAGATGAAATTAGCTCACCACTTACAGCAATGTTGCTCACCGCACCGAAAGCACATCTTAATAACGATTCAATCTGCCAAAACAATCAAACCAAGAGGCATCCCGCAGATGCGCGACAAGACAAGAACAGTGCGCGGTGCAGTTGCAAAGCATGTTGCAACATCCGTTCTTTGCCACACCGCCATAGCAGGCGATCGCAGCCATGCCGGTCGAGGCAAACCATGAAGCCGATCGCATTCGGTGGACGCTTTGGATGGCTCCATCCCGGGCAAGGCACGCGCGGCGTGGTCATCTGCAGTCCTTTTGGTCATGAAGAGCCGTGGTGTCACAAGGGCATCCGCTACCTGGCCGAGGAACTGTCTGCGTACGGCATTCCCGTGCTGCGCTTCGACTATTGGGCGACCGGCGACTCCGCGGGCCTCGATGGCGATCCCCATCGGTTTGATGCTTTCGTCGCCGATGTCGTCGCTGCCGTCGAGCGGCTGAAGGAGCAAACCGGCGTGACAAGCGTGACGCTATGCGGCTTGCGCCTGGGTGCGACCTTCGCGGCACTGGCATCGCGTCTATGTGCGGTGGACTCGCTCGTGCTGCTCGCGCCGGTTACGCGCGGGCGCGTCTATCTGCGCGAACTGACGGCGCTGCGCAAGACCTGGCTCGACAATCTCGCCGCGCCTTTGCGTGCCACGCAGCAAGACAAGCCGTTCTATGTGCTCGGACAGATTTACAGCGACACGCTTTGCAATGAACTGGATGCGCTCGATCTCTCGAAGGCAATGGACGATCATCCTTCGATTCCCGCACGCGTCCTGGTACTCGATGCGCGCTCCCGTGCAAGCGCCGCACTCTGTTCGACGCTGCGCGGACGCGGCGTCGAGGTCGAAGCGGGTGTTCTGGACGGCTACTTCGAATATGTGAATGAGACGAAGTCTTCGGTCGTACCGGCTCGCGCACTTGCACGGGTAGCGCAATGGGTCGCGGACGGCGAGCCGGGCACGCGCGTCCGAAGCCGCACGAACAGAGGCGCACGGCCGAGCGTATCCCTCGACGACGAAGCGATCATCGAGACGCCGAGCGCCCGCGAGCGCCCGGTCGTGTTCGGCGCCTCCGGCCTGTTCGGCATACTGTGCGAACCCCGCGGCAGGCTCGCGTACGGACCCGTCATGCTGATCACCAATACCGCCGGCAGCGTGCATCACGGCGACAGTCGCCTGTCGGTGCGCATCGCACGGGAAATGGCTCGCCGCGGTATTGCATCGATGCGCATCGATGCGCGTGGGATCGGCGACAGTCCGCCGCGAACCGCACAAGGGCCGCTCGACCTGAACGCATCGATCCATGCGGGCACGACCATCGAGGATGTCGCGACAGCAGCGGCCTGGCTCAAGCGCAAGGGCTATCACACCGTAATCTCGTTCGGAATCTGCTCGGGAGCCTACAGCGCCTTGCGTGCGTCGCTCGTGGAGCCTGCGCTCACGGCCGTCATCGCGGTCAATATCGCGCGCTTCTACATCCCCGAAGGCATGTCGGTGGAGGAACTGGAGGAGATGCATCGCCACTCCATGGCGCGTGTCGGGCGCGCGATATTCAAGCCGTCCAAGTGGTGGCTCGTCCTGAGTGGCAAGCGCAGCTTCCGGCCGATCGCCGAGGCAGTCGTTTCGAACTTGATTGCACGCCTGCGCTCGCACCGGATCGACGCGGCGGGCAGCCGTGCAGGCTCCGTCGAAGGCACAACGTTGACGGACCCGCACTGCGTCGTTCATGCCCTCGAACGCAAGGGCGTGCGGACCCTGCTGGTCTACGGTTCCGGCGACGAAGGCGTGGAACAGCTCAATGCGCATTTCGGCAAGCGCGGAAAGAAGCTGTCGCGCTTCTCGAATGTCAGGGCAGTCGTTTTCGATGAACTCGATCACGCGCTTTTCGATCCGCTTGCGTCGGCGAAAGTCATCGAACTGAGCGAGGCGTTCATCAAGGATCTGCATAAGAAGGCGGCGCCTGCCAAGGTCACCATTTCGACGCTGGCAATGCCGCAGCAGCAACGTTAAGCAAGCGTGCCGGGCGCTCATCGAGCGACCCGGCCTTGAAAGCCCTTTGGGCAATCGGGCATTTGTCGCGCTGCGCCACAAGGGAGAAAAGGAAGTGAAACGATGGATCCGGACCGTCCTGAAAGTGGTGCTCGTCGTATCTATCGTGCTGCCGGACGGGCTCACTATTTTGCGCATGGCACGGTGTCCTCCGCGCCCTGGATAGGCACATGGTCGGTTGCGCCATCGACGACGGGCGACGCCGGTTTCAACAATCAGACGGTGCGGCAGATCCTGCACACCAGCATTGGCGGGACATCGGCGCGCATCCGCCTTTCGAATCTCTTCGGCACCCAACCTCTTGTAATCGGCGATGTTCGCATCGCACGGCGCGCGCGAGGTCAAAAAACGGTGAGCGGCAGTGACCGTGCCGTCACGTTCGGCGGCCAACCTAACGTGACGATTCCCGTGGGCGCTTCGGTCGTAAGCGATACGGTCGCGTTCCAGGTTCCGGCGCTCGCCGATGTCGCCATCAGCCTCTATCTGCCTCAGCAGACCCCGCACACTCGACAGGCCACGTCGACGGCTCGCAGGACGTCTATATCGCGCCCGGGGACGTGGGCGCTGATCCAGCCTTCGCCGGCGGCACCACCAATTCCGCGGGTGGCCAGTCCTATTATTTCCTGACCAACCTCGACGTGCAGAACAACGCGGCAACGGGCGCGGTCGTCACGTTTGGCGCCTCCATCACGGACGGACTCATGTCGAGCGCCAATAGCAACCGGCGCTGGCCCAATCCTCGCGATACGGCTGCAACAGGCCGGCATGACCGTGGGCGTGCTGAACCAGGGGATCAGCGGCAACAATTTCTTCACGGATAGCTCCGGACAGGCCGGTCTCACGCGTTTCGATCGCGACGTCCTCCAGCAAGCGGGCGTGAAGTGGGTGGTCATCTCGGACGACGCGATCAACAACCTGAACACCGACACTCCTTCTACCGCGCTCCAGTTGATCGGCGCACTGCAACAGCTGACCCAGCGCGCCCATGGCGCCAACATCAAGGCGATCTGCTCCACGCTGACACCGTTTGGCGCAACGGGCAGCATCGAGGCTGCGCGCCAGGCCGTGAACGCATTCGTCCTGAGTTCGACGAGCGGTTGCGATGCAGTGCTCGATCAGGCGCAAGCGGTGAGCGACCCCGCCAGTCCCGCCGCTTTACTGCCCGCCTATAACAGCGGCGATGACCTGCATCCGAACGATGCGGGGTTGCAAGCGATCGCCATCGCCATGGATCTCAGCGCGCTCGCGGCCCTGCCGCCCATTCGGACGCCCTCCGCGTGCGGTCAGCTGGGCCCGGTCCAGGGCCTCGCGCGCGGCCAAAAGCTCTCTTCGTGTGACAACCGCTTCAGTCTCAACATGCAG
The DNA here is from genome assembly GCF_001544535.1 of Caballeronia choica. Classification (GTDB taxonomy): domain Bacteria; phylum Pseudomonadota; class Gammaproteobacteria; order Burkholderiales; family Burkholderiaceae; genus Caballeronia; species Caballeronia choica. Next base: position 4,794 of record NZ_FCON02000073.1, on the reverse strand, counting down.
GCGGACGGCGATCTGACGATTACGCAGGCGAGCGCTGCAATCTGGTCCGCCGGCACGAGCGGTTCCGCGGCGGCTGAAGTGCGGATGCAGGAGAACGGCGACCTCGTCGTGTTCGACTCGAATGGCGTGATGCTCTGGGAGAGTGACACGTCGGGCAATCGCAGCGCCTATGCCTACCTGCAGGACGACGGCAATCTTGCCGTCTATGCGTCGAGCGGCACGATATGGGCGTCGAACAGGTGATGCCGGCAAGAAATGTCTGTGAAAAGCAGGGAAAGGACTTGGGGCGAGTGCCGCAAATCAGCAATCAGCGCACAAGCCCACGAGAGGAAGGGTCTGGCTGGGTCCCGTGCCGTGTCGAGCGGGTGAGGGACTCATCTACCCGACGAGGTTTGATGTCCGTTCAGTCTTCGTACTCCGGCACCCTTCCGTCGTATCTTCTTTTTATCGGACGTAAACAAGAGGATGTCCATCACCGCGAACAACGAGAGCGCGACCACCGCGACGAAAACAATCGTCCCGATGATGCTGAAAAGTTTCATATGCCCTCCGTCAGTTAAGGGGAAGCGCAGATCGACCATCGCGGATTGATGCGGCTTTTAGCAATTTCGGGCACTTCGGATTTTGTCACGCCTGGCTGAATGCCGATGCTTGCGGGGTCCACTTTGTGTCGCGTTCGGATGGAACGACCCGGTCGCCTCCAATAACATGACGACGGTACCATATGTTCGATTTCGCACAAAAAAAGCGTAGCCGCCATCGAGCAAAACTAAAGCGGCCACCGGCAAAGATCGGCGTCTTTCTCTTGCTGCGGCTCATGCGTGCACCTCTCGCTTTGCGCGGCCGAGCGCCCTTCTTGCCGTGCTCACGCGCGGCGGCCGACTTGGCCACGCGTGCGGCTTGTTTCATCCAGGCCTTGGAACCGAAGATGCCTTCGAACAACGCGGGCACGTACACGTCGGCGTCGAGGCGTAGGAAAATGCAAGCCCCAACCCTGCCGGCGAGATTTCAATCTTGCTCAGGTCCGCTGTGCTCGCGCCTGCAAGACCCTGGATCAGCTTCGCAGGCACGGCGTCACGCCGTTATCGAACGCGACCTCAAGTTCCAGACGGACGGGCGATAGTACGCGGCGACGGCGCACGAACCAACACGCTTCCCGGCCCTTCGAGCGGCGTGGATTGGCCTCTTTAGTCATTGCCATGATGCTTTCTCATTGCCGCGCAAAAGACGGCGATCTTGGACGCATGCTGGCCATCCCCCAGAAACACTTTGACAGCCCCATGGCTGGCTTTCTCGTAATTGTCCGACCCCTCGGGCACAAGGAGAGGTCGCCGGACCGCAGTAAGGCGCGCGTTGCGGCTGCGAAATCGCGTTGTGCTGCGCGACCTCCGAGGAAGGTCGAGAACCAACCTTGCGTCGAAGTCCGGGGGACCGAGTTGCCGAGAATACGTGATGTCGGTCGTGTCTTCCGGTTCACCTTGAAAAGGTGACAAATTCCGGCCTTGCGTCTCGCGTCGCCGACTATGCGCGAGCGTGCGCGCCCTGCCTGCACTGCGCGATGCCAAAGGTGACGTTTTCCGGCCCAACCGCATTTGAGGTTGATGCTGGACCGTTGGCCTCGCTCGTGGTGACGGATTACGGCCTGATTGCCTCCTGGCGTCAGGCATCGGTCTCCAGGCTTAGACGTCGTTGCGGGTTTTCGACAAAGGTGAACTCCAGCGAGTACACCGCGCGTCCGCGTTTAATGCCCTTCCAGTCAATGATCAAGTCGGCTTTCTCGTTCAGCTCGCTGACCGCCATCTCAACCACGCGGCGTTTAATGTCTGCGAAGCGGTAGGTTTCTGGTATCTCCAGCGCAGTGCGAAGATCGTCGAGCGTGATAAAGAGAATTCCTCGATCTTTTTCCCGCATCAAAAGCTCGAGCAGACGCCACGAGTAGATCGACTGCAGACCACGCGCGAATTCGAGCTGGTAACTCACAAATCGGCGCTGCAACAGGAAAATGTGAGGAGTAAGGTCCGGGGAAAAGCAGATTTCTGCCCACGCCTCGCCATCGTGATAGGTGGCCTTCCATACCCATCGAAGCTGCACCCTCTTCTTGCCGTCGACATAGGAGAGCTTTCGCTCCAGCAGACTCGCGCACGCGTCTTTCATGCCCTGATACGCTGCGGCGGCTTGCTTTTCGCCTCCGCGCGGCGCCAGTGCGGCTACCGCGGCAAATTCGTCCGCCTTGATCCTGACCGAGACATAGCCATCTGCTTTTCCATGTTGGTAGGGGGATTTACGGCTGTCGATGCTGCGCAGCGCAGTCATCATCAACCGCTTCTCATTCAGGGACAATCCATGCTGGGCATTGACCAGCGCACGACTCATGGCCACCGTGCCCCGGAGGCGGCCGTCGGCCTCGAGAATTTCGTCCGGCGAAGCCCCGAGCTCAATGGCCATCGACTCGATGAGTTCTGCCGCCGGCCCAGATAGAAGCGTCGACGTGTCTTTTGTATTTTCTGAATGTTTCGTGCTCTGTTTCACAGCCGTCCCTCGAGTGACACCGGCATCGGTGACGTCAACGTTGCGCGTCACGTATTTTAAAAGGTGACGTGACAATTGCAAGTCACTGATGTGGATAACGGTCGGAAAATGTCACCTCCAGACCGCATGGTGTCCACTTGAGGCCGTAATTCGTCCACTGTGGGCTGCTTTGCGTCACCCCCAGGCCGCTTTGTGTCACCTTTCGCCGTTTCTGATTAGCCGGGAAGCCCTGTCACGTAAGGGATTGCGGGAAGGCGTTCAGCGTTTACAAAAGGTTCTACAAAGGGTCTACAAAAGGTTTTATAAACTGTCTTACAAAGAGGCTTTGAGAAAAATAACTCTAGCTGCCCTTCGGCAATTGTTTGCGGAGGATCCGGCTAGCACCTTGATCACCGTTCAAGCTAGAGGTCGGAATATGTCACCTTTTCATTGCATTAGTTCACCGGTCGATGAAAGACGCGCCGTATCGGAATTGAGGCCGTGCTAGATCACCGTGTGTTACCGCTGGAAGGTCACCACCGCTTTTGCCAGGCCGGAATCCGTCACTTCTCCCCACCCCACCCCATCGCTTGTGCTTGCAGGTTGTCTCGCAGCAATGACGGGCCGTATTGCGTCACTTTATATCCAAGCACCACGACCTCGATGCGGTGCGCGCATACCTGAACCGCTTTTGCGATCAGCCGAAAAAGCTACGGACCGATGCGAAGGAGCGATCGAAAGGTGACGCAATACGGCCCGCATGGCGCGGAGCGCGCGCCAAATCGAGGGACGGAGCGCGTCATCAAACCGGATCGCCTCCACCGGCAACATTGTTCAGCAGAGGCCCCATAAAGGACGACCTTTCGCCCCATAAACCCTGACTTTCAGAGAGGTATTTTGCTTACGTCGCCGAAAAAAGTTTATGAATCAGTTGGTTACACAGACAGGAGTGACGAACGCCACCGCGCCCCATAAACCCTGACTTTTCCCCCATAAACCCTGACCTTGGCTGCGGCGTTCGTCGGCGTGAGCCCCGGAACGCTCAGGCTTGCGGTCGAGCGCAACGAGATCGTAGCCGAACATCCGTTGCCCAATGGTCCGTGGATCTTCAATCGCAATTCACTGGGCGGGGATGCCGTCTCCGAACTCGTGGCTAGGGCACGTGGACGGCGCGGATACCCCACAAAACCAATGGCACAGCAGGGCTCTCTAGATTTATCAAGCACATAGCGCGGTTGGGCAGTATGAAACACACTTGTAAAAGTTGAGCCAATCGACCACTTCGTCCATTGCAGCGCGCCGGGTTGGAAAGTGCCGCCCGTGCAAGCGGGCGACCTTCAGCGAACCCCATAGACTTTCGGTCGGCGAGTATCCCAGCAATCGCCACGTCGGCTCATCGACGAGCGTATGCCATATGCCTTCAACGTGTCCTGGAACAGTCCGCTGCAATACTGGGCGGATTCAACCGGTCGTCGCAACACTCGATTGTTGAACAGATTTTAGACAATCGTCCAGAGCTTCGGCAGGTGTCTTCCAGCCAAGCGTTTTCCGGGGTCTGGAATTCAGTGCATTTGCAACGGCCTGGATTCTTGCCCACGCGCACGCCGCGCGCAAGCAGCTCTTTCCACATGCGCGGCCAGCCGTATTCGCCCTTGACCTGTGCGTGAATCGCCTTGATGTGCGCCAGCAGCGCGTCGTCGCTCACACGGCTTCGGCACGGCTTATCCTGTGCGGTACGTTGCCGGCGCTGATGATAGCCACTGGGACTGACGTCGAGCACCTCGCACAACACCGAAATCGGCCATTGACGGCGGTTACGTTCGATGAAAGCGTACTTCACGTCGATTCCTTCGCGAAGTACGCACAGGCCTTTTTTAGAATGTCCCGCTCCATCTTAAGGCGGGCCACTTCAGTGCGCAGTCTCGACAACTCCATCTGTTCCGGGCTTACCGGCTTCGTCCCGGCTCCGCCGAGTTTGCCTTGCTGCTCAGCCTTGACCCAGTTGGAAATCGATTGAACCGGCACGTCAAGCGTCACCGCCACCGCCGCAATGCTCTGGCCGGCCTTTACCAGCCGAACCGCTTCCAGCTTGAATTCGAGCGTATAGCGCGCCCGCTTTGTCTTGCTCATCTTCTTGATTCACCTTGCGTGAGTTTAAACGCCCAGCAAGGGATTGCGGGCGATGGAATGCAAATCGGCGAGGTTGTCAGGGCAGAAGTTCGCAATCGCATGACGCTTGAGCCATGCCCACAGGTACTCGACGGGATTGAGTTCCGGACAATACGG
>NZ_FCON02000072.1 GCF_001544535.1 Caballeronia choica | reverse complement strand
CCATAGAAGCCTGAGCGCATCAAACGGTGTAACCCCAACCCAACCCCAACCCCGACCCCAACCCCGCCCCAAGCGCCAGCGACCAAACCTGGAGACTTTGCGTGACCCCGATGACGATTGCCGCCGAACCGACACAAGAGTCCACCGCGCGACTCAAGCGTGAACTGAAGGTCGCCGATGCGAAGAAGCGCGCGATGGCGCTCTTACTAATCGCCCCGCTCGCGATCTTCCTTTTCCTGATTTTCGTGGTGCCGATCGGCGCGTTGCTGACGCGCGCCGCCGAGAACCCCGAAGTCGCGACCGCGCTCCCGCACACCGGCACGGCGCTCGCCCAGTGGGACCGCAAGACGCCACCGCCCGACGCCGCCTACGCCGCGCTCGCGCAGGACCTGACCGCGATCCAGGACGGCGAATCGATGGGCGCGCTGGCGCGGCGCCTGAACACCGAGATTCCCGGTTATCGCTCGCTCGTCGCGAAGACGGCGCGCGCAATGCCGCTCAACGGCGACGACGGCAAGCCGCTCGCCGCGCCGCAGATCCGCGCGAAGATCGTCGAACTCGACGAGCGCTGGGGCGACGTGGCCTACTGGCAGGCAATCGCGAAGAACGCGGGCCGCTATTCGCCGTTCTACCTGCTCGCCGCGCTGGATCACCGGCAGGACGGCTTCGGCAACATCGAACACTCGGGTCCCGATCAATCGATTTATCTCAGCATCTTCGAGCGCACGTTCGTGATCGGCGTGGCCGTGACATTCTTCGCCCTGCTGCTGGGCTATCCGCTCGCCTACTGGATTTCGACGCTGCCCGCGCGCAAAGCCAACCTCGTGATGGTGCTCGTGCTGATCCCGTTCTGGACGTCGATTCTCGTGCGCGTCGCCGCCTGGATCGTGCTGCTGCAAAGCGAGGGGCTCGTGAACAAGGCGCTGATCGGCGCGGGTCTGATCGACCAGCCGTTCGCGCTGCTGTTCAACCGCGTCGGCGTCTACATTTCGATGACGCACATCCTGCTGCCCTTCATGATCCTGCCGCTCTACAGCGTGATGAAGTCGGTGCCGCCGACTTACCAGCGCGCGGCCGTGTCGCTCGGCAGCCATCCGTTCGCCGCGTTCTGGCGCGTCTACGTGCCGCAGACGTATCCGGGCATCGGCGCGGGCGTGCTGCTCGTGTTCATTCTCGCGATCGGGTACTACATCACGCCGGCGCTGCTCGGCGGGCCGAACGACCAGATGGTCAGCTATTACATCGCCTATTTCACGAACGTGACGATCAACTGGGGCATGGCCTGTGCGCTCGGCGGCCTGCTGCTCGCCGCGACGCTCTTGCTGTATGTGGTCTACGGACGCTTCACGCGCTCGAACCTGAGCCTGGGGTAAACACAAAATGAAACTCGCCAAACCGCTGTTCGCGCCCCATACGTCCGCCATCGAGCGAATCTGGTTCTTCGCGTTGCGCATCATCTGCGTGCTGACGCTGCTGTACCTGATCCTGCCGGTGCTCGCGATCGTGCCGCTGTCGTTTTCGTCGAGCACCTTCCTCGTCTATCCGATCCCCGGCTTCTCGATGCGCTGGTACGAGAACCTCGTCATGTCGGACGAATGGCGCATGGCCGCGAAAAACAGCTTCATCGTCGCGCCCTCGGCGACGGTCGTCGCGACGATTCTCGGCACGCTCGCCGCGGTCGGGCTGCAGAAGGCCAATTTCCTCGGCAAGGGCCTGCTGATGGCCGTGCTGATCTCGCCGATGATCGTGCCGGTGATCGTCGTCGGCGTCGGCATGTATCTGTTCTTCGCGCCGCTCGGCATCGCGAACACCTATTTCGGGCTGATCCTCGCGCACGCGGCGCTCGGCGTGCCGTTCGTGGTGACGACCGTCGGCGCCACCCTGCAGAACTTCAACTACAACCTCGTGCGCGCCAGCCAGTCGCTCGGCGCGAACCCGCTCACGACGTTCTTCCGCATCACCCTGCCGGTGATCGCGCCGGGCGTGATTTCGGGCGCGCTGTTCGCGTTCGCGACCTCGTTCGACGAAGTCGTCGTCACGCTGTTCCTCGCCGGCGCCGACCAGACGACGCTCCCGCGCCAGATGTTTACCGGCATCCGTGAGAACATCAGCCCGACGATCGCGGCCCTCGCGACCATCCTGATCGTGTTCTCGACGAGCCTCTTGCTGGCGCTCGAATGGCTGCGCGGCCGGGCTGCCGCGCGCGCCGTCGCCTGAAAACAGGCGCATCAAACCCGCCGGGCCTGGTTCGGCGGGATTATTCGCGCAAACGGGACAGTGTTTTCACTGATGCACTATTTATCAAAATGTGCTTAATGACGTACGTTCTAGGTCAAAGCCACGCCTGGAACAGATGCCATGACAGCATTACTGAAAAGAGCCGACCCGTGGATGCAGACGGTCCACCTGTTGAAAGCGCTCCCGAATGAGAGCGCAGAAGGGAGCGCGCCGAAGGCGGCGCGCGGAGAAAACGCGTTTATCGAGCAGTTGACGCGCGACTGGGACCGCGACCATCCGCGCGAGCTGAATGACCGCCGGCCGTTTCCGCAGGCAGTCGTGCGGGTGATCGAACGGCCGAGCAGTGCGACGGCGCTGGTCTACTGGTCGGACCCCGGTACGTGTCATTACGGCTACCAGGGCTGGCGCGCGACGACGGCCACCGGTGAAGGCGTCTGCTCGCTCTCCGGCACGCCGATTCACCGGGGCGATCAGGTGTACCGCCCGTCGCAGCGCGACCCGAAGCCGCAGAACGCGGCGGCGATGATTCTGGCCGCCGCGATGCCCGCCGACGAGGAAATGGAAGCCGATTTGCACGGCTGAGCGGTTTCGGCGCCAGGTTGGCGCCGAAACCTGCGGATCTTCAATATCCGACGGTAAAGCGCTGGCGAAGGTGCGCCGGCTTTTCGAACTCGTCGAGGAAGGCGATCGCGAAGTCCTGGAACGAGATCCAGCTTCGGCCAGTGCCGTCGACGAGCAGTTCGTCGCGCCCCAGGCGGAATTTCCGCGTGCGCGCACCGTCGACGAATTCCGCTGATGGTGATACGAAGGTCCAGTCCAGGTCCCGCTCGGCATGCAGCGCTTCGAGGAACACGGCGCCGGCCTCGGCCTCGGCCTTGTAGGCCGACGGGAAGTTCGGCGTGTCGATCACGCGCATGCCCGGCGCCGCATAGAGACTCCCCGCACCACCCACCACCAGCAAACGCCCGACGCCTGCTTTCTTCACCGGCCCGACGATCGCGCTCGCGGGAATGCCGCCAAAGTGCGCCGAACTGAACACCGCATCGTGACCCGCGACGACCTCCGCGAGCGCACCGGCGTCCAACACGTCGACGCTTCGGCCAATCACGCCGTCCCGGCCTTCCAGCGACGAAACGTTGCGCGCAATGCCCGTCACCGTGTGTCCGCGCCGCAACGCCTCCGCGAGAAGCTGACTTCCGACCTTTCCCGTCGCGCCAATGATCGCGATCTTGCTCATTTTCGATTTCTCCTTGCATCGTCGAACGGGTAAAAGTGCCCGTTCGTTCAAAAACCATCATAGTGTGGAACAAAGCCGCGCGAAAGCGACCGAATCGATACAGTTTATTTCCCAATGAGACGGAATTCCGGTCGCGACGCCCTCCCGCAGTTCGCTTGGCCGCGCACGCAGTGCAACGTTTGCGCAAGTTTCACGCCCGTTTCCGATGCGCCAGCGCTATATAGTCCGACGCGCGGCATAAGTCAGACGAACATTCCGCTGGCATGGGCGCGATTAAACTGTAGAGCCGCGCACTCGCCGCAGATGAGGTTGTTTTCCGCCGAATTCAGGGATTTCCCGTACTGAAATCTGCGTTCGGGTGAAATGAACGTCGTCAATTTGTCATCCCTTTGGTTTATATTGCACTTTCTCGCCCCGCTCCCACTACCGCAAGGAGTAAATCGTGAAGAATCCGCAAGTGCAGGGTGTTATCGAAAGAGACGTGAGCCGGCCTGGCGAAGCCATGCCTGTCCCGGTTCGCACGATGCCCGAAGAGTCTTCCGACTTCGGCTACTCTGATTCGCTCGACATCCCGCTCGACTACGGCATCGTGATGGACGCCGTCAGAGACGCTGTACGGGCGAACCTGTAAGCACCGAGCTGGTCCCTCGAAACGGCGCCCCAAAGGGGCGCCTTTTTTTTGCGCTTCCGGTTAGGGCCCGTCGCACGCCATGCATCGAAGGATGCTGCCGGCCTCCCGGTCTCCGCGTTGTGCGCCGGCCGGGAAGAAGTTTTTTAGCGTTCGCGTGTAAACCTTCACGCACCGGTGTCGTTAACGAGATAGTACAAATCGGCATCCTCTGTCGTGGCGCAGCATTCGACTAGCGCACCGGAATCGCCCAGTTTTTGTCCATGCCAGACGTTCGTGAATGGGCAAATAGACGGCCAACTCCCGTCCTCTTCACGTGATTCAATAAAAATGGCACTGCTAGTCTTTCTACTGGCGAAAACAAACGCGTTGAAGTACCTTCGGGCGTGCGAAAGCGCATTGAAAAGCACTGCGCATTATGTTGCCCGAAAGCAGTTATTAAGAATTCGCAAGTCTTTCAAGTAAGAACGACCGAATAACGGTCGATGCCACAAGTCTTTCTAGGGCCGACATGGTTGCCATTTTTGATTACCTGCTGGAACGTCAGATATCGACTCAATGGCGCGGCGTACTCGCCGCGCTCGCCGACGAATTCGAAGCGCAGATCGGGCGTAACGAGTTGCGTCAGTTGATGAACCGGATCGGACGCCGCTTTGCCGAGGCGCATCCGCTGCCCGCGTGCGAGTCGGTGGCGGATCTCGTCGACTCGCTCAATGCCTTGTGGCGCGAGACCGATTGGGGTTTCGTCTCGCTTGCCGAGGAGCCCGACTATCTGAGCATCACGCATTATTGCGCGCCGCTGCGGGCATTCGGCGCGAGCGCGCTCGCATGGACGCCCGCGTTTCTCGAAGGCGCGTATCAGCACTGGCTCGGCGCGCTTGGCGCGGACGGCCTCGCGGTGAAGCAATCGGGAGAATTCGACGAACATTCGGCCGTCGAGTTTCGATTGGCGCGCGGCGCGGCATAAACGAAACATCAGCGCGAGCGAGGAAATCGGAATCAGAACACGCATCGGCTTTCGCGGTTTTGCTTTCAATATCGAACTGCTGCGGATCGGCGAAATTCGCGCGGCATTACATAATTAGCTGCACACAATCAGGGCATTACGAGGACGGCGCATCATGAATCCATCGCGCGACATCGAAAAGTTATTCGAGCATTTCGGCGGCAATGCCGGCGATTATCAGGAAATCGGTCGGGAGAACGAGGCGCGTTCGGCGCGCACGCGCTGGCCGCTCCTGGCAACGCTCGATTTCACGCAGCCCGCCATTCCGGAGGTCGCGCAGCGCCGTGACGTGCAATTGCCGCATGCGCGCGGCGCGCGCAGCGATGCGGAAGCCGATGCAGCGCCGACACCGATCAATCGTGGCAAGCCGCCGCTTTTCGCGCGCGCGCATCGACGGACCATTCCGCCCGTGGGCAACGTGACGCTTCCGGCCGTCCCGTCGGGCGGTTCGCGCTTCGGGGAACTGGCTGCGGCGGAGACTGAGCCTGAGCAGGTTCAAACGCCGTCGCCGGCGCCGGCCGCGATCCGTCCCGCCACGCCGGTCGCGCCCGCTGCACCGGTGTCTCGCGAAGCGCAAGCGCCGTTGCGCGGCGTATTGGGCGTTCCGCCCGCCATGCCCGCCACACACGCCACACCGCTTGCCGCACCGTATGCCGCGCCGAAGCAGCCCACTGTCCCGCCCCGCCCCGCCGCCGCGGAACCGCCTGCTTCCTCGTCGATCCTCGGCAAACTCTTCGCGTCGCCGGGTCAGCCGGTCGCACCACAGCACCGCGACGCAACCCGCCCGGCCGACCCGGCATCGCTCCTTTCCGTGTTCGACCGCCTGCGCGGCTCGGCCGCCCGCACCGACAGCCCCGCCGCCACTCGCGCGTGGCCCGCCAGCCGGACGCCCCGCTCATGAAAGTCATCACCGTGGTTTCCGCGAAAGGCGGCGTGGGCAAGACGACGCTCGCTGCCAATCTCGCGTCGGTGCTCGCGGCGCGCGGGCGTCGCGTGATCGTGCTCGACCTCGATCCGCAGAACGCGTTGCGCCTGCACTTCGGCATCCCGCTCGACAGCATCGACGGCATCTCGCGCGCCACGCTCGCCGGCGACGCGTGGCAGACCGTGATGTTCGACGGCGTCGACGGCGTGACGGTGCTCCCCTACGGCGCCGTCCTCGAAGGGGACCGCCGGCGCTTCGAGGCGTACATCGACCGTGAACCGGCCTGGCTAGTGCATGCGCTCGACACGCTCGGGCTCGATGCGTCGGACATCGTGATCGTCGATACGCCGCCCGGCTCGTCGGTCTACACGCGCACGGCGCTGACAGCCACGAATTTCGCACTGAACGTCGTGCTCGCGGACGCCGCGTCGTACGCCGCGATCCCGCAGATGGAACGCATGATCGAAGCCTACGCGACGCCGCGCGGCGATTTCGGCGGACAGGGCTACGTCGTGAACCAGGTTGACCAGTCGCGCCAGTTGAGCAAGGACGTGCTGAAGGTGCTGCGCAACATGCTGGGCCCCCGGGTGTTCCCGGGCGTGATCCACCAGGACGAGGGCGTGAGCGAATCGCTCGCGTGCGACACCACGCTGATCCACTACGATCCGCTCAGCCAGGCCGCCGCCGATCTGCGCGCGTGCGGCGACTGGCTGCTGTCGGCGATCGATACGATGCAGGTCTCGCCGAGGAACGTCGCATGAGCACGACCGACGCAACGACGGGCGAAACGCCGTCACGGCTGGAGCGTTTCGTCGATGCCCGCCTCTGGGGCAGCCGCGCGCTCACGATTCTCGTCACGATCTTCGCCATCGTGGCGCTGTACTTCGTGGTCACGGTGCCGCTCGCATTCGGCCAGCAGCTTGCGTTCGCCACGATCTGCTTCCTGTTCGCGCTGGGGTTTCGCCGCCTGAAGGGCCAGTACGCGACGCTCGTGATGATCATGCTGTCGCTGGTCGCGTCGGGCCGCTACATGTTCTGGCGCCTGACCGAGACCACCTACTGGGAACATCCGCTCGATGCCGCGTGGGGTCTCCTGCTGGTGTCGGCGGAAGTGTATTCGACGATCGTGCTGCTGCTCGGCTACTTCCAGACCGCGTGGCCGCTGCAACGCAAGCCGATGCCGCTGCCCGCCTCGCGCGACCTGTGGCCGACCGTCGACGTCTTCATCCCGACCTACAACGAACCGCTGTCGGTGGTGAAGCCGACGATTTACGCCGCGCTCGCGCTCGACTATCCCGCCGACAAGATCGCGATCCACGTGCTCGACGACGGCCGGCGCCCGGAGTTCAAGGCGTTCTGCGAGGAAATCGGCGTCAACTGGACGATCCGCACGCATAACCGCCACGCGAAGGCCGGCAACATCAACGAGGCGCTGAAGATCACGAAGGGCGAGTACCTCGCCATCTTCGACTGCGACCACATCCCGACGCGCTCGTTCCTGCAGGTCGGCCTCGGCTGGTTCCTGCGCGACAAGCTGCTCTCGATGCTGCAGACGCCGCATCACTTCTTCTCGCCCGATCCGTTCGAACGCAATCTCGGCACGTTCCGCAAGGTGCCGAACGAAGGCGAACTGTTCTACGGCCTCGTGCAGGACGGCAACGACCTCTGGAACGCGACGTTCTTCTGCGGCTCGTGCGCGCTCTTGCGCCGCTCGATGGTGGAAGAGATCGGCGGCATCGCGGTGGAAACCGTCACGGAGGATGCGCACACGGCGCTCAAGCTGCACCGCCTCGGCTACACGACTGCCTATCTCGCCATTCCGCAGGCAGCGGGCCTCGCGACCGAAAGCCTTTCCGGCCACATCGGCCAGCGGATTCGCTGGGCGCGCGGCATGACGCAGATTTTCCGCATCGACAATCCGCTCACGGGACGCGGCCTGAAGATCGGCCAGCGGCTCTGCTACCTGAACGCGATGATGCACTTCTTCTACGGCATCCCGCGCCTCGTGTTCCTCACGGCGCCGCTGTCGTACCTGTTCTTCGGCGCGCACGTGATCGAGGCGGCGGCGAGCTCCATCGCGATCTTCGCGCTGCCGCACATGATGCACGCGAGCATCACCAACTCGCGGATGCAGCGCTCGTTCCGCCATTCGTTCTGGGCCGAAGTGTACGAATCGGTGCTGGCGTCCTACATCACCGCGCCGACGCTGCTTGCCGTCATCAACCCGAAGCTCGGCAAGTTCAACGTGACGGCGAAGGGCGGCCAGATCGCGAAGGATTATTTCGACTGGTCGATCTCGCGTCCGTACCTGTTCCTGCTGCTCCTGAACCTGATCGGCTTCTGCGCCGGCATCGCGCATATCTACTTCTACTGGGAGGTGCGCAGCGAAGTCCAGACCACCGTGCTGAACCTCTGCTGGACGCTCTACAACATGCTGATTCTCGGCGCGAGCGTCGCGGCCGCGAGTGAGCGCCGGCAGGTGCGCACGACGCATCGCGTGCACATGCAGATGCCCGTGATGCTCAAGTTCTCGACGGGCCGCACGCTCGCGTGCGAAACGATCGACTACTCGGAAGGCGGCGTCGGCGTGAAGCTGCCGAGCGACATCGAAGTGCCGATGCACGAACGCGTGACGGTGTCGCTCTTTCGCGGCGACGAGGAATACGCGTTCCCCGCGACGGTCGGTTTCACGGAACGCGGGCGTGTCGGCCTGCGCTTCGGCACGCTCACGCGCGAGCAGGAGTTCGAGTTCGTCAAGACGACCTTCGCGCGCGCGGACGCCTGGACCGGCTGGGCGGAAGGGCGCCGCGCGGATACGCCGCTGCGCGGACTGTCGCATGTGCTGCTGGTGGGCACGCGCGGCATCGTGGGGCTGTTCGAACATCTCTACAGCGACGTTCGTACCTGGAGCGCCAGGCGTCCGATCGAACCCAAGAAGCTGAAAACCAAAGACTAAAAATGGGCAAAGGCATGTCGAAGTTGCGCGTGGATAACATACGAGGCGAGCGCACGCCACGTTTTTGCGATAAGCCTCTCGGGCGAGTCCTGGCAGTGTGGATGGCCTTGCAGACCGCGTTCGCGGCGCCGCTCGCGGCAGCTGCAACGGCGGCGGCGACTGCTGCCGCGGCGCCGGGCGGCGCGCCCGCAGGCACCGAAATCGCGACTGGAGTTGGTTCCGTGCCGGCGCCGAGCCCGGCTGTGCTGCTGAATCCGAACACGATCCCCCAGCCCGCGCTGGCGATGCCGGTGCCCGCGTTCTCTGGCAACCCGTCGAAGCCGCTTAACGCGCGGACGCCGACCACGGCCGATCCGGGCACGCTGGTGCCGGGCGGGCGCCGCCAGACGCTCTCGTTCGCCGATCTCGGCGCGCTCGATCCGCTGCAACTGCGCGGCACCGACGGCCAGAACGGCGTGCCCTTCTCGGTGCGCGGCGACGAGGTCGTGACCGCCGCCGTGCTGCATCTGATCTACAGCTATTCGCCGGCGCTCCTGCCGTCCGTCTCGCAGCTGAAGGTGATGATCAACGGCGAAGTCGCGGCCACGCTGCCGGTGCCGCGCGATCAGGCGGGCACGCTCGTCGCGCGCGACGTGTCGATCGATCCGCGTTTCATCACCGAGTTCAATCACCTGAACGTGCAACTCATCGGGCATTACACGCAGCAATGCGAGGACCCGTCGAGTTCGTCGCTGTGGGCGACGGTCAGCAACGCGAGTTCGCTCGACCTGACCTATGCGTTTCTCGCCAGCAAGCCCGATCTCGCCGCGCTGCCGCAGCCGTTCTTCGACCGGCGTGACGTGCGCCGGCTCGAACTGCCTTTCGTGTTCGCGCAGAAGCCGAGCGCGCAGACGCTCGAAGCGGCGGGTGCGGTCGCATCGTGGTTCGGCTCGCTCGCCGGGTATCGCGGCGCCGTGTTCCCCGCGCAGATCGACAACGCGCCGCTCGCGGGCAACGCCGTCATCTTCGCGACCTCCGATGCGCGTCCGGCCGGCGTCAATATCCCGCCGGTGTCGGGGCCGACGATTGCCGTCGTCGATCGCGAGGCGCCTGCGCGCGGGCGGTTCCTGCTCGTGCTCGGGCGCAACGACGCCGAACTGAAAACCGCCGCGCGCGCGCTCGGCATGGGCCAGAACACCCTCTCGGGCAATAGCGCGACGATCACGCAGCTCACCGACCTCCAGCCGCGCCGCCCCTACGACGCCCCGAACTGGCTGCCGACCGACCGCCCGGTGCGCTTCGGCGAACTGGCGGAAGCGCGCGACCTGACCGTCTCCGGCTACGACGCCGATGCCGTGCGCGTGAACCTGCGCGTGCCGCCCGACCTCTTCATGTGGCAGACGAAGGGCGTGCCGATCGATCTCGCCTATCGCTACACCGTGCGGCCGGCGCCGGATCGTTCGTCGCTGAACATCAGCGTCAACAATGGCTTCGTGCAGTCGCTGCGGATTCCGGCGGTGTCGTCGTCGACGTTCGATCTCGGCCAGTACTTCAGCCGCGTGATGCCCGACCGCACCGTCGCCGCGCGCCGCGAAATCTACCTGCCGCCACTCCTGCTCACGCCGCGCGCGCAGTTGCGCCTGCACTTCTACTACGACATCCCGAAGACCGGCGAATGCACGGGACGCGTGCTCGACAACGTCGTCGGCGCGATCGATCCGAACTCGACCATCGACGTATCCAGCTTCCCGCACTACATGGCGCTGCCCGACCTGGCCGCGTTCGCCAACGGCGGTTTCCCGTTCACGCGCATGGCCGACCTGTCGCAGACGGCCGTGATCCTGCCGAACGACGCCGGCTCCGCCGACTACAGCCTGTTCCTGCTGGAAATGGGCCGCATGGGCGCATCGACGGGTTATCCCGCGACAGGCGTGACGGTCGCGTCCGCCGACCAGGTCGACCAGTTCGCGGACAAGGACCTGCTGATCCTCGGCTCGCCCGGACGCCAGCCGCTGTTGCAGCGCTGGGCCAAGTCGATGCCCTTTTCCGGCGACGGCGATGCGCGCACTTTCCAGTTGACCGACGTCGCGTACAAGGTCGTCGACTGGTGGCATGGCCCGCATGGCGTCGAACGATCGCCGGCGCGGGCGGACCTGTCGCTCGTCAGTTCGAGCGGCGATGCGCTCATCACCGGCTTCGAATCGCCGCTCAAGCAGGGCAAGAGCGCGGTCGCGCTGGTCAGCGCGGCGGGGCAGTCGGATGCCGACCTGAGCGCCGCGCTCCTCGACAACGACCTGCTGCCCGACATCCAGGGCGCGATGGCGGTGATCCACGGACGCACCGTCACCGTAACGTCGAATGGCGAGGCGTACTACGTCGGCCATTTGTCGCCGATGCACTACATGCAATGGGCGCTGTCGTCGCATCCGCTTCTGCTGGTGCTCTCGGGCCTCGCCGCCGCGCTGATCATCGCCGCGCTGTTCTATCGTGCGCTGCGGGCGATCGCCGCACGCCGCCTGAGGGACTGACATGCGGCATGCCATTTCCGTGACGACGATCGCGGCCGCGATGATGCTGGCCGGCAATAGCGCGAACGCCGCCCAGTGTCAGGGCCAGGGTGACTGGGCGCCGTATCGCACGTTCGTCGAGCGTTTCGTGCAGGCGGACGGCCGCGTGATCGACTACTCGACGCCCGCGCAGCAGACGACGTCCGAAGGACAGTCATACGGCATGTTCTTCGCGCTCGTCGCCAACGACCGCGCGACGTTCGAGCGACTGTTGAACTGGACGCGTGCCAACCTCGCGGCCAACCAGTTCGACGCGCAAAACGCGCGGCTGCCCGCGTGGCAGTGGGGCAAGAAGCCCGACGGCTCGTTCGGCGTGCTGGACCCGAATTCGGCGTCCGACTCGGACCTGTGGATCGCCTACGATCTGCTTCAGGCCGGGCGCTTGTGGAAGGAGCCGGCGTTTACGCAACTCGGAACCGCGCTCGCCGCGCAGATCGTGAAGCAGGAAGTCGTCGACCTGCCGGGCCTCGGGCCGATGCTGCTGCCCGGTCCGCAAGGTTTCAAAGTGGGCGATGTCACGCGCCTGAATCCGAGCTATCTGCCGCTCCCCGTCCTGCGCGCGCTCGCGCACGACGCACCCGGCGGCCCATGGGCGCGTCTCGCCGAGAACGCCTACAAGCTCATCAGGACGACTTCGCCGCACGGCTACGCGCCCGACTGGGCGGCGTTCAAGGACGGCCAGTTCGTCGTCGATCCGAAGAACGGCGACACCGGCAGCTATGACGCCATCCGCGTCTATCTGTGGGCGGGGCTCGCGGCATCGGCGGACCCGCTCGCGAAGCCGTGGCTCGGCGCGCTCGGCGGAATGCGCCAGAGCGTCGCGCAGACCGGGTTCCCGCCGGAGCGCGTCGCCTCGACGAGCGGCACGGCCACCGGCGTTGGCCCGCTCAGCTACTGGGCCGCGCTCGCGCCGTACTTCAAGGCCCTGGGCGACGACCGCGCGCTCGGCCTCGCCCGCACCCATCTCGCCGCGCTCGACGCGCCGCCGCAAGGCGCCGGGCGCGACCCTGTCTACTACGATCGTGTGCTGGGCTTGTTCGGCACTGGATTCATCGACGGCCGCTATCGTTTCGACGAAGCCGGCCGCCTCGTGCCAAGCTGGAGAAGCGCATGCTGATTCGCGCAAAAAAACGCGCGCTCGCGCTCGGTCTCGCGACGGCCTTCGCCGCGCAGGCACCGGCCATCGTCTTCGCGCAGGCCGCGACCGATCCGCTCAACGTGCTCATCGACCAGGGCAAGTACTGGCAGGCGCACAAGCGCGGCGACCTCGCCGAGCAGGCGTGGCAGAAGGTGCTGCGCATCGATCCGAAGCAGCCCGATGCGCTGTTCGGCATGGGCATGGTGCTCGCCGACCGCAAGGACGGCAGCGGCGCGCAGCAATATCTCGCGCGGCTGCGGGAAGTCGCGCCGGATTATCCGAGCATCGACGAACTCGGGCGGCGCCTCGGCGAAACCAGTTCGCGCGACCAGAACGTGAATGACGCGCGACGCCTCGCGCAGAGCGGGCAAAACGCGTCGGCGGTGCAGGAGTACAAGCGCGCGCTCGAAGGCAAGCCCGCGACGCCCGCGCTCCAGCTCGAGTATTACCAGGCGCTCGCCGCCACGCCGCAAGGCTGGGACGAAGCGCGGCGCGGGCTGGAACAGCTCGCGCGCCAGAACCCCGACGACCCGCGCTACGCGCTCGCCTATGCGCAGCACCTGACTTACCGCGATACGACGCGGCGCGATGGCATCGCCCGTCTCGCGCAGTTGTCGAGCGACAACACGGTCGGCGCGCAGGCGAAGAAAAGCTGGCGGCAAGCGCTGCTGTGGCTGGGCGCCCGCGCCTCCGACGCGCCGCTCTATCAGGCGTATCTGCAAGTGTCGCCGAACGATGCCGCCGTCCAGGCCCGCTTCGATTCGATGGTGCAGCAGGACAAGGCCGCCCGCGAACGCGCGCAGGCCGACGCGGTGGTCGATGCGCGCGGTCGCACCGTCGCCGAGGGCTTCGCCGCGCTCGATCGCGGCGACCTCGTGACGGCGCGCGCGAAGTTTTCATCGGTGCTGGTGTCGAGCCCGAACGACGCCGATGCGCTCGGCGGCATGGGCATCGCGGCGCTCAAGCAGGAGCGGTTTGCCGAGGCGCGCACCTATCTCGAACGCGCGTCGCGGGCGGGCAATCCCGCGCGCTGGAAAGATGCGCTGACCAGCGCGACCTACTGGACCTACACGAGCGAAGCGATTGGCGCGCGCAGCAACGGCGACAACGCGAAAGCCAAGGCGCTGCTCGAACGCGCGATCGCAGTGAATCCGTCGGACGTCACGGCGCAGACGCTGCTCGGCGAGACGCTGCTCGCAAGCGGCGACGCGCGCGGCGCGGAGGCGGCGTACCGGATGGCACTGCGCCGTCAGGCCGACAATCCCGACGCGATCCGCGGACTTGTCGGCGCGCTGGCCGCGCAAGGTCGCGGCGACGAAGCGCTCGAATTCGCGAACCGGCTCAACGCCGAGCAACAGGCCAAGGCGGGCGGCATCAACAAGCTGCGCGGCGAGGCGCAAGCCGCGCAGGCGCGCGCCGCCGAAGCGCGCGGCGATCTCGGCAGCGCGCGCAGTCTCTTCGAAGACGCGCTTTTGAACAATCCCGACGACCCGTGGCTGCGGCTCGACCTGGCGCGCATCTACGTGCGGCAAGGCGCGGTGGCAAACGCGCGCAGCATGATGGACGGCCTGCTCGCGACCCATCCCGACATGACCGACGCGCTCTACGCGAGCGCGCTGCTCTCGGCCGAGACGCAGGACTGGTCGGCGGGTCTCGCGCAACTGGAGCGGATTCCGGTCGCGCAGCGGACCACCGCGATGACCGCGCTCCAGCATCGGCTGTGGGTGCATCAACAGGCTGACCTGGCCGTGCGCCAGGCCCGCGCCGGCCAGCGCCAGCAGGCCTTCGCGACGTTGCAGGCGGCGGAGCCGGTCGCGTATGGATCGCCTGAGCTGATCGGCGCGCTGGCGTCGGCGTATCTGGCAGCGGGCGACCAGGGCCGCGCGCTGTCGCTCGTGCGCGGCGCGATGGCCGGTGCGCCCAACGATCCCGGCTTGCTGCTGCAATACGCGGGCATCCTGTCGCAGACGCAGCAGGACGCCGAACTGGGCTCGGTGATGCGCCGGCTTGCGTCGATGCCGCTCACGCCGCAACAACGCACCGATTTCGGCAACCTGAATCTCGCGATCGTCATCAAGCAATGCGATACGGTGCGCCAGCGCGGCGACCTCGCGTCCGCCTACGACGTGATCGCGCCGTGGCTCGCCGCGATGCCGGACAACCCGGACCTGCAGGCGGCGCTCGGGCGTCTCTACACCTCCGCCGGCGACGACAACAGCGCGCTCAGGAGTTATCGGGCGGCGCTGGCCCGCCGTCCCGACGACCTCGACCTGCAACTCGCCGCGATTTCCGCCGCGACGGGCGCGCGGGACTATAGGTATGCCGAGTCGCTGGCGAATCAGGCGCTGCAGACCGCGCCCGGCGATCCGCGCGCGCTCGCCACCGTGGGCCGGATGTATCGCGCGGAGGGCAAGTTGAGTCTCGCCGCGCAGTACTTGCAGCGCTCGCTCGTCGCGGCCAACACGCCGCTTGCGCCGACCGCGACCGGTAAAGCCGGCACGCCGGGCAACGTGCCGCGCGGCTGGGAAACCGCGATGCAGCGCATCGGCTCTTCGCCGCTGCCCGGCACCAATCCGTTCGAAGGCAAGACAGCCATCGATACGGCCACGACGCCCAATGCCTCGGCTCCGTTCCAGCCGTCAACTTCTCCGACACAAGCCGTGCCGAACTATCTGCCGCCCTCCCAGCCCGCGCCTTATGTCGCGCCTTATGTCGCGCCTTATATGACGCCGGGCGCGCCGTCCGGTGCGCCGCGTCCGGTGGCCGCCAGCGGCGGCTACGGTCCCGATATGGCCGGCTCGGGCCAGTCGGGTGCGCCCGCCGCCGCGCCGTTGCAACCGTATCCGGGACAGTCCGTGCCGGGTGGGTATCCTTCGCAGGGGTATCAGCAGGCGCCGGCGGCTTATCCTGCACAGGGGTATCAGCAGGCGCCGGCGCCTTACCCCGAGCAGAACGGATACGTGAGCACGCCATGGCCGATGTCGCCGGCGGCGCGCGATGCACAGGCTTACGCGGGGGAAACGCCGCTGCCCGCAACCAGCTCGAAACGGTCGACGAGTAAAAAGCAGGCCTCGGGACGCGCCGCGCAGGCGTCGAATCAGTACGCGGCGCCTTATCCGCAGCAAGCGCCTTATCCGCAGCAAGCGCCCTATCCGCAGCAAGCGCCTTATCCTCAGCAAGCGCTTTACCCGCAGCAAACGCAGTACGCGCAGCAGCAGCCGTACTACGCCCCGCAACAGCCGTACATGCCTCAGGCGCCCTACCCACAACAGCAGCCCTACGCGCAGGTTCCATACATCCCGCAGCCGCCGGCAGGCTACGCCCAGCCGTACAACCCGGCGCCCCAGGGCGCAGGCCAGCCGTCGCCCGCCGCCGTCGCCAGCGCGCAGACACAGAGCGTCGCCGACGAGCTCGCGCAGATCGAACGCGAGCAGGCGAGCACCGTCTCGGCGGGCATCGTGTTTCGCAATCGCAATGGCGAGGACGGCCTGTCGAACCTGACCGACATCGAAGCGCCGATCGAAGGCCGTATCAAGGCGGGCAACGGCCACATCGTCGTGCGCGTGACGCCCGTCACGCTCGATGCCGGCACGGCAGCCGCCGACACGCAGACGCTTGCGCGCTTCGGCTCGGGCGCGAGCGCGGCGCTCACGCCGGTCTCGAACCAGTACGGCTCGCAGACGGCAACCGGTGTCGGCTTGTCGGTGGGATACGAAAACCGCAACATCAAGGGAGATGTCGGCTCGACGCCGCTCGGCTTTCGCGAGACGACCGTCGTCGGTGGCGTGCAGTATCAGAACGGCATCACGGACAAAGTCTCGTACTCGGTCGCCGTCGCCCGGCGCGCGGTCACCGACAGCTTGCTCTCGTATGCCGGCGCGCGCGATAACCTCGCGGGCCTCGAATGGGGCGGCGTGACGTCGAACGGCGTGCGCGGCGACCTCGGCTGGGACGACGGCACGAGCGGCGTCTACATGAACGCGACGTTCCAGTATCTCGACGGCCATAACGTCGCGAGCAACAACGCGGTCAAGGGCGGCGGCGGCATCTACACGCGCGTGATCAAGGACGCGGACCAGACCCTGACCATCGGCGCGAACACCACGCTGATGCACTACAACAAGAACCTTTCCTACTTCACCTACGGCCAGGGCGGATACTTCAGCCCGCAGCAGTACATGATCCTGAACTTCCCGGTCGAGTACATGGGGCGCACCGGCCTCTTCACCTACGACCTGAAGGCTTCGATCGGCGTGCAGCATTACCGGCTCGACCAGTCGAACTATTTCCCGACCGAAAGCAATTATCAGGCGATCTTCGCGCGCACCGGACTCGCGCCCGATGCCGGCGCGGTCTATCCGGAGCAGAGCAAGACGGGCGTGTCGTATTCGCTCAACGCGACGGGCGAATACCAGCTCGCGCCGCAGCTCGCATTCGGTGCGACGGCAGCATTCGGCAACGCGTATCAGTATCGCGAATGGCTGGCTGCGGTGTATGTCCGGTATAGCTTTACGAAGCAATCGGGACTGTCGCCGTTCCCGCCCAATCCGCTCGTCTCGCCTTACCTTTCGCTGTCCAACTGACGCGACGTGGCCGGGGTCTCTCCCGGCCCGCGCGGCGGCATCTCTTACTGCCATCCGCGCCCCGCTGCGGCATTATCTGCGCGTATTTCGCGATGCCGCGCGCGATCGCCCGAGCCGCGCAAACGTATGGCTCTCATGTCCGACATTTTGGCGGACACAACGCTTTTCGATCCGCAACGATGGACTCACCAGTTGCATCGATGCACCGCGCGCACGCGGCTTCGCGTCCCATCACAGCTGATTCGATCGAGGCGTCGCCGCATTGGCGGCTGATGCCTGCTGCCCCACGCACGAGGTACCGCATTTTCGCGACATCGCTCATCCGCGAGGGCACGGCGACGCGCGACGACGACTGATGCAAAGGGCCGGTACGACATGGAAGCATTCGAATAACAGCAACCATCTTGCATGGCCAGAGTAAGGCGCATGGGGCCAGAGTAAGCGCTAAAGCGCCAACTCTGGCCGACCGCAGGTGCATGGGGCCAGAGTAAGCGCTAAAGCGCCAACTCTGGCCGACCGCAAGTGCATGGGGCCAGAGTAAGCGCTAAAGCGCCAACTCTGGCCGACAGGAGACAAGCCCAAATGAACCGATCCCACACAGGACTCATCAAGCCGAGGTGGTCGTGGAAAGCAAGCAAGTCGATCTCTTTCCCTGCACGCTGGTGTTCCTCGACGACGAGGCGCCCGCAAGCCCGAACCTGAGGCACAAGGACCCGTTGTCCTACTTGCGGCAGGCCGTCGGCCTGAACCGGAGCCTGCTGCGCGCGGGCATGCCGCTCCTGAACATCTTCACTAATCGCCCCGATACGATCCGCTCGTTGCTTGCAAGCATTCCAGAGCCGAGCCGCCCCGTCATTCACGAATTGCAGACGACGCTCACCGTCCCGAGACAGACGGCGTTCTACGCGGCACATTTCAAGCTGGACCTGCTGGACCAGGTTTCGGGCCTGCTGCCACCGGACACGCTGCTGCTTCTGCTCGACACCGACGTCATGGCGATCCGCCCGCTGGATCACGACATGCTGGAGCGCTGCGCCGAGGCAGGCGTCGGCGCATTCGACATCTCCGATCAGGTGTTCGCTCCGTACGGTCCGGCGCGCGTGATCGAAGCGCTGGAGCTCGTCGCGGGACGGCATCTGTTGAATCCGCGCTGGTATGGCGGCGAGTTCCTGCTCGCGACGCCCGCGTTCCTGCGCCGCCTCGTGCCGCGTGCGCGTGAGTTCTATCCGACCTACGTGCGCATGATCGACCGGCTATGGCACAACGGCGACGAGACCTTCATCTCAGCCGCGCTCAACACGCTCGCGGACGAAGGGCAGGACATCGTCGAGACGGGCGCGTATCAGGCGATCGGACGGCATTGGGCGGGCAACACGCATCGCGACCTGCGCTGGTTCCGGAGCTGCTCGTTCGTGCATCTGCCGTCGGGCAAGAAACTGCTCGAAAGGGAATCGCGTTTCGTCGACTTCGACGCGCATCGCTTCTGGCGCAGAGTCGGTCAAGCGCATCTGGTCGGGCGCGTGCGACTCGCGGTGAAGCGTCTCGGGCGTAGTTGAGCGCGGGCACCGGTTCTTCAAACCGCACGCAAGGACTCGCCCGGCGCTCAGCGCATATACCCAAGGTGCTCGGCGAGAATCAGCGAGCCGATCGCGACCAGGATCACACCGCCGACGATCTCCGCCCGCTGACCCGCGACCGCCCCCAGAAAGCGCCCGACCATCACGCCGAGCGTCACCATCACCATCGTCGCCAGTCCGATGGTCGCGGCGGTCGAGAGAATGTTCACGTCGATGAAGGCCAGCCCGGCACCGACCGCCATCGCATCGATGCTGGTCGCGAATCCCGTCAGCGCGAGCAGCCACAGCGAGTGTCGATCGGGCTTTTGCGCTTCCGGCAGAGGCGTGCTGAATCCCGAGCGGATCATCCGCAAGCCGAGCAACGCCAGCAGACCGAATGCAATCCAGTGATCCCACGAGGCGACGTAGGGCGCGGCCGCACGGCCGAGCGCCCAGCCGATGAGCGGCGTAGCCGCTTCGATCACACCGAAGATGAGGCCCGTCCGGAGCGCCTCGCGCAAGTGCGGGCGATGAAGCGTCGCGCCCTTTCCGACGGCGGCGGCGAAGGCATCCGTCGACATGGCGACGGCGAGCAGGAGAGTCGAGGCGATATTCATGAGGGAGCGTTCGGGCCGGGCATGAACATGCGACATGCCCGCGCGCCCGGCCGGTCGCGCTGACATGTCGATGGTCTTGCCAACCTGACAAAACTACTGCGGGCGGCTCATGCCACGGTCGATCGACCAAGCGTGTTGACATGAGCGCTTCCGATGCTCGGAAGCCGGCTACTCCCCAAGGACAGCCGCGAGATTAACACGACTGAAAGCAATACGTAAAAATACAGTCCACTTCCTATGGACTTACGACACATGGACTCGTGAGGGCGTATTGAAATCATTTGTAACTCGTGTAATGATATTGATTCTCATTACCCAGCGTTCAGCTTCCGTCGTAGTGTCCGGCTAGACGGCGCTGCCTTTCAATTCCGGGCGGTCCGGGTTGCAGTCGACATCGCTGCACCGTGACTCGTTGGCACCGAACGTCGTCTCGGTTGCCAGTAAAACTTACAGTATCGGGGATTCACATGTTGAGGAAGACGCCGCTTGCCGCGGCTTTGATGACGATCATCGCAGCGCCCATCGCAGCGCCGCTGTACGCTCAGACCGCACCGCAAGCCACGCCCCAAACCGCACCTGCCGCCGCCACTGATAACGCCGCGCCTGTAGAGGGCGCGACGTTGCCGGCGGTGCGCGTGACCGGCCAGGCCGACTCGAGCGGCGATTTCCAGCCCGAAATGTCGAGCGTCGGCGCGAAGGTGCCGGCCGCGTTGCGCGACATTCCGCAGGCGGTCGTGGTGGTGCCCAAGGCGGTCATGCAATCGCAGGCCGCGACGTCTTTCTCCGATGCATTGCGCAACGTCCCCGGCATCACGATCGGCGCGGCCGAAGGCGGCCAGATCGGCAACAACATCAACCTGCGCGGCTTCACGGCGCGCACCGACATCTATCTCGACGGCTTCCGCGATCGCGGCCAGTACTATCGCGACACCTTCAACCTCGACTCGATCGACGTGCTGTACGGCCCGTCCTCGCTCTATTTCGGACGCGGCTCGACGGGCGGCGTCATCAACCAGGTCAGCAAGCAGCCGACGCTCAAGCCGCGCGCCGACGTCTCCGTGATGGCCGGCACGCACGACCGCTATCGCACGACGGTCGACCTCGACCAGCCGATCAGCAATACCGCCGCGTTCCGGATCAACGCGTTCGGCCAGGACCTCGGCTCGACGCGCGACGTGATGAAGAGCAAGGACTACGGCGTCGCACCGGAGTTGAAGTTCGGCATCGGCACGCCGACGGAGATCACCCTCTCCGCGCTGATCCAGCACAACCGCGACCAGCCCGACTACGGCATCCCGCCGCTCAACGGCCATCCGGCGCCCGTCGACACCAAGACCTTCTACGGCTTCACCAACGACCGCACGATCCAGGACGTGCAGACGGTCTCCGCGCGCATCGTCCATCATGTCAACGACAACCTGACGCTGCGCAACGAAACGCAGTTCAGCCACTACAGCACCGAAGCGCGCGCGACCAACGCGGCGTCCGTGCTGACCGGACCGCTTTCGACCTCGACGGCGCTCACGAACGGCAACTACACGACGCTGCCGCTGTCGCAACTGTTCGTGAAGCTGCAGGGCAAGGACCGCAATATCAACGATCACTCGGTCTACAACACGACCGATCTCGAAGCCAAGTTCGCGACCGGCTTCGTCAAGCATGACGTGATTGCGGGCGTCGACCTGAGCCACGAAACGTATAGCAACCAGAGCTTCACGTCGACCGGCACGGGCCTCACGTCGAACACGATCGCGGTCGTGCCGCTCGTCGATCCGCCGTACACGCCGCGCCCGACAACCACGAAAACCGTTGCAACCAACCTCGCGGAATCGAGCGCGAACGGCATCGGCATCTATGCGAACGACACGGTCTCGCTCGGCGACTACTGGAAGCTCGTTGGTGGCGTGCGCTGGGACCGCTACGAGGCGTCGATCCACAACTCGATCAACGTGCCCTCGTACGCGACGCAAACCAACTTCTATACGAGCGTGCGCGGCGGCATCATCTTCCAGCCGACCCAGACGCAGTCGTACTACGTTTCGTATGGCACGTCGTTCAACCCATCGCTCGAAGCGCTGACGCTCACCAACACGCAGCAAAACATCCCGCCCGAAACGAACCGCTCGTATGAAGTCGGCGCGAAGTGGGACTTGCTCGACGGCGGCCTGTCGATCACGCAGTCGCTCTTCAACATCGAGAAGAACAACGCCCGCACGCAGACCTCGACCGGCCAGTACACGCTCGACGGCGACGTACGCGTGCGCGGCTACCAGCTCGGCATGGCGGGCCACATCACGAACAAGTGGCAGGTGTTCGGCGGCTATACGTACATGGACGGCACGGTGCTGAAGGCGCTCGACGGCACCACGGGCCACACCCTCGCGAACACGCCGCGCAACACGATCACGCTGTGGACGACCTACGCGGTCATGCCGCACTGGGAGATCGGCGGCGGGCCGGTGTACATGTCGTCGCGTTATGCGGCGAACACGAACTATGTGTCGGTCGGCGGCTACACGCGCTGGGATGCGATGGCCGCGTATCACCAGAAAAAATACGACATCCAGTTCAACGTCTTGAACCTGACGGACAAGAAGTATTACGATGCGCTGATTCCGTCCGATGGCGGTCGCGCGGTGCCTGGCCTGGGCCGGACGTTCCTCGCGACGCTGAACTACCGCTTCTTCTGATCGCGCGCCTGACGGCTCAACAGGCGCCGTGACGCATGAAGCCCGCGCGTTCCTTCGAGGGACGCGCGGCAACGCAGGAAACACCCCGCAATGATTCTTTCCATACCCGGCGTGCTCACCCCCGACGACGCCGCCGCGATGCGCGCCCGGCTCGAAGCCGCCACCGACTCATGGGTCGACGGCCGCGCCACGGCCGGCTATCAGGGCGCGCCCGTCAAGCGCAACCAGCAGATCGCGGAAGGCTCGCCGATCGCACGCGAGATGGGCGACTTCATTATCGGCGCGCTGGAGCGGCATCCGTTGTTCATCAGCGCGGTGCTGCCGAACCGCGTCTATCCGCCGCTTTTCAACCGCTATGAAGGTGGCATGCATTTCGGCAGCCATGTCGACGGCGCGATCCGTATCATTCCGGGCCACGGCGCGCGCGTTCGCACGGATGTGTCGATCACGCTGTTTCTCTCACCGCCCGAGGAGTATGACGGCGGTGAACTCGTGATCGAAGATACGTATGGCGTGCAGGAAGTGAAGCTGCCCGCGGGGCATGCGGTGGTTTATCCGGCGACGAGCCTGCATCAGGTGCGCCCGGTCACGCGCGGTGCGCGGGTGTCGAGCTTCTTCTGGGTGCAGAGCCTCGTGCGCGACGACACGCGCCGCACGTTGCTGTTCGATATGGATACGGCGATTCAGCGTCTCAATGCGGAGAACGCGGACGATGCCGCGCGCCGAAGCCTCGTCGGGTGTTATCACAACCTGCTGCGGATCTGGAGCGATACGTAGGGGTTTGGATTTGCGTTTGAATCCTTTGCGGCGCTTGGGATCGATGTGGGTTCGGGTCGGGATGGAGTTGAACCTGCGCTCCATCCGCGGCGCCTTCAATTGAATCAATTCGTTTAATTTACTTAGTATCCCAATGTAATCCGGTATAGTTCGGCCCCGACAGATGGAAGCCTGTTCTGGGCGCGTACCGAATCGCTTGCCACGAACCAGCGCCTCGACAAAGGCGGGCGTCCATCAAATCATTGTTTGCTGGACGAAGGGTGAATGGCAAAGGAACTGAAAACCGACGCGTGGTACCGCTACATGCTGTATCGCGGCGACGAGCGATACATGACGTTCGACCCGGAAGAAAAGCGGAAGGATGCGGTCGAAGCGGGCAAGAAATTCATGGCGTCGGCCTACGCCGATGTGTGGGCCAAGGATGGAGCGCTGGTCCAGCGCGCGCGGGTCTTTCTCGGCGAGAATTTCCACTGGCACGAGCGGCTCGCGAAGGAAGGCACTGACCTCGACGTGGTAAAGACGCTCATGGACATGGTGCGCGGCGGCAGCGTCGTCGTGATTCCGGAGAAGCCGGTATTCAGCGGCGGCGGTGCGCGGCCGCCGCTGAAGGCCGCGGCGTCCTTTTGGGGCGTCGAGAACTACGATCCACCACGCTACGCGAGCGTGCAGGAACGGTATCTGGCGCAGATTGAGGAGTTGCAGGCGAATGAGACGCCGTGGGCCGAAATCGAGGCGATGAACGACAGCATCAACCAGAAGTTCATGCACGCGGCGGTTCTGGTTGATCCTCTGGGGATGCTGCCCGTATTTGCTCGGGCCGGATGGATCAGCAAATACGGTTTGGCTGATCTTTCACATTGGGGAGAAGACGAACTTGCGGGCGGCGGCGCTTCAACCCCATTGGGTGATGCGCAAGCAATCGAATACAACGAAGTGCTGCCGGTCGGCGAGCCGGAGCAGGTAGCTGGCATGCCATTTCATGGCGCGCCCGGATCGTGGGCTTCGAGTATGCCAGGAACGATGCAGCAGTTGCGTCAGTACGGCCTGAACGGAACTCCACTGACAGATATTGACTTCGAAGCCCATCACGGAAACGCTAATCCACACGCGCACAATTGGGACGGTTACGACCGCGACGAAGGTGCGCCCGTCTCCCTTCTTCCTTGGTAAAAGAAATGACAGAAGCAAAACTCACGAAATGGAATCATTTTCACGACTGGTACCTGGACCGCGTGAGCATCGGGCCAAATGCAGAACCTCGCGAGTTGACGCTTGGCCTGTATCTCGAAGACAAGCGCGCATCCGTGACGTTCGAAGGCGTGACGTGTTTTAGCCTTGAAGGTCTTGGGTTATTGAACATCGTATACAGCATCCGAATCGTCGAGGCGACCGGGAAGAACTACGACGACGTGAGTGCAGCCTTGAACAAGGGCGAGCGGCTTTCGAAGCGCAAAGGTGCGAATCTGGCGTTCATGTACGCCAGCCTCGGCGCTGAACTCGCCATCGAGTTCGATTCGCTGCGCATCGAGTCGGCGGCCGGTTGAGCATCACGTGGCGCCGCGCGGACCACGGCGCCCGTGCCTCGTACCCGTCTCGCACCTTCGGCTACATCCCCCACCGCAGCCCCGGCGTATGCACCGGACTATCCCAATGCGAGGTCATCTCCTCGTCGAGCACGCAGAGCGTGATCGACGCCCCCGCCATTTCCAGCGATGTCGTCAGCGACCCGACCTGCGCCCGCGCGATATGCAGATCGCGTTGATGAAGCCAGAGCCGTGTCGAATTGAACAGCAGATAGAGTTCCCCAAGCGGCGTACCGCCCAATCCGTTGACGAGCACCAGCAGTTGCGCACCCGCCTGCGGCTTGAGATCGTCGACGATCGCCGTCAGTAGTTCCCCCGCGATCGCATCGGCGGATGCCATCGGCGCACGGCGCCTTCCCGGCTCGCCGTGTATACCCACGCCCACTTCAATCTCGTCGTCGCCGATCTTGAACGTGCGCGTGCCCGCCGCCGGCACCGTGCAACTCGTGAACGCAACGCCCATCGACGCCGTGCGCTTGTTGATGCGATCGCCGAAGGTCTTGCACTGTTCGAGACTCGCGCCGCTCTCCGCCATGCTGCCGACCAGCTTCTCGACAATCACCGTCCCCGCGACACCGCGCCGCCCGGTGGTATAGCTCGAGTTCTCGACGGCGACGTCGTCGTTGATCAGCACCATCGCGTTCTCGACTTCGCACATCTCCGAGGCCATCTCGAAGTTCATCACGTCGCCCGAATAGTTCTTCACGATGAAGAGGACGCCCGCGCCCGTGTCGACGGCCTTCGCGGCGGCCATCATCTGATCGGGCGTCGGCGACGTGAAGATCTGGCCGGGACACGCCGCATCGAGCATGCCGTAACCGACGAATCCGCTATGCAAAGGCTCGTGCCCCGAGCCGCCGCCCGAGATCAGGGCGACCTTGCCCGGCTTCAGATCGCGGCGCCGCACGAACACCGGCTCGTCGTTGAGCAGGACCAGGTCGGCGTGCGCGGCGGCGAATCCGGCCAGGCCTTCCGCGAGAAAGTCGTCGACGTGGTTGATGAACTTCTTCATGGTCTCCACTCCTTGTATTGACTGAACCTGCTTCAATTCGACTGAACGAGCCACCCGCAAACCGCCGCGATCATCAACTGGCTGGAACGCGCACCGGGGTCGATATGGCCTCGCGAGCGTTCGCCGAGAAACGATGCGCGGCCCTTGGTGGCAAGCATGTCGCGCGTGGCGAGCATGGATTCCTCGGCGACTCGCGGCAACGTGTCGAGCACCTCCGCGGCGGTCGCGCCCGCGCTCGCCATTTCCTCGAAGCGGCGCGCGACCGGGATCAGCACATCCATCATCGTCTTGCTGCCGATGCCCGTCTTGCCGCGCTGTCCAACTGCATCGACGCCCGCCGCGAAGATGCTTGCGAATCCCGCGACATCCATCGCATTGTGCGCCGATGCCTTCGCCATGCCGTTGAGAAGCGAGAAGAACAACGGCCCCGACGATCCTCCGACTGTCGACAGTATCTTCATCGCCGCCACGTCGAGCGCAGGCCCCAACGCGACGCCTTCGATCTGCGCGCGCGTCGCGGTCAGCGCTTCCATGCCGCGCAGCAGGTTGAAGATGTGGTCGCCGTCGCCGATCTGCTGGTCGAGCAGCGCGATCTCGTCCGTGTTCGCCACGAGCGTTGCGTGCGCGGCGTCGATGCACGCCATCACCGTCTTTCCGTTCATGTCCGAATCCTCCTTCCGTCGGCGCGGAAATATAAGAGGCTGCGCGCGGGCAGCGAGACGCCGACCGACTGCCCCGGACTGAAGTTCCGCTCGATCGACGTGGTCGCGACCACGGCGGTGCCGTCGCGGTCGAGGATCAGCAGATGGCGCAGCGGCGAGTATTCAAGGACCTTCAGGTTGAGCGCGCTCGGGCGGCCAGCCGCTTCGAGCACGACGTCCTCCGGCCGGATCGCGACGATCGACGTATCGGCGGGGACAGCGGCCGTGTCGAAGAACGCGCGCGGCAACAGGTTGATCGGCGGCGAGCCAAGCCGCCGTGCCGCGGAGATACAGTCGGGGTCGCCATAGACTTCGCGCGGCGTGCCGATCTGCACGAGGCGCCCGTGTTCGAGAATGCCGATGCGATCCGCGAGCGTGGTCGCTTCCACCTGATCGTGCGTGACATAGACGATGCTCGCGCCGATCGTCCGGTGCAGTCGCTTCAGTTCGATGCGCAACTCCTCGCGCAGCTTCGCGTCGAGCGATGAAAGCGGCTCGTCCATCAGGAACACGCGTGGCTCGCGCACCAGGGCGCGGCCAATCGCGACGCGCTGCATCTCGCCGCCCGAGAGGTGCGTCGCCATGTTGCCGAGCTTCGTTTCCATGTGCAGCATCGCGGCGACCGCCTGCACGCGCGCGCGCACTTCGCTTTCGCTGCTGCGCCGGCGCGGCGAGCGCAAGGGGAACGCGAGATTGTCGAATACGCTCAGGTGCGGATACAGCGAGTACTGCTGGAAGATGAACGCGACGTCGCGCTCGGAAGGATGTACGTGCGTCGCGATCTCGCCATCGATCAGCACCTCGCCGGCATCGGGACCTTCGAGGCCGGCGATCAGGCGCAGCGTCGTCGTCTTGCCCGCACCGCTCGGGCCCAGGATGACCACGAACTCGCCATCCTTCACGTCGAGCGAGAGATCGTCGACGGCAACGATCGCACCGAAGCGCTTCGACACGTTGCGCAACTCGATCTCAGCCATGAGCGGCTCCCGGAAGCAGCCGTCCGCTTGCGGCGTCATAGAGCAGCGTGCGGTCCGTGCGGAACGACAAGCCGACCGGCGAACCGGCCGCGAGCCGCGCATCCTTGCTCGTGCGCGCCCTGACGATGCCCGCCGCGGTCTCGATGATGAGCACCTGATGCGAGCCGAGGTATTCGTCGGCGATCACCTTGCCGCGCAGCGGACCTTCGTCGTCGATCACAACGTGCTCCGGACGGATGCCGAGCAGCACGCGTTCGGCCGCCGCGTCGCAACGCGGCACGGGGATCGGCGCGTCATGCAGACGTACCGTTTCATCGCCTGCACGCACGGCCGAGTCGGCTGGCAGGAAGTTCATCGGCGGGCTGCCGATGAAGTTGCCGACGAACACCGTCGCCGGAAAGTGATAGATCTCATGCGGCGGCCCGGATTGCAGCACCTCGCCCTGATTCATCACGACGAGGTCGTCGGCCATCGCCATCGCTTCGCTCTGGTCGTGCGTCACGTAGACGGTCGTCGCCGAGAGCGCGTTGTGAAGCTTGCGCAGTTCGAGGCACATCAGTTCGCGGAAATCGGCATCGAGCGTGCCGAGCGGTTCGTCCATCAGGAACGCCTTCGGCTGGCGCACGATCGCGCGGCCCAAGGCCACGCGCTGCCGGTCGCCACCGGACAGGCCGCCCGTCTTGCGATCGAGCAGTTGCTCGATGCGCAGCATGCGTGCCGCGGCATCCACGCGCGATGCGATCTCGCCGCGCGGCACGCCCTCGTTCTTCAGCGGAAACGCGATGTTGTTGCGCACCGTCATGTGCGGATACAGCGCGAACATCTGGAACACGAACGCGATGTCGCGCTGACGCGCACGCAGCGCGGTGACGTCCTCGCCGTCGATCAGGATCTGGCCGGAGGTCGGCAGTTCGAGGCCCGCGATCATCCTGAGCGTGGTGGTCTTGCCGCAGCCCGACGGCCCGAGCAGCACGACGAAACGCCCCGCGCCGACGGTCAGGTCGGTGCCGCGCACGGCGGTGAAATCGCCGAAGCGCTTGTGCAGGTTCACGAGCACGATCGTCGACATGAGTCAGTCCGGGAAATGGCTGGTGACGAGAAACGCGAGCGCGCCTGCGAGTATCACCGGAAACGACCACGTGAAGAGTGTGAGCGAAAACGGCTGCACGAGCATGGCGATGCCCGCGCCGATCATGACCGTGGAGATCGCTTCGCCGGGGCCGCGTCGCAGCAGATGCATGTGTCGCAAGGTCGATTCGCTTTTCATTTGCGCACCGCTCCGAAAGTGATGCCGCGCAGGAGTTGCTTGCGAAGCACGACGGTGAAGAAGAGGATCGGCAGCACGAAGAGCGTCGTCGCGGCGGCGACCGCCGGCCAGTCCTGTCCGCCTTCGCCGATGATGAACGGAATGAACGGCGGCATCGTCTGCGCGTCGCCGCTCGTCAGCAGCGACGCGAACGCGTATTCATTCCACGCGAAGATCAGGCAGAAGATCGCGGTCGCCGCGATGCCGGTGATCGCCTGCGGCAGCACCACTTTGACGAACGCATGCAGCCGCGTATAGCCGTCGACGAGCGCGGCTTCTTCGTACTCGCGCGGTATCTCGTCCATGAAGCCCTTGAGCAGCCATACCGCAAGCGATACGTTGACCGCCGTATAGAGCACGATCATGCCGACATAGCTGTCGCTCAGGCCCAGCGCGCGATACATCAGGTAGATCGGGATCGCCACGGCGATTGGCGGCATCATCCGTGTCGCGAGGATGAAGAACAGCAGGTCGTCGGCGAGCGGCACCTTGAAGCGCGAAAACGCATACGCCGCGAGCGTGCCGAGAAACACCGCGAGAAACGTCGAGCCGAATCCGATCACGAGCGAGTTCATGAAGCGCGGCAATACCTTCGACGGCCCCGCGATCACCATGCTGCGCTTCCTCACATCGCGCTCGTACCACGTCGTGGCAGGCGGCAGGCTCGCGATGAACTCGGGCGTCTGCCGCGAGCGGATCGTGAAGAGATTGACATAGCCTTCGAGCGTCGGATGAAACAAGACGACCGGCGGATACGCAATCGCATCCTCCTGCGACTTGAAGCTCGTCATGAAGATCCACGCGATCGGCAGCGTCGTCACGAGCGCATACGCGATCACGACGATCGCAGCGAACCGCTTGCCGCCCGCCGACGCGGCCACGACGGAATGTGCAGTGCCAGACGGTCTCATCGCTGTTTGATCCGGTTGAGGGCCTTGATATAGATGTTCGCCGCGCCGAACACGGTGACGAACAGGATGATCGCTAGCGCCGATGAATAACCCGTCTGCCACTTTTCGAACGCGGCGCGCTTGAGCGTGATCGATACCGTCTCCGTCACCGAGCCGGGTCCGCCCGAGGTGAGCAGGTTCACCATGTCGAACATCTTGAAGTTCTCGATGCCGCGAAAGAGGATGGCGAGCATCAGGAACGGCAGCGTCATCGGCAGCGTGATCGACCAGAACTGCCGCCACGGACTCGCGCGGTCCACTTCCGCCGCCTCGTAGATGTAGTCGGGAATCGAACGCAGTCCGGCCAGGCAGATCAGCATCACGTACGGCGTCCACATCCAGCAATCGACCATCACGATGGTCCACGGTGCGAGCGCCACGTCGCCGATCATCTGGAACGAGCCAGGCGCGATGCCCGTGAGAAAGCTCACGATGTCGTTGAAGAGACCGGTCTGCGGCTGCAGCAGGAAGGTCCAGAAGTTGCCGACGACCGCAGGCGAAAGCATCATCGGCAGCAGGATCAGCGTGGTCCAGAAGCTGTGGCCGCGAAACTGCCGGTTGATCAGGAGCGCGAGCCCGAAACCCAGCAGCACTTCGAGCCCCACCGACCAGAACACGAAGCGCGCGGTGACCTGCATCGCGTACCAGATGTCCTCGTCGGTGAGGATGTCGACGTAGTTGTCGATGCCGACGAAGTGCGCCGCCACGCTCGGCATGTTCGACTTGAAATTCGTGAACGAAAGCCGCAGCGCCCAGATCAGCGGAAAGATGTTGATCGCGAGGAGCAACACGATCGTGGGAAGAATGAAGAGCCACGCGATCGCGCGGTCCGACAGTCCACGCAACTTGCCGGCCGCGCGCCTCGCCTGCCCCGGCTTGACCTCCTGCGATACGAATGGCCTGTCTGCCTGCATGCCCGTCTCCTCGTCACATGGCGGCGGCCGGTGAGAGCCGCCGCGCAGCCACGACATCAGTTCTTGCCCGCCGCCTTGAACACCTTGTTCCAGTCCTTCACCAAGAGGTCGAGCGCTTCCTTGGCCGTCCCCTTGTCCGCGACGACGTAGTCATGCACGCGCTTCTGCATGTCGAGCAGGAGTTCGGCATAGGTCGGCTCGGCCCAGAAGTCCTTGACGATTTCCATCGACTTCAGGAACGCCGGCGCGAACGGTGCACTGCCCGGAAAGCTCGGGTCCTGCACGACCGACTTCGCCGCCGAATAGCCGCCAACCTGCCACCATTTCTTCTGGACATCCGGTTGCGCGAACCACTTGATGTATTCGAGCGCATCGGCCTTGTGATCCGAGTACGACACCACCGAGATGCCCTGCCCGCCCAGTTGCGTGAACTGCTTCGTCTCGCGCGGATTGACGAAGAAGCCGATCTTGTCGCCGCCTACGTTCGGGTCCTTGTAGAGACCGGGAAAGAAGGCGAACCAGTTCATCTGCATCGCGACCTGGCCGGACTTGAACGCATCGAGCCCTTCCTGCATGTAGGCGTTGGTCATGCCCGGCGCCGTGCAGCACTTGTAGAGCGACTTGTAGAACTCCAGCCCCTTGACCGACCCCGGCGAGTTGACGAAGCCATCCAGTTGATACGGCTTCTTCGGATTCTCATACTCGAAGCCGAAGTTGTAGAGCGCGTTGGTCACGCCCATCGTGATGCCTTCCGAGCCGCGCTCGGTGAAGATATAGGCACCGTACACCGTCTTGCCGTCGATCTTGCGTCCCTGGAAGAACTCGGCGGTCTGCTTGAGCTCGTCCCAGGTTTGCGGCGGTTCGAGTTCGCGCTTGTATTTCTGCTTGAACTCGGCGCGCAATTCGGGCCGCGCGAACCAGTCCTTGCGATAGGTCCAGCCGACCGCATCCGCCATCGCGGGCAAGGCCCAGTAGTTCGGCGTGTTCTTCGGCCACTCCGCGTAGCCGACGACGGTCGCCGGCATGAAATCGTCCATCGATATCTTGTTCTTGGCGAAGAAGTCGTTGAGCTTGACGTAGTGCCCGTTGACCGCCGCGCCGCCGATCCATTGACTGTCGCCGATGATCAGGTCGCACAGCTTGCCGTGCGAATTGAGTTCATTGATGAAGCGGTCGGCATAGCTCGTCCACGGCACGAATTCGAACTTCATCTGTATGCCGGTCTTGGCCGTGAAATCCTTCGACAATTCGACGAGCGCGTTGGCCGGGTCCCAGGCCGCCCAGCACAGCGTCAACTGCTTGGCCTGCGCCTGTGCGCCCGTTGCCATGCATAGCCCCAGCGACAACGCCAGCGCCGCGGCCATCCTTCGTGGTGTAAGCCGTAACATGTGTCTTCTCCTTTGCCTGCGGTCTCCATCCTGATGACGGTCGACGCCCATGCGCCGGGCGCCGTGCTTCGGCTCTCGCGGTGTTAGCCGCCGGTCCGCGTGCTGCGAACCTTTTCGCGATCGTTAGGCATGCGCATTCTCACGAAGATAGATTCGGGTTTCCGGCGTCGGGATCGCGAGCGCGCCACGCACGTCGTTCAGAAAATTGACGGCCGCAAGACCGGCCCAGTGGACGATGCCGCGCACGTCCTGATCGAGGATCACATCGATCGCGCGCTCGGCCAGTTGCGAGCGCGTTTCCGGCGACAGGCCATGACCGATCACGACGATGCGCGCCTTGTCGCCGGATTCATGCAGCGCCGCCGCAATGCCCGGGATGCCGCCGCCCGTCGCGTACACGCCCGCGAGGTCTTCGTGACGTGCGAGCAGACCCTGCATCGCGAGACCGGCGCCGTCGCTGTCTTCGGCGAAGTCCGGCTCGGCGATCCAGCGCAGGTTGCGAAAATCTTCTTCAAGCACTTGCGAAAAGCCGGTGCGCCGCTCGAGTTGGTCGTGAAGCCGCGACGATCCCGAGACCACCGCGACCGTACCGATGCGGCTGCCAAGGAAGCGGCCCATCAAGAGGCCGGCCGTGCGCCCGGCGATGCGGTTGTCGACGCCGACATAGGCGGCGCGGCTGCTGCCGGGCAGGTCGGAGAACACCGTGACAACGGGCACGTCGGCTTCGGCCAGGCCCTCGATGAGCCGTTCGACCCACGGGTAATCGAGCGGCGCGAGCACGAGCGCGTCGTAGTCGAGCGCCTCTTCGGTGAACGCTGCCGTCTCGCGCTGGCTCGCAAAGTCGCATCGATAGAACGACGGCGTGATGCGGTGCTCGCGAAAGAAACTGGCCGACAACGCAATATCGCGCTCGACGTGATCGAGAAAGCGGGAATTGACCTGCGGAAGAACGAAGGCGACGCGAAACGTGCTCGGCTTCGCGGGACGGCCGCGGCTCGCGCGGTCGTCGCGCAGACTGGCGAGCGCCACGTGTACGCGCTCGGCGGTTTCGGGCCGCACGGCCTGATCGTCGCGCAGCACACGATCGACCGTCGCCACGCTGACGCCGGCTCGCCGCGCAATCATCATCCGTGTCGCCGGCATCGTGTCTCCTCCGCGCCGATTGCTGCTCTTTTGTTTACTCAAGGTAGTTTTTCCCGCGAAAAATGCAAGCTTTTTTAGCGTGATAAAACCATCATTTGATTGCTTTGGCGACGCGACCGTGTACTCTGTATCGACTTAATTCGGATCACAGATAATGTCCGGCAATAGAGAGCCTTCACGCACGGATTTGGGGGAAAATGGCGGTTGCCCGCGCCTACCGATCGGGCAACAGGAGGAGCACCATGACCACAATTACCTGGGTTCTCGCCGCCGACGGCTGCCGCGCCCGGATCTTCGAAACGCATGGCCTCACGCTCAATCTTCGGGAAATCGAAGACTTGATGAACCCCGCGCCGCGCTCGACCGAACTCAGCGAGAAAGATCGCGAGAAGTTCGCGCGGACGGTGGCGAGCCATCTCGAACAGTGCCGGCTTCAGCATCGCTTCGATCGCTTGCGTCTTGCTGTCGAACCCAGATTCCTTGGCCTGCTGCGCGAACATCTGAGCGGCGAAACCCGGAAGCTCGTCTATGAGGAGGTCAACCACGACATCTCGAAGCTCGATTCACGAGGCATCCAGCGACATCTGGAGCGTCCCTGACCCACGGAGTCGCCGATGACCGAGCGCGAGACACTGCATCCCCTGCGCCCTTTTCTCAAGAACTACGTCTGGGAGCACGGCCGGATCGGCACGCGCTATCTCGACTGCGCGGACGGCGAGGTGAAGTTCGACGAGGGCAAGAAATCGCGCTTCGCCGCCGAGCCGTATATCTACGTGCCGCTCGACAGGAACGCCAACGACGACCCCGGTGTGACGGGCCCGGTCATTCAGGAAGCCGGGCTCGCGCGTTTTCTGCGGGCGGCGCAACTCGGCAAACCGGAAGAAGCGGGCTCGGCCGCGGAAGTGCAGCGCGCAGTGCACGACGCGCTGGAGTTGGGCGTCTTCAGCGCGTATCAGCGCGACGCGCACGCCGCGCAGGAACGCTATGCGCAGGAGCCGATGTTCGACGATGAAATCCGCGCCGAGGTCGTCGCTGATATTCGGCGCCTCTACGCGGGCATGCGCGAGCAGTTGGCGCTTTACGACTTCACCGTGCTGCACGGGTTGCCCGCGCCACTTCTCTTCGGCGACGCGCCGTTCATCGACTGGCGTGTGCGCGCGAATCCGCCGCTGCCGTTCGTCTCGTTGCCGCTCGGGCCTTATGCGCTGCTGGTGGGCGGCGCATCGGGCCGGACGAGCCGTGCCGCGCCGCTGGTCTGGAAAAGTGCCGCCGCGATGGGGCCATTGAAGGACCACAATCGTCATATGGTCGAGGGGGCGCGGCTGTGGCTGGTCGCGACGACGGACGACCAACTCGTCGCGGTGCAGAGTCGCTTTGCCGTTGCGAAGCCGGATGTCGAGAAGACTTGAGGGTTGGGTGGGTGGGGGCGGGGGTGGGGTTGTTGTTTACACCGTTTGATGCGCTCGGGCTTCTATGGAACTTGTTTTGGCTTTGGTTTATTTGCTCTGCCCCTGTCCGGGGCGGGACTCACTTTCTTTGCTGCTGCAAAGAAAGTAAGCAAAGAAAGCAGCTTTCCAACGCCAATTCTTGCCAGTCTCCTCCAGACCGCTCCCTCAGAGTGGTCCAACCGGGGGAGTGTCGTTAGCGGGGTTTTATCGTTGTTGGCATGTAGAAGAGGCGCGCACGTCGCACCGCTATACGAAGTGGACCAGCAGTCATACATCCGGCTTCGCGCTACGCGCTCACCCGTCAGGCAAACCGAAACCCGAAGCCCCTCGCTATATCACCATCCTACGTTCGCGCTGCATGCTTCAATTCACCACCGCTAGCAGACCTGTCGTCGGGCACGAAGTGCCAGGACGGATGAATGACTGCTGGTCCACTCCCTGTAGTGGTGTGACGCGCGCGCCCTTTCTACATGCCAACAACGGGGAAACCCCGCTAACGACACTCCCCCGGTTGGACCACTCCGAGGGAACGGACTAGCGGGGCATGGCAAGCATTCGCGGTGGAAAGCTGCTTTCTTTGCTTACTTTCTTTGCAGCAGCAAAGAAAGTGAGTCCCGCCCCGGACAGGGGCAGAGCTAATAAACCAAAAACAATACAAGTTCCATAGAAGCCTGAGCGCATCAAACGGCGTAAACCCCCTCACCCCCAAGCGCCAGCGACAACCTACCCTCACTCCGAAGGCTTGATGTTCTGGTTGGTACAAAACAGATTCTGCGGATCGTAGCGGCTCTTCACCGACGCCAGCCGTTCATAGTTCGGCCCATACGCCGCCTTCACGCGATCGCCTTCGTCACCGGTGAGGAAGTTCACGTAGACGCTACCAATCGCATGCGGTGTGAGCGCGTTGAAACACTCACGCGCCCAGCCGATGCACTTCGCATCGTCGGCGGCTTCGGTCCAGCGTCCGTGTATGTTCACGGTGTAGAGCGAGTCTCGATTCGCGTAGGCGGTCGCGTCCACCGGCACGCGATTCGTCTGCCCGCCCATCGCACCGATGAACGTCTCGCAGTGCGGCGATGGAAGATTGCTCGTGGCTTTCGTCAGTATGTCGAGGACTTCGTCGCTCATGCCCGTAAAGTTGTGCGACTTCCAGTAGTTGCGCGCGCCTGGCGTCATCAACGGATCAAAGCCCGTTTGCCACGCAGTGAAAGGCATCGCGCCAAGATGCTCGCCAGCGGGCGTGCCGAAGTGACGCAACCCCTCGACCGCCTGGGCCCCGCTCTCGAGCGGCCCGAGATAGCAGGACGCCAGCACGATGACCGGCTTGCCGTGCACTTCCGGCGGCAGGAACGGCAACGGCGGCGCGAGCCGCATCACGGCCCACACGGTCAGGTCGTCGGGCATGGCCGCGACGAAATCGCGATACTTCGGCAGCACGTCCTTCGCCTGTTCGAGCGGATACACGACGAGCCCGCCATAGATCTGCGGCCCCACCGGATGCAGGTTGTACTCGAACAGCGTGACCGCGCCAAAGTTTCCACCGCCACCGCGAATCGCCCAGAAGAGATCGGGGTTCTGCTCGGCGCTCACGCGGTTCCATTTGCCATCGGCTGTCACGATTTCCGCCGCGACGAGGTTGTCGACGGTCACGCCGAACTTGCGGCTGATCCAGCCGAAGCCGCCGCCGAGCGTGAGTCCCGCCACACCCGTCGTCGAGTTGATGCCGAGCGGCGTGGCGAGCCCAAAGGCCTGCGCCTCGCTGTCGAAGTCGCCGAGCGTCGCGCCCGGTTCGACGTACGCGCGCTTCGCTTCGGGATCGACCCGCACGGACTTCATCGCCGACATGTCGAGCATCACGCCATCGTCGCAAACGGCGCTGCCGGCGATGTTGTGCGCGCCGCCGCGTATCGAGAGCACGAGGCCGTTGTCGCGCGCGAATCCCACGGTGGCAATGACATCGGCCGTGCCCGCGCAGCGCACGATCATCGCCGGGCGGCGGTCGATGGTCGCGTTCCAGACAGTGCGTGCCTCGTCGTATCCCGCATCGGCTGGCGTCAGCACCGAGCCCCTCACTTTCGATTTC
This sequence comes from Caballeronia choica, assembly GCF_001544535.1. Lineage (GTDB taxonomy): Bacteria > Pseudomonadota > Gammaproteobacteria > Burkholderiales > Burkholderiaceae > Caballeronia > Caballeronia choica. The sequence continues at coordinate 3,337 of NZ_FCON02000072.1, read as the reverse complement.
AGCGTGTCGATCACTTCGCTTGTCAGACTGACCATGGCTTACCTCAATGCGTACTTCATTCAATTGCGCGATATCAAGCATGCCGAGACGTGCGCACGCCTGCCGGTGCGAGTCACCTGTCCCGCGTCAAGGCTGTTCGGATTGAAGCAGTGTCGGTCGAAGCGACCAGGCGATGTGCGGGCAGAAGAGGGGCAATCGTTTGCCCTGAACCATTAAAGGCTCACCGCACGCGAATGTAAAGACTTCGTCAAGTATGTTGGCGCTTCACATATAGCATCGATCGGACATTCGGTATTCATCAGATAAGGATATCGAATTAAGTGTTTCATTCGACATCGATGAAGGAGGCACTGCGTGACATCCCTCAGTCTTTTGCTTTGGAAGCGATGAGCGGCAACAGGGCCGCCTTGTCGGAGAGCCGCACGAGTTCGGCGAGCGAGTGCGCGCCCATCTTGTCCATCACGCGCGCGCGATGAACCTTGATGGTCTTCTCCACGGTGCCGAGTTCACACGCGATCTGCTTGTTGAGACGTCCCTTCACGACGAGCGCGAGCACTTCGAGTTCGCGCGGCGTGAGACGCGTGAGCCGAAGCCGGATCGCCTCGGTCTCGGCGTGTTCTGCAAGCGCTTCCTGCGAGCACGCGAGCGCGTTTTCGATCGCACGCAACAGGTCCTGGTCGCTCACCGGCTTTTCGAGAAAGTCCATCGCGCCTGCCTTCATCGCGGCGACGGTCATTGGAATATCGCCGTGACCGGTGATGAAGATGATGGGCAGCGCCGCGCCCGCGCTGTTCAGTCGGCGCTGTAGTTCGAGGCCGCTGAAATCCGGGAGTCGCATGTCGAGGACGAGGCACGCGGCCCGTTCGCTCGAATGCACGCATGAGAGGAATTCGCCCGCAGAGGCGCAGGCCTGCACGCAATAGCCCGCCGAGCCGATCAGTCGTGCCAGTGCGCGGCGCACGGCGGCGTCGTCATCCACGACGAATACGATCGGCGCGATTGGCGACGTGTCGCCGCTGATGCCGAGGTTCGCGATTTGTCGTGGCAAGTCGTCGGACGTGGTTTGTCCGACGGCGTGAACGATGGTCATGGTTCCGTGCTCCTTGTCAGTGGCTCGCGTGCTGCGAACCGGTACTGCCGGACTCAACGGACAACCCGAGTTTTGGCGTGCGCACGAGGAACGCGCGCAGAGTGACGAAATGGTAGGTGGTGGATACCGCTTTGTAAACCGCTACTGCGCAGTTGCGCGACGCCGGCAACGCGCCTCGTCGACGTTTCGATATTTGCAATCAACGGCGCGTTCGATACGCGCCGCGTGCTTGATCGACGATCAAGGTGACACCGGGAACCCGAGCGCAACCGCCTTCGCGTGCAGGTCGGCAAAGCGTCCGCCCGTATCGCTCGTGGCCATGGAGCCGTCCGAGGGCGACGCAGGCTGCCTGTGATCGAGCGCCCCGATGCCGCTCGCAATCGATCCGGTCGATACCATCGGACACGTCGAGCCGAACGTGCCTTGGGTCACGGCGATGGCCGGCGCATCCGTGCGCGCGGCATCCTGCAGGTCGAGCGCATACGCCATGTTGAACGTCGATGGATCGGTTGCGCGCACGCCGAGCGGATCGAGACCGAAGCGCCATGCGATCAGTTGATGGATCGATGACGGATCGAATGGATAGCGTGATACGAAGTTCTGTCGCACGCGTGGGCCGAGCAGCATGCACGGCACGCGAAAACCCAGGCGCCCGTCGTTGCCAAGCGCCTGCTCCGCCGCCGACACCCCTTTCACGGGCGGCGCGACATGCTCCATGAAGCCGCCCCATTCGTCGTAGACGATGATCATCAGCGTGCGGCTCCAGGTCGGGCTCGTGCGCAGCGCATCGTAGATCTGGCCGAGCAGCACCTGTCCGTTGCGGATATCCGCGTAGGGATGGTCGTCGTTCGAGGTCCCGAGTGCTTCGCCGCCAAAGCGCGGATCGACCATGCAGAACGACGGCAGCGAGCCGGCGGCGGCATCGGAAAGAAAGTTCGAGAAGAGTTTCGAGCGGCCCACGTAACGCGTGCCGTAGAGCGACGTGAACGGCACGTCGTGAAAGTAGTACGACGACGACACGTTCTTCGCGTCCAGCCGGTCCCATATCGTCGGCAACGACGACGTATCGAGCGTGTCGCTCAGGCGGTCTGTTTCGCCGCTATGAAGATAGAGGCGGTTGGGAAAGGTATCCGAGAGGATGCCGCTCATGTAGTAATCGCAGACCGTGTACTGGCTCACCGCGCCGTTGTAGAAATCCATATCCTGCTGGCGAAAGAAGCCGATCGGAAGGACGTCGCCGCGCGCGAGGCTCGTGCCCGTCGTGAGCAGGAAGCCGTTCATCGCGCCGTTCGCCAGATGCACGCGGCCGGCCTGGTAGGAGTGGTTCGGGTCCGCGAAGTTGCAGGACTGGAAACCAAAGCTCGGGTTCGCCGCGAGCGCGAACGGGATTTCCGTCTGGCCGAAGGCATCGGCAAACGTGCGATTCGCGGGCAGGCCTTCCGCGTTCGGCACCCAGCCGAGCAGGTGGTCGAACGAGCGGTTCTCCATCGTCACGAGCACGATGTGATCGATGCCCGATGTCGCCGGATCGGGCAATGCGGGGCGAGGCAGTCCCGCGCGGTCGGGCGGGATCGTGCCGACGGTAGGCGGCGTGGTGCTTCCGGTCGTGCCGCCGGAGCCTGAATCGCCGCCGCCTCCGCCGCCGCACGCGGATAGCGCGACCGAGCTTGCCAGCGCGGCAAGGATTTGACGACGCATGAGGTCCGGCTGATTCGATGAATGATCGGTCACATCTATCTCCTTCTTTAACCGCTGGCGCTTGGGGTGGGGGGTGGTTTACACCGTTTGATGTTTCTGCGCTCCTGTGGAACTTGTTTTGGTTTTGGTTTATTTGCTCTGCCCCTGTCCGGGGCGGGACTCACTTTCTTTGCTGCTGCAAAGAAAGTAAGCAAAGAAAGCAGCTTCACAACGCCAATCCTTGCCATGCGCCTCCAGACCGCTCCCTCGGAGTGGTCCAACCGGGGGAGTGTCCTTAGCGGGGTTTCATCGTTGTTGGCATGTAGAAGAGGTACGGGCATCGCACCGCAATACAGAGTGGACCAGCAGTCATTCATCCAGCCTCGCGCTACGCGCTCACCCGTCAGGCGAAACCGAAGCCCACCCACTCGCTACGTTTTCGCTTCTACCGCTTCAATTCACCACCGCTTGGCAAGCCTGTCGTCGGGCACGAAGTGCCAGGACGGATGTATGACTGCTGTTCCACTCCCTGTCGCGGTGCGACGTGCGCGCCTTTTCTACATGCCAACA
>NZ_FCON02000071.1 GCF_001544535.1 Caballeronia choica | reverse complement strand
TTTCTTTGCTTACTTTCTTTGCAGCAGCAAAGAAAGTGAGTCCCGCCCCGGACAGGGGCAGAGCTAATAAACCAAAAACAAAGCAAGTTCCATAGAAGCCAGAGTGCATCAAACGGTGTAAACAAACCCCACCCCACCCCAAGCGCCAGCGCCCCCCTCAACCCTGACCCTGACCACCGAAAAGCTTCTCCGCGCGCACGCGCATCTCCTCCGCCGATACGTTCTCGATCCGCGTCGCGAGCCACCAAAGATGCCCGAACGGATCGCGCAGCTTGCCGCCGCGGTCGCCGTAGAACTGGTCCGCGACCGGGCGAATCAGCGTGGCGCCTTCATCCACCGCGCGTTGCACGACCGCATCGACGTCCTTCACGTACAGGTGCAGCGTCACGGGCGTACCGCCCACCGCAAGCGGGCCGTGCACGTCCATTTCGGGGAACTCGTCGGAGAGATAGACGATGCCGCCGCCGATCTCGAGTTCCGCGTGACCAACGCGTCCGCCGGGCGCGTCGAGCCGGAACACCTCGGTGGCACCGAACACCTTCGTGTAGAAATCGATCGCGGCGGCGCCGCCCGCCACCGTCAAATAGGGCGTGACGCCGTGGCAACCCTCGGGAATCGGATCGACTTGCGCATTCATCACTTCCTCCTGTTCGACAGCCCGCTTCAACCCGCTCTCGCCGAATGTGCGATATCGGCCCGTGTGATGCCTTCGATGCGTCCGCATACGTCACGCGGTCGGCGGCGCAGCGATTTCCGTCTGCTTGCGGCGGTCCCGAAGTTCCCTCCCGCTCTCGTCCAACAAGGATAGCGCTTTTGCGTCACAGCGAGAGCCGCCGCCCACGACGGTCCACGCATGAGCGTCGCACCGATCGACTGGTCGCCTGTCAAATGTCCCGAGCCAGACAAAATTCCCGCCAGAACGCGGCCAGGCCAACGCGGCGCGATCGCACGGGAACGAAAGCGGTACGCCCCGACGATTTTTCTTGAGAAACTCGATCGTGGTATAAGCCCATACTTCACCGAACAGAAGGAGACAGCGGGAGATGTCGCTGAAAATGGAACAACGCATGCGCTCGCTCGTGCTCGCCGCCGCGCTTTTCGTCTCGGCCGGCTTCGTCGAAACCACGCCGGCGTACGCGAAAACCGATGCGCAACCGGCGATACTGACCGCATCCGCGGTGGCCGTCGCGGACAAATTCGCCGCCGACGCCGCCGAACAGATTTTCAAGCAGGGCGGCAATGCCGTCGATGCGGCCGTCGCCATCGCGTTCACGCTCGCCGTGACGTATCCGGAAGCGGGCAACATCGGCGGCGGCGGGTTCATGACGCTCTACGTCGACCATCGCCCATACTTCCTCGACTATCGCGAGCGCGCGCCGCTGACCGCGACGCAGAACATGTACCTCGGCGACAAGGGCGAAGTCGTCAAGGGCATGAGCGTCTACGGGCACCGCGCGGTGGCCGTGCCCGGCACGGTCGCGGGCATGTGGGAAGCGCAAAAGCGCTTCGGCAAGCTGAAGTGGAAGCAGGTGCTCGCGCCCGCGATCAAGTACGCGCAGGACGGCTTCGTGGTCAGCGACCAGTTGCAGCAGCGGCGCGACGAGGCATCGAAGCAATTCGCCGGAAAAACCAATTTCGACCTGTATTTCAGCGGCCTCAAGCAGGGTGCGACGTTCAAGCAGCCGGACCTTGCCGCGACGCTGCAACGCATCTCCGACGACGGCGCAAAAGGCTTCTACGAAGGCAGGACGGCCGAACTGATCGCCAGTTCGATGACCGGCCACGGCCTCATCACCGAGCGCGACCTGAAGGAATACAAGGCCGTGTGGCGCCAGCCGATTCTCGCGAGCTGGAACGGCTATCGCATCATCACCGCGCCGCCGCCGAGCTCGGGCGGCATCGGCCTCGTGCAGATGCTCAAGATGAAGGCCGACCTCAAGGACAAATTCGACGACGTCCCGCTCGACTCCGCGCAGTACGTCCACCTCGTCGCGGAGATGGAGAAGCGCGTGTTCGCCGACCGCGCGCAGTATCTCGGCGACCCGGACTTCTACAAGGTGCCCGTTGCGCAGTTGACCAACGACGACTACATCCTCAAGCGCGCGCAGGAAGTGAACCCGGACACACCGTCCGACACGAAGAGCGTGCTGCCCGGCCTCGGCACCTCGATGCCCGAAAAGGCGGAGACGACGCATTATTCCGTCGTCGACAAATGGGGCAACGCGGTATCGAACACGTACACGATCAACGGCTATTTCGGCTCGGGCGTGATCGCGGACGGCACCGGGATCGTGCTGAACGACGAGATGGACGACTTCGCATCGAAGCCGGGCGTGGCGAACATGTTCGGCGTGGTCGGCAGCGATGCAAACGCGATCGCGCCAAGGAAGCGCCCGCTCTCGTCGATGACGCCGACCATCCTCACGAAGGACGACAAGGTCGCGATGGTGATCGGCACGCCGGGCGGCTCGCGCATCTTCACGTCGATCTTCCAGGTGATGACCAACGTCTACGACTTCTCGATGCCGCTGCCCGAAGCCGTCGGAGCGACGCGTTTTCACCATCAGTTGCTGCCGCCGAACACGATTTTCGAGGAGCCGTTCCGCGCCCTCGATCCCGACGTGGTGAAGGCGCTCGAAGCGAAGGGCTACAAGTTCACGACGCAGGACTTCGACGGCGACATCCAGGCGATCCGCATCGACGACACCACGCCCGAGGCGATGTCCGATCCGCGCGGACGCGGCGTCTCACGCGTGATTCGCTGATTCCGCCCGCGTAAACCCGATGATTTCAAATCGTCAGCTGGAAGGCCAGGCCCGCGCGCCTGGCCTTTTTGCATAAGGGTTTGCCTCCGGCTGTACGATGCACAGGCCCCGTGCGCAAGACTATAAGCGTCGCGGCATGAGCGGCATGTTTTTTATGAGATTGGACGAGGCTCCGTGTTCCCCTAGTCTCTGTCCTGACCGAGTCCAGCCTTGCCGCTGCCTGCGGTCAAACCCAAAACTACACAGACGAGACGACCCTGACGACGGCACCGCGCGCACATGAGCGCACGGCACCAGCCGTTTCAGCGTGCTGATAAAGGAGCAACTCATGATGGAATCCCCCGCCCAGCCGCTTGGCGACATCACAACCCTCGATCGCGAGGAAGACAGCGAGATTGCGCTCGGCGGTGGTTTCGTCGACCGCTACTTCGGCATTTCCGCGCGCGGCAGTACGCAACGGCGCGAAGTGGTCGCCGGCGTCACGACGTTTCTCGCGATGGTCTATTCGGTGTTCGTCGTGCCGGGCATGCTTGGCAAGGCAGGCTTCGACACGAGCGCGGTGTTCGTCGCCGTGTGTCTCACCACCGCGTTTGGCTCGCTCTTGATGGGCATCTGGGCGCGCCTTCCGATCGCGATCGGCTGCGCGATCTCGCTCACCGCATTCACCGCGTTCGGCCTCGTGCTCGGCAAGGGGCTCTCGCCCGCTGTCGCGCTCGGCGCCGTGTTCCTGATGGGCGTGGTATTCACCGCGATCTCCGTCACCGGCGTGCGTTCGTGGATCCTGCGCAACCTGCCGACGGGCGTCGCGCATGGCACCGGGATCGGCATCGGCTTGTTCCTGTTGCTGATCGCGTCGAACGAAGTCGGGCTGATCGTGAAGAACCCGTTCGCCGGCATGCCGGTGTCGCTCGGGCACATCACTGCATTTCCGGTGCTGATGTCGATTCTCGGACTCGCCGCGATTTTCGGGCTGGAACGCCGGCGCGTGCCGGGCGGGATTCTGCTGGTGGTGGTCGGATTGTCGGCAATCGGCCTCGCGTTCGACCCGTCGGTGCGCTTTCACGGCATCTTCGCGCTGCCGTCGCTGAGCACGCCGGGCCACGCCTCGCTGATCGGCGCGATGGACATCAAGGGCGCGCTGTCGATGGCGGTCCTGCCGAGCGTCCTCGCGCTCGTGATGACGGCGGTCTTCGACGCCACCGGCACGATCCGCGCAGTCGCCGGCCAGGCGGGCCAGATCGACAAGAACGGCCGCATCGTGAACGGCGGCCGCGCGCTGACCGCGGATTCCATCAGCTCGATCTTCTCCGCCTGCTTCGGCGGCGCGCCGGCGGCGGCGTACATCGAATCGACGGTCGGCGTTGCGGCGGGCGCGAAGACGGGGCTTGCGGCGGCGGTGGTCGGCGCGCTGTTTCTCGCGGTGATGTTCCTGTCGCCGCTGGCGAGCCTCGTGCCCTCCTACGCGACGGCGCCCGCGCTGATGTATGTCGGCCTGCTGATGCTCGGCAACGTGAGCAAACTGCACATGGAAGACACCGTCGACGCGATGTCCGGCCTTGTCTGCGCGGTATTCATCGTGCTCTCCGCGAACATCGTGACGGGCATCATGCTCGGGTTCTGCACGCTGGTGATCGGGCGCGTCGTGGCGGGTGAATACAAAAAGCTGAATGTCGGCACGGTCGTGATTGCGCTGGTGCTGGCGGTGTTCTATCTGGGCGGCTGGGCGATCTAGCTCCCTGTTTGTTCGCTCAAACGACAAAACGCCCCGGAAACGTGAGTTTCCGGGGCGTTTTTGCTATTTACCGCGCGACGGCGCAATGCCGCCAGCAATTACTTGCGGCGATACGCTTCCGCGAGGATTTCGCAGTTCTGGACGTGCAGGTCGAGCGCGCGATTCAGTTCGCGGCGCGTGACGGCCATAGCGTTGCGCATCCAGGAACCGAACGAGACGAGCAAAGAGGTTTGAGCGGTAGTCTTCATGGCAGTTATCCGGGTAAGTAGCTAAGGGAATACCCTGATCATACTCTTTTTATGCTGCAGTGCAACCTATCTTTAAAAAGCAACAGTTTGTGGTGGTTCATTGAAAACTGAGCGGGGACCGGTGCAAACAAACCTGTTTCGCCGTTCGCCTGCATCTCCGCTCGGGCGAGCGCCTTTCGCTAGAACTTTGCGCTCGCAAATGACGCCGTGCATACTTTCACTTCAGAAGAAGCACTGCGGCGAGAAGACCCGCGCCCCCGGAGACTCGATGCGATTCGATCTGCAATCGTTGAAATTGTTTATTGCTGTCTGCGAGCACGGCAGTCTTGCACGCGCGGCGGAAGCCGAAAATATTGCGCCGTCCGCGCTCAGCAAGCGCATGTCTCATCTTGAAGATACGCTGAAGAACGCGCTCTTTGTGCGCAGCAACAAGGGACTCGAACTGACGACCGCTGCCGCGGCCCTTCTGCAGCACGCCCGCGTGCTCCTGCGCGATATTGCACAGATGGAGAGCGAGTTGCTGGACCATGCCGAAGGCGTGCGCGGACAGATCCGGTTACATGCGAGCCTCTCGACTATCGTCCAGTACATCGCCAACGACATTCGCGTTTTCCTGGAAATGCACCCAGGGCTACGCATCGATCTCCAGGAGAGCCTCAGCCCGGCGGTGGTCCGCGCCGTAGCCGAGAACGCTGCGGACATCGGCGTGTTCGGCGGGACGACAGTAACCAGCGGCCTGCAGGTATTTCCTTATCGCAGCGACCGGCTGGTGGTCATCATGCCGCCCGATCATCCGCTCAGCCGTGCCGATCGGGTCACCTTCCGTGAAGTCGCCGAATACCCGCTGGTGGGACCGCAAGTGGGCAGCTATCTGAATTCATTGGTGTTGCGCGCGGCGGCGGACCTGGACCACCCGCTCAAGCTGTCGATCCGGGTCAACGGTTTCGAGCCAGTGCGTAGCATGGTGGAAGCGCGGCTTGGCATCGGGCTGGTGCCAGAGCATCATGCCGAACGCTATGTGAGCTCGGCGCCATTGATCGCCGTGCAACTGGACGAACCGTGGGCGGAACGCCACTGGAAGATCTGCGTGCGCGAGGCCGAGTCGCTTCCTGTGCCAGTCCAGCTCTTTCTCAAGCACCTGCTCGCGAGCCGTGATGCAGCAGGCGTCCAGCCGTCACGGCCCGGCCATCACGAATAAGCCAGCTTCAATCCGGCCTGCGGCCAGGGCAGCCTACCGAGGCGCCCCGTGCCGGACAGCGTAACGTAAGCCGTCTTCATGTCGGGGCCGCCGAAGCAGATGTTGGTCACCATCCCGTCCGGCACCATCACCTGCCGCAGCACCTCGCCGGACGGCGCAACGACCGTGATGCAGCCGGTAACGAGCGTGGCCACGCAGATATTCCCCGCCGCATCGAGAGCCAGGCTGTCGAAGCGCTGGTAACCCGGCAACCCGCACACCAGGCGCCCGCCGTGCGGAGACGGATAAGGGTGCTTGCGCGCCCGGCCCGGCGCCTCCAGATCGAACGCCCACAGGCGCGCCGTCTCGGTCTCCGCTACATAGACGACACTATCGTCAGGCGACAGGCCGACGCCGTTGGCCGTGGTGAGCGGGTAAGCAACTTCGACGATCATTGATCCATCGGCGCGGCCGTAATAGAGACCGGCGTGATCGCGGTCGCGCAGCCGGTTCTTTCCAAAATCGGTGAAGTAAAACCCGCCGTCGTGGTCGAACACGATGTCGTTGGGACCGCACAGCGGGTGGTCGCCACAGCGGTCATACAGTGTCGTCAGCGTGCCTGACTTTGGGTCGAAACGCTCAATGCGACCGCTGGTATAACGCGGATGCACGCCTGGCTTCGTGCGATTCAGCCCGGCAACGGTACGAAAGAGAAAGCCTCCGTTGTTGCAGATGTAGAAGGCGCCATCCGGCCCCAGCGCCAGACCGTTCGGGCCTCCATCCACCGCTGCAAGCACGCTCACCTTGCCGTCTGCCGCTACGCGGCTGATGGTCTCCCTCTCGATTTCGACAAGCACGAGCGAGCCGTCAGGCATCGCCACCGGACCTTCGGGAAATTCAAGGCCTTCCGCCATGATGTGCATGTCGCCTTCCATCGCTGCTTCCTCCCTATCAGGGCTTGTCGGCATTCTCGACAAAACGGTTGTCGTAAGTCGCCTTCAGATCGATCGAAGCCTTGCCGACACCGGGGTCGAAGGCGGCAAGCACGTCGTGTACCGTGTGCGCCGCGGCGTCGGTCATCAAGCCGTCTCGCGAAATGCAGTTGTGCATGTTCGCGTAGGCTCGGGCGAACACATCCTTATCCGCTAAAGCGTATTGCGTCGGCACGGCTGCAGCGACCTGCTCGGGCGTCGCCTGCGCCATCCAGTGCTCGGCTTGCAGAATGGCGTTGGTCACCGCCTGCACGGTCTTGGGATACTTGGCGGCGAATTCCCGGGTGGTGTAGACGGAGGCTTCCGGATAATCGCCGCCGAGCGTGGCGCGGGTGCTGGCCGGATCACGCATCACGGCCAGCGGGAACAGATCGCCGCTATCCTGCAGCACGGTCGCGACCGGGTCGTTGCTCATCAATGCGTCGATCTGCCCGCTGCGTGCCGCGGCGATTGCGCCTGCCGACGAGCCCACGCCTATGATCGAAACGTCGCCCGGCTTCACGCCCGCTTTGTTCAGCAGGTAATTCGCGCCCATGTGGAAACTCGAACCGGGCGAGCTCACGCCGATGCGCATGCCCTTCAAGTCAGCATAAGTCTTGACCTTGCCGTGGCTGGCGCGCGTCACCCCAAACACCCAGCCGGGGCAGGAGGCCAGGGTCACGAACGACACCAGCTTTTGTCCTTTGGCCGCCATCGTGATGGTGTTCGAATAGGCGCCCGCCACGATATCGGCGCTGCCGCCCATCATCGCCTGCAGCGCTTTCGCGCCGCCGCTGAACACACCGATCTCGACATCCAGCCCCGCCTGTTTGAAATACCCGCGGCTGTCGGCAATGATGAACGGCAAATAGGGAAAGCCCACGCCCGCCGCAGCTAAATGAATCTTCGGTTTCTCCGGCACGGGCGGGGCGCTGGCAGCCGGCTGGCTTTCCAGGACCGCACAGCTCGCGAGTACCGGCAAGACCAGGTGCCTGAGCGCTCTCACTCTCACGATGGTTTTTCTCCTGTCCTCAATGTTTGCACAGGCGCTGCCCCGGGTATTCAGCCCTGCTTCAGCCCTGCACGACGGTCTGGCGCTGCTGACCCAACCCCTCGATGCCGAGCGTCACGACGTCGCCCGGTTTCAGGTAGACGGGCGGCTTCTGCCCCAGCCCGACGCCCGGGGGCGTGCCGGTGGAAATGATGTCGCCTGGCTGCAGCGACATGAACTGCGACAAGTAGGCCACGAGGTAACGCACGCCGTACACCATGGTGGAGGTGCTGCCATTCTGATAACGATGACCGTTGACCTCCAGCCACAGGGGCAGCGACTGAGGATGCGGCACCTCGTCGGGGGTCACCAGCCACGGGCCGGTCGGACCGAAGGTGTCGGCCGACTTCCCCTTGGTCCACTGCCCCTGACGCTCGGCCTGGAACGCGCGCTCGGACACGTCGTTGATGACGCAGTAACCTGCGACATGATCCATGGCATCGCGCTCGCTCACGTACTTGGCGGCCTTGCCGATGACCACACCCAGCTCGACTTCCCAATCGGTCTTGAGAGAATCGCGCGGAATCTCGATGGTATCGTTCGGCCCGGTGATGGCACTGGTCGCCTTCATGAAGATAATTGGCTCAGGAGGCACCGTGGCGCCGGTTTCGGCGGCGTGGTCGGAGTAGTTCAGACCGATGCAGATGAACTTGCCCGTGCCGCCAACGCAGGCGCCCAGGCGCGGATTGCCTTCGACGCGTGGCAGCGACGCGGAATCGAGCGCCTTCAGGCGCGCGAGACTGTCGGGCAGGAGAACGTTGCCGGCGATGTCGGCTACATGGCCAGACAGGTCCCGAAGGTTTCCATCGTTGTCAAGAAGGCCCGGCTTTTCGTGGCCTGGCGGGCCGTAACGCAACAGCTTCATAGGTAGGCTCGTCTCAATAGGTGGCGCGACCGCCGGACAGGTCGAAAACCGCGCCAGTGGTAAATGAATTCTCTTCGCTGGCGAGCCACGCAATCATGGCTGCTGCTTCGTTGAGTTCGAGAAAGCGCCCGCGCGGGATCTTGCCGAGCATGTAGCGGATATGCTCGGGCGACTGCTCCATCGCGCCGGGGGTGCGCGCCACGGCGGGCGTCACGCAGTTGACCGCGATATCGTGGCTCGCCAGTTCCTTGCCGAGCGACTTGGTCATCGCAATCACGGCAGCCTTGGCCGAGCTATAGGCGGCCGCATTCGGGTTGCCTTCCTTGCCGGCGACCGAGGCGAGGTTGACGATGCGACCGTAGTTCTGGCCGATCATGACCGGCGCCACGGCACGACAGCAATGGAAGGTGCCGTTGACGTCGATATCGATCACCTGCTTCCAGACATCGAGCGGATACTCGATCAGCGTGGCATTGGGACCGACGATGGCCGCGTTATTGATCAGGATATCGATGTGCCCGGCCGCTTTCAGCGTACCCGCAACGGCGGCTTGCACGCTCGCGTAGTCGGCAATGTCGACACGCTCGAAGTGGACGTCGTGCTCGCGCAGTTCCTCACGAGCGCGCTCCATGCCTGCGGGATTGATGTCCCAGATCACCAGCCGTGCGCCGGAGGCCAGCAGTCGGCGTCCGACCTCCAGGCCGATGCCTTGCGCGCCGCCGGTCACGACGGCGACGCGGTCCTTCAAATTGATTGCGTTGGTCTGCAAGATGATCTCCCAGGATGAAATTTTCGATCGCGCCGTACTCAGGCGCTCGTGGCCACGGTCTGTCCAGCGACGGGGCGCCAGCGCAGCAGATGATCCTCGACCATCGACACCGCCGTATCGAGTATCAGGGCGAACACGGTCAGCACCAGAATGCCGGCGATGACCGAGTTGATATCGAATACACCCTCGGCCAGCAGGATCAGGTAACCCACGCCCTTTTCGGAGCCGAGGTATTCGCCCACCACGCTGCCCACGAAGGCAATGCCGATCGCGTTATGCAGGCTGGAGAAGACCCAGCTCGTCGCCGATGGCAGGTAGACATGCCGCATCAATTGGCGCGAATTGGCACCCAGCATGCGTGTGTTGGACAACACCGTCGGGCTGACCTCGCGGACACCCTGGAAAACGTTGAAGAACACCACGAAGAACACCAGCGTCACGCCCAGCGCCACCTTGGACCAGATGCCGAGACCGAACCAGAGCGCGAAGATCGGCGCAAAAATCAGGCGCGGCATCGAATTCATGGCTTTGATGAACGGATCGAACACCACGGCCAGGAACGGGCTGAGCGCGAGCCACAGGCCGCACGCCAGCCCCAGGACCGTGCCGATCACGAACGCCAGCATGGTTTCGAGCAAGGTCGTGTACAAATGACGGAACACCGAGCCCGTCACGAACCAGTCGACGATGCGCAGCGCCACACCGACCGGATCGCCGAAGAAGAACGGCGACAGCCACTTCTGATACGTGCCGAGCCACCACAGGAACAGGACACCGAACAGGATCAGCAGCCGGGTCACCAGCACGGTGAAACGATTGTTTGCGTCAAACTCGATTGCGCGCATAGCTTTTCAGAACCTCCCCTCGAAGCACGTCCCAGATCTGGGTGTGCAGTTGCAGGAAACGCTGCGTCATACGGATCTCCGACATTTCGCGCGGACGCTCGAGGTCGATTTTGAACTCCGCGATAGGTCGGGTTCCAGGCCCGGCTGACAACACGATGACGCGATCCGATAACGAGATGGCCTCCTCCAGATCGTGAGTCACGAACATCACCGACTTGCGGTCGTGCGACCACAGTTGCAGCAACTCGTTCTCCATCAGATGCCGGGTCTGGATATCCAGCGCGCTGAACGGCTCGTCCATCAGAATGATGCGAGGGTTCAGCGCGAGGGCCTGCGCCAGGCCAGCACGCTTGCGCATCCCGCCGGACAACTGGTGCGGATACTTCTTGCCGTGCCCGCGAAGACCGACTCGCTCCAGCCAGCCGCGCGCCACACGCAGCGCCTCTTCGCGCGGCGTGCCGCGAAAGATCAGGCCCATGGCGATGTTTTCTTCGGTCGTCTTCCAGGGCATGAGCGCGTCGACCTGGAACAGATAGGCCGCCTGCGTGTTCAGGCCATGCGTCAGCTTTTTGCCGAACACGCTCAGGCTGCCCGACGAGGGCCGTGTCAGCCCGGCGGCAACGTTGAGCAGAGTGGACTTGCCACAGCCCGTGGGCCCGACGATCGAGACGAACTCTCCGTCGCCGATTGTCAGGTTCCCCTCGGAGACGGCTGTGTAGGTCTGCGCCTTCTTGCCGTTGCCCGCGAAGGTGCATGTCACGTTGTCAAAGCGCAGGGCTTCGCGCACCTCGGTCCGTCCGCTGTCGAGCGGGATGCTGTAGGTTGCCGTGCTCATGGCTGGCTCTCCGCCGCCTTCTTGACGAACCGGTTGTCATAGGTCGAGGCGAGGTCGATCTTGGCCGATGCCACCGCCGGATCGAAGGCTGCCAGCACCTCACGCACGGTCTGCGCGCCTTTCGCGGTGATCTCTCCGTTTTGCGCGATGCAACGGCGGCTGTTCGTAAATGCTTCGGCATAGAGCGCCTTGTTGTCCCCCAGATACTGTGGCGGCACGTTATCCGCAACTTGCTGCGGCGTGGCAGTGGCAATCCACTTCTCGGCTCGCACGATCGCATTGGCGACGGCCTGCACCGTCTTGGGATTCTTGTCGATGAACTCTTGCGTCGCGAACAGGCTCGACTCGGGGTAATCCGAGCCGAACACCTTGACGTTTCCGTCAGCCGTGCGCATGTTCTCCAGCGGCTTGAGGCTCCCATCCTTCGTGAGGATCGTGGCGCTCGGGTCGTTGACGATCAGCGCGTCGATCTGCCCTGCCCGCACCGCCGCCACCGCACCGGCTGCCTGCCCGACACCAATGATGGACACGTCCGAAGACTGCAGCCCCGCTTTGTGCAGAATGTAATTGAGTGCCATGTGCGTGCTGGAACCCGGCGCGCTCACCCCGATTCGCATGCCCTTCAGGTCCTTGACCGATTTCACTTCGGCCTGGCGTTTCTGGGAGACACCGAAGATCCATCCCGGACAGATGACTTGCGCCGCCACCACCACGAGGTGCTGACCCTTGGTGGCCATGGTAATGGTGTTGGAATAGGCGCCGGCCACCATGTCAGAGCTGCCGCCAAGCAGGGCCTCGAGCGTCTTCGACCCGCCGGAAAAGGCGGCGATGGTCACATCCAGCCCTTCGTCCTTGAAGTAGCCCCGCTGCTTTGCGACGAGCATCGGCAGATAGGTGATGCCCACCGAAGCCGCCGCAATGTGCAAGTCGGGTTTTTCAGGCACATCCTTGGCCACTGCCGTGGCCGAACCGCAGGCAAGCTCGAGCGCTGCGCACAGCGCGATGGCAAGTTTCAGCTTCATGGTTGTCTCCTCCCTTTGTAGGGATTTTTCGGTGCAACAAAGTGTCGAGTGTGGACCGGCTCCTGAGTCTTTTTATATCTCCTGTAACTCCTGAATCTCGTGATGCCAGGCCCGGTCCGCGCGACGTGATCCGCCCTAAGCTGCCTGCTTGCGCAGCGCCTCGACCACTGCGTCGCCCATGTCCTGAGTGCCGATGCATCGCGTGCCATCTTGCTGGATGTCGGCGGTACGGTAGCCCGCGGCCAGCACCGCACGCACGGCTTGTTCGACGCGACTCGCGTCGTCTTCCATTTCGAAGCTCTCGCGCAGCATCAACGCAAGCGACAGAATGGCGGCGAGCGGATTGGCGATATCCTTGCCGGCGATATCCGGAGCCGACCCGTGCACCGGCTCGTACAACCCCTTGCGGTCATAGCCGAGCGAGGCAGAAGGCAACATGCCAATCGAACCGGTCAGCATGGCCGCGGCGTCGGAGAGAATGTCACCGAACAGGTTGCCTGTGACGATCACATCGAACTGCTTGGGCCGGCGCATCAGCATCATCGCGGCAGCGTCCACAAAGAGATGGCTCAGTTCGACGTCCGGGTAATCGTGCCCCACGCGCGTGACAACTTCGCGCCACAACTGACTCGCTTCCAGCACGTTGGCCTTGTCCACCGAGCACAGCTTGTGGTGACGGCGCCGCGCGGCCCGGAAGGCAGCATGGGCGACGCGCTCCACCTCCGACTCGGAATAACGCATCGTGTTGAAACCTACCCGCTCGCCCGCCTGGTTGGTCTCGAAGCCGCGCGGCTGGCCGAAATACGCGTCGCCGTTCAACTCGCGCACGATCACGATGTCCAGTCCATCGACCACTTCCGGGCGCAGCGTCGAGGCGCCGATCAGCTCCGGGAACATGTAGGCCGGGCGGAAGTTGGCATAGAGAGTCAGCGCTTCGCGTAATTTCAGCAGCCCGGTTCCGGGGCGCTGTTCACGCGGAATCGCGGCTTCGTCAGCCACGCCTACCGCGCCAAACAGGATGGCGTCAGCCTTGCGCGCGAGTTCAAGCGTGGGTTCGGGCAGCGGCACGCCGTGCGCCTGTATGCCAGCCTCGCCGATGGGAGCCTCCTGCGTTTCGGCTTGAGGCGCCACTACCCGCAGCACCTTAAGAGCCTGCGCGACTACTTCGGGGCCAATACCATCGCCGGGCATGACTGCAATCTTCATCTGTAATCTCCTTGGTCGTAGTGAGAAGGCGCGCGCCATCAATACGTGTCGGCACGGTTGCGCTCGAATTCATCGATGCGGTCTCGATGCGAAAGTGTGTAGTCGATCTCGTCCATGCCGCGCAGCAGACACTCCTTGGCGAAAGGCTCCATCTCAAAGGTGTGAGACGAGCCGTCGGGCAACGTGGCAGTCTGTGCGCGCAAGTCGATGGCAATGCGGCTGCCCGGACTCTCCGACAAGGTAACCAGCAGCGGTAGCACAACGGCCTCGGGCAACACGATCGGCAGGAGCCCGTTCTTGAGGCAGTTGATGAAAAAGATGTCACCGAAGCTTGGGGCAATCGCCGCCCGGATACCGTAGTCGTACAGCGCCCAGACCGCATGCTCTCGCGAAGAGCCGCAACCGAAGTTATGGTTGGCTACGACGATGCGCGACTCGCGCAAGGGCGCTCTGTTAAGCACGAAGTCAGGACGTTCCGCGCCATCCGGGCCGAAGCGCAGCGCACGAAACAGAAACTGACCGAAATCGTCGGACCGGGGTTTTTGCAGGAAGCGCGCCGGCAGAATCTGGTCGGTATCGCAGTTGATCGCAACAATCGGCGCCGCGACTGCGTCGAGGTACTCAAGTCTTTCCATGTTCAGGCTCCCAGGAGGCGGCGCACATCGGTGAGACGTCCGGTCACCGCGGCCGCAGCAGCCATCGCCGGGCTCATCAAGTGCGTGCGCACGCCGGGTCCCTGTCGGCCCACGAAGTTACGGTTCGATGTGGAGGCGCAACGCTGGCCGGGCGCGGCGATATCGCCGTTGGTTGCGAGACACATCGAACAGCCGGGAAAGCGCCACTGGAATCCGGCTTCCTTGAACACGCGGTCGAGCCCTTCGGCCTCGGCTTGCGCACGCACTTCGTGCGAGCCCGGCACCACCCACGCTTCGACGCCGGGTGCAATGTGACGGCCGCGCGCCACCTCTGCCGCACTGCGCATGTCCTCGATACGCCCGTTGGTGCACGAGCCGATGAATACCCTGTCTATCGCGACGCCTTCGAGCGCCTCATTGGCGGCCAGACCCATATAGTCGAGCGCCCGCGACATCGCCGCGCGGAGATCGGGATCGGACTGCCTCGCAGGATCTGGCACGCGGTGGTCAATGGCACAGGCATAACCGGGCGTAGTGCCCCATGTCACCATCGGGGCAATCTCGGCTACGTTGATATGAACTTCGCAATCGAATACCGCGCCGGGGTCCGTGAACAAGGTCCGCCAGTGCGCCACCGCCCGGTCCCACTGGTCGCCCGCGGGCGCGAACTGGCGCCCGGCAAGATACGTGAAGGTGGTTTCGTCCGGAGCGATCATCCCGGCGCGACCGCCGGCCTCGATGGTCATGTTGCACAAGGTCAGCCGGCCTTCCATCGACAAACCGGCGATCGCGGAGCCGGCGTATTCGATCACGTGGCCCGTCGCGCCGGCCACGCCGATACGCGCAATGACAGCCAGAATCAAGTCCTTGGCGGTGACGCCCGGGCCCGGCGTGCCGTCGAGGGTAATGCGCATGTTTCGCGACTTGCGCTGCCACAGGCATTGCGTGGCGAGCACGTGGGCTACCTCGGTTGCGCCGATACCGAACGCCAATGCGCCCATCGCGCCGTGCGTCGAGGTGTGGCTATCGGCGCAGACCACGGTCATGCCCGGCAGACTCAGCCCCTGCTCGGGTCCGACCACGTGCACGATGCCGCGCCGCGAGTCGCTCATGTCGAACAAGGTAATGCGCGACTCGGCCGCGTCACGTTGCAGTGCCTCGATCATGGCGCGCCGTTCGGGGTCGGTCACCGCGGCGAGGTCATTCGCCGTGCTGGAAACGTAGTGGTCGGGCGTGCCAAAGATGCGCTCGGGCGAGCGCGGCTTGAGCCCGCGCTGGCGCAACAGGTCGAAAGACTGCGCGGTGACGTCATGAATGTAATGGCGGTCGATGAATAGGAGGTCCTGTCCATCGTCGCGGGACATCACCCGGTGACTGTCCCAGATCTTGTCATAGAGGGTCCGCAAGCCAGCGGTAGCCTGATCGAGTTGCATTGCTTCGTCTCGCTCCGTCAATTGACGGCCGCGGCTGGCGCGGCGTCGCAGTTTCGTAGTCGGTTGCTGTTTGGAAGCATCTTGCATCAGGCCAGCCGGCTTGTACGTGGTCATTCGGCAAGGCACCATCGCGATTGGCGATGATGAGATCGCGGCGATGGCGTCTCAGCCGGGGACAGTGACGGAACTCCGCTCAAGCATCGGCCTTCCAGTCAATTCGGCAATCTTCCTGAAGGCCCAGGCAAGTGACTACCGGACATTTGCGCTGATCATTCGGGCGCAAACCAGTCCATTGAACCGGATGAATCGCACCTGGGGCGGCGCCTGGATTCGGCGTACTCCCAATTCAACGGTGCGGCTTGCCTGTTGTACTGGCGGATTTAGCGCACGAGCTTTTTGTTGAGGTATTGGGTGCTGGTGAACGCGCCGCGCGTGATGACATCGCGCTGAATTCGGGCGAACCAGTTCTCAACCTGATTCGGCCATGACGAACAGGTGGGGGTGTAACGCGTCGTGACGTTGGGATGATCGAGCAGGAAACCAGCGGGTCGAGGGGCGCTGGCGCGTGGTATTCACCGACTCAACCGAAGCGCACCTCCACCGCCTTACTTTGCGATCTCCGGCGCATCCGCCGCCAACTCGACGCCCTTCTTGAAGATGAAGCACCCATAGCCGCGCGCCTCGCCCGTCGCGATCACGCAGTAAGCCTTCTTCGCGCGCTCGTAGAAGGCAAAGCGTTCGATCGACGCGAACGGCGTGTCGCGCCCCTCGGCGTCGTCGACTTCGCGTTGCGCTTCGCGCTGCACGGCCGGCAACGCGCTCGCATCGCCGACCACTTCCATGCGCTCGGCAGGATGATCGACGAACGAATCGAGCGGCAGCACCGACAGCACCGCGCGAATCGCCCGGGGCGAACTCGCGCCATCGATGCGCAGCAGCTTGCCGAGCACGGTCTGGCGCGCGACGGAGTCGGCGGGAAAGTTCGCGTCGCAGATCACGACTTCGTCGCCGTGTCCCATCGCGCACAAGGCGTGCAGGATGTCGGCGTTCAACAGCGGATCGATGTTCTTCAGCATGGTGTCCTCATTGCATGGGCGCGCTTCGTCGTAAAGCCGCTACCCGTATATATGCCCTATCCCGGCCAGCGCGCAAACTCTTCGGCCAGAAAATCCACGCAAACCCTGACCTTCGCCGACGCCGCCAGCCGCGCCGGATACACCGCCCACACATTCGCGCTCTGCGTCGCCTCCGGCAGCACCTGCACGAGCGCGCCGCTTTCCAGGAGCGGCCTGACATCCCACATCGAGCGCAGCACGATGCCGCGCCCCGCCAGCGCCCATTGCACGGCGACTTCTCCATGATTGGTGGAAAGCGGCCCGGTGACCTTGATCGACGACGTCTCGCCGCGCACGCTCAAGCGCCAGATCCCGAACGGATGGTCGCGCTCCTTGATCGCGAGACACGGGTGCGCACCGAGATCGCCCACCGCGCGCGGCACGCCATGCCGCGCGAGATAGTCCGGCGACGCGCACAGCACCCGGTGATTCGCGGCCAGCCGCCTGGCGATCAGATGCGGCGCGATGTCGTCGCCGATGCGCACGTCGAGGTCGAAGCCCTCGCCCGCCACATCGACGATGCGGTCGAACAGATCGAGCCGCACGCTCAGTTGGGGATAGCGCTCGGTGAGCCGCGAGAGCGCCGGCGCGACCAAATGCCGGCCAAAGCCGAAGCTGCTCGACACCGACAGCGTTCCGCGCGGCAGCCGGCGCGTCGTCGAAACGTCCTCGACGAGCTGGTCGACGTCGTCGAGAATCTTTTCGGCCCAGGCGTAGACCCGCTCGCCGGCCTCGGTGATCGCGACACGACGGGTCGAACGATGCAGCAAGCGTGTGCCCAACTCCGCCTCGAGCACGCTCACGCGCTTGCTGACGTAAGCCGGCGATACCGACAGCGCGTCGGCCGCCGCGCTGAAGCTGGCCTTGCGGGCGACGAGGCAAAACACGCGCAGGTCGTCGAGGTTCGGAGCGGGGTTCGGCGTTTTCTTCACGATTCGTGCATAGTGGCTCAGCCAAAGCCCGATTCTATGACGAACCCGCAGGAAGGCCCGAATACCGGCGACCTCGGCGGCAAGACCAACGCGACGGAAGACCCCGCGCGCCGCATGCTCCCGGCGCGCGGTCCTTCACGGCTACTGCTGCTTGCCGGCGAGCTTGGCGCCCAGCGCGCTCTTGTCGAGGAACGCAAAGAACGTGTTTGCCGCATAGCCCGCGACAAACGCAATCGCGAGCGGCGAAGCCGATGCAACACTGTCTTTCCAGAAGTTGTCGAACAGGCCGATCACCGTGCCGATGATCACCGCGACCACGAGCCGCACGCGATTGACGAATCGCCCATGAGTCGGGTGGAAGGTCTTGCTGACGCTTTGCTCGGAAAGGTCGCGCAGGATGAACGCGAGCGATCCGAGGAGCGCATACAGCACCGGCAGGACGTAGGTCGTGATGGCCGCCCACATGATGTCGGTGGTGCGCTGCGCGTCCTGCGCCATCGCGCGGATGTCCTGGTAGACGGCGAGCTTTTGAAGGCCATCGTCGATCGCGTGATCCGGGTTCCGTTCGTCCTCGCTGAGCGATGTGTCCTGCTTCATCGTCCGATATGGATTGGTCAGGATGGGCAGCCGCAGTTCGAGATTTTCACGCTTCGTCCTGGCGCTTTCCATCCACGGCGACTGGTACACGTTCTGGTAATGCGCCAGGTTCAGCCGGCCAAGCCAGATGGTTTGTGCAAACAGCAGCCGGTTGTTGCGCGCGAACTCCTGAAGCTGCCCCTTGATGACGATGGCAGTGGGCGTGTTGGCGACCATTTCGTCGGCGTTGCTACCCGTTTCGGCGACGCCGTTCGTCGGCGACGTGCCCGACGAAGGGCAGGTCGCCGCGGAGACGTTGATGGCCGTCGCGCCGTCCGCGCTCGCCAACGGCGCGCACGAGGGAATCCGGTTCACGCCGGCCGCTTTCCCGGTCTTGACGAGATACGCAGCCGCGCCCGAGGATGCAGCCGGCGCGGAAGCCACCGCCGAATCCGACGCGCCGGACGCGCCGGGCGCGCCGTTGGCGGCCGTGATGAGACGCTGCTTCGCAGCGTCGATCTGGTTGCGATGGTCTTGCAATTCGTTGTACAGCGTCACGGCCAACGTATCGTTGCTCTCGATGAGCGCCTTGCTGCTGCTCGCGAGCTTGGCGTTGGCGAAGACCACCATCGACAGCGGCACGAGCACCGAGGCGATCGCGATCGTCGCCCTGAAATAAAAGCGCGTGGATTTGCGCGCATCGTGCAGCGCGTTCGCGGCGAGCGTTTCCGTCGTCACGGGCTGGATCGCGGCGGCCAGCCTGCTCTTGGTCGTGTAAAGGTCCGATTCGATCTGCTCGCTCCACCGGCCGCGTGCGAACGCCTTTCCGGCGATCGATACGTTCCTGGAATCCTGGGGCTCCACGTTGATGCCCTTGTCGGTGGCGTAGTTGAGCATCCGGCAACAGTCGTCGACCAGCGCGGCGACGTGAGGGCCCGCATAGTTCCAGCAGTCTTCCGGCCTTGCACCGGGTGCTTCTTCATCGGTAGGATTTGCCATGATCGTCCACCTCCACGCCCGCTATACGACATCCACCACCCGCACGGGACACGGCATCCGGTCGTCGAACTTCGGATACCGAACCGGCCAGCCATCCGCGCGTCGCCTGACATCATTCGAAGCGTAAATCGACAGGCGTACGCATCGTTAGGACGATCCTGCCAACCGGTAGGACGATCCTGCTGGCTAGCACGAGGCGCACGCTTGTGGGTGACGTTTGTCGCGCGCAGGGTGCGGATTGTTTCGCCATCCAGAATGCTTGAAGGGCGGTGCTGATTTTCAGCTATCCGAATGCGATGCGTCTGGCGGTTCGATGCGATCCCGTCATCCTTGGAGTAAACCCGGATTGCGATGTTGTAGCAGACATCGCGTTCGCTTATCATGGAACCGGAATTCATCGTGGGAGGAGAGTTTGAAACCTTCGGAAGCATTGCACTCGAATCGCGCCGCGATTCGTCGCGTGGTCGAGTCCCACCGCGCCCGGAATGCCCGGGTATTCGGCTCTGTCCTGCGCGGCGAGGACACGGACAGCAGCGACCTCGACATCCTGATCGACCCGACGCCCGAGACGACGCTGTTCGACATTGGCGCGATCCGTCACGAGTTGGGCCAGCTGCTTGGTGTGCCGGTGGACGTGTTGACCCCCAACGCCCTGCCCGACAAATTCCGGGCGTTGGTGATCGCCGAGGCCCGTCCCGTATGAGTCGCGACCAGCAGCGCCTTGCCGACTATCTGGCGCACATTCTCGAAGCCATCGAGCGCATCGAGCGATACACCAGGGAAATGGCCCAACGGGCGTTCCTGGATAACCAGTTGGTGCAGGACGCCGTGATCCGCAACCTCGAGATCATTGGCTAGGCCAGCAACAACATCGAAAAGCACTATCCGGAGTTCGCTGCAAGCCACCCCGAATTGCCCTTGGCGTTCGCCTACCAGATGCGCAACGCCGTGGCCCACGGCTACTTCCAGGTGGACTTCGAGATCGTCTGGAAAACGATTCAAAGCGACCTTCCCCGACTGCACGCGCAAGTCGCAGAAGCACGGGTACAGCGAAGCTGATCGCCAACGGTTTTTCGATCAGGTTTCATCCTCCACTCCTTCGGGCATCCGGTGACGAACGCCCGCACCGCGGCTTGAACAGCCCGGCCCCGTGAGCAACCGCATACTCCATTTTGCGAATGAGTATTCGCAAAAGCGCTTCTGTCGCCAGCGCCTCGCCCTGTGTTGCGTCGCTGCCATTCCTTCACATCAAAATGGTTGTCTAAAAGACCGATCGAGGCGATGATCAGCCCGACGCGTCGTAAGGAAGCGTGTTTCTTCTCTGGAGGAATGCAAATTGAAAGCGAGTCGATTGGCCGGCGCATGTGCAGCGCTCGCGTCGTTGTCCACTGCGGGATATGCGCAAACAGCGGGAAGCTTCTTCGTCACGACCGGCTGGTTTCACTTTGCGCCGCAAGACAGCAGCAGTCCGTTCAAACTGACCTCGGTCGGCGGCAGTCCGGTCGACGTCACGATCCCGAACACCGGGGCCTCGATATCGGACGCCGATACGCTCGGCTTCACCGCCGGATACTTCGTGACGGACCACATCGCCGCGGAATTCGAATTTGGCATTCCGCCCAAGTTCGACCTGAGCGGCACCGGCTCGCTCTCGCAATTTGGCAAGCTCGGCACCGTCAAGCAGTGGAGTCCCACGCTGCTCTTCAAGTATTTCTTCCTTGAGCCTCAAGCGAAATTCCGGCCGTACGTCGGCATCGGCGTGACGCGGACGTCGTTCAGGGACGCCACGATCACCAACACGCAGTTCGAGTCCAGTTTCCTGAACGGCCCGACCACCGTCGATGCGAGCAGTGTCTGGGAGCCGGTTTTCAACGTCGGCTTCACGTACGCATTCGCCGAGCACTGGTTTGCGGGCTTTTCGGTTTCGTACATCCCGATGAAGACGACGGCCACGCTCACCACGCAGGCTCAAAGGCCCGTCGGCACGCTCACGCAGCGCAGCGAGGCAAAGGTCACGCTCGACCCGATCGTGACTTATCTGCGGGTCGGTTACCGGTTCTGACTGGCGCGCGCGCTCGCCGTCCCTGCGATCGGGTGGCTCGCAGTGCGGGGATTGCGGGACGTCCAAACGTCGCTAGCATGGGACGTCAGACGTGGCCTGCGGCAAGCGCAACGAACTCGGCCGCGTCGTTCCTCACGAACCGGAGGGATGACGATGAAAATCGTGTGGGTCGATGATCACGAACTTGCTTGCGTCGCGCTTACCGAGTACATCCGGCAACATGCGTCGGAGTGGAGCGAGCACGATGTCGAGACGGTACCCGTATTCACGCTCGCTCAGGCGATCGAGGAAATCGGCAAGGCGCCGCCGCCGGACCTCGTGTTTCTCGACCTCGATCTCAACGGAGCGCGCGGCGGGACGCACACGCTCGAACGGCTGCAGGCGGCGAATCCGCGGGGAGTGCCGGTGGTCGTATGCACCGGGCTCACCTTGACGGATGACCGGGAAATCGAAGTGATCCGCACATGCCTTCGGGATCACGATGCGCAGGGCGTGCTGCTCAAACGCGGCAAGCTGAAGACCATGCTCACCGGCCTCAGCCGCATGCTCGCGGGCGAATTGTGGGTTCCCGAGGAAGTCCTGCGACGCCTCGCATGCGTAACGGATGCGGCATCAGTCGCGCAGTCCAGAATCGACCTCGCGCTATCGCCTCGCGAATGGGACGTTGCGCGCTGCATCGGACGGGGACTGTCGGGAAAGGAGATCGCGCGGGAACTGGCGATCAGCCCAGGTCACGTCCGGCAAGTCTCGTGCGTCATCTATGACAAGCTGCAAGTGAGAAATCGCACCGAGGCGGCCATCAAGCTCAATGCGCAACTCAACGTTGCATCGGCAGCGGCGTGAGCACGATACCCGAACAAGCAAAAAGGCGACGACGGCATTTTTCAGCCGTCGTCGCCTGCGAACCGTTACTTTTGTCGTGCAGCGTTAGCAAAATGCGCAGGCCGTGAGATCTTGCTTGCGCGTTCGAATCGATGCGGGCTAATGCCACCTTGCCTGACACTCCATCCTTTCCTGGTCAAGCTGGCCTAAAAAGATGGCAGCATTAGTCGCCATCTATCAACTGCTTGTGGCCGTCATCGAGCGCCGATGTGGCGATGTGGTCTGTCCACGAAAGCCAGCGCCAAGCGTGTGCCGTCCTTCGCTAATCAAACCGCCATAGGCCAGATTGGGCCCGACTCGTCTGTCTAAATAGTCCATACCGGGTTCCTCCTGTCATCATCGCAGAGCCGGTGTTCAGTGACTGCGATTGTCGATGACGATACCGCCCGCCGGCAGTGCCATCTGTATGATCGACCGTGTCGTCATGCGAGCGAGCGAATGTTCGGTGTCGGCCGAACATTTGTGAGGGGCATGCCCGGGCGCCCGGTGCGCGCCTGTCACCGCTGTCAGCGTATGCGCAGCGCCTTCCGGTACGAGGCCTGAATCTCCCAGTCCATGCCGTCGTCGAGATTGGTATCCACCTGGAGCAGGTCGGGCCGCATGTCGTAGGTGACGAATTCGGGTGAATCCTGAGTCGCCTTCTCTAGATTGTGGCCAACCACGAAGCCGCATTTGAACAGGAAATGCGCGATCTGCATCGAATCCCTGAACGCGGCGCCGTCGACCTCGGGAACCGATTTGATGCTCTTGCCACGGAGATAGGTCTTCGTGATGTGATTGACGAGGTCGTCCGTGCGATAGCGGCGCTCGCCATTGCTGAACGCCTCGACGACCTTCTTCAGGTCCTGGAATTGATGCAGATGTTCCTTGTACAAGTCGGCCAAGCGTCGCTTGCCGAAATCGGCCATCACTTCGTTGATTTCGCTTGCGCCGATGCGGGCGCTCTTGTTGACGGCGGCGCGGTTGCCCGCGAGTCGGCAGAGTTGCGCCATCCAGCGCGGCCTGCCGCCCGAGAAGATACGCAGGATATTGATGGCCGGGACGGCGCTGTCACCCCATTTCAAGCGGCGCGCGAAGGCCAGTTCGATGAAGTCGTCGGCATGCTTTTCGATGCTCCAGTGCGTGGCCACATGGGAGCCGCCATGGTTGCGTTTAACGTAGGCGTAGATCCGCTTGACGATGATGTCCTTTTGCTGGGCCGTGCTCCAGGCGATATCGCAGACATACTGCTCGAACTTGTCGAGATCTTCCGCGCCGCGCAGGCTGGTCCAGACATCGCTGCGCACCGTCGCCCTGATCGAGATGCCCTTTATTTCGCGTATCAGGCTGCGGCATGCCGAGAAAAACGACGACACATAGGCCTGCTGGGCCGGCACGTTCTGATACTTGGTGTCGAGATCGTCGAGCAGGAACCAGACGTCTCGCGCGTCCCTCGCTTCCTCCTGGATGCGCTTGAGCACCTGATCGTGGCTGCGCAGCTCGACGGGATTGTTCTTGATCTCGATGGCGCCCAGCACCGTGATCTTGCCGAGCAGGCGGCTCGTCAGCGCACCGATCAGGCTTCTTCCCTTGAAGCCCGCCAGCTCGGCGTTTTCCACGAGCGTGATGGCATCGTCCCGATAGGCGAAGCCGATTGCCTTCGCGATTTCGAAACCGACCGCGCGGCAGATCACCTGCTTCCAGTAGTTTTCGAGGATCGTCGAATTTTCGGTGTCTGGCGGTTCCAGCATGCCCGTGAGGGTCGACGGCACCACATGCACGGTCAACGGCTCCGTCGGCAGGCCGGCGAGGTCGTGCGCGAATTTCGACAGCAGCGCCGACTTGCCCATGCCCTTCCTCGCACGCGCGACCTGGAGCCGGACGCTCGAATCCAGGAAGTCGTCGAATGCCGGCTGGTTTACGAAATATGAAGTGAGGACTTCAATATCTTCGTCCTCGCCCGCGTCGTTCCCGAACAGGGTCTTGTCGCCGAGTTTGAGTTCGACGTCGGCGGTCGCGTTTGACATGGCGGGGTACCGGTTCGATTGCTGCGCCTGCGGGACGGCTTTCGGGGCCGCTGGCGCTCGGGCCTGGGTGCCATTTATACCGTCGATGGTTTTTGCGCTTCTATGGAGCTTGTGTTGGTATTGGTCTATTAGCTCTGCCCCTGTGCGGGGCGGCAGTCACTTTCTTTGCTGCTGCAAAGAAAGTAACCAAAGAAAGCAGCTTTTTCAAGCAGCAGTTCGCATACGGCAACGCACGCGCTATTCGGAGTGGCCCGACCGGGGGAGTGTCGTTAGCGGAGTTTCATCGTTGTTGGCATGTAGAAGAGGCGCGCACGTCACACCACTATCGGGAGTGGACCAGCAATCATTCATCCGTCCTGGCACTTCGTGCCCGACGAAAGGTCTACCAGGCGGTGGTGAATTGAAGCATGCGGCAAGCATAAACATAGCGATCGCGATGGATTCCGCTTTTGCCTAACGGGTGAGCGCGTAGCGCGAGGCCGGATGAATGACTGCTGGTCCACTTCGTATAGCGGTGCGAATCCCGTGCCTCTTCTACATGCCAACAACGATGAAACCCCGCTAACGACACTCCCCCGGTTGGACCACTCCGACATAACGGGCTAGCGGCGTATGGCAAGCATTCGCGGTGGGAAGCTGCTTTCTTTGCTTACTTTCTTTGCAGCAGCAAAGAAAGTGAGTCCCGCCCCGGACAGGGGCAGAGCAAATAAACCAATAAGAAAACAAGTTCCATAGAAGCACAAGCGCATCAAACGGTGTAAACAACAACCCCACCCCCAAGCGCCAGCGACACCCCCCCTCAAGCCTCCAATTGCTCCAGCACCTTGCCCTTCGTCTCGATGCCGAGATAATGCACCGCGACCGCGGCCAGCATCGGCACAGCGGCGAGCGTGTAGAACGCCACGTCGAGATTGCCGCCGACCAGCGTCTTGCCCACCAGCGCCGGCGCGAAGATCGCCGCGACCTTGAGCCACGCGCCGCCGAGCCCGCAGCCGAACGCGCGGATGCTCGTCGGATAGAGCTCGGGCGTATAGACGTAGGCGGTAATGAAGCCACAAGCCATCAGTCCGAGCGCCAGTGCGCACAAACCCGCGACGACATACACCGACTGCGCATGGAACACGCCGGCCGCCGCGAGCGACAGGGCGCACAACACGAACGAAAGGTTGATGACGGGCTTGCGTCCCACCTTGTCGACGATGAGCGCACACGTCAGCGACCCGAGCACGCCGAGCACCGAAGCCGCCACGGCGAGATTCAGCGCGAGCTGCAACGGCGCGTGATAGACGGTCTTGTAGATCGTGGGAAGCCACGTCGAGAGGCCGTACTGGATCACGCCGCAGGTCATCCAGAGCAGCGCGACGGCAATCGTGCGCTTGATATAGGCGGGTCCGAACAGGTCGAGCATGCGGCGCTTCGGGTGACGATGCACCATCGCCTCGAATTCGCTGATGTTTGCAACGGGCGGCAGCGGTCCCTTGACGCTCGCCTCGAACTTGCTGAGCGCGCGGTCGGCATCGGCCATGCGCTCCTGCTCGCCGAGCCAGCGCGGCGATTCGGGCACGAGCGTGCGCAACAGGAAAAACAGCACGAGCGGCACGCCGCCGATCAGGTACATCGCTTCCCAGCCGAAGCGCGGCACGATCCACGCGCCCAGCGCATTCGATGCCAGGAGGCCGATCGGGAAGACGATCTCGTAGAGCAGCACGAAGCGCCCGCGTCCATGAGCGCGCGTGATCTCGTTGATGTAAGTCGCGGCCACCGGCAACTCGCCGCCAAGCCCGAGGCCCTGCACGATCCGCAGCGCGACGAACACGGCAAAACTCGGTGCGAAGCCACACGCGATGCTCGTCACGCCGATGATCCCGGAACTCCAGGCGATGGACCTCACGCGCCCATAGCGTTCGGCGAGCGACGGAAACAGGAACGCGCCGACGAGTTGCCCGATCGAACCCGAAGCAATCAGGAAGCCGACCTGCCCCGGCGTCAGCCCCCACTTCTGGATCAAGAGCGGCAGCGTGGCCGCGATGGTGATGACGTCGAAGCCGTCGAAGAAAGTCGCCGCGCCGATCAGAATCCGCGCGCGCACCTGCATCGCGTTAGCCGGGAGGCGTTCGATGCGGGCGATGATCGACCCCTTGGTCACCGTGCCCGAGACACTGGCGCCGCCCTGCCCCGCGATGGTGTTGCCGATAGTTCTCATGCCTGTTCCCTGTCCTGTGCCTGATGTTTATGCGAGCGCCTTGGCCGCATCGACGAGCGTCGCGGCGTCGACTGCACGCCCCTGGCTCATCCATTTGCGCGCGAGTTTCAGATCGCGCGGCGAGTTGATCGCGATGACGCCGCGGATCATGCCGTCATCGAGGAAGAAGAGCGTGGCGCGCCTCGCCTGCAGGTCGCCGCGCACGGCCGGTTCGGTGCCGGCCGGAATGTCGCCGAGAATCTGCAGGTTCACGTCGTACTGATCCGACCAGAACCACGGAATCTCCGCATACGGCACGCGCACGCCGATCAGCGCCTTGGCGGTTGCGATCGCCTGGTTCTGCGCGTTCGCCCACGATTCGAGCCGCACGCGGCGCTTGAGCCACGCGTTCGGATGATTCGCGACGTCGCCGCAAGCGAACACGAACGGATCGGCGGTGGCGCCGAATTCGTCGACGACGATGCCGTCGTTCACTTCGATGCCCGCCTGCTCCGCGATCGCCGTGTGCGGGGTGAGGCCGACGCCCGCGACGGCGAAGTCGGCGTCGAGCGTCGAGCCATCGGCGAAGGTCGCGCGCACGCCGTCTTCGTGATCGTCGAGCGAGACGAGCGATGCGCCAAGCCGAATGTCCACGCCGTTCGAGCGATGCAGGTCGAACAGGAAGTCCGAGACCGTTTGCGGCACCGAGCGTCCGCACAGGCGCGGCGCGCCTTCGACCACCGTCACGTCGACGCCCAGCTTGCGCGCCGTCGCCGCGACTTCGAGCCCGATCCAGCCGCCGCCGACCACCAGCACGCGGCGGCTTTGACGCAGCCGCGTGCCCAGCGTGACGGCATCGTCGAGCGTGCGCAGGTAAGTAAGATGCGAGGTCTTCACCAGCGACTCGGGCAGGCGCCGCGCGGCACCGCCGGTGGCGATCACGAGGCGGTCGTAGTGCACCTCGCGACCGCTCGCCGTGCGCACGAGGCGCGCTTCGCGGTCGATCGATGTCGCGCAGTCCGGCTGCCACGCTTCGACGTCGAGCGCGGCGAAGTCGTCGGTGCTGACGAGGCGCACGGTATCGATGTCGGCATCGCCGGAAAGCACGGCCTTCGACAGCGGCGGACGCTCGTAGGGCAGATGGATCTCATCGGCGATCATCACGAGACGGCCTTCGAAGCCTTCCTTGCGCAAGGTCTTCACGATCCAGCCCGCCGCCTGTCCGCCGCCGACGACGACGATCGTGCGCGGCGCGTCCTGAAGGATGTCATCAGCCATTTTTGCGCTCCGTCATGAACTTGCCTTCGGGTGCCTTCGCGTTCTTCTGGCGCCGCGTGTTGCCGTCGAGACCGCCGTCCACCGCCCATTCGGCGAACACGGTCGGGCCCGGCTCGAAGTCGCGCGGCTGCCAGTCGGGCGTGAGGATGTCCTCGTCCGCGTAGTACTCGATCAGCCCGCCCGCCGGATTCTGGAAATACCAGAAGTACGCCGACGAAACCGGATGCCGGCCCGGCCCGAGTTGCGTCGTCCAGCCGCAGCGGCTGATGTGCAGGCCGCCGCCGAATACTTCGTGGATGTCGCGCACGGTGAACGCGACGTGGTTCAGGCCGCGCTTGCCGTCGGGCAGTTGCAGCAGGAACAGGTCGTGATGGCCGCCGTGCGGCGCGCAGCGCATGAAGGCGCCGCGTCCCGGATAGCGGTCCGAGGTCTCGAAGCCGAGCAGCTCGTGATAGAACTTCTCCTGCTCCGCGACGCAGTTCGTAAAGAACACGACGTGGCCCACTTCGACCGGCTCGGCGCGCTCGTACACCGGGCTCGGCGTATCGATGCGCAGGCTCTGGCCCCACACGTTGGACGGCGAGCCCTTCACGTCGATGGCGCGCTTGCGGGTGACTTCCACGCGGATCGCCATGCCGTTCGGATCGATGCAGCCGACCGCCTCGTCGGTTTCGAAATGGCCCGGCTGGCCGGCGAAGCGTCCGCGCAAGGCGTCGAGTTCTTCACGGGTCGCCACGCCCCAGGTCACTTCGCGCAAGGTCGGTCCGGTCTCGAACGCGGGCGGCAGCGACGGGTCGTTCCCGTCGACGGCGAGGATCGTGCAGCCGTTCAGCGACTCGAAGCGCGCCCGCGTTTCGTCGTGCGAGACTTCCTTCAGGCCCCAGTCGGCGAAGAAGCGCCGGCAGGTGGCGAGGTCGGTCACGCCGTAGGTGATCTGTTCAATGCCAAGGATCGTCATATAAACCTCTTCAGTTCGCCCACGGCAGCGGCGCGTCGTTCAGGCCCCAGTACATGCTCTTCTGCTGCATGTACTCGCAGATGCCGAGACGCCCTTTCTCGCGGCCCATGCCGCTGTCCTTCCAGCCGCCGAAAGGCGTCGAAATCGAAAATTGCTTGTACGTGTTGATCCAGACCGTGCCCGTTTCGAGCGCGCGGCCGAGGCGCCATGCGCGCTTGTAGTCGGCCGTCCAGATGCCGGCGGCGAGGCCGAATACGCTGTCGTTGGCTTCTTTCAGCAGCGAGGCTTCGTCGTCGAAGGGCATGACGACCAGCACCGGCCCGAAAATCTCTTCCTGGCAAATGCGTGCGTCGTTGGTGAGGCCTTCGAGGATCGTCGGCAGATAGAAGAAGCCTTGCTCGCGGTTATCTCCGCTCGGGCGCTCGCCGCCGCACAGCAACTTGCCGCCCTCCTGCACACCGAGCGCGACATAGCGCTCGACCGATTCGCGATGCTGCCCCGTGATGAGCGGCCCCATCTGCGTGTCCTCGCGCGACGGGTCGCCGACGCGCAGCTTGCGCGAGCCATCGGCGAGACGCCTGACGAACTCGGCATAGACCGGACGCTGCACGAACAGGCGCGAACCCGCGATGCACGATTCCCCCGACGAGCTGAAGATGCCGTACAGCACGCCGTTCACCGCATGATCGAGGTCGGCATCGGCGAACACGATGGTCGGCGACTTGCCGCCGAGTTCGAGCGATACCGGCATCAGCTTGTCCGCCGCCAGACGCGCGATGCCGCGCCCGACTTCCGTGCCGCCCGTGAACGCGATCTTCTTCACGAGCGGATGGCGCACGAGCGCATCGCCGACGATCGAGCCCTTGCCCGGAAGCACGCTGATCACACCGGCCGGCACGCCCGCTTCCTCGCAGATGCGAGCAAGCGCAAGCGACGCGAGCGGCGTCACTTCGGCAGGCTTCAGCACGACCGCGTTGCCGGCGGCGAGCGCGGGCGCGAGCTTCTGCGCGTCGGAGGCGATCGGCGAATTCCACGGCGTGATCGCCGCGACGACGCCGAGCGGTTCATGCACGCTCATCGTCATGAAGTCGCCGCGCGAGGGCGTGAGCGATTCCTCGAAGGTCTCGACGCACGCCGCGAAATAGCGGAACGTGTTCGCGGCGCTGGTGACGAGCCCGCGCGTCTCGCTGATCGGCTTGCCGTTGTCGCGGCGCTGCAACTGCGCGAGCGCTTCATGCCGCACGTTGATCAGGTCGGCGATGCGATGCAGCACGGCCGCGCGCTGATGCGGCTTCAAACCCGCCCAGTTCGGCTTGCGCCACGCTGCATCGGCGGCTTCGACCGCATCGCGCGCATCGTCGGCGCTGGCTGCCGTGATCTCGGCGTTGATCGACTGGTCGGCGGGATACACGCTCGCGTACGGCGTGCCGCGGCCGGCGCGCCACTCGCCGCCGATGAAGATATCGCTCGACGCGATCAGACTGGATTCGGGTTGGTTCATCTCGTTCGTTCCTTGGGCTGTGCAGCCGGCTTTTCAAATCACGCAGCGTGCCGCGCGATTGCGCAGCGCACGGATCGCGCTGAACGCGGTCAGCGCGGAGGTCTTGGGGTTGTCGGGCAACGGCTTGCCGCTCATCTCCAGCGACATCTCGCCGAATGCGCCACGCGCGACGATCCGGTGCACGTTGCGCTCGACGGCCGGGTCCGCGATCAGGCGCACGATGGTGCCGTCGAGGCCGAGGCCCGCGAGCGCGATCGTCGCGGCCACGTTCGCGTTCTTCGGATAGAGCCGCGCCGCATCGCGCGCAGTGCCTTCGAAGATCACGCGTTCCTCGGTCAGCGCGCGCAGGTCGCAGAGTTCTTCGGCGGGCGTGCCGAGCCAGCCGGTCGGCGGCTTGCGGCCCGTGTACAGCACCGAGTCGAGGCCGCCGAATTTCGCGGCGGCGATCGCATCGACGCCGCCGATCGCGCCCGACAGCAGCGTGAGCGTCGCCGCGCCCTCGTCGGCCGCGTTCGAGAGCGCGTCGAGCAGGCTCACGTCGGAGAGCGCGCCGATCGACGCGACCGCGCAGTCCGTGCCCGACTTGAGCAGCGGCACGACGTGATCGAAGAGCGCGCTGTGCCCCGCGCATTCCAGCGCGAACTGCGGGTGGCTGGAGAGCGCATCGACCGTCGACACCACGTCCAGGTCCGCGCCGACCACCTCACGAACCTGAGCCGTGTAGCGCTCCGGCACGATCACATGCGAGACGTGCACCAGCGGATCGTCGGCGACCGCGCGATACACCGCCGAGCCGATCGCGCCGAAGCCGATCATCGCGACGTCGATCGCAGCGCGGGAACCGTGGGCGTTACGCATATTCCGGCTCCTTCGGCTCTTCCTTCTTGACGGGCGGGCCGGCAAACGCGGTCGCGAACGAACCGACCGACAGCATGTCCACTTCCACCAGCACCGGGCCGTCGATCGCGAGCCCTTCGCGGATAATGTCGTCGGCATGGTCGAGCGACGTGATGCGGCGGTGCGCCAAGCCGAAGCTTGCGCAGAATTGCGCGAAGTCCGGCTGATGCAACTCGACGAACATGCGGCGGCCGCCGTACTGCGCGTCCTGGATGTTGCGGATCACGCCGTAGCACTGGTCGTTCATCAGCACGATCATCACGTTGGCCTTTTCCTGCACGGCCGTGACGAGTTCGCCGACGTTCACCATCAAACCGCCGTCGCCGACGAGACACACCGTCTTCGCCGCCGACCCGGCCAGCGCCGCGCCGATCGCCATCTGCATGCCCTGCCCGATGCCGCCGCCGAGCGCATGGACGCCCGCACGCGGCGAGAACACTTTCAGCAGGCGGTTGCCCCACGTGCTGTTGGAGATCGTCACATCGCGCACCCAGTTGTAGTCGCGGCCCACCGCGCGTTGCAGCGAATCGACGAGGCGCTTGTACGGCCCGAGTCCCTTCGCCACATCGGCGACGGCGGTTTCGCGCGCCGCCGCGAGGTCGGCGGCGAACGTCGGATCGACCGCGAGGCGGCCTTCGAGACGCGTCGCGAGATCGTCGAGCACCGCTGCCGCATCGCCGTGCACGAAGAGTTCGTTGCGGTAGCCGCGGTTGTCGGCGAGCGCGTCGGCATCGATGCGATAGAGCGGCTGCGGCAGCGCGAGCTTGTACTTCAGCGTCTCGTTGCCGCGCAGACGCGAACCCACGACGACCAGCGCATCGCACGTCTTGTAGAAGCTCTCCACCGACGGATGCACGTTGAACGCGCCAAGCGTCGCCGGATGGTCTTCGGGCAGCACGCCGCGCCCCTGCACGCTCGTCACCACGCCGAAGCCGAGCGCGACCAGCCGCTCGACGGCCGAACGCGCGTGACGCGTACCGCCGCCGAGCCACAGCAACGGACGCTTCGCGCCCACGAGCGCCTTCGCAAGCTGCTCGACGCGGGCGTTGTCGTGGGTGAGCGTCGTGACGTGCGGGGCGGCGAGATCAGCGGGCCATTCGATTTGCGCGGCCTGGATGTCGATCGGAATCTCGACGCTCACCGGACCGCTCGGCGCGGCCTGCGCGACCCGCACGGCTTCGCGGATCGTCGGCAGCGCGGTATCCACCGAACGCACGCGGAACGCGGCCTTCGAAATCGACGACAGCATCGACAGTTGGTCGGGCGCTTCGTGGATATACGCGAGGTCCTGATCGAGGTATTCGGTTTCGATCTGTCCGGTGACGTGCAGCAGCGCGGTGCCGGCGGTCAGCGCCTCGACCATCGCACCGGCCGCGTTGCCGGCCGCCGTGCCGGTCGACGTGAACGCGACGCCGAGACCGCCCGACACGCGCGCCAGGCCGTCGGCCATGTTGAGCGCCCCGGCTTCGCCGCGCGCGCCGACGTAGCGGATGTTGCCGCGCCGGCCGATCGCATCGAGGATCGGCATGTTGTGGATCGAGATCACGCCGAACGCCGTGCGCACGCCGCATTGTTCGAGAAAAGCGGCGATCAGTTCGCCAACGGTGGTTGTGTCAGACATGTCGTGCTACGCCTCCAGAGACATCGATATGGCTACCGGTCGTGTACGACGACAGGTTCGTGGCCAGGTAAAAGAGCGCCTGCGCCGCTTCTTCGGGACGTCCGAAGCGGCCGAGCGGAATGTTTTTGTTGCGCGCGAGTTCGGCGGTCCAGTCTTCCCAGCTCTGGCCCGGTTGCGCCTGCGTTTCGAAACGGCGCCGCCATTGCCCTGACTCGACAATGCCGATCAGGATGGAATTCACGCGGATGCGCTCGGGCGCGAGTTCGCCCGCGAGCGACTTGACGAGACTCAGCGTGCCCGCCCGCGCCGACGAGGTCGCGACCATGTGCGGCTCCGGCTGCAACGCGAGCAGCGAATTCACGCACACGATCGACGGGGCCTTCGCCTCGCGCAGCATCGGCAGGAAGGCGCGGGTCGGGCGGATGATGCTGAAGTACTTCAGCTCCAGTTCCTCGCGCCAGGCTTCGTCGGCGGTGTCGGCGAAGGTCGAGACGCGGCCTTGTCCTGCGTTGTTCACCAGCATGTCGGTGCGTCCGAAACGGCTGGCGACCTGCGCGGCGAACGCGGCGACGTCGTCCGCTTCGAGCACGTCGCAGCACGCGGCGAGCAGGTCCGCTTCGGGAAACCGCGCCGTGAGCGACGCCTTCGCCGCTTCGAGCCGCTCCGCATTGCGCCCGCAAATCGCCACGGATGCGCCCGCCTGCAGGAAGAGTCCGGCCGTCGCGAGGCCGATGCCGGACGAGCCGCCCGTCACCACCGCCACCTGGCCTGTGAGATCGATCTGGATCATTGCAACCCCAATGACTTCATGTATTTGTTTTCCGCTGCGGGCCGGTAGTTCAGCCGCCGCGAAAGCTCGCTTGCCGCGTGGCGCACCTTGTCGACGAGACCGCTGTCGAACAGCGTCGCGCCGATTTCGGGACGCGGGATCGTCGTCGCGATGACGGCGACGATCCGTCCCGTGTCGTTGCGCACCGGCGCCGTGACGACCGAAATGCCGCGCTCGAACGACGACTGGCTGATCGCATAGCCGCGCTCGGCATCCTCCCTGACGCGTTCGTAAAGTTCCTCGACCGTCTCCGGCGTGAGCTTCGTGAAGCGTTCGAGCGACTTCTCCGGATACAGCGCGCGCAGTTCGTCGAGCGTCAGGTCGCCCATCAGCACATGGCCATGCGTCGTCGCATGGGCGGGCAGGCGCGTGCCGACGTTCACCTTCACCGAACTGAAGATCGGCGCAAGGCTCTGCGCCTTGGCGACGAATACGACATCGCGGCCATCGCGAATCAGGATGTGACTCGTGAGCCCGGTCGCATCGCGCAAGCCTTCGAGGATCGGCAAGCCGAGATCGGTCAGCTCCAGCGAACTCAGGTATTCGAAGCCGAGGCGCAGCACCGCGACGCCCAGCCGGTAGTTGCGGTCCTTGTCGGCGCGTTCTAGAAAGCCGAGCGATTCGAGCGTCTGCAACAGGCGAAACACCGTCGTGCGCGGAATCTTCAGGCGCTTCGACAATTCGGGCGCGCCCAGCACCGGTTCGCGCGGCGAGAACTCGGTCAGGATCTTCAGACCGCGTTCGAGGCCCGGCACCATGTAGTTCGTGTCGGCTTTTTCTGCATCGTCGGATGCCGTGCCGACGGGTTCTATCGTGTCGGGTGTCATTCAATTGCTCCGTGGTTCAGCGCCGGTCCTGCAGAACGCGTCGATCAGCGTCGTGTAGGCGGCGGGTGATTCGATGTAGCCCGCGTGGCCCGCGTTCGGGATCACCTGCAGGCTCACGCCCGCCGCTTGTGCGATGCGCTCGCACGCGGCCGGCGTCGTGATTGCGTCGGCGGCGCCGACCGCCACCGCGATGCGTCCGCGATAGCGTTTCAAATCCGCGGCGAGATCCGCGTTCGCGAGCAGATGCGTCGCCTGCGCGTAGCCTTGCGGCACGATGCGCGCCATGTTCCAGCGCACCCAGTCGCGTGCCGCGTCGCTCGCATGCGCCGAGAGCATGTTCGCGCTGCGCTGTTCGGCGAGACCTTGCGGGCCGAGTTCCGCGAGCATCGCAAGACGCGCGTCGCGTTTCGTCTCGCGCACTTCAGCCGATGCCGCGCCATATCCGCTCGCCGGTGACACCAGCAGCAGGCCCGCGACCCGCGACGCATGTTCCGCCGCGAACGCCCCGGCGACGATCGCGCCAAGCGAATGCCCGACCAGCACGCAGCGTTCGATATCGAGCGCGTCGAGCCAGTCGGCGAGCGCCGCCGCGTAGTCCGATGCAACCGGCGATGCCGGCGCGACCGGCGTCGATGCGCCGTAGCCCGGCGCATCCCATGCGAGCACACGCCGCGTCGCGCCGAGCGATTCGAGCTGCCGCACCCACGATGCCGCGCCCGACCCGATGCCATGCAGCAACACGACCGGCATCGCGTGCGGATGCGTTGCACCTGCCTCGCGATAACCGATGGTGCGTCGCGTCAGTTGCATGGTGTCGACGCGCGCCTCGGGAAACTGCGCGAGCGCGTCGGCGTGAGTGAGATGAGCGGACATGGGCTTAGCGCTTCAGCTTGGCAAGCGGCGAATCCGGCGGATAGGTCGGCGTGATCGGCTTCGGTGCGCCGAGCATCACGCACATCAGCGCGTCTTCCTCGCCGATGTTCACTTCCGTGCGATACACGCCCGGCGGCACCGAAATCAGGTCGCGCTCGCCGACGATCGTCTCCCACGATTCGCCGTCCTTCTCGCAGATCACCTTCATCTTTCCGCGAATCACGAAGAAGATCTCTTCGACGTCCATGTGGATGTGGCTCGGCCCGATGTTGCCGGCGGGAATGACCATCGTCGAGAACGTGAAGCCGCCGGCCGGGACCGTGTTCACGTCCTTCGCGACGCCCGTGCCGCCCGTGCCGACATAACGCATCTGCGCGCGGCGATACTTCGGGTCGTAGTCGGCCTGGAACTTCAGCGCGTCCCAGTCGTACTTGCGCGTTTCAAGCCGCGCGACGCGCGATTCCATCCACTGCGCGAAGCTCGCTTCCGCGGGCTGGTCCCACGAATTGCGTTCGATATCTGCATCCGCCATCGATCTCTCCTAGTCAGCTGTATACAAGTCAATTCATCACGAAGCCGCCGTTCACCGGCAGCAACTGGCCGGTCACGAAGCGCGCCGCATCGGACAACAGGAACAACACGGGGCCGTTCACGTCGTCGGGAACTTGCGCGCGGTTCAGCGCGCGGCCCTTCAGGTAATACTCGTGGCGCTCGGCCGGCACGTACGCGGTCGCCTCGACTTCGGTGAGGCCGGGGGCGATCGCGTTGACCGTCACGCCGTGCGCACCGAATTCTCGTGCGAGCGAACGCGTCATCGCGATCACGGCGCCCTTGCTCGCGACGTACGCGAGCAGCTTCGGCGCGCCCCACAACGCCGTGTCCGATGCGATGTTCACGATCGCGCCGCGCCCCGAGTCGCGCAGATACGGCAAGGCCGCCGTGCTCGCTAGCCAGGTGCCGCGCACGTTCACGTTCATCACGGCATCCCACGTCGCCGCCGACAGTTCATCGGCGGACTTGCCGCCCGAGTTCGTGATCGCGGCGTTGTTGATGAGGCCATCGAGTCCGCCGAGCTTGTCCGCGCACATCGCGACGCACGCCTTGACGCTCGCCGGATCGGCGAGGTCGAGCGGGACGAAATACGTGGTGTGGCCCGCTTCCTGAAGTGCTTCGGCGAGCGCGCGGCCTTCGGCTTCGAGCACGTCGCCGAACGCGACATGCGCACCCGCTTCGGCAAGCGATGTCACGAACGCCGCGCCGAGTCCGCGAGCGCCGCCGGTCACGAATACGCGCCGGCCTTTCAGCGCGTCATGCATGAGCCTGCCCCGATTGCGCGGCGGCTTGTTCCGCCCGGTGAGCGTCGAGGGCCGCGAGATGCGCCTGTCCACGCTGCTTCAACATGCGGCGCACGCGCGTCATGCCGACGTCGTGCTGATAGAGGAATTCGCGACTGCGCGCGTTGGGCGCCAGGCTTTCCAGGACGTAGCGGTCCTGTTCGAGCACGTCCCAGTGCAGTCCTTCCAGGCGATTGCGATACAGGAAGCGCCACGCGTCGCGCTGCCAGCCCGACACCTTGCGCGTGCGCCAGAAGTACACCTGGCAGTTGTCTTCATCGACGGGCGTGGCGAAGCCGATGATCCCGAAGTTGCCGCCCGGGCCGAACTTCTTCTTGTACGGGATCGCGAGGCGCATCCAGAGGCAGCCGGTTTCGCCGAGTTCGACCCAGTCAAAGTTCACGTCGCGCTGGCCGACCTTCTCGAACATCAGGCCGGTATCGGTCTTGCGCACGCGCATGTCGGCCTGCTTGTCGCCCTCGGCCATCGAATGCGACGTCGCGTGCAGATATGCGCCGTGCATCGGGTCCATCACGTTGTCGATCGCGTACTGGTAATTGCACTTCCAGTGCGACATGCAAAGGAAGCTCGCGTACTCGTCGCCGACGAGTTCTTCCGGCAGCACGAGCGGCGCCGGTTCCTTGTTCGCGTCGTCGCCGAACCAGAGGAAGATCGCGCCCGCGTGCTCTTCGACCGGATACGACTTCACGCATTTCTGTCCTTCGAGCGGACACGCGGACACGGCCGGCACCTTCTGCACGACACCGCCGCCATCCACTTCGACTCCGTGATACCAGCACGCGATGCTGCCGCCGAGATTCCATCCAAGCGAGAGACGCGCGCCGCGATGCGGGCAGCGGTCTTCGAGTGCGTGAACCTTGCCCTCCTGATCGCGCCAGAGAACGATCTGGTCGCCGAGCCGCGTGAGGCCGATCGGCGCATTGGCGACCTGCCAGCTCGGTGCCACGGGATACCAGTAATTGCGCAGGCCGCGATCGAGATACGCCTGGACCGGGTCGGCAGCAACAGTGTTTGTATTGGGGGACGTCATGAAGAAACTCCGGATACGTGTTCGTTGAATGCCGCCGTCATTCGGCCAGCGTGCGCAGTTCCGTGGCGAGCCGCTCAGCGGTCCACGCACTGCCCTCGGGCGTGCGAAAGCCCACGCGGTTCAAGCCTTCGACGACCTGATCGAGTTCCAGCGCGCCCGCCTCGAACACCTGTTCGAGCGCATCGCCGAAGTCGTTTTCGTATTGCGTCGGCTCGGCCTTGCGCGTCTGCCAGATGAAGTTGTCGGTCGCACCCGGCTTTTCGATGACGCCCTTCCCGGCGACGTTGTTCGGCTGCGGCGCAAGCCACGGCTTGAGGAAGGGATTGAAGTTCACGGCAATCTCTCGCATGTCATTCCACCTTGATCTGGATTTCTTCACCGGCCAGCCGGACCGAATACGTCTTCAGGTCGCGGCCGCCGGGCTCTTTCAAGCATTTGCCCGTCGGGATATGGAACACGGCCTCGTGCAGCGGACACTCGATCGTGTCGCCATCGACGAAACCCTGCGTCAGCAGCGCATAGGCATGCGGGCAGACGTTCTCTAGGGCGTACACCTCGTCGCCCACCTTGTAGATCCCGATTTCCACGCCGTCGTCGAGCTTGAATTCGATCGGAGCGTCTTCCGACAAGTCACCGGCATGTCCGGCGCAGCGCCATTGTTCAGACATCTTTCACCCTTCCTCTGGTTCGACTACGTTCCATCTACGGAACGCCAGTTTATGTATGGGCATTATAGAAGCGGTTTTTGCCGAAGAAAAACAAAAACTTGTGTGGTAGGTGAAAACACCGAGGGCGCGTCCTGAAAATGTGCTTCGCGAAGCCGCTTTTGGTCGCAATTGACATGCGCAGAGGGCCGCCCGGTAAGGCTTACAGCCATTTTTTGCGCCGCGCCAAGGCGCATTGATCAGTCGATTTCCCCTCTCAAAACGCTATTTTTTTCGGCGCGCAAACTCACTATACTTTCCATCAGCGGCACATCGAACCATATATGGAACAAACGGAACGATGTCTGCCGGACGCGGAGGCAGGCGGTCCATGCGAGGAAGAAAACAGCAGAAGAGCGGCGGGATCAGGTCCCGCTCATGTACCACACGGTTAGGAGAACAAAGGGTGAAGCACATCATCGCAGCCGGACTGATCGGGGCCGGCATGGCATCGGGCGCATGGGCGCAGAGCAGCGTGACGCTGTACGGCAGTCTGGATACCGGCATCGCGTATATCAACAACGCCGGCGGGCATCCGAAGTGGATCGAGGAACAGGGCAACATGCAGCCCGACCGCTGGGGCCTGAAGATTGTCGAGGACCTGGGCGGCGGACTGAAGACGGTCGCGCAACTGGAGAACGGCTTCTATACGAATACCGGCGCGTTCGCGAAAAGCGGGGTGCTGTGGAACCGGCAGGCGTACGTGGGCCTGAGCCATAACGACGTCGGCACGGTGACGTTCGGCCACCAGACGCCGTTCAGCTTCGACATGCTCGGCCCGCTCTCGACCGGATATCAGGCTGCGAGCTGGTACGCGTTCCACCCGGGCAACATCGACGCACTGGCCGACACGGGCGTCGTGCCTTACGACAACTCGGCCAAATTCCGCTCGGCGAGTTTCGGCGGCTTCACATTCGGCGCGATGATGGGACTCGGCAACACCACCGATTTCTCGTATGGCAAGTCGGTTGGCTTCGGCGTGACCTATGCGAATGGTCCGTTCAGCGCGGCCGCTAGCTATTCGAACGAGCACAACCGCACGCCGTCGATCGTGACGACCGGCATCACCACGTTCCAGGGCCAGCCCGCCGCGACCTATATGGCGGACAAGCTGCAGAACATGGGCGCCGGGGTGTCGTATGAGATCGGCAAGGTGCTCGTGCACGCACTGTATACGCGCGTGAAGCTGGAATCGAACGGGTTCTCGGACACGTACCAGTCGTGGGATGCCGGCGCGACCTACAAGATGATCCCGACCAACTGGATCGCGGGCGGCGCCGCGACCACGTCACTGGAGGGCAAGCGCTGGACGCAGTTCGAGATCGGTGACATCTATTTGCTGTCGAAGTCGACGCAGCTCTACGTGAACGCGCTTTACGAGCATGGTACGGGCGGTGCGAAGGGCGCGTTCTTCACGGCGGGCGTGTCGAGCACGGCGAACCAGGTGATCGTGCTTGCGGGTATTCATCACTCGTTTTGAGGGCGCTGGCGCTGGGGGGGGGGGGGGGGGGGGGGTTGAGGGTGTTTACACCGTTTGATGCACTCAGGCTTCTTTGGAACTTGCTTTGTCTTTGGTTTATTTGCTCTGCCCCTGTCCGGGGCGGGACTCACTTTCTTTGCTGCTGCAAAGAAAGTAAGCAAAGAAAGCAGCGGC
>NZ_FCON02000070.1 GCF_001544535.1 Caballeronia choica | reverse complement strand
GACTTCGCCGAACGTTTCATCGGGACCGCGGTGGAACACTTCAAGAGCGTCGACATCATCGTCAACAACGCTGGCTTTACCTGGGACAACGTGGCGCAAAAGATGAGCGACGAGCAGTGGTACGCGATCATGGACTGCCATCTCACGGCACCGTTTCGCATCCTGCGCGCAGCCTATCCGATCATCAGCGCTGCCGCCAAGGCTGAAGCAGCCGAAGGCCGCGAAGTGTTCCGCAAGGTGGTGAACATCTCGTCCATCGCGGCTGGCGGCAACGCGGGGCAGATCAATTACTCGTCGGCGAAGGCGGGCATCCTGGGCATGACCAAGACCATGGCGAAGGAGTGGGG
The DNA here is from genome assembly GCF_001544535.1 of Caballeronia choica. Taxonomy (GTDB): domain Bacteria; phylum Pseudomonadota; class Gammaproteobacteria; order Burkholderiales; family Burkholderiaceae; genus Caballeronia; species Caballeronia choica. The sequence continues at coordinate 39,521 of NZ_FCON02000070.1, read as the reverse complement.
CCGCTTGAAGGTCAACGTCAATGCCGTGGCGTTCGGCTTCATCGAAACGCGTCTGACGCAGGCGCTGGCCGGCGATGAAAGCAAGACCGTCAACATTGAAGGCCGCGAGATCAAGGTCGGCGTGCAGAAGGCGATGATCGACGGCGCAAGCCAGGCGATTCCGTTGGGCCGTCCGGGCACCGCCGCGGAAGCGGCAGGCTCGGTGTACCTGTTCTGCACCCCCGAATCCAACTATGTCTCGGGTCAGGTACTCGTGTGCGGCGGCGGCTACGGCAACGTGTGATTTGCACTACGTTCCGGCCCTGTCGATCATGGGTCGGGGCCTGAATCGGGCGCTGTCGGCCGGGCCGGGTTTCGACGCCCGCCCCGCACCGCGGACAGCGCATTAGAAGGAGGGGACACCACATGTACATGACTCAGGGCTTGCATCGCACGCTGCAACGGCGTCCCAGGGACGAGGCGCTGCGCTATCTGGGCCGCGGCCTCAGCTATTCCGAACTGGCCGACCGTGTTGCGCGCCTCGCGGGCGGCTTGCGCGCGCTCGGGGTCGAAACCGGCGAGCGTGTGGCAATGCTCTCGCTCAATTCGCAGCGCTACATTGAATACTTCATGGCCGTGCCGTGGGCCGGCGCGGTGCTCAACCCCGTCAACTACCGCTGGAGCCCGGCGGAAATACGCTACTCGCTCGACGACTCCGAAACATCGGTCCTGATCGTCGATGAGACCTTCAAGAACATAGGGGCGAGGCTCGCCGGCGAGGCGAAGACGCTGCGCCAGGTGATCTACGCCGGGGACGGTGAACTGCCGCCCGGCATGCTGTCCTACGAAGCATTGATCGCAGGGAGCGAGCCGGTCGAAGACGCATACCGCCACGGCAACGATCTGGCGGGCATCTTCTACACCGGCGGCACGACGGGCTTCCCGAAGGGCGTGATGCTCAGTCACAACAACCTTTGCTCGTCGGCGGTCGGTACGCTCAATGCCGGTGCGCTCGGTGCCGACTCGCGTTTCCTGCACGTCATGCCGATGTTCCACCTGGCGGACTTTGCAGTCACCAACAGCCAGTTCGCGACCGGCGGCATGCATGTGGTGGTGCCCGGATACGACCCGCAGCGCATGCTCGAGGCGATCTCGGCCGAGCGCGTCACGGACGTTCTGCTCGCACCCACGCTGATCCAGATGGCGCTGGAATGGATGGAGCGCAATCCAGAACGCGCCGCGCAACTCGACCTGTCGTCGCTGCGCAACCTGATCTATGGCGCGGCACCGATGTCGCAAACCTTGCTGGCGCGTGCTCGGGCAGCGTTTCCGAGCGCACGCTTCTACCAGGGTTACGGCATGACGGAACTCGCGCCCAGCGTCACGCTGCTCATGCCGGAGTTTCACTCGGATGCCGGCATTGCGAGCGGCAAGATGCGCTCGATCGGCACGGCCGTCTCGATGGTCGAGGTGAAGATCGTCGACGTGCATGGCGTCGAAGTGCCGCGCGGCACGGTAGGGGAAATCGCCGTGCGTGGCCCGAACGTCATGCTGGGCTACTGGAACCGCCCGGAAGCGACCGCGCAGGCCATTCGCAACGGATGGATGCATACCGGCGACGGCGGCTACATGGACGACGAGGGTTTCGTCTATCTGGTGGACCGTCTGAAGGACATGATCGTGAGCGGCGGAGAGAACGTCTATTCCGCCGAGGTCGAGAACGCCGTCGTCAGCCACCCCGCTGTGGCGCAATGCGCCGTGATCGGCGTGCCGCACGAAAAATGGGGCGAGACGGTGCACGCGGTGGTGGTCACGAAGCCGGGCCATAGCGTCACGCTCGAAGAGATCCAGATACATTGCCGCGAACTCATCGCGGGATACAAGTGTCCGCGCAGCGTTTCGTTCGTGGACGCCATGCCGCTCTCCGGCGTGGGCAAGGTGCTCAAGACCGAGTTGCGCAAGCCCTATTGGGAAAAGTAAGGACCATGGAATGCAAGGCACCGGCGCGAGGGCGCCGGCGCCCAACTATTCGTAGAGGACATTGATGTCGGATATCCAGATTTTCCGCCGCGAAACGCGGGCCTGGCTGGAGGAGAATTGCCCGCACGAGATGCGGGTGCCGTCGGCTGGCGAGAGCGATATTTGCTGGGGCGGCCGCTCATTCAAGTTCGCGTCGCAGGCGCAGCGCACCTGGATGGAACGCATGGCCGGCCGCGGCTGGACCGTGCCCGACTGGCCGCGCGAGTATGGCGGCGGCGGACTCACGGGTGCCGAAACGAAAGTACTGCGCGAGGAGATGCGGGCGCTCGGCTGCCGCTCCCCGCTGGATAGCTTTGGCATCTGGATGCTGGGGCCAGCGCTGTTGCGCTATGGCTCCGAAGCCCAGAAGCGCGAGCATCTGCCGCGCATCGCCAGGGGTGAAATCCGCTGGTGCCAGGGGTATTCGGAACCGAATGCGGGTTCTGACCTGGCTTCGATCGCCACCCGTGCCGAAGTGGGGGACGACCACTTCATCGTCAACGGGCAGAAGATCTGGACGTCCTATGCCGACCAGTCCGACTGGATTTTTTGCCTCGTGCGCACCGACAGCGCCAGAAAGCATGAGGGCATCAGTTTCGTACTGTTCGACATGGACACCCCCGGCGTAGCGACCCGGCCGATCGAACTGATCTCAGGCAAGTCGCCATTTTGCGAAACCTATTTCGACAACGTCAAAGTGCCGATGGCGAATCTCGTCGGCGAGTTGAACGCCGGATGGACCATCGCCAAATACCTGCTCACGCATGAGCGCGAGATGATCGGGCGCGTCATGGACGCGGAAGCCGGCATCACGCTGGGGAAGGATGCTGCGAGATGGATGGGGCTGGATGCGCAAGGGAAACTGCCCGATGCAGCGCTGCGCGCGGAAATCGCCCGTGCGGAAGCGGATGAAGCGGCTTTCCGCGCGATGAAGCAGCTATTCGCCGAGCGCGCGCGACGCGGTGAAGCCCATCCGGCGTATTCGTCCGCGCTCAAGTACTACGGCGCCGAATTGAACAAGCGGCGCTACGAACTGGCGATGGCTGCCGCGGGCAGCGACGCGCTGCAATGGACTGGCGAACTCGCGGGCGACTGGCTGCGCTCAAAGGGAAATTCCATCGAAGGCGGCACGAGCGAAGTCCAGCTGAACGTGATCGCCAAGCGCATTCTCGACCTGCCCGGCGCCTGAACTGGAGAAGATGAACATGGCACTTTTGCCGAACGAAGAACAACGCATGCTGAGCGTCAGCGCGAAAGCATTCCTCGCCGACGCGGCGCCCGTGGCTCATCTGCGTGCGCTGCGCGACAGCAGCGACGCAATCGGCTACAGCGTATCGTTGTGGCGCGATTTCGCGAACCAGGGTTACAGCGGCATCCTGGTGCCGGAGCGCTTTGGCGGCCTCGGCCTGAGCATCGTCGAAGCGGGTCTGGTGGCTGAGGAACTGGGGCGCAATCTGACGCCTTCGCCGTTTCTGTCCACTGCCGTGCTGGGCGCCGTGGCGCTGGAGCGCGCCGGCAACGAGGCGCAGCAGAAGCGGCTTCTGCCCGCGATCGCCGAGTCCACGACCGTGCTGGCGCTGGCTACCGACGAATGCGCCAGACACAATCCCGAAAGCGTCACGCTGTCCGCTGTTCGTCACGGTGATGGCTTCGCCCTCAACGGCGAGAAAATCTTCGTTGTCGACGGGCATGTGGCGCAAACCCTGATCGTATCGGCACGCACGTCAGCGCATGGCATGACGCTCTTTCTGGTCGATCGGGACACTGCCGGAGTGCACATCGAACGAGCTGCGATGATCGACGCACATAACGCAGCGCGCGTGCGATTGCAGGACGTCAAGGTCGACGCGGATGCCGTGCTTGGCGCGATCGACGGCGGCCACGGCGTGTTGTCGCAGGTGCTCGACCATGGTCGGGCCATCGTGGCAGCGCAATTGGTCGGTGCCGCCGATGCGGTATTCGAGCGTACAACCACTTATCTGAAAGAGCGACGCCAGTTCGGCCGTCTCATCGGCGAGTTCCAGGCACTTCAGCACCGTGCCGCGCAGTGGTATGTCGAACTCGAACTCGCGCGTTCGATGCTGACCGAGGCGCTGCACGCGCTCGCCGGCCGATCAGCCGACGCCGGCCTGATGGTCGCCCGCGCGAAAGCACTTGCGTGCGAAGCGGCGAGCCTCGCCGTTCGCGAGGGCGTTCAGATGCACGGCGGCATGGGGATGACGGATGAACTCGATATCGGGCTCTTCATGAAGCGCGTCGGCGTTCTGCAGACCCTGTTCGGTGACACGCGTTTTCATCTGGACCGTGCCGCCACGCTGAGCGGCTATTGAAAGAGTGGGAGCGCCGCAAGAACGGTGGCGCTCCGTGTGCTGAACCGGTTGAGTGCAAACCCGAGGTCAGGCCAGTGCTTGTTGCTTAAGGCAACGCTGAACAAGTACCTGAATTTCGCCGAAGGCTACGTGGCGACAAGGCTCTCAGAGAGGCCAAAAGGACTTAATCAGCGTTGCCTTAAGAGACCAACCGGGACAGCAGAGGATCTCGCATATTTAATAGCGACGATGTCTTCCAATTTCCAGGTCTTGTCGAAATAGGGTGACGCAGGCCCGTAGAAGCGGAAGATCGGGAACCAGCCTCTACCGCGCATCGTCCCGATCCAGTTTTCCTTTTCCCGTGGTTCATCCGGGCTAAACACCACGTCGATCGAACCGTCGGCATTGACGATTGGCTCGGTGTACTGGCTAATAGACGGGAATGGCCGACCGTTTTGCAGCTCCGATCTGCTAAAGGGCGTCATAGACGAAATCATTGAAGTTTCTGGCATGCAGACCGCAATGAACCTCGCCGAAAGCTTGGATGCGCGCCTCGTTCTCCTGGATGAAACCCGATCGAGCATCCACCCGCAACTGCAGTTCGTTCTGTCCAAGGCCGCAGCGGTTGCGCGTCATTGATGATGGCCGCGCGTTCGCCACAAGAATATCGAAACCGCCCGCACTGAACGTCGAACCCGTCAAAACGGGTCAGCAATCTGGCCCATTGCCGACGTGGAACTCGACGCCCCATTGTCGGCTCGGCGCGAAAGCGCGTCGCCGGATTGCCGCGATGAAGGGCCGTTGTGCTGTGAGATCGGGACCAGTGATGCGGCCCTTACCAGTTCAGTTTGAGTCCGGATTCGGTTGCCCGATGGCGATCATCGTCGTCCGCGTGCAGGTATTGACTGGTGGTGGAAATCGATGCGTGTCCGAGGTTGTCGCGCACGTAACGCAGGTCAACCTGGCCGTCCATCATGTGTGAACCGGCGGTATGGCGTAGCCAGTGGGCCGATGCTTGCCTGAGGCGCTCTGCGGCTCGCTCGCGAGGTTCGCCGCTCGACGTGAGATGGTCAATCGCATTCTCAAAGACCTGCTTCACGATCAGGTGCACGCCACCGCGCGTCATCGGCCGATGGAGGCCACCGATTGGCAACAGCAGCGGCGTCGGCTCGTGCGGGTAGGGCAGCGCCGGCAGATCGTAGTGCCGCCGGTAGCGAGCCAGCTCCGCCATCAACTCCGCAGTGGCCGGCAGCAAGCGCTCCTTGTTGCCCTTGCCGGTGATCGCGAGCCACCAGCGCTCCTGGCCGTCGCGGTCGCGCCGCTTGAAGAACCCGCCCATCGGATTGCCCACGACTTCCGAAATTCGCAGCCCCATCAGATACAGCAATGAAATCAGCCAGCGCACCCGCGCGTGGTGTTCCTGCTCGCGCGCGGTGTCCCGCGGCATCACTTCGACGGAGTGTTTGAGCGCCTGCCACAGATCGTCCTCGAGGTAGCGGGTCACCCGCGGCTTCGACTTGCGCGCCCGCTGGCGTGACAACGACAGCGGATTGCCCGCCAGATAGCCGGCGGTGACGAGCCACGCAAACAGCGTATTCAGGATCACGAACGCCTGCCGCTGGCTGGCCGGCGACAGCGGTCCCGCAAACGGCCGCCAGTCGGGTTCGGCCCGCGCGACCTTGCGCCCGTGCATCACCCAGCGCGCAGCAGGTTGCGGATCGGCCAGGAAGCGCTGATAGCCAAGCAGATCCTCGTGCGTGAGCGAGGAGAGCGGCTTGCGCAACTCGACGGTCGACCACAGCAGCAGACGCTCGGCTTCCTTGCGATAGCTGTCGAAGGTGGCTTGGGACTCGACGAAGCGCGCGAGCCACGCCTTGATCGCGTCGATATCGTGATCGGCGGCGATCTGTGCGCGCACGCCGATCGCGCGGTTCAGACCATGACGGCCATCGAGTTCGGACGGCAACTGGGCGCGTTCGAGCGGGGCGAGCGCGCTCCCAGGCGCGTCGCTGGGGCTAAAAACGGACTGCGGCAGGAATTGACCGGCAGTGCGGCGGCAGTGGACAGCGCCCGCGCGAAGGGCGCCGAACTCGAGCAGCAAGTGGCGGCGGTGACGGCCGCCTGCGAAGCATTCAAATCGCAGTTGCAACGCGCGCAACGGGAACAGGCCGAGTTGCAGCGTGAGCTGGAGGCGGCCCGGAGGGATTTTGCGGCGGAACTCGAGAAGCAACGCGCAGCCGGTGAACTGGCCGAGGAGCGGCTGCGGGCCACCGAGACGCGCGCGTTGCTCGAGATCGACCGCGAGCGGGTCGCGGCGAGCCGCGCGCAGAAAGCGCTCGACGACCTGGTGCGCAAGTCGGAGCAGCGCGACGAGCGCTATCGGAAGCAGGAAGCGGCGCTGCAGGCGCAAGTCGGCGACTTGCGTCATCAGGTGGGTATCCTGGAAGGGAATCTCTCGGCCGGGCAGGCTGAGAACAAGGCGTTAAGCGTCCAGTTAGCGCGCGCTCAAGATCAACTGACCCGCGCCGCAACGCGACGTCTCGAGCACGCGTCGGCCGAGCGATCCCCCCGCGGCACGACAGCGACGAAGGCGAGCGGCAGACAAGAAGTGCCGCCAAAGAAATCGTCAAAGCGTCAGGTCGGCCCGAAGTGAGGAACGAATCGGAGGTGCCGATGCGCGGTTACTTTGGAAACAGATGCTGGAGCCTCAGTGATAGTCGTCCTCCAGTTGGTGCCGGATGGCCAGCACCGTGACCGTTTCACTGTCTTCGATTTCAAACAATGCGACGTATCCGCTGCGCCCAAATGGAATGATCAACTCCCGCAGAAACGGCGCTTCAGATCGCGCTTTGCGGCACGTGAAAGGCGAACTCCTGAGCGTTGCGACGCCGTCGCGAATCGCCTGCAGAGCGTTTTCGGCAAGCTTGAAATCAGTGGCATCGCGCTCAAGGATAAATTCGTAAAGTCGCTCGAGATCGGCCGCGGCTTCAAGGGTAAAACGAACCGCGAACGTCATCGAGCGAGCGTGCGACCCGACTTGGCTTCCGCAAGCCGACCTTCCAGCGTAGACACGACTTCATCGGCCGACACGTACTGACCGTTCTCCTTGGCTAGGTCGCGCGAAGCGAGCCCGCGGGCAACAAAATCACCCTGCAAACGTCGCCGCTCAATATTGGCGCGGATTGACTGTTCGACAAACGCCGATAGGCTCTCCCCATCGGACAGCACGCTTTCGGCTGCCTCGCGCAATTCCGGCTCTACCCGCACGGAGGGGAATGTGGCGGTTTTCATGATGGAAACTCCTGCATCGCAATTGCGATACATTTTGCCCTGTTTTCGGTTTGAGCGCAAAGCCCGGTGAGGTTATTTGGGGTCATCATAGCGCTGGCAGCTAGTCGCGCGTCCCTGACTGCTGGGTGCACCACCCTTCGGCCAGAAGTGGGTTCTTCAACGGCGCCAAGTGGTCGGACTTGATTCTCCCGATGCGCGAACCTGGGGGTACTCGTTCGCCCAGGCTGTAGCCGCTGCCGTTCTGGCTGGCTTCGCGCCTGCGATCCCTGACATGGCTGACCCACACATTTCACAGCAGTGCGATGGTCGGTGTCTGGCTGGCAATCAATGCTGACATCAGTCTTCTCGCGGCGCTCGCGTTGGACAAGAAAAGGACAGCAGCGCGACAGGCGGATAGGCTTCAGTAGTTGTGGCGAAAAAAGGACGCTAATCCGCACTTGATCCGACCGCGCCACCGACTGTGAAGTGATACAGCCCTTGCCGCGCATGCTTCGAGGTAGAGTGCGTGGCCGAGCCTGCTTTGCGCTTGGCTTGCTGACGCGGTTTGTAAGCGCCCTGCAGGAGCCATTGCGTTACCGCCATCTATTCTGGGAATGCGGCATGCTCCCTCCACACGATGCACCAATAGCGAGGATGCACCGCGGCGGGAGGGACGAGTTTGCCAAAGGCCAAGAAATGCGTTGCTCACCCAGTGTAGCGCGCGCTAAACCATTCAATCCCGAAGCCTCGTTCGGCAAGGCGACGGTGGCTCGAGTTGGCGTTATTGATCGCATTGAGGACGTATCTGGCGAACACCATCTTACTCAGATTCACCGGTCCCACACCTCGTGCGGAATCGGCAACCCTTCAAGATCGGCTGCAGTCACCGGCTCATCCGGCTTGATACCGTTGCTCTCCAGTATCAGCATGACCTGCCGCGTATGCTGGGCGGCATGCCACGCGGTGCGTTCGAGGACTTCGTGAAATGGCCGGACACCATAATAGGTTTGCACCGTGAAGTCCGTGCCCAGATCCTTCTGCGTGTCCCACCACGCCAGGAACCGTGCATGCACGTCCTCGCCCCACCTTGCGATGTCCTCACCGCTCCAGTCAGCGGGCGGAAGTTCATCGAATGATTCGAAGCGCAACGCAATACCTTGCGCCGCTTCCATGCCCATCTCGGCGACGCGGAATATGTGAAACGCAAGTCCCGCTGGCGTCCGGTTGCGGTTGCGGAAAGGCGTCTTGAGCTGCTCGGGCGTGAACTGACGCACGTAGCGTGCGTTCGCGTTCATCAGCAAGTCGAGCTTCGACATGAGTTGCACGGGCGGAAGCGGCTCCATCACGCGGGTTTTCAGATCGAGGAACTTGATGACGTCGTGGATCGACTGGCAGAACGTATAACGCTTACCGATCGATACCACCGGCACGCTGCGCGCGCCAAGTTCAATCAGTTGAGCGCGTGCGGCCGGATCGTTATGAACGTCCAGCGATTCATACTCGATACCCTGTTCCGTCAGAAACTCTTTCGTGCGCAGGCACGACGAACACCCCGGTTGCCAGAATACCTTGATGCGCGCGGCCGTCGGTGTCTCGGTCATTGTCGTTCTCCAGGATGAACGTATCGGTCAGGGGGCTTTGACCAGGCGTTGATGCCACTTCAGCAGCGCGAGATTCACTACGGTCGCGAAAATGAAAAGAAGACTTGCGAGCGCCATGATGGTCTGCGAATCGTTGCGGCCCATCGCGATCATCAGCATGTGTCCGATACCGCTTTGCGACGCGAACATCTCGCCGATCAGCGTGCCGAGCAACGTCAACGAAAAGCCGATACGCAAGCCCGCAAGCACTTCGGGCACGGCGGCCGGCAGCAATACGTAACGTGCATACGCCACCGGCGACAGCCGGCACGCACGCGCCGTGCGCGCGAACACGGGACGCATGTTGCGCACGGCGTTCATCGTGAAAATGGTGATCGGGATGATGCCGTGGATCACGCCGAACGTGACCTTTGCGTAAAGCCCGAGCCCGAACATCAGCAGCACGACGGGGTAGAGCGTGATCTTCGGAATGGCATAGAACGCCATCAGGATCGGTTCGACGATGTCGCCCGCCAGGCGTCGCGCGCCGAGCACCAGGCCGAGGCATACGCCGCCGATGCACGATATCGCGAAGCCCAGCGCGAACGCGACCGACGTCACGCGCAGGTTATCCGGGAAGTCGTCGTCGCTCAAGATCGACTTGAGCTTGAGGAACGTGAGCCACGGACCGGGCAGCACCTCGGCGCCGAGCAGCGAGCTTGCCATCTGCCAAAGCGCGAGGAGCGCGACGACGAGCAGCGCGCCATCGCTCCACTTGCGGTGCTGATGCGCCGGCTTGAGCGGTGAACTTAATAACGTGCTCATGCGGACGCCCTCCGGGTGCGGCTGTAGAGACGTTCTTCGGCCATGTGCAGCAGCATGTTCAGCGTGCCGACGAATACGAGTAGCAGAAGCATGAGGCCGTACATCGTCGGGTTATCGAAGTTGTTATACGCATATGCGATCCGGAACCCGAAGCCCGAACCGGCCAGCACGAACTCGCCCGCGATCACCGCGATGAACGCATACACCACCGCCAGCTTGACGCCCGTGAACACAAACGGCAGGCTTGCGGGTAGTGTGATCAGCCGGATTTCATCGATCGTGCTCATGCGCATCGCGCGCGCCGAGCGCATCAGCACGCGCGGAACGCGTTCGAGTCCGTTGAGCGTGTTGGTCGCCATCGCGACGACGCCGAACAGAAAGCCGATCGCAACCAGCGGCCAGCGGTTCAGGCCGAAGATGACAATCAGCACCGGATACACCACGAAGATGGGCACGGCGTAGTAGGAGAGCAGGAGCGGATCGACAACGCGGCGCAGGCGCGGCAGCTTGAACAGGCACACGCCGAAGAAGAAGCCGCCCGCGACCGCGAGCAGTACCGCGAGCGACGCATTGGCAAGCGTCTGCAGGATGTCGTTCGTGTAGTCGCCCGACGCCAGCAGCGCCCACGCGCCTTCCGCCATTTTCGAGGGAGGAATGAACGAGACGGGATCGATCCAGGCGCGCCGGCTCGCGACTTCCAGCGCGACGACAAACGCCACGACGAGCGACAGACGCCACCGCGCGGCGAGCTTCATGACTGGTTTCCGAGCGCTTTCAGCGCCTCGCCTCGCAACAGGCCCCAGACCTTCGCCGTCAGTTCGCCGAAGCGCGGGTCGAGCGCGGTGTTGCTGTCGCGCTGCCGTGACCAGCCTGTATGTATCGTTTCAATGAAGCGTCCCGGACATGACGACATCACGCCGATACGGTCGGAGAGCAGCACGGCTTCGTCGATGGAATGGGTAATCAGCATCACCGTCGCCCCTGTCTCGCGCCAGAGATTGAGCATCTCTTCGCCCATCAGCAGGCGCGTTTGCTGATCGAGCGCGCCGAAGGGTTCGTCAAGCAGCATGAGGCGTGGACGAACGACCATCGCGCGGGCAATGCACACGCGCTGGCGCATGCCGCCTGAGAGCTGCGCCGGATACGCATGCGTGAACGCCTTGAGACCCATGAACGCGAGCGCATGCTCCACACGCTCGCGGATCTCGTTCTCGGCGACGCCGGCGCGGCGCGCCCCGAACGCGGCGTTATCGTAGACGTCGAGCCAGGGAAACGTCGCGTCCTCCTGGAAGACTATAGCGACGCCTTCCGGCACTTTGTCGCGCACCGGCGCGCCTTCAAACGTGACGGTCCCGGAACTCGCGGCATTGAGGCCCGCGATGACGTCGAGCAGCGTGGACTTGCCGCAGCCGGACGGGCCGACCACGGAGAAGAACTCGCCTGCCTGGAGATCCAGGCTGACGGGGCCGAGCGCATGAAACGGCGGCTTGCCTTTCTGGCCGGCGTAGATGCGGGTGACGTCGGTGAGGGCAGCATGGATCGTGGACGGCGTGCGATCCGGCACCACCATTAGCGGTACGCGTTTCATTGACAACCTCACTTGGAACGCTCGCTTGCCGGCAGCATGGATTCATCGACGATCGTCTTCCAGTCGAACGGGCCCGGCTCGATCGCCTTGATCAGCACGAGACCCTTGAGCACTTCGTCCATGCTCGTGTAGTTGAAGCGGCCTGTGCTCCAGTAATTCGGGTCCGTGTTGAGGCAGTTGTCGATCGCGGATTTGGCGACCGCCGGGTCGATCTTGTATGCCTTCGCGAGAATTTGCGCGGATTCCTCACGATGCGCCGTGATGTAGCGCACGCCCTTGCTGCGCGCATCGATAATCGCCTTTACCGTCTCCGGATGCGCCTTCAGGTAGTCGGTGCGCACGACGCCCACGGTCTGCGTTTCGGCGGGCACGATGTCGGTCGAGCGAAACGCGATCTTCAACTGATCCTTGCGTGCGCTGAACGAGGGTTCGGTCATGTACGCGACATCCACGGCGTGCTGCTGCAGCGCGATCATCATCGTGCCGGATGCGCCAACGGGCTTGCGCTGAACCTGGCCGGTCAATCCCGCGCGCTCGAGTGCGACGATCGTGATCATTTCGGTCATCGACTTCGGGCTGCTATAGCCTATGGTCTTGCCTTTCATCTGCGCGATGCCGTTCACGTTCGAGTCCTTCAACTGCACCCATAGCAAGTCCGCGACGCTCTGCACGCCGCTATGGACGATCGTGATCGGCACACCTTGCTTGATCGCGGCGATGGCCGCCGGTAACGCGACTTCGCCGTATGGAATCTCGGACGCCATGGCGTTGCGCACCGACGTGCCGCCGCCTTCCGATGTGATGAAACCGGTGACGTCGACGCCGCTCTGCTTGAAGTAGCCTTTGTCCAGCGCCACCGCGAAGGGCACGCCATACATGCCATCGATCCAGTGAGTCACGGTCAGCGTAGCGGCCTGGCTTGCGGTGCTCGCAACGCTCGCAGTCACGAATGCGGCGAAAGTGGCAAGCCGCAGCAGGGCGTGGATGGCTTTCATCGGATGTCTCCTGAACTTCAGGTTTTGAATGGTGTGTGCCGAAAGTGTAGGACACGTTTTAAGGCGAGGAGGAGCTCGTTGCATGCTTGTTTACACCTAAATCCAGGCTACAGCGCCGTGGGAAGGGCAATCGGCGCCTCAGCCGAGGGTAAGTACCGTGTCGATTAATCAGTATTTCACTAGGTTTGTCCTACACTTTTAGTGGATACTTTACCCAAACAGCACGGCGGCTTGCGCTGTGTCCAACCATGCAGACCATGAATTACGAATCAGTCGAACCCGCTGACGACGCCGGCCACGCCTCGCTCGAACCGGTCCTGCGCACCGGCGAGACGGTCGATCGCACCGCCGACCTGCTCAAGCGCAAGATCCTCGAGGGCAGTCTCGTGCCCGGTCAGCGGTTGATATCGCGCGATCTGGTCGAGGAACTCGGCATTAGCCGCGGCCCGCTGCGCGAAGCGTTCCGGCGTCTTGCCGCCGATGGCCTCGTCGATCTCATTCCGAATCGCGGTGCGGTGGTGCGCCGTTTATCCGTCGATGAAATCGCGCACATCTATCAGATCCGCGAGGCGCTCGAAGGCTATGCGGCGCGGCGTGCGGCCCAAATGATCGATGTGGGCGACAACCGCGCCCGCTTTACCGAAGTGCTTGAGCGTGGAAGGCGTCATTTCACGCAGCCCGATTTCCAGGCGTTCGTAGTGGACAACCGGCAGTTCCACAGGATCATCGTGGACATGTGCGGCAATCCTCAATTAAGCGAATTGATCGACAAGTATCAACTGCCGGTGTTCATGATTCAGCTGCGCCAGCGCATTGGCGTTGACCAAATCGTGCGCAATGCGCTTGCTGAACACGAGGCGATCGCGACCGGAATCCTGGCGGGCGACCCGGACGCTGCCGCAGAAGCCATGTGCCGGCATCTGTGGCATTCAGCCGATGAACTGGTGAAACTGCCAGAGTTGAAGCTGCCGGGTGACGCCGTATGAGTGACGCTCCATGAGTGCCGCGATTCGCTAAGCACGGCGGCAGAAGACTCCGTTCCGCCCAACGAAAAGGAAACGACGCGTGGCCAAGACCCTGTTCGACAAAATCTGGGATCAGCACGTCATCGAGGAATTGCCGGGCGGAGTGAGCCTGCTGCACGTCGATCGTCATCTGATGCACGAGCTGACGAGCGTGGCGGCAATCCGCCAACTGGAAGCACGCGGCGCGCGAGTGCATGATCCGTCGCTCACGTTCGCCACGCTTGATCACGTGATCTCGACGCGCCCCGGCCGCACTGCCGGTGATGAAGCCTGGAGCACCATCGCTATCGAGACGCTGCGCGAGCAGACAGCGCGGCTCCGCATCCCGCTTTTTGATGTCGATGACGGCCGTCAGGGCATCGTGCACGTGATTGGTCCGGAACTCGGGCTGACCTTGCCGGGCCTGTTGCTTGTCTGCGCCGACAGCCACACCTGCACGCATGGCGCGCTCGGCGCGATTGCCTTCGGTATCGGTTCGACGGAACAGGTACACGTGCTCGCCACGCAGACGATCCGGCAGAAGCGGCCGAACACGTGCCGCGTGCGCTTCGAAGGCGCGACTCGTCCCGGCGTGGAAGCGAAGGACATGATCCTGTATCTGGTCGGCGCGCTGGGCACGTCGGGCGGGACGGGTTATGCCATCGAATATGCGGGTCCGGCGATCCGCGCCTTGCCGGTGGAAGCGCGCCTGACGCTCTGCAACGTCTCGATCGAACTCGGCGCGAAGGTCGGCATGATCGCGCCCGACGACGTGACGTTCGCCTACATAGAGGGCCGTGACTATGCGCCGGCGGGTGCGGCGCTTGATGAAGCCATCGCACAATGGAAACAACTCGCAAGCGACGACGATGCCGTATTCGACAAGGAAATCACGATCGATGCCACGCTGATTCGCCCGCAAATCACATGGGGCACGAGCCCGGAGCATGTGATCGCGATCGACGGGCAAGTGCCCGACCCGCTCAACGAACCCGATCCCGCGCGACGCGAGTCGCTCGAGAAGGCGCTGGCTTATATGCAGCTCACGCCGGGGCAGCGACTCGATCAGACGCCGATCGACCGCGTGTTCATCGGATCGTGCACGAACAGCCGGCTGAGCGATTTGCGCAACGCGGCGCAAGTCGTCAAGGGCCAGCAAGTGGCCGCGCATGTGACGGCGTGGGTGGTGCCGGGTTCCCTCGAGGTCAAGCGCGACGCCGAACGTGAAGGCCTCGACCAGATCTTCCTGGACGCCGGTTTCGAATGGCGCGAACCGGGCTGTTCGATGTGTGTCGGCGCGAATGGCGACATGGTCGGGCCGGGCGAGCGCTGCGTATCGACGTCCAATCGCAACTTCGTCGGCAGGCAAGGTCCTGGCGCGCTCACGCATCTTGCCAGTCCGCGCGTGGCGGCGGCGAGCGCCATCTCCGGCAGGATCTCCATGCCGCAAGCGGAGGCCGTTGCATGAAAGCGTTCACTGTTTGCGAAGGCATTGCCGCGCCGCTGATGCGCGACAACATCGACACCGACATGATCGTGCGCGTGGAGCGGATTGCACAACTCCAGCGCGGACAGTTCGCGCCCTGGGCGTTCGAGATGTTGCGCTATCAAGCGGATGGCGCCGAAGACCGCGGCTTCATCCTCAACCAGCCGCGATTCCGGGACGCGCAAATCCTGCTGTCAGGTGCGAACTTCGGCTGCGGCAGCTCGCGCGAGATGGCGGTCTGGGCTCTCGAGGAATTCGGCATCCGCTGCGTGATCGCACAGAGCTTCGGCGATATCTTCTACGCCAACTGCCTGCAGAACGGGCTATTGCCGATTCGCCTGGACGCGGCGCAGATCGAATCGTTGGCAGGGCGCGCCGCGCTTGGGGAACGGCTTCGCGTCGACCTCCAGGCGCGCACGATCGCGGCGCCCGGCATCGATCAAATTGCATTCGATTTCCCCGACGACCGCCGTGAAGCCTTGCTGGAAGGTATCGACGAAATCGACCAGACGACGAAACTCAACGCACACATCCTGGCGTTTCAGCACGATGACGTGCTCAAACGGCCGTGGGTCTATGTCGAACCCTGCGTCCAACGCTGAACGAATATTGATCGGAGCCGAAACCATGGTGAGCAGCACGGTGCACGCAGGCGCACGACTCGACCGATTGCCTACATCGCGGTTCCACCGGCGAATCCTGTGGCTGATCGGCGGCGGCATGTTTCTCGATTCGTTCGATATCTACCTTGCTGGTGGCGTGCTTGGTGCGCTCACTCGCAGCGGCTGGTCGAGCATGCAACTGAACGCCGCGTTCCTGTCTTCCACGTTCATCGGCATGTTGATCGGCGCGTTCACCGCCGGTATTCTCGGCGATGCAAAAGGCCGCAAGTTTACCTACCAGTTCAATCTGGCGATCTTCGGGCTCGCATCGCTTGCGGGCGCGTTTGCCCCCAATATGACCTGGCTGATCGTGTGCCGCTTCTTCATGGGACTTGGGCTGGGCGCGGAAATCGTAGTGGGCTACGGGTCCATCGGCGAATTCATTCCGCCTGCCGTGCGCGGCCGATGGTCGGCGTATCTGTCACTGATCACCAACTCCGCGCTGTTCTTTTCCACCTTCCTCGGCTACCTGGTCATTCCGGCAGTCGGCTGGCGTTCGATGTTCGCGCTTGTCGGCGTTGGCGCGATGGTGGTCTGGCTGCTGCGCAAGAAGATGCCCGAGTCGCCGCGCTGGCTCGAATCGAAAGGACGACTGGATGAAGCCGACGCGATCCTGAAGAGCATCGAGGCCGAGACCGCAGAAGGGCGCGAACTGCCGCCGATCGTCGAACCCGTGCGCGCGCCGCTCCGCACGACCACGCTCGGCAGCCTGTTCAGGCCGCCGCTGCTGCGCCGCACCGTGCTCGCGGTAACGATCCAAATAGCCATCAATGTCGTGATCTATGGGTTCATCGTATGGGTGCCGACGTTCCTCATGAAGCAGGGGCACGGCGTGGCGTCATCGCTCGGCTATTCCACGCTGATGTCGCTCGGCGGTCCGGCTGGCGCGCTGATCGGCGTGTTAATCGCCGATCGCATCGGCCGCAAGAACGGGCTGATCGGCATTGCGGTGCTTGCGGCGATTGTCGGTTGGCTCTACGGCAACTCTACGAGCGTCGGGATGGCCACGCTGCTCGGCTTCACGCTATTTACGCTGACCTACCTCATGGTCGCGCTCGGCATCGCAACATATATCCCCGAGCTGTTCGCCACCGAAAACCGCATGCGTGCGAACGGCATCGCGGGGTCGGCGGGACGGCTGTCGGGCATCGTCGCGCCGCAACTGGTGGTGCTGATGTACGTGTCGGGCGGCATCAAGGACGTCCTGTCGATGATCAGCGGCGCGCTCGTTTTGATGGTCGCGGTGCTTGTGATCTTCGGCGTCGAAACGAACCGGCGTTCGCTGGAAGAAATCGCAAACGTCTCCGATGACGAATCGCTTCGTCAACCTGCTGCCGAACTTCCCGGCAACTGACTCCATTCATTCAACGAGGTCAAGCACATGACTGCCAATTCCCGCAGAAAAGCCCTTAAGAACAAGTTCGCGTCGCGCGAGATTGTCGTGGCGCCCGGCATCTTCGACATGATTTCCGTGCGGGTCGCGGATACCATGGGCTTCGATTGCCTGTACATGACCGGCTTCGGCACGGTAGCGTCTTACCTTGGCGAGCCGGATGCGGGACTCGCGACCTACACTGACATGGTCAATCGCGTCGCCGCGTTTTGCGGCGCGGCGAAGACGCCGCTTGTCTGCGACGCCGATACCGGGTACGGCGGTCTGCTCAATGTCGCGCACACGGTGCGTGGCTACGAACGCGCGGGCGCGGCGGGCATCCAGATCGAGGATCAGGAGTTTCCGAAGAAGTGCGGCCACACGCCGGGCCGACGGGTCATCGCGATGGAAGACATGGTGAAGAAGATCAAGGTCGCCACCGAGGCTCGCGAGGACGCCGACTTTCAGATCATCGCGCGAACCGATGCACGCACATCGCTCGGTCTCGATGAAGCGTTGCGTCGCGGCGAGGCGTATGCGAAAGCGGGCGCGGATGTGGTGTTCATCGAATCGCCGGAAAGCGTGGAAGAACTGGAAAAGATCGGCAAGTCGTTCGATGTGCCGTTGCTGGTCAATGTGGTCGAAGGCGGGCGCACGCCGCAGTTGCCGCCCGCCGAACTGCAGCGGCTCGGCTTTGCGCTGGCGATCTATCCGTCGGCTGGGTTCTTGAGCGTGGCGCGTGCACTCGAAAAAGCATACGGCGAAATCAAGGCGATGAAAGGCACCGCGGCTCTTGAAAGCGAGCAGATGCCGTTCAAGGACATGTGCGAACTGATGGGCTTTCCGGCGGTATGGGAGTTTGATCGGGCACATGCAGAGTGACACCGACGTTTTTACAATAAAGGGCGGGCGTCAAGCTTCGACGTCCTTGACCGCCGCAAAGCGCTGCGCCTGCAACAGCACTGCTTCGGCGTTGGCTGCATAGGGCGCGTCAATCATGATGCCATCCACGACGATCGCGCCCCGTCCCATGACGGCGGCTTCGCGCCACGCTTTCAGCACCTTGCGCGAGAACGCGACCTCGCTTCCACTTGGCTGGAAGGCCTCATTTGCGGCCGCGATCTGAACAGGATGAATGCAACTCTTGCCTTGAAAGCCGAGCGCTTTCGCGCGCCGGGCTTCTTCCAGGAAACCCTTTTCGTCGCCGATATCCGGAAACGCGCCGTCATAGGCCGCGACGCCTGCTTCCGCTGCGGCAAACCTGACGGCGAGCTGCACGTGTTCCAAAGCAACCGCATGCCTGCGCCCGATGCCGAGTGGCTCGAAGAGATCGCCATAGCCAATCTGCAAGCCCATGACGCGTGGGCTCGCCAGCGCGATGTCGGCCGCGAAGCGCAGTCCGCGCGGCGATTCGATATTCGCCAGGATGCGCAGCGGCCGACGATGATCGCGCCGCTTTTCCAGCGCGTCGATCAGTCCGGCAAGCGCCGATATATCCGCAGCCGACTCGGCTTTCGGCAAATTGACAATGTCGAAATCCAGCCCGACGAGCGCCTCCAGATCGGCTTCGAAGTAGGGCGAGCGCAACTGATTGACCCGGACGACGATCGATTTTGCACCGGTGCGAACGTTCCTGCCGAGAAATCGGACGACATCCAGGCGGGCGCTTGCTTTCGAAGCCTCGGGGACGGCGTCCTCGAGGTCGATCGAGATCGCGTCGGCATTGCTTGCGAAGGATTTTTCGAATAACGCCGGACGCGAACCCGGCACAAAGAGCTTGCTTCTCATCGGGGGAATGGTCACGCTGGCGATCCGGTTGTTCAGGGAATGGCACGTGCGAGCCGGCCACTTCAGTCGACCATGCGTCCCGCATTGCCTTCGAGCAGCAGGCGGTTATGGTGCGACGGCATTTCACCAAACGGCTTGCGATATTGTGACCAGAGCCGCAGATCCTCGGCCTTGTGAAACACCTGCGAGTCGGGCATTGCGGGCCATGACGACGCCGTCAGCCACAGGCGCATCAGATGCCGCCGGTCCTCGAGCGCTTTCGCGTCCTGATAGTCCGTGCGCCCATGCACCAGCACGCGGTTATTGAGGAACTGGATGTCGCCGTCGCGGAAACCCATGTCAAGGTAGAACTCGGGAGATGCTGCGATCTTGCGCACCTGATACAGCGCCCCAGATTCGAGTTCCGAGTAGGGACGCTGGCCGCTTTTCTCCGCAAGACGCGCGTAGCCTGTCGGCAGATAGCAGATCGTCCTGACACCTTCGCCGGTGAAGAAAGGCACCTTGAACTCGCTGAAAGTGCGCGTTGCGCGGCGGCCGTCTTCATCGGTACGCTTGAGGAACAAGCCTTCGCGCAGCACGTCGAGCAGGTCCGGACGATGTTCCAGCAAGTGGTTATGAACCGCGAGGGCGCTCGAGATGCGGCTCTCGCCGCCCGACAACGCGGTACGCAGGCACATCAGGCCGATGATGTCGCATGAGTCCGTATGCATCAACTGCCCGCCGCCCTTGCGATAACCCCGTGATTTGGGTTCGAGGTCGCTGACGTCCATGACATGCCCGAGCAGGTCGCCAAGATATGACTGCGTGACCGGGCGGCTGATATAGGAGCCCAAGCCGACGTAGATCTGCGCCATGTCGTCGTCAGAATACTTCTCGCGGGGCAAACCGCGCAGCATCAGGAAGCCGCGACCCTGGCTCAGGAACGCGGGCAGATCGCGCATCAGGCGGCCCACTTGATCGAGCGGGAATGTCTCCGGCGTGATATCCGGAAAGTCGACATTGCCCAACGATTTCAGGAGATTCAATGCGTGGTCGATCTCGGCCAGTTCGACGGCATCGAGCAGATGCAGCCCTTCTTTCGTCCAGTCGAGATCGGGGCCTTTCCAGGCTGCGGGTGAATCGATCGCCGTACCGACAGCATTCATTTCAGAGTCTCCTGTGTTCAAGTTCAGTCGTGCTGTTTGTCGGGACAGTCCCCGCTTGCTCGCGACTGCTTTCCACGATCACGCCCGCGTCGACCAGTTGCCGGTACGCGGCGACGCCGAGCAATGGGGATATGATTTCGTCGCTGTGCTCGCCCTTGAGCGGTGCGGGATAACGGAAGCCGCCAGGCGTGCCGGACAGTCTCGGGACGACGTTGTGCATGGGCATTTCGCCGAGTTCGTGATCGTCCACTTCCACGATGCTTTCACGCTCGCAGACGTAGCGGTCGGCGAGCAGATCGGAAGCATCGAAGACAGGTCCGACGGTGACATCGGCGGCGTCGAAGAGTGCGAGATTCTCGCTTAACGTACGTGCGCCGATAAAGCCCGCCACCATGTCGTCGATTTCATCCACGTTCGCGAGGCGCGCGGTATTCGTCGCGTACCGGACATCCGAATTCAGTTCCGGCCGGCCAATCGTGGCGAAGAGCCGCTCGGCCATGGATTGCGTCGATGTCGACACGCAGAGCCATTTGCCATCGGACGTCTGGTACGTGTTGCGCGGGGCGGTCGTCCCCGAACGGCTGCCGCTGCGCGGCTTGATGCGGCCGTTCAGCTTGTAGTTGGCGACCTGCGGCCCGAGGATGGACAGCGTCGGTTCGAACAGCGAGATGTCGAGCACCTGGCCACGGCCTTCGTTCACGCGCGTGTGCCAGAGCGCCATCATCACCGCGTTCGCGCCGTAGATGCCCGTGGTCATGTCGCCAAGAAACATGGGCGGCAGAACCGGCTCGCGATCGGCAAAGCCGTTCATGGCGGCGAAGCCGGTGTAACCCTCCACCAGCGTCCCGAAGCCCGGTTTGTTGCGATACAGGCCCGTCTGGCCCCATCCTGAGATCCTCGCGATCACGAGGCGCGGATTGCGTTCATGCAGTTGCGCAGGCGCCAGTCCCATCTCTTCGAGCGTGCCGGGACGGAAGCTTTCCACCAGCACATCGGCCTGGTCGATCAGACGCGCGATCAGCGCGATCGCTTCCTTGCGCCGGAAATCCACGCACACACTTTTCTTATTGCGCGCGTAGGTCTTCCAGAAAACCTCATAGCCGTCGGTCTTGAACGCGCGCAGCGTGTCTCCCGCGATGGGTTCGACCTTGATCACCTCTGCGCCGAAATCGGCCAGCTGCAACGTGAGCATGTTGCCCGCCACGAGACGCGACAGATCGACGACCTTCAAGCCCCGCAGAGGACCATTTTCACCGTGCGCGAATCCTTTCTTGTGCAGCTTCGACATGAGATTCCCGACCATTGTCTGTTGAGACGTCAACCTCAGGTTACACAGAAATAGACATGATGTCTATTGTATTAGCGAAGGAGCTCCGGCGCGAGAAAGGTGCGAACTTGCGCCGGGATACGAATTGCTTTAATTTGAGGCCGCGCGCGGGGCAGAAGCGCCGGCCCCGCATCACTTTCCCCTGATCGAAACCTGGCAAGACCAACATGGCAAATCCAACGGACACGGGCGTCGCGGCAGTGAACCGGGCACTCAGTATCCTGAAAGCGTTCGAGGACAGCGTCGACGGCATGACCCTCGCTGAAATCACCGCTGCAACCGGTCTCTATCACAGCACGATCCTGCGGCTTTGCGAGTCGCTGGAAAACTTCGGCTATCTCAAGCGTCTGGCTGATGGCCGCTACATGCTCGGGCCGACTTTGTTTCATCTCGGCATGATTTATCAGAGCTCGTTCCGGTTGCAGGACTATGCATTGCCGGTACTGCGCGAACTCGTCAAGCAAACGGGTGAAACGGCTGCCGTCTACATCAGGGAAGACGATGTGCGGCTTTGTCTTTACCGGCTCGAATGGCAGAGGTCGGTGCGCATGCATGTGCGGGAGGGCGAACGCCTGACGCTGGAAAAGGGCGCCGCCGGCAAGATCCTGCTGGCGTTCGCGGGTGACCGCGGTGCAACGTTCAAGAAGGTCCGCGAGGCTGGCTATGCCGTGTCGCTCGGCGAACGCGATGCGGAGAGCGCGGCA
This sequence comes from Caballeronia choica, assembly GCF_001544535.1. Lineage (GTDB taxonomy): Bacteria > Pseudomonadota > Gammaproteobacteria > Burkholderiales > Burkholderiaceae > Caballeronia > Caballeronia choica. The sequence goes on along the minus strand of NZ_FCON02000070.1, from coordinate 17,468 downwards.
ATCGCCGTGCCGGTATTCGGCGCCGGGCAGAAACTGGTGTGCGCCATATCGCTGGGAATTCCTCGTTATCGTTTCGACAAGAAGGAGTTCAAGCTCCACTTGCCGTTCGTCATGAAGGCAGGCGCAGACCTGACCACAGCACTGGGCGGCGATGCGGCTCCGTTCGAGCCGCCGTTCGCACCCAGCGATGTCCTGCGCTAGGCCCGTGCATTGACGAGCGGCGCCTGTCTGCGCGATACCTGGGACTGGAGGAACACGAAGCAGACTGCCCCAATCAGCAGCGCGCTGATCATGAAGACGAAGCCGCCGTTATATGAACCGCTTGCCTTGACGATGCCGCCAACGACCAGCGGCGCGGTGAGTCCGCCGATCTGGCCGCCCGTGTTGATGAATCCGGCATAGCCCCCGCGCGCGCCTTCGGGCGCGAGATGCGCGACCAGCGCCGCATACGGCGAGAGACTTCCGTACAGCAGGAAGGCGGCCGCCGACAGGCCTGCAATGCACAGGGCCGGGTCATCGGCGGTGAAGGTGAAGTAGAGCGCGATGGCGGTGCCGGTATAACCTGCCGCGAGCATGACCGGCCGCTTGCGATGCAGCGCACCGCTGCCCAGCGTACCGAACACGATCAATCCGAGAAAGCCGAAGAGATAGGGAATCGATGCTGCGAAGCCGAGCGCCTTCAGATCGATATGCCGTTGCACCGACAGATAACTCGGCACCCAGCCGAGAAATCCCCAATAGCCGATGCTGAACGTCATGTAGCCGAAGAACAGCAGCCACGTACTCTTCAGACGAATAAACGTCTTCCAGTGCGCGCGGCGTTCCGCGCGATCGACCGCCGATGATTTGGCACCCGCGACCTGAGGCGGAATCAACAGGAAGATAAGCAGCGACACGACCACGCCCGGGATCGCGAAGAAAAAGAACACGTGTTGCCATGGACCGCGAACCAGCAGCCAGACCACGACCGGCGCGACCACCGCCGGGCCGATCGCCAGCGCGCTCAGCCAGACACTGTGGGCGCGGGCGGCGTCTTTTGAACTGAAGTTATCGGCTACCAGCTTATAGACCGCCGCATTGCAAGATCCCTCCGACAACCCGAAGCAAAAGCGCACCATGACCATTGCCGCCACCGATGAAACGAGACCAGTCAAGCCCGTGAACAACGAGAAGAGCAGGGGCGCCACCACCAGCAAAGCCTTCGTGCCGAAGCGATCGGACAGCATGCCCCCGGGGAGCTGCATCAGCGCATAACCCAGCGCGAAAGCCGCGAAGATCACGCCGAGTTGCGCGGCGTCGAGGTGGAGGGCTTTCATCATCGAGGGCGCGGCCACCGAGATGCTGACCCGGTCGAGGTAATTCACGAACTGCAGCAGCCACGTCAGCATCAGCAGCTTGTACCTTAGGCTCATGTCTTCTCCATGTAATTGGTCTGGCCCTGACGTTTTTGCTGCCTGACCGCCCACGGCTTTGATTCGACCGGTCCGCTTCGTTGCCGTCAAGCGTATCGCTTTAAAAAACAGACACACTGTCTATTTCTGAGTTTATGGGACCTGGTCGCGCACCGCAAGCAAGTTCGACGCAGGGATTACCCGTGATCGCCGACGCCGCCAGTCGATAGCAGAATGGCGGTGCTGGCCAGTCTGCCCGCGCCAATCGAGGGATGACGGATGAACAATTTCGCGAATCAGGCCCACCGTGATAGCCCAAAGACACTGTTCGACAAGGTCGGGGACGCCCACGCGATCACCGCGTTGGAAAGTGGATCGACGCTGCTGCATGTAAACCGGTTGCTGTTGCATGACTTGTCGTGGAATAACGCATTGACCGCATTGGAGGAGCGTGGATTGTCCGTTCGCCATCCTGAGCTTTCGCTCGCTACGCCCGATCATGCGGTATCCAGCGCACCCGGGCGGACTGGCGCAACCTATCCGGGCGGTGCGAAACTGTGGGCCAGCCTGAAGGCGCGTTCAGGCACCCAGGGCATTCGTTTCTTCGACACCGGCGAGATCGGCCACGGTATCGTTCATGTGATGGGACCGGAACTCGGCATCGTGTTGCCGGGCAGCACGCTGGTGTGTGGCGACAGTCATACCTGCACGAATGGCGGTCTTGGCGCGCTCGCGTTCTGCGTCGGCGCATCGGAGCTGGTCCATGCGCTGGCAACGCAAACGCTCTGGCGACAGAGGCCGAAGACGCTGCGCGTCACTTTCGATGGGGCCCTGCAAGCGGGCGTGAGCGCCAAGGATCTCGTGTTGTTCCTGATTGGCCAACTCGGTGCGAAAGCGGGTACCGGATACGCAGCGGAATTTGCCGGTTCAACCGTGCGCGGACTCGACGTAGAAGCGCGTCTCACGCTGTGCAACCTATCCATTGAACTAGGCTCGAAGGTCGGCATGATCGCGCCCGATGACACCGTGTACGCGTATCTCGACGGCCGTGACAGGGTTCCCCGCGGCGCCCAGTTCGATCTTGCAGTCGATCACTGGCGCACCTTGCGATCCGACGCTGACGCGCGTTTCGACCTCGAAGTGCAGATCGATGCCGCGTCAATCAAGCCGATGATCACGTGGGGAACGAGTCCCGAGCATGTGATTCCTGTCGATGAAGTCATTCCCGATCTTGCGTTCGCGCGCGACGAGAAGCAACGCCGCGCGTGGCGCGACGCGCTCGACTACATGGGCCTGCAACCGGGACAGCGACTGGCGGGAACACCGGTGGACTGGGTGTTCATCGGCTCGTGCACCAACTCGCGCTTGTCCGATCTCAGAAGCGCTGCCGCGGTGGTCCGCGGGCAGAAGGTCGCGGCGGGCGTCCACGCGTGGGTCGTACCGGGCTCCGAGGGCGGTCAAGCGCGATGCCGAGGCGGAGGGACTCGATCGGGTCTTTCGGGCTGCGGGCTTCGAGTGGCGTGAACCCGGGTGCAGTATGTGCGTCGCGGCAAACGGCGAAGTCGTGACCGCGGGGGCGCGTTCAGTGTCGACGATGAAGCGAAACTTCATCGGCCGCCAGGGACCGGGCGCACGCACGCATCTGGCGAGTCCGCAAAGCGCCGCGGCTGCCGCGATCAGCGGCGTCATCACGGATGCAAGGACGCTCAACCATGGATAAAGTCACGATCATCACCGGCGTCGCGGCGCCGCTGATGAAGTCCAATATCGATACAGATACCATAGTAAGAATCGATTGCCTGACACAACAGGCGCGCTCCAAACTGGGGCGCTTTGCGTTCGAGGCATTGCGCTATCGGCAGGATGGCAGAGAGGATTCATCGTGTTGTGCTGAACCAGCCCGCTTTCCGCAATGCTCCGATCCTGCTCGCAGCGGAGAACTTCGGCTGCGGGTCATCGCGCGAGGGCGCGGTGTGGGCGCTGCTCGCGTCGGGTCTGCGCTGCGTGATCGCAGAGAGCTTCGGCGATATCTTCTACAACAACTGCTTCCAGAACGGCCTGTTGCCGATCCGGCTTGTTGATGTCGACATCCGTTACTTGCCGGTCTGTCGGAATCGGGCCACGTCGTGACCGTCGACCTGACGGTGCAGACCGTGCGATCAGGAACGGTAGCACTGATCTTTGAAATCGAGCCGAATCGGCGCGAAGCAATGCTTGAAGGACTGGACGAGATTTCCCGGACGTTAAGGCAGGCGGAGGAAATCACCCAATGGCAGGCGCGAGATCGCCGTAATCGGCCCTGGATCTGGGGAGGGTGAAGTGATTCTTGCAGTGAGGGGTACATCAGATTGGCGAGGTTGGCCCGTTCGATCATCACGAAAGCCGCGTGCATAACAGGTATGCGAGCGCCGACCATGACAAGTCTTTACGCTTGTATCCGTGACGAAGAAAACCCGGAGACAAGCACGCAATGGAAGAACTCAGACTACTCAGCACGACCCCCATACTCGGCTATGGCTTTCCGCAAGCTGCCTTTGAAGCCGGTCTTGCCCGCAACCCGCATCTGATCGGCGCGGACGGCGGAAGCTCGGATCCCGGGCCCTATTATCTCGCGTCGGGTGAGTCGTTCTGCTCGCGCATGGCAACCAAGCGCGACTTCAAGCTCATGCTCGCGGCCGCCATCCCCCGCGGTATTCCCGTCGTGATCAGCACATGCGGCGGTGCGGGTGGCGACCCCCATCTGCAGATGATGGTTGACCTGACCCGTGAAATTGCCAGTGAAGAAAACCTCTCGTTCAAGCTCGCCATCATCCATTCGGAGTTGTCGAAAGACACCCTCATCGAGTACGTCAACGCCGGCAAGGTGCGGCCGATGTACGGTCTGCCTGCGATGACACCCGAACTGATCGAGTCGGCCGTTCGCGTCGTCGGTGCGATGGGGCCGGAGCCGTACATCGCCGCCCTCGATGCCGGTGCGCAGGTCATCCTGTCGGGCCGCAGTACCGATCCGGCGCCCTGGGCCGCGATGGCCATCCGCGCAGGCTTCTCGCCGGCGCTCGGCTGGTACGCGGGAAAGATGCTGGAATGCGGCTCCGAGCCGGCACTGCCGAAACGCGAAGGGTGTCTGTTGGCGACGATACGCGAGGACTCTGTCGAACTCGAACCGATGCATCCGGATCAGCGATGCACGCCCAATTCCGTGGCCTACTTCGCGTTGCACGAGAACAGCAGTCCGATTCATCACCATGAGCCGGGCGGCATGCTGGATACATCGGAATGCAGTTTCGATGCCGTCAGCGATCGGGCGGTGCGCATCAGCGGCATGCAATGGCGTCCCGCGCCCTATACGATCAAGCTCGAAGGCGTGGAGGCGCGGGGGTATCGCGTCATCACGCTGTGCGCGACGCGCGACCCCGTGTTGCAGGCGCAACTGGATCGATACCTGACGCGCTCCCGGGAGATCATCGACGAAAAGGCGAGCGCCTTCGGCGCCCCTGCGGATAGCTATGAGCTGAATTTCCGCGTGTACGGACAAAACGGCGTGATGGGCGAGCGAGAACCGTTAGCCCGCGATCAGCGCCACCCGCACGAAACGGCGATTGTGGTGGAGGTGGTGGCGGCCGAACGCGAGACCGCCAAGGCAGTGCTTGCCATCGCCCGCACCACGGTGCTGCATTCCGAGTTTCCCGGACGGCTTTGCAAGGAGGGCAACATGGCAATCCCGTTCTCGCCGTCCGACCTGGACCTGGGACAGGTGTACCGGTTCTCCATTTGTCATTTGCTGGAACCCGACCATGCGCTGTCGCTGTTCCCCATCCAGTACGAAGAGATCGGAGTCCATCATGCCCACCATTAAGGAGTTTGCCAGCGTCTGCCGTAGCAAGAACGCGGGACCATTCATGCTCACGCTCGATATTGTGTTCGCGACCGACCGGATCTTTGATCAGGTTGCAGCCACTGCCGTGTTGAATGCCGAACTGTTCGCGCGTCTCTATGGTGTGCGTGCCGACCAGGTGCAATTTACGCCGTATCGCGCCGCGAGAGCATTCAAGGCGACGTTGCCCCGCCTCATATCGTCGGGTGACATCGGTGACACCGATGTGTATGGATCGCAGCAACATGCCCCATTGCTCGATATCAATATCGATATCGATGTCCCTGTCAAACCGGAAAACTCCAAATGAGCCAAGCACCCCTCCAATCGCGGTCTGCTGGCGTACCGGCAGCACGGACATCGGCACCGGTACCGGCATCAATCGTGTCGCCCGCGCCGGCACAAGATGCAAAACCATCGGCGGATCTCCCCGCATCATTCAAGCAGGCCATGCGCCATCTTGCCGGAGGCGTGGCGCTCGTATCTACCACGTATGAAGGCGAGCGCCACGGCCTGACCGTTACCGCGGTTTCATCGCTGACGATGGACCCTCCCGCGCTGCTGGTCTCCGTCAATCGCAATGCCTCCGCGTTCGCTGCGCTCATCGCAAGCGGCCGCTTTTGCGTCAGTTTGCTTACCCATGCGCAAGTGGATCTGGCCGGTGCGTTCGCGAGAAAGCCCGATGGCGAAGCGCGGTTTGCGAATGGCACATGGCGTGTGGGCGCATCCGGCCTTCCCGTGCTGGAAGATTGCGTCGTGTCCATTGCCTGCCGCATGCACGATATGGTCGAGTACGGCACGCACGCCATCTTGATTGGTGCGGTCGAACATCTCGAGATCGCGGCCGAGCCAGTGCCGCCACTCTTGTACCTGAACGGACAGTTCGGCAGCTTCGGTCCGTTTTCCGCATAAGCTGGAGTGTCGCCCGATGTTCGATTCTCAATACGAAAGCCGCAACTTCCCGCAGATACGACCCGAGTGGCTGGCCCAGGTGAATGAGGCCGTCGTCGAACCCGAGTTGCGCATCATCGATCCGCATCATCATCTGTGGGATGTAGCAGGCGCGTACTATCGTGCGCCCCAACTGGTCGCCGATGCACGTGGCGGGCATCACGTGGTAGCTACGGTGTTCGTGGAATGCAAGACGCATTTCGATACCGACCTCCCGGCCGGATTCGCAAGCGTGGGCGAGACGCGCTTCGCTGCGGAGCAGGCTCGCGAAGCGGCCGAAATGAGCGGCAATACCGGTCTCGTGAAAGGCTTTGTTGCTTACGGCGATCCGCTCGCGGCGAACGTCGAGGCAGTACTCGAGGCGCATCTCGATGCTGCACAGGGGCGGATGCGCGGCGTCCGCGTGCGAGCTGCCTGGCACGCGCATCCGGCGTTCGCCGCGCCCGCCGACGGTCCAACGGAACAGACGATCAGTTCACCGGAACTCGACAGGTATTGCTCGGTGCTCGAGGACATGGGCCTCACCCTCGACCTGTGGGTGTACCACACCCAACTCGATGAAGCCGCTGCGCTCGCGCGGCGTCATCCGGGCCTGACCATTGTGCTGAACCATTGCGGCGGGCTGCTCGGCATCGGTCCGTTTGCAGGGATGCAGGCGGACGTGCGTGAAGTGTGGGCTGCGTCGCTCGCGCGGGTGGCCGCCAATCGCAACGTTGTGGTCAAGATCGGCGGCCTGGCGATGCCGCGAACCGGCATGTCGTTCGCCGCTGCTGAAAAGCCGGCAAGCAGCATCGAAATGGTTGAACGCTGGTCGCCCTACGTGCGCACGTGTATCAGCCTGTTCGGCGCGGAGCGCAGCATGTTCGAGAGCAATTTCCCGGTAGACAAAGGGAGCTGCAACTACGTCGCCCTGTGGAACGCGTTCAAGCTATTGAGTTCCGAATATCCGGCCGCGCAACGACGCGCGCTGCTTGGCGGAACGGCGAACGACGTCTACACGCTGAAGGTTCTGGGCCCCTATGCAGGTTCGGATCGCCTTGCAGCGCAGTAGCAGCCAGACCGGTCATGAAATGACTCGCAAGCGCCGCCAAAGGCGCGTAGGCAACAAGAGGAGACAATGAAAAATCGCCGCATCTTCATCCACGTTTTCCTGTTCTCGCTGACCAGCATCAACTACATCGACCGGGTGGCGCTTTCGGTGGCTGCGCAGCCGATTGCGCGTGAATTTGGTATCAGCCCGATCCAGCTTGGATTCTTGTTGTCGTCCTTTATCTGGACCTACTTTGCAAGCCTCGTGATATGGGGACTCGCACTCGACCGCTGGGGGACGCGCTACGTCAACGCGGCCGGCATGGCGATATTTTCCCTGGCAACGGTTGCGACAGGTTTCGCCTGGAGCTTCGGGACGATCCTCGTGACACGACTCGTCATGGGCGCAGGAGAGGCGTCCTCGTATCCTTCGGGCGCCAAGGTCATTCGTGAATGGATGCCGGCGAAAGAGCGCGGCATGGCGGCCGCCATACTCAATAGCGGATCGTATGCCGGACCCGCCGTGGGCGCGATCGTCGTGGCTTGGGCGGTGCAGCAGTTCGGCTGGCGTACCGGCTTCGTACTGGTGGGCGCGACGGGTTCGATCTGGCTTTTCTGCTGGCTGAAGTGGTTCAGGAAGCCTGAACTCGCTACCTTCATCGGCGATGAAGAGCGGGCATTGATTCTGCGCGAGCGCAACGGCGGCCTTGTCGAAGATGCATCCCGCTCGCCTCTGTCGATCTCCGACCTGCTCAAGTCGCCCAGTGTCTGGGGCCTGTTGGTTACACAAGGATTCGGCTCCTATGCGCAGTTTCTCTTCCTGACCTGGCTGCCCAGTTATCTCCAGACCGAGCGGCACTTGAACCTGGTGAACAGCGGTTATCTGACGGCGTTGCCGTATGCGCTGTCCGTGATTCTGGCATTGCTGATCGGTGTTCTGAGCGACCGTCTGCTGACCACCGAGTCGTGCCGGAAGGGCGGACGCCGGACGATGGTTGCAGCCTGCATGTTGCTGACAGGGTTCGTGCTCGTCACGCCCTTTGTCGATAACGTCTGGGTCATGGTCGCAGTCTTTACGCTGTCTCTCACGGGTGCCCAGGCGGCCATCGCAATGAATATCGCGTTGATCGGCGACCTGTTGCCGTCGTCGGCGGAAGTGGGGCGCGCGACGGGCCTGCTGATTACAGGCGGTGCGTCGTTCGCGATGCTCGCGCCCATTGCGACGGGTTACGTCGTCGCGATTACCCACAGCTTTGACAATGCTTTCTACATCGCTGGCGTGCTGGCCGTAGCGGGTGCACTCGTCAGCTTCACCATGACACGCGTGCCTGTAGGTGCGCAGCGCGATGTTGCGCATCAGCCTGTGTCGGTCGGCATTTGACCGCTGACCATCCGCCTTTGGTCGCCCAGCGCGGATCACACTCAACAAACGTGATGTGGGCCGCAATGTTCGATTCCCGCTCGTAGTGCACACGTGTTGCGTTGCGCACGAGACATAACCGTATTTCCAGGAGATCACCATGGCAGACAATCGAAACAAACAGATGACGCTGATCGGCTTCTTGCAGGCACAGAATTGTTCAGTGTATCCGGGTTCATGGCGCCACGAAGCTAACGCGCCGGACTTTACGACGCCGGAATATTATCAGCGCATCGCGCGCACGCTGGAGGAAGGCAAGTTCCACCTGGCCTTCTTCGACGATCGCCTGGCCATGCCGGACATCTACGGCAACGACCATGCGGAGACTGTCGAGCATGGCGTGCGAGCGATCAAGCTGGACCTGACGCCGATCATGACGGCGATGGGCATGGTGACGTCGAACCTCGGTCTCGGGGCGACGTACTCGACCACTTACTATGAGCCCTTTCACATCGCGCGAAATTTTGCCACGCTCGACCTGATGACGAAGGGCCGTGCCGCATGGAATGTCGTCACGTCGCTCAACGATTCGGAAGCCGCCAACTTCGGCGCGAGCGAGCATCTCGAACACGACCTGCGATACGACCGCGCGGACGAGTTTCTCGAAACGGTCATGGGTCACTGGGACACCTGGGAGGAGGGTGCGCTGATCATGGACAAGCAGACGGGCCGCTTCGCGGACGCGTCGAAGGTTCATCGCCTGGATCATGTCGGCAAGTTCTTCAAATCGCGCGGGCCGTTCACCGTGCCACGTTCGCAGCAGGGCCATCCGGTGCTGATCCAGGCTGGGCAGAGTGGACGTGGCCGCACATTCGCTTCACGCTGGGCAGACCTGATCTTCGTCGTCTATCCGAACCTCTCCATGGCTAAGAAGCAATATGCCGAGATGAAGCAGGCGTTGGCCGAGGCCGGTCGAAATCCGGACGAGGTCAAGATCTCCACCGCCTGCTACACGATCGTGGCGGAAACCGATGAGATCGCGCAGAAGCAACGCGAATATATCGACAGCCTGGCGAAGCCGATCGATTCTCTGGCATTGCTCTGCGAAGTGCTCAATACCGATTTCGCCAAGCGCGGCTACGACGATCCGTTCAGCGATGCCGAAATGGCTGCGATTTCCGGCTGGACCGGATTTCGCGATCGCGTGGTGACGTTGAGCGGCAAGAAGAACCCGTCGGTTCGCGACTTCGTCGATTTTTCGAATCGCGCGCGCATTCAGGAGTTTCCGGTGTTCTGCGGGTCGCCCAAGACTGTCGCGGATCAAATGGAGCAATGGTTCGTGGAAGGCGGCGTGGATGGTTTCGTCATCGCTCCGACGCACGTACCTGGCTCATACGACGACTTCGTGCGCATGGTTGTGCCGGAGTTGCAGCGGCGCGGCCTGTTTCGCAAGGAATATCAGGGCGCGACGCTGCGGGAAAATCTCGGCCTGCCGATTCCGAAGTCCGGTGACTGGCGCGATCAGGCGTTCCCGAAAACGACCGAGTTCAAGGTGGCGTGACCCACGAGTCACCTGAAGTAAATATGAGCAATACACATTCGGTTGTTCGAACAGGGAGGAGACACCCATGACGACCCATATTGGCGCGGCGGATGCACGAGGTTCCGATGCGGAAGACCAACTCTACAGGAAGGTGCTGTGGCGCATCGTGCCGATTCTGTTTTTCTGCCACACGATTTCGTTTCTGGACCGCGTGAACATCGGTTTTGCAAAACTTCAGATGCTGGGCGACCTGAAGATCAACGATTCAGCGTTCGCGATGGGCGCGAGTATGTTCTTCGTGGGTTACATCCTGTTCGAAATTCCGAGCAACCTGGTGCTACATAGAATGGGAGCTCGTCTCTGGATCGCCCGCATCATGCTTAGCTGGGGCGTGATTTCGGTCGGGACCATGTTCGTGGCCCAGCTCGCGCACCTGTTCGGCATCCGCAACGAGACCATGTTCTACATCATGCGTTTCCTGCTCGGATGCTGCGAAGCCGGCTTCTACCCGGGCATGCTGCTCTACATCAACTACTGGTTTCCTTCGACCCGGCAAACCAAGGTGACCTCGGGCTTGCTGCTGGCATTACCGCTCAGTCTCGTGTTCGGCAGCCCGCTATCTGGCTGGTTGATGCAGCAGTCGCAAGGTTTCCTGGGCTACGACGGTTGGCAATGGATGCTCGCGATTGAAGGTGCTCCCGCCATTGCGTTGGCGTTCTGGGTGTATTTTGGTCTCTCCGACAAGATCAGCCATGCATCCTGGCTCACGCCATCGGAAAAGCTGATTCTCGAGAACAATGTCGTCGCAGAGCGAATTGGGAAGTCCTACCATTTCGGCGCAGCCTTGCGCGATTACCGGGTGTGGATTGTCGCCGGCATCATCTTTACCTACGCAACCGGTTTCTATGGTCTGTCATTCTGGCTGCCCTCGATCATTCGGGAAGCGGGTGTGAAGAGCACGTTCCACATTGGCGTGCTTTCCGCCATTCCGTTCCTGGCTGCGGCGACCTCGATGCTATTCAATACCTGGCATTCGAGCAAGACCGGGGAGCGTCGTTGGCATGCAGCGATCCCGGCGTTCATCGGAGGATCAGGTCTGATCCTGAGCGCCGCCTTCGCCGGCAACCTGCCGCTGGCAATCTTCTTCCTGAGCCTCGCCGCGGCGGGCATTCTCGGACTGACGCCAGTAGTCTGGACCTATCCCGGCAGCCTGCTTTCCGGGACGGCGGCAGCAGCGGGTATCGCGATGATCAATTCTATCGGCAGCCTTTCCGGTGTCGCCGGGTCGATGGTGACGAACGTGATGAAGCAGCTCACAGGCAATATCAATAACGGCACTTATGCACTGGGATGCGTTCTTCTGTGCACCGGCGTGTTGGTCCTGTCGTTGCCGGCCGAGACGTTCAGGCGCGCGAAGCGCAAGGACAGCGTGGCGGAGGATGCGCCGCTAATCGTTAGCCCGCCACACGCCGTCGCGGACTAACGCCTCCGTCTCCTGACGCACGATGCGGTACAAAGCCTTCATCGCGGGCGTGGCTTCTTTTTTGGGGGAGAACGCGATGGACAACGTACCCGACAGGCCGGGATCCTTGATGGGTCTCGCGCGCAGCGTACCGAGCTCGATGCGTCGGTGTATGGCGGCGTAGGGCGCGATGCTGAAGCCTTGTCCCGCTTCGACCAAATCGAAGATTGCTGCCATCGCGTCGACTTCGATCGCAATGTTCAGCATCAAGGATTGCGTCGTAGCGGCGGTTTCGGCCAGCATACGCAGCCCGTGCGGCTTCGCGGGCAGGATCCAGGGCAACAAGACTGCTTCGGAAAAAGGGATGGGCTCGTTCGTCTGGGCGAGCGACGTTGTGTCGGGCGCCCCGATCAGCAGCATTTCGTCTGACAACAGGGGTTCGATGCTAACGGTGGTCAGGGCCGCAGCGTTGTAGAGCACGGCGATGTCGAGTTGCCCGGTGAGCAGCCACTCGAGCAGATAGCCGCTGACGCCTTCACGCAAAGTGAGGCGGACTTCGGGAAATTCAGCTCTGAAACGTTTTGTGAGGGGGACGAGGAGGAACTCGCCCAACATGGGCGGAATGCCCATCGTGACGGTGCCGCCCGGGATTGACCGGAGCGCCTGCATCTGACCCAGCAAGACGTCGGTGCGATCCAGTATCTCGTTGGCGGAACTCAGGAATATCTTTCCCGTGTCGGTCAGCAACACGCCGTGACCGTTCCGGTAGAGCAGGGGTACGCCCAGTTCCTGCTCGAGGCACTGGATATGCCGGGTCAGCATCGACTGACTGACGCCAAGCAAGGCCGCGGCCCGTGAAAGACTGCCTTCACGGACGACGACCCCGAGGTACCTCAACTGCTTCAGTTCCACTTAGGTGTCTCCCACCCACTGCCGCGACGATTGTCGTTCCGTGATTGTCGCTGAGTATATCAAGCCCCACTGGTTGCCAGGCTTGGCTCAGCGTGGGCCTGCCTTGCTTCTTTCAACAGCGAATTCCATGAGCCGTTCGTCGCGCCACTCACGACGCCGGCCGAGATCGGCGGCGCTCAGGTGCTGTCGACGATCCTGCTCGACGCGCCCGATCAGTTCGGTATCCCAAGGACCGTCGTCAACGCGCGAGCGGGCGATGGAGTGATAGAGCGGGCCAAGCCGGTTTGCATAGTCGGCCACACCGCCCGGCGCATTCAGATCGATCGTCTCGAATGGCCCCATAAATGACCAACGCCAGCCGAGGCCATCGCGCACGGTCTTGTCGATGTCTTCGCAAGTGGCGATGCCATCGCGCTGCAACGCCCACGCTTCGCGCAGCAGCGCCGCCTGCAGGCGGTTCAGGACGAAGCCCTCGATCTCCTTGCGCACATGGACCACGCTCTGGCCGATCGCTTGCATGAACGTATCGGCAAACTGGATGGTCTCTTGCGATGTCTGCGTGGACGGCACAAGCTCCACCACCGGTACGAGATAGGGCGGATTCACAGGATGGGCGATCAGCACCCGGGGAGAAATGCTCAGGTCGTTGGCGAACATGGACGCCTGGATACCCGAACTCGAACTACCGATGATGATGTTCGCATCCGAGACTGCATCGATATCCGTCATCAACTTCCGCTTGATTTCGACGCGTTCGAGGACCGATTCCTGCACGTAGGCCGCGCCTTCGATCGCCTCCTCGAGTGAATGCGCAATGACCAGCCGGGCCTTCACGTTCTCAGGCGGCTCCGCGATGAGGCCATGGCGGTAAAGCGCGGACAGTTGCTCCCCGGCCCAGGGGATGGCCTCGCTTGCGACGCGCGCGTTCGCGTCATACACGCGCACGCTGAGGCCGGCGCGAGCGAAGGCGATCGCCCAGCCGGCGCCTACCAGACCCGCGCCAACGACGGCGACGGGTTTGCTCATATCGATTTTCGATTGATTCATGTTGGCCACTGTTGAGATAGGGTTGATGGCGGCCGACTAGCGCTCGCCGCCGTTGCTGGCAAGTCAGGCAGCGGTCCAGCCACCGTCAAGCATCAGGGCGCTCCCGGTCATCAGTGTCGACGCATCGCTCGCGAGAAACACGACAGCGCCCATGACCTCTTCTACGCGTCCCACCCGGCCGAGCGCAATCCTGCTCGTCACCCATTCGCGAAACCCGGGCGCCTCGAACATGTCGGCGGTCAAGGCGGTTTCGATGAAAGTCGGGCAGAGCGTATTGACCCGGATCCCATGCGGCCCCAGTTCCCAGGCGAGTGCTTTGGTCATTCCTTCCAGCGCGTGCTTGGATGCGCAATACACCGTCCGTCCAGGGCTGCCGACATGCCCCATTTGCGAGGAGATATTGATGATCGAGCCGGGAATGCCGGCTCGCAGCATGCCCTTCGCGACGGCACGGCACAGATGGAAAGCCGCCTTGACGTTGAGATCGAACACGGCGTCGATGTCTTCGTCTGCCGTGTCCACCAGTGGCTTCGGACGATTGATTCCGGCGCTGTTCACCAGGATGTCGAACGGTCCGCCTTCGGCGATCGCATGGCTGACAGCGCGGGAATCCTTGACATCCAGCGCGATGTAATTGCTCTTGCCACCTTCAGCGTTGATCAGCTTCGACGCTTCTTCGAGATCGTCCATTGACCGGGCGACCAGCGTCACGACCGCGCCGGCCTGCGCCAGTGCGGCCGCGGCGGCCAGGCCGATGCCGCGGCCCGCCCCGATCACCAGTGCGGTCTTGCCGGTCAGCGAGAAACTCGGCGTTTTAGGAAGCATGCACGCTCCCGGCCGGGACCGCGCTGCCATAGGGCACCTCCTGGTTGCCGTAGCGCCGCACCCGGATATTAGCCTGCTCGCCGTGCGCGGTCATCCCTTCGATCGCGCAAAGGCGCGAACAATAGGCGCCGATCATCGCGCTGGCTTCATCGGTCAGCACCTTCTGGTAAGTACAGGTCTTGATGAATTTGCCGACCCAGAGGCCGCCGGTGTAGCGGGCCGCCTTGCCTGTCGGCAGCGTGTGGTTGGTTCCGATCACTTTGTCGCCGTACGCCACGTTAGTGCGTGAACCCAGGAACAGCGCGCCGTAGTTCTTCATGTTCTTCAGGAAGTAGTCCGGGTCCCGGGTCATCACCTGAACGTGTTCGGACGCTATGCGGTCCGCTTCGGCAACCATCTCGTCGACGGTGTCGACAACGATTACCTGGCCGAAGTCGCGCCAGGATACGCCGGCGGTATTCGCGGTCGGAAGGATCTTCAGAATGCGCTCGACTTCGGCGATGGTTTCGTTCGCCAGCCTGAAGGATGTCGTCAGAAGGATGGCGGGCGTGTTGAAGCCGTGTTCCGCTTGCCCCAGCAAATCGGTCGCGCACAATTCGGCGTCGACGCTGTCGTCGGCGATGATGAGCGTCTCCGACGGCCCTGCAATCAGGTCGATGCCGATGCGCCCGAACAGTTGACGCTTGGCTTCCGCGACGTACACGTTGCCCGGCCCGACGACCATGGCGACGGGATCGATGGTCTGGGTGCCCAGCGCCATGGCGCCGATGGCCTGGACGCCGCCGAATGTGTAGATCTCGTCCGCGCCGCCGAGATGCATCGCCGCAATCACCGCGGGATTCGGCCGGCCTTGCACGGGAGGCGACGCCGCAAGGATTCGGGAAACGCCCGCGACTTTCGCGGTGACGACACCCATGTGAGCCGACGCGACCAACGGAAATTTGCCACCCGGCACATAGCACGCGACGCTTTCCACCGGCATGTTCTTGTGGCCCAGGACCACGCCAGGCAGGCTTTCGATCT
Source organism: Caballeronia choica (assembly GCF_001544535.1). Lineage (GTDB taxonomy): Bacteria > Pseudomonadota > Gammaproteobacteria > Burkholderiales > Burkholderiaceae > Caballeronia > Caballeronia choica. The sequence goes on along the minus strand of NZ_FCON02000070.1, from coordinate 2,051 downwards.
CGATGTCGTGGATCGCCGCGCGCTGCGCCTGCGCAAAATTGCGCACCTGCGCCTGGGCGAACTTGATGTCGTCCAGTTGTCCCGGCGACAACGCTGCAATGCAGGATGCAATTTCCTCGGGTGACAAGCGGAAGTTTTCTGGCGACCAGTCATCGAACTTCTTCGACAATTCCCTGACTGCGGCGTCGCCGCGCGCCGCCACATCGTCGAGGATTCCGACGACGGTCTGGCGGACTTTTACCGCGTCGTCGGAGGCGACATCAGCGCTGCGGCCGTGCTTGAGAATTTGAGCGGGCATGAGATTCCATATTGAAAGGGTCAAAGGGAGTTCGCCGCGTGGCGATAGAGAGCGACAGACGCCGCCACGCACCTGCAAAATGTAGCGCAAAAAGCTATGCAAACGTGGTGCAAATACTAGACACTTACCCTTTGAAGTTGCCGCTCGGCCTTAAAAAGCTGCATTTTTCGCACCGTCAAAGCCAGGGTGAGTTATGCAAATTAATGCAAAAGATGAACATCACGTCTCTACCCCCAAGGTCCGGCTGGAGGACATAGCCGCTCAGCTGGGGATATCGGTATCCACCGTGTCGCGTTCGCTCGCGGGTCATCCCGCGATCAGCCGCGAGACCCGGGACGCGGTGCAGGCCGCGGCTGCGGTGTTGGGGTATCGGTTTCCCGCGCGGGGTCGTAAAACGGGCAGGGCGGCGACCAGGCTGATCGGTGTCGTCGTCGGCGCGTTGCACAACCGCTTCATGACCCTGCTGCTCACGCACCTGCACGATGCGTTGCAGGCACACGGATACCAGATCACGCTGATGATCGATCCCATGACCGATTCGTCGAACCTTCTCGCATTCCGACCGTTGATCGACGGCTACCTGGATGGCTTGATCTTCGCCACGGCGACACTCGATTCGCCCATCGTGGCCGAGATGCAGCGACGCGGCGTGCCGCTCGTGCTCGTTGTTCGCGCGGTCGATGATGTGAAGGTCGACACGGTCGAGATCGACAATGTGCACGCCGGCGTAGTGGCCGTCGACCATCTATACCAATTGGGTCACAGGCGGATCGGTCTGGTGATGGGGCCACAAAATACTTCGACCAGCCGCGATCGTGTGCGGGGTGCGCTACGAGGGCTTGCAGAGCTCGGGCTCGGTCCGGAGTCGATATCGTTGGTCTGGGGTGATTACACAACAGAGTCAGGCTATTCGAGTGCGATCGCGATGCTTCGGGACTCCAATCCTGTGACGGCCATCATCGCAGGTAACGACACTATCGCTCTTGGCGTGCTGGAGGCCGCGAAACGAAGTAACGTCGACGTACCAGCCCAATTGTCGATCATCGGCTTTGACGACATGCCGCTTGCCGGTTCCCCGCTGGTAGGACTGACGTCGATCCGGCAGCCAGTTGAGGCCATGGCACGCACAGCGGCGCGGCGGCTTGTCGAACGTATTCGTACGGGAGGCGTCATGGCGCCGTGCCATGACGTCTTGCCGATTCAATTGATCCGTCGAGACAGCACCGGGCCATGGAAAGGCTAGTTATTGCCGTGCTTTCTGTATTCGAGAAGTGGTGTAGAGCTTAATTTATATCAATGCTTGGCATCCCAAGGTAATTTAAAAATGCAAGATCCTATCTGCCTTAAAATTGATAAAATGGACAAGTCAGCGTCGACGGCAAAGTGACCTGGACGGGAGGCGTCGGTGATGCCCGACGGGTACAGCGGCGGGGCTGTCGAGATCTCGCGTGCCCGCATTCTGGGCGATCCCCTCGCTATTCAATACCTCGCATCGAGGCGTCGGAGAGCCGTTCAATGAGGCGTCCCGGTAGGCTAGACGACGCCCGCGCTCGTATCGGAAAATAACGTGTGACGAGGAAACAACGCACGGTCGCTGCGAACCTGCGGCGCCCCGCGGCAGCACGAGTGGAGCGGGTGTATTGTTTGCCATTGTTTCTGCAGAACTCGACATTTACTCATAAGTCAGGAATTTTGCGGACACATGCTCTATGCTTGAGCGATAGCTCTTACGAGGACGCCCATGAAAAGAGAT
>NZ_FCON02000069.1 GCF_001544535.1 Caballeronia choica | reverse complement strand
GTCGAGCTGACATCACCCGCCGTCAGGTTCGTGATCTTCGTGCCCGACGTGCCTTCCAGCGTGACCTTGTCCTTCGTGCCCAGGTTGTCATACGCGACGAAGGCGTTCGTCGGGTTGCCGCTCGAATCGGTCTTTACGCCGATAGCATTCAACTGGTTGACGTTCACCGCGTCCGTACCGGCCTTGCCTGCTGCTACGTTGGCCAGCACCACCGGCGTCGTCGAACCCTTGCCGCCGAACGTGACCTTACCCTTCGTCGTGTCGTCATACGCCACGAACGAGTTCGTCACGTTACCGCTCGAATCCACCGTTGCGCCCAGACCCTGCAATTGGCCCAGGTTGACCGCATCCTTCGCCGCCGTACCCGCTGCCACGTTGTGGATCTGCGTGCCGTTCGTGCCGCCCAGCGAGACTGCTGCCTTCGTTGCGTCGTCATATGCGACGAACGAGTTCGTCACGTTGCCGCTCGAATCCGTCTTCAGGCCAGCGTCCGCCAACTGCTTGACGTTCACCGCATCCGAGGGAGCCGTGCCGGCTGCCACGTTCGTGATCGCCACCGGCGTCGTCGAGCCCGTGCCACCGAGCGTGATCTTGTTGTGTGCCGGCGTGTCATAGTTCACGCCGTCGGTGCTGCCGCCGCCAGTGCCAACCAGGTCTTTCAACTGCTTGACGTTCACTGCATCCGTGTCTGCCATACCCGTCGCTACGTTGACGATCTTGCGCTCGGAACCCTTCGCGCCGACCGAAATCACGTTGCTCTGGCTGCCGTCGCTCTTCTCACCGAGCACGACGGAGTTCGAACCCGCAGCCGACACCGAGTTGCCGAGAACGAACGTGCTCGAGCCGCTGACCGTATTCTTCGTACCGATGGCGACCGAGTTCTTGACCGTCGTCGAACTGTTTTTGCCGACCACCGAATTGTTGCCGAGCACGATCGACGATGCCGCAAAGGCGGTCGAATCGTTGCCGAGCACATACGCGCCCACACCGCCGCTCAGTGCGTTCTTGCCGATCGCCGTGGCGCTGTCGGCGCCTGCGTTGGCCGACGAGCCGATCGCGAGGGCATCCGGGGAATCGACGAGCACGGTAGCCGTGTTGCCGAGCGCGAGACCGTGATCGGAAAGCGACGTGGCGCGATAGCCGAACGATTGCGAACCCGAACCGTTTGCAACGGAGAGGTTACCGACCGAAATCGAATTCTCGCCCACCGAGCTCACGTTCGAGCCGACCGCGACCGATCCGGAACCGTCTGAACGCGTGTTCAAACCGATGGAGATCGAGTCCGAACCCAAGGCCGAGATCTGGTTGACCTTGTCGGTCGGGCCAGACGCGATCAGTTGGTCGGGCGTGAGGGACGATACCGGCGTATCGCGCGTCTGAGCCGCCGCCTGCGTGACCAGCGTGCGCGACTGGACCGGAGCCGATCGCGTCGCCGTCTTCAATTCGTCGAACATGTCCTGGACCTGGCCCAGGTTCACCGCGTCGGTCGTCTTGGTACCTTCGGCGACGTTGACGATACGGCGACCCGCGATGGCCGTGCCGACGGAGACGGTATTGGCTTCGGTAGCCTGCGAACCGTAACCGATCGCGACGGAGTTCGTGCCCGATACGACGGCGTTCGCGCCGATAGCCAGCGTACGCGTGCCGTTCGCAAACGCGTTGCCGCCGATGGCGACTGCATCCGCACCCGTTGCCTGCGCTTGCAGTGCAGTGCTCGCACCAAAACCGATGAACTTCGTAGCAGTGGCGAGCGGGGCGAAGTCGCTGCGAATCTTCGTGTCGGCGTCCGACAACTGCTTCGTGTTGACCGCGTCGAGATCGGACGTGCCTGCGGCGACGTTCGTAACCTTGACCTGCGTGCCGGCATTGCCGAGCGTTACCTTGTCCTTCTTGCTCTGGTCGTCGTAGTGGACCGCGCTGAGGTCGGTGCCGTTGCCGCCACCACCGGTGCCGCTTGAAGCGGCCGCATTAAGCGCATCCTGCAGGCTGGCCTGGTCCTGTCCGTTGACCTTGAAGGTCGGCTTTGTGACCGTGCCGTCCGCATTCACCAACGAGCCACCGCCGAGCGCGTTCGCCGCGCTCGATGCTACGTTGTACAGTTGCGAGCCGTTGACCGCGTCCTTGCTCGATGCGCCAACCGTGCCTGCCATCAGGTTCGTGATCTTCGTGCCCGAGGCGCCGGCCAGCGTGACCAGGGCCTTCGCGGAGCCTGCGTCGTACGCAACGAACGCGTTGTTCACCACACCGCTCGAATCCGTCGTCAGCCCGAGCTTCTTCAACTGGCTCAGGTTGACGGCGTCGTTGTCCTGCGACGCGTCGGCCACGTTGGTGATCTGGCGCTTGATCGACGCGCTGCCCACCGAAATGGTGTTCGCGCGGCTGGCGGTCGAGTTGGCGCCCAGCGCGACCGCGCCCGTGGCGGTGGCGTTGGTGTTGGCGCCAATCGCGAGCGATTGGGCAGCACTGGCGGAAGCGCTGTCACCCAGCGCCATTGCCGAGGTATTGAATGCGCGGGCGTTCGAGCCGATCGCAACGCTCTGCAGCGACGCGGATGCGTTCGCGCCGAGTGCCAGGCTGTCCGAACCCGCGAACGTGCCACTGCCGATTGCTACGCCCGAACCGTCGCCTTCCGCGCCACTGCCGATCGCGACTGCGCCGGTCTTCGAAGCATTGGGGCCGGTGTCGGGGGTCGCAATGGCACCCGTGCCGATCGCGACGCCGTCGGTGACGTCGGCGGTCGAATCCTTACCGATGGCCGTTGCGTTCGTGCCGGTCGCCGACCCTTCGGTCACGGCTGCATACGCCGAGGCGCCGGCGAAGCTCAGGCCACCGACAGCAACTTGCGCGAGGATCGCTGTCGCGATCGCCGTCTTCGCGCGCTTGCTCTTGCTGCGCCCCTTTTGCAGCTCGGAGACGGCGACCCATGTCCCTGTCGACTCGTTCCACACAGACTTGTATGTCTTGTTCATACTATTGCTAACCCCAACAAAATTAAAAAGATTCGCCTTCGCGGCGAGGCACATCGGTCGGTCGCCATCCGGTTTCAGGATGACCAAGCGTTTTCTCGAAAGTCGATCTGGCCCGACGTTCATTGCTCCGTTGAGCGAGCTGCTGCTGAACGCAGCGACAACGAACCGGCAATAGCGAAATCCGCTCAGTGGTGAACGCTGGCGAACTATAGGGATTGGCGGGATGCCGCTTAACACGAAAACTCTTAATTTCGGGGTGCGTAGGACACTTGAAGTGGTACGCGATAGTCCGGGGGACATGTCGAGCGTCAGGAAGGCGCTTTCAACACGCGTCCGACCCAAGCTGGACAAGGCTCAGCGGGCATCGGACACGCGCCGCGAGAACATTTGCGAGATAGGTGGATTCGTCTTAGTTTTGTTTGTCGTTGCATTCGAGCAACTGTTCAGGCGGTGCCTGCAACCTTTTATTGCAACCGATATCAAGCGACTACGTCGCGCTCCATCGGTTGTTACGGCATCCAAATGAAAATGCCGCCGATGCATGCGCATCGGCGGCATTTTCATTTAGGTACGCCGCCTGGTCAGCGGCTGTACAACCGGTCCATTACGACGTCTGGTCGAGCCACTGCATCAGCGTGCCGCTGCTCAGATGAAGCTTCAGCACCGATTGATAAGAATCAAACTGGTTCGTCACTTCGGCAACCTGATTGTTGTAGAAGTCACTCTCGGCAAGTAGCACGTCGAGAAGCGTGCGCCGGTTCAAGTGATACCACTGCTCGAAAAACTGCTTGCGCACGAGTTCCGATTCGTCTGCCACTTCGCCGTACAGCCGTGCGCGCTCCGAAAGCGCAAGTGCGTCGTGATGCGCCTGCCGCACGTTGTACTCGGCGTCGAGGCGCAACTGCTCCTCCTTGTCGCCGCTCGAGTCCGCACGCGCCCGCGCCGCCCGCTCGGACGCCTGCTGGCTGCCGCCCTGAAACGGCGTCCATGAAAGCTGCAACATCGTCGCCCAAGGCTGGCGCTGGCCGAATGTGTCGCGCCCCGTCGACTTGGTGACCACCCAGTTCACTTGCGGCAGCCCCGAGGCGCGCACCGCCTTGGCATAGGCATTGGCCGCATCCTGCTCGGCCGCGGCCTGCGCGACCGTCGGATTCTGGTCGATCGCCGCCACGGCATCCTCGACGCCCATCACATGCAGTTGCCAGCGCGTGCCATGCGGCAATGGCGTCGGCTCGTTGCCGACGAGCTTGCGCACCGCCAGTTCCAGTTCGTGCACGCGCGTGGCGACCTGCTCCTGCGACGTCTGCGCCTGCAGCAGTCGGGCCTTCGCCTGCGTCAGTTCGCTAGAGCGGCCCGCGTCGACCTTCACGATCTCCGCCAGCATGTCGACGAGCGCGCTCATTCGCTTGACGTAGTTCACGCCGATGTCGAACGCGGCGCGGTTCTTCGCCAGCTCGACGAGGTTCGTCGCGATGTCGTACGCGTTCTGCTGCGCGGTGGCGATGTATTTGTACTCGGCCGCGGTTGCCGTCTTGCTGCGGCTCTCGATCGTCTTGCTGTTCTTGCCCCAGTCGTAGACGGTCGTCGACATGTTCAGGTTGACGTACGCGCGGTTGTAGTCGTTGAACTGGTTGTTCGAATCCTTGATCGACGGTGAGAATCCGTTGACCTGCAATTGCGGCCAGCGCGCACCCTTCGCCACGTCGGTGTCGAAGCCGGCCGCTTGCCAGTCGGCGCGCGTCTGCCGCACGTCCGCGCTGCGCTCCGCCGCGATCTCGGCCGCGTGGCGCAGCGCGGCGCGCACCGCCTGTTCGGGCACCGGCGGGCCGGCGTCGAGATCGCGGATGCCGACGGCCGCGTCGCCGAGCCACTGCGAATAGGCTTCGTCGATCGCGCGCGCGCTGCGCTGCTGATTGCGCTTTTTCGCCGGCGCGCTGCTGTCGGGGAATGCCAGGACCACGTCGTTCGCATGCGATGCGGAAGCGTGTGCCAGCGCGCTGATCGGCGCTTGCGCGGCGCTCATCAGATCGGCCTTCGGAATCGGGCCTCCAGCGAGCGGATGCGCGGGTACGGGTACCAGCAACGGCGTCTGCATCGGCTGGACGATCGCCGCCGTGGAATGCAGATCCGGCGTGGGCACGCGCAGCGGCGCCGGCGCGTCGCCGGGAATCTGTGTGCCTTGCGGACGGCTCGGGCTCGCTGCATCGCGCGATGCCGGATCGCGGCTGACCGGGTCTTGCAGTTCCGCATCGACCACTTTGATCGGCGCAATTTCCATCGCCGGCTGTCGCGGCGGTGGATAGCCAGCCGAGCGCAGCTTCCAGCCAGCGACCGGCCGATTCGCCATGTCGATCCGGCCGTTCGTGTTCGATTGGGATGGCGCTTCTGAGTCGCGCGCCGTCCTCGGTGTTGTGAGCACAGGCGTGTTCGCCTGATCCCCGCTCGAAGGCAATGCCGCGACCGGCCCGGCGCCTGGCTGCGGCGTCACGTCGATGCTCGGGGTCGGCGATGCGGCGCGCGTCGCTGACCTGATCGGTGCGCTCGCGTTCGAGCGAAACTGCGCATCGGCGACTGGCACCGTGGGCACGCGCGCGTTTTGCGGGTCCGGGTTCATCGCCGCAACCGCGACCGGCGCGGCGACCGGCGTGGCGATCAACCGCGGTCCTGGGTACGCGCCGGCATTCGCGCTTCGCCCCGATGCGACGCGCACGGGCGACTGCACGCTTCCCTCCGACATCGCGCCCGCATCTGGCGCCCTCCCAGCCGGAACGAACGCCCCTGGCTGAGTGACCGGCACCTCGGTGGGCAACCACGCCATCGCATCGAGCGCCGACGCGGCCTCCGAGCGCGAAGGCGCAAACGCCAGCGCCACGACCCCCGCGCCGAAGACCGCGCCCGACGCGCTCAACAGAGGCCGGCGCGAAACCGCCGCCGTTTCGCGGAGCCGGCTTCGGCGCCCCGCTTTTTTCGCTCTGGTATTTCGCTTTTGCATGACGGCTTATCTCTCGCGAAATGCTTCGCGCGCCTTGAAAATGGGCTTCAACAAATAGGACAGGACGGTTTTCTCGCCGGTCCGAATCTCGATGTGGCCGGTCATGCCGGGAATGATCGGCAGATGCTTGCCGCCAGCGACGAGTTCGCTCTTGTCGGTCAGGATCTGCACGCGGTAGTAGATGGCGTCCGGCTTGCCCGGCGCCGCGTGTTCGTCCTGCAGCGTGTCGGGGCTGATCTCCTTGACCTTGCCCTTGAGGCCGCCGTAGATGCCGAAGTCGTAGGCTGAAATCTTCACCGTCGCGGGCAGTCCGGGACGCAGGAACGCGACGTCCTGCGGCTTGATCCGCGCCTCGACGATCAACTGGTCCGCATAAGGCACGATGCTCATGATCTGCGCGCCCGGCTGGATCACGCCGCCGACCGTCGTCACCTTGATGTCCTTCACCGTGCCCTTGACCGGCGCGAGGATCGTCGTGCGCTTGAGCACGTCGGCGCGGCCGGTGAGGTTTTCCTTCGTCTGCCCGAGTTCCAGTTCGAGGCGCGACAGTTGATCGTTGGCGTCGGCGAGATACTTGTTGCGGCGCTCGACGATCTGCGCCTGCAGATCATTGGCGCTGCGCTTCATGCGCAGCACTTCGGTTTCGGAGATCAGGCCGCGCTTCGAGAGCGGCTCGGTCATGTTGATTTCATTCATCGCGAGGTCGTAGCTGTGCTGCAGCGAGACGACGCTGTCCTGCAAGGCCTTGCGGCGCGACTGGTACGCGAGCGTCTCGCTCTGGACGACGGTCTTGTCCGCCAGCACGTCGGGCGGGAACGAGAGCGGCTGGCCGTACGCCTCGGCGCGAAGCCGCGCGACGGTCCCGCGCAGGCCGATCAGCTTCGAATAGCCTTCCGCATAGGCAGAATCGGCACGCTTCGGATCGATGTTGAGCAGCAGTTGCCCCTTCTCGACGACTTCGCCTTCCTGCACACGCATGTCGGCCATGATGCCGCCTTCCAGGCTCTGGATGATCTGCTCGCGGCTGACCGGGATGACCTTGCCCTCGCCTTGCGTGATTTCCTCGACGCGCGCGAACTTCGCCCACACCACACCCGCGACGATGATCGCCGCGAGCAGGTACAGCACGGCCGTCGTGCCGGGTATTGACTGGGCGAGTTGCGACTCGCGCAGGTCGTTCATGTAGGCGAGATCGGCCGGGTGGATCTGCTTGGCGGCCGGCGCCGGCACACCAATGCTCTTGCGGAGTTTCTGAAGAAAGTTCATTGCGCGTTCTCCGTCGCTGCGACGGGCGGCTGGGGCGATTGAGGCGGTTGCGGCAGTGTGGCCGGGTGAGACGGCGCAGGCGGATGCGGTGACCGGACGGGTTGGGCCGGTTGAGCGGCCGCGCCGGGGTTTCGCAGTGCTGCGAGCACGTCGTCCTTGGGACCATCGGCGGCGATCTTCCCGGCGTCCACGACGATGATCCGATCGACGAGTTGCAGCAGCGACGGCCGGTGCGTGACGACCACGAGCGTCTGCCCTTCGGTCGCCTGCGCGAGATCGGCGATGAACGCCGCCTCGGTCTGCGTGTCCATCGCGCTGGTCGGCTCGTCCATCAGCAGCAGCGACGGCCGCGCGATCAGGCTGCGCGCCAATGCCACCAGTTGCCGCTGACCGCCCGAAAGCCCGTCGCCGTTTTCGCCGATCGGCATGTTGTAGCCCATCGGGCTGCCAGCCGCGATCGCGTCGACGCCCGTCAGCTTCGCGACGCGCAGCAGTTCGTGAACCGTCGCATCGGGCCGGCCGATCATGATGTTCTGGCGCAGCGACCCGTAAAAGAGCCGGCTGTCCTGGGCGACATAGCCGACCGACGCGCGCCAGTCGGCGGGATCGATCTGCGCGACGTCGATGCCCGCGCTGTAGATTTGCCCTTTGGTCGGCCGGTACAGGTTCGCCATCACGCGCAGCAGTGAAGACTTGCCGCTGCCGACGCGGCCGAGAATCGCGATGCGCTCGCCGGCCTGAATCTTGAGATTGATGTTCTTGAGGAAGTCAGGCACCGGCATGCCATTCGGCGACGGATAGTGAAAGCCGACGTCCTTCAGTTCCAGCGCGCCCGTGATCGAGGGATTGTGCAGATAGTCGATGTCCGGATCGCGCTCCGACGGCCGCTCCACGAGCTTGTTCAGCGAGTCGAGCGCGGCCTTCGCCTGCTGGAAGCGCACGGCGAGTCCGGCCACCTGCCCGAGCGGCGCGAGCGCGCGGCCGCCAAGGATCACCGAGCCGATCAGCGCGCCCTGCGTGAGCTTGCCATCGGCGATCAAATACACGCCGATCACGACGAGCAGCACCGTCTCGAACTGGGTCATCCAGCTGACGAAGTTCATGGCGAACGTGGAAAGGCGCTTCGATTTCATCGACGTGGCCGACGCGAGCGCGCTGAACTGTTCCCAGCGCTCCTGCATATAGCGTTCGCCGCTCGTCGCCTTGAGCGTCTCGATGCCTTCCACCGCCTCGATCAGCAAACCCTGTTTGAGCGACGACTCACGCAGGTTTTCCTTCATCGTCTTCGCAAGCGGCCACTGGATCGCGATGCTCACGCCGACGATGATCGGAATCAGCAGCAGCGGCACGAAACCGAGCGGGCCGCCGATCATGAAGATCACCGCGACGAAGAGCAGCGTGAAGGGCAAGTCGGAGATGGTGGCGAGCGTCGCCGATGCCACGAAATCACGCACCGATTCGAATTCGCGCAACTGATTGGCGAACGACCCGGCCGACGCCGGCTTGTGCTCCATGCGGATCGACATCGCCTTGCGAAAGAGCAGCGCGCCCATCACGAGGTCGGCTTTCTTGCCGGCGACATCGAGCACGTGAGCCCGGACATTGCGCGCGATGAATTCAAACAGCATCGCGATCGACACGCCGATCGCGAGCGACCAGAGCGTCACGAACGCATGATTCGGCACGACCCGGTCGTACACGTTCATCGTGAAGAACGTGCCGGCGAGCGCGAGCACGTTGATGAGCAGCGCGCCGAGCGCCGCGCTCCAGTAATAGCGCCGATAGCGCCACAGCGTGCTCAGCAGCCAGTGACCGTTCGTATTCGCCGCCGGTTCGCCCGCGCGGACATCGACCTTGGCGAGCGGCTTCACCAGCATCGCGAAGCCGGCGTAGAACTCCTTGACCTTCGATACGCCCAGCGTGACGATCTGCGGTCCCACTTCGGGCAGGATCAACTGATAGGCCGTCTCGTATTCGTCTTCCGCCTTTTTGCCCTTGGCGTCGGCGCTTTTCTCGACCTTGACCTTGTCCGGCGCGCGGCCGATCAGGATGCAGCCGCCGTGGTCCTTGCGAAACAGGATGACGGGCAGGAGCATCGGCGAAACCTCGTGCACGAGTCGTTCGACGACACCCGCCGCGAAGCCAGCTTGCTCCAGCGCGATCTGCGCCTGGCTCGGGGTCATGAAACGTCCGGCGGGAAGCCCCGCGACCAGCGCAGCCTCGCTGACGGGCTTGCCGTGATGAGCCGTCATCCAGATGAGGCTCTTCAGCAGTGTGTCGTCGACTTTCCTGGCGAGCGTCAAAGCCTGCTCGCCGGAAGGCGGTTGAGCGGACGCGTTGGCGCCCGGAGCATCGTTTTTCATGACGTGTTACTACGCGGTTGAGCACGCCGGAACGAGGCATGTGCCTTGATCCGGGGTACGATTGATGCGCCGATCGGCTGCGGCTTCAGTCGATTATTCCGGTATCCGAATTTTTCGACGTTCACTCGATAGCCGGCGGAATCCATTTGAATCACGACTACTGCTCGCATGGGAAGCGCATTATCCGTAGCGCGTCTGGGTCGACGTATAAGAAGTGGCTTAAACGCTGACAATAAGGTTAACGTAATAAATCGACACCACTTTCAACGCGAATAGAGCCCGACGATCTGGCCTCATGCTCGATCGGAGAATCGGACTGCAATACACACGGGAATTTTGCTTTTCGTCTGCGGGCGAAGCTGCAAGGACTTTGTAGCCGGGATCAACGCTTGTGCGGGAGGGGATTGTCCACGTTTGCCATCGGATGACTATGAGGTTCGTCCGATTTTCGATCGCGTTGCGCGATCTACCACACGAGGGAGAGGTGAGGAAAGTCTGAACGGTCGAGCCGCCGGGTTCGATTCAGCGGCTCTCGTCGATATCGAAACTAAAAGGGTTTGATGACCACCAGCAACGTCGCGCCGAGAAGGCCGAGCACGGGCAGCTCGTTGAACATCCGATACCACTTGTCCGAGCGCGTGTTCTCGCCACGCTGGAACGTGTGCAGCAACCTGCCGCAATAGGCGTGATAAGCGATGAGCAGCACGACGATGCCCAGCTTCGCATGCAGCCACCCCTGGCCGTTCCCGATGCCGACCACGAGCCACAGCCACAGGCCGCACGCGAGCGCGGGAATCGCGATGAACGTCATGAAACGAAACAGCTTGCGCGCCATCAGGAGCAGTCGCGCCGTGGCGGCTGCGTCCTTTTCCATCGCGAGGTTCACAAAAATACGCGGAAGGTAGAAAAGCCCCGCGAACCACGAAGCCACCAGCACGATATGCAGCGATTTAATCCAGAGCATCGACGGGTGGCCTTCTTATTGGCGCACTTCGCCGTGGCCGAGCACCACGTATTTCAGCGACGTCAGCCCTTCCAGCCCCACCGGTCCACGCGCATGCAGCTTGTCGTTCGAGATCCCGATCTCGGCGCCGAGGCCGAATTCGAAGCCGTCGGCGAAACGCGTCGATGCGTTGACCATCACGCTCGCCGAATCGACTTCACGCAGGAAACGCATCGCGCGGTCGTGATCTTCGGTGACGATCGCGTCGGTGTGATGCGAGCCGTATTCGTTGATGTGCTCGATGGCTTCGTCGAGGTTCTCCACCACCTTGATCGCCAGCACCGGCGCGAGATATTCGGTGCGCCAGTCTTCCTCGCTGACGTCGACGAGGCCGCCGATCTGCGCCGCTTCCAGCACCGAACGGGCCGCGCCATCGACGCGCAACTCCACTTCCTTCGCCTGGAATGCGCGCGCGAGCGCGGGCAACGCCTCGCTCGCGATGCCGCGCGCGATGAGCAGCGTTTCCATCGTGTTGCAAGTGCCGTAGCGATGGGTCTTCGCGTTGTCGCAGACCGCCAGCGCCTTGACCAGATCGGCGCGATCGTCGACGTAGACGTGGCAGATGCCGTCGAGATGCTTGATCATCGGCACGCGCGCTTCTTCCATCAGGCGCGCGATCAGGCTCTTGCCGCCGCGCGGCACGATCACGTCGACGTACTCGGTCATCGTGATCAGCTTGCCGACGGCCGCGCGATCCGCCGTTTCCACGACCTGCACGGCGTCCTGCGGCAGTCCGGCCGCTCCGAGCCCCTCGCCGATCAGCTTCGCGAGCGCCGTGTTGCATTCGAGCGCCTCGGAGCCGCCGCGCAGAATCGCCGCGTTGCCGGACTTGAGACACAGAGCGGCGGCATCGATCGTCACGTTCGGCCGCGATTCGTAGATGATCCCGATCACGCCGAGCGGCACGCGCATCTGGCCGACCTGGATGCCGCTCGGCCGATATTTGAGGCCGCTGATCTCGCCGATCGGATCGGCGAGCGACGCCACTTGCCGCAAGCCTTCGACCATCGTGTTCAGCGCCTTGTCGGAGAGCGTCAGGCGGTCGATGAAGGCGGCGTCGTGGCCCTTGTCGCGGGCGCGGGCGAGATCGCGGGCGTTGGCTTCCTTGAGCGCCGCACGCTCGCGCTCGATGGCGATCGCCACCGCTTCGAGCGCGGCGTTGCGCGCACCCGTCGAGGCCCGCGCCATCGCGCGCGATGCGGCGCGCGCGCGGCGGCCGAGATCGGTCATGTAGGTGTCGATGTTCATCGTGAGTCTCTTGCTGTTGTCTCGCCGCGTCGAAAGCCGGGCGGTCTGCACGCGAGCAGGCTGGTGCGGACAGGAATCGAAGGCATCTACGAAACTGGACGCCCATTATCTGATTTTAAGCCGATGCGCGCTTTAGCGACGAGGTCGGCCGGGCGCCGGTGCCGCGCCCTGCGACGGACTCCCCGAATGCGCGATGGTCATCGCGAGTTCGAACATGCCGTCCCACGGATTGGGCGGCGGTTCGCTGCCCTTCTGTCCCGTGCTGCCGGAGAGTCCCTTCACCTGCCGATCCAGCCTGGCCGCCAGCGAGAGCGCCTTCTCCAGCGCGCTTTCCGTCACGCGCGACAGCGCCGGGCCGATCAGCCGTTCGCGCGGACCCCAGACGCGGTTTTCGCGCAGCAGCGTCGCCAGCGGCTTGCCCGCCGCGACGCCGCGCTTGATGCGCAACAGCGTGCGCACCTCGTCGACGAGCGCCCACAACACCAGCACAGCCGCTTCGCCCTCGCCCTTCAACCCGTCGAGCATGCGCGCGAGCCGGCCGACATCGCCGGTCAGCATCGCTTCGTTCAGTTTGAACACGTCGTAGCGGGCGACGTTGAGCACGGCGTCGTGGATCTGTTCGAGGTTCAGCACGCCCTCGGGATACAGCAGCCCGAGCTTCTGGATTTCCTGATGCGCGGCGAGCAGATTGCCCTCGACGCGTTCCGCGATGAACTGCAGCGCGCGCCGCCCTTCTTCACCGGGCGCGACACGCTGGCCTTGCTGCGCGAGACGCTGGCCGACCCACATCGGCAACTGGGCGCGCTCGACCGCATCGATCTTCAGCGCGACGCCTGCCGCCGTGATCGCGGTAAACCATGCGGCCTTTTGCGTCGCCGAGTCGAGGCGCGGCAGCGTGATCAGCGTGAGGACGTCCGGATTGCCGGCGGACGCGATGACCTTGAGTGCCTCCGCGCCGTCCTTCCCCGGCTTGCCAGTCGGAATCCGCAACTCGATGAGCTGACGGTCGCCGAAAAGCGACATCGACTGGCTCGCGCCGATCAAACTGCTCCAGTCGAAATAGCGCTCGACGGTGAACACCGAACGGTCGGTGAAGCCGCTCGCCCGCGCCGCCGCGCGAATCCGGTCGCACGCTTCCTGGACGAGCAGATGCTCGTCGCCATAGACGACGTACAGACCCTTGAGGCCCTTCGAGAGGTGCGCTTCGAGCGCGTCGAGTCGGAGTTGCATGGACGCTTTTTGCTTAAAGCGGCGGCGTGGGCAGCGGCGCACGCGGCGCGATGCCCGGGGCCTGCTCGCCCGGCGCCGGATGCAGCGATCGCACGACGGCGAGCCGGCGCGTGAGTTGATCCACGGCGTCGTTCTGCATGTCGCGATAAAGCAGGTCGGCTTCCTGCGTTTTCGCGAGCGTGTACTGGTCGCTGTATGTCATCGCGCGGTTGAGCGCGATCACGCTCGGCGGAATCAGCAACGTGCCGTCGGCGCCGGTAAGCGAATAGGTCACGTTGTACACGAGTTCGTATTCCTGCACGACGCCCTGCGAATTCAGGCTCAGCGTACGCTGCCCGCGCCCTTCGGAAAGCGACAGGATCGCCTCGGGCTTCTCCGACGGCTTGACGATCACCGTGTCGCTGCCGCCCTGCACCATGCGTTCGAGGCGCGCGACCATCGGCGCCGCCCCGCCGGCAATGGCGAGCCGCTTGAACGCATAGTCCTGCTGGCCGCGCAACTGGAAGCCGCAGGCGGACAGCACGAGTGCGCCGCCCACGAGCGACAGAAACGAGCGCCTGCTGACGCCGGCCTGCGGCCGCGCTTGCCGCGCTTCTCCTTCGACGACTTTCCCGCTCACATCGGCTCCCATGGTTTTCACTGCGGCCTAGACCACCACGTTGACGAGTCGTCCCGGCACGACGACGACCTTCTTCGGCGCACGGCCTTCCGAGAACTTCGCGAACATGTCGTGCTCGACGGCGGCCTTCTCGATGGCTTCACGCGGCGCATCCTTCGCGACCGTCAGCGAGCCGCGCACCTTGCCGTTCACCTGCAGCACCAGTTCGATCTCGGCCTGTTCGAGCGCGGCTTCGTCGACCTTCGGCCACGGCGCGTCGAGCAGGTCGCCGAACTCGTTCGCGTAGCCGAGTTCCGACCACAACTGGAACGTGACGTGCGGCACGACCGGATACAGCACGCGCAACAGCACGCCGAACGCTTCGTTGAGGACGCCCGCGCTCGCATCCTTCGCGCCGTCGACGGCGTTCAACATCTTCATCGCCGCCGACACGACCGTGTTGTACTGCAGGCGGCCGTAGTCGAAGTCGGCCTGTTTGAGCACCGTGTAGATTTCGCGGCGCAGGGCACGTTCGGTGTCGTTCAGCTTCGAGACGTCGAGCTTCGCGTGCTGCTTCAGCGCGTCGGCCTGGCCGTGCGCGAATTGCCACACGCGACGCAGGAAACGGCTCGCGCCCTCGACGCCCGTGCCCGACCATTCGAGCGACTGCTCCGGCGGCGCGGCGAACATCACGAACAGACGCGCGGTGTCGGCGCCGTATTGATCGATCAGCGTCTGCGGATCGACGCCATTGTTCTTCGACTTCGACATCTTCTCGACGCCGCCCAGCACCACCGGCTGCCCGTCGGCGATCAGCACGGCGCCCGTCGGGCGGCCCTTGTCGTCGTGCGACACGGTGACTTCGAGCGGGTTGTACCACGTCTTCTTGCCCGCCGCGTTCTCGCGATAGTAGGTTTCGTTCAGCACCATGCCCTGCGTGAGCAGGTTCTTCGCCGGCTCGCCGAACTTCACGAGGCCCATGTCGCGCATGACCTTGGTCCAGAAGCGCGAGTACAGCAGGTGGAGAATCGCGTGTTCGATGCCGCCGATGTACTGGTCCATCGGCATCCAGTAGTCGGTGCGCTCGTCGACCATCGTCTTCGCGTCGGGCGCCGCATAGCGCGAGAAGTACCACGCGGAATCGACGAAGGTGTCCATCGTGTCGGTTTCGCGCTTCGCCGCCGCGCCGCACTTCGGGCACGCGCAGTTCACGAACGCTTCCGACTTCGCGAGCGGATTGCCCGTGCCATCCGGCACGAGGTCTTCCGGCAGCACGACCGGCAAGTCCTTCTCCGGCACCGGCACGTCGCCGCAACTCGGGCAATGGATCAGCGGGATCGGCGTGCCCCAGTAGCGCTGGCGCGAAATGCCCCAATCGCGCAGGCGCCACGTGACCTGCTTGTCGCCGAGGTCGAGCGCCTTCAGGTCGGCGGCTATGGCGTCGGTGGCTTCGTCGAAAGTGAGGCCGTCGTACTTGCCGCTGTTCACCAGTCTGCCGGCGGCTTTATCCGCATACCATTCTTCCCAGGCATCGGTCGAATACGACTTGCCTTCGAGCGCGACGACCTGCTTGATCGGCAGGTCGTACTTCTTCGCGAACGCAAAATCGCGTTCATCGTGCGCCGGCACGCCCATCACCGCGCCTTCGCCGTAGGTCATCAGCACATAGTTGCCGATCCACACCTCGACCTTTTCCTGCGTCAGCGGATGCGTGATGAAAAAGCCCGTCGGCATGCCCTTCTTTTCCATGGTCGCCATGTCGGCCTCGGCGACGCCGCCGCGCTTGCATTCGTCGATGAACGGCTGCAAAGCGGCGTTATCCCGTGCGAGGCGCGTGGCGAGCGGATGCTCGGCGGCGATAGCGGCGAAGGTCACGCCCATGATCGTGTCGGCGCGCGTGGTGAATACGCGCAGCAGCTTCGCTTCGCCGTCGATTTCATACGGAAAGCCGAAGTTCACGCCGAAGCTCTTGCCGATCCAGTTCTGCTGCATGACCTTCACGCGCTCCGGCCAGCCGAGGCCTTCGAGATCGTCGAGCAACTGGTCCGCGTAATCGGTGATGCGCATGTAGTACATCGGGATTTCGCGCTTTTCCACGAGCGCGCCCGAGCGCCAGCCGCGCCCGTCGATCACCTGCTCGTTCGCGAGCACGGTCTGGTCGACCGGGTCCCAGTTCACGGTGCCGGTTTTCTTGTACGCGATACCCTTTTCCAGCATCTTGAGGAACAGCCACTGGTTCCACTTGTAGTACTCGGGCGAGCAGGTGGCGATTTCACGCGACCAGTCGATGGCAAGCCCCATCGACTGCATCTGCTTCTTCATGTACGCGATGTTTTCGTAGGTCCACTTGGCAGGCGGCACGCCGTTCGCCATGGCGGCGTTCTCGGCGGGCATGCCGAACGCGTCCCAGCCCATCGGCATCAGCACGTTGTGACCGTTCATCCGCAGATAGCGGTACATCACGTCGTTGATCGTGTAGTTGCGCACGTGGCCCATGTGCAGCTTGCCCGACGGATACGGCAACATCGAGACGCAGTAGAACTTGGGCTTGGTCGCGGATTCGGTCGACCGGTAGACGTCCTTCGCGCGCCAGTCGCTTTGCGCGGCGGATTCGACGTCGGCGGGTACGTATTTATCGTGCATGGTGTGGTTGGCTGTTCGGCTGATGCTGGAAACTGGCTCGGACCCGGTGGCGTCCGGTTGTGTCCGGATGCGTGAAGCGCGGGGATTCGCCTTTGGGCTTGGAGTCTTCGGTCGTGTCGGACGCGCCGATCAGGCAAAGGGCGATTATACCGTTCGACGGGGCGCGGCTGGAGCATGGGCGGATGGCCGACGAGAGCCACATCGTACGCGGTCGGCGCCGCCCGGCCGCCTTATTGCGCCTTCGCGCCTTTCGGTTCCGTCACGAAGCCGATCTTGTCGAGCCCCGCTTGCTGCGCCGCGCCCATCACCTGCGCGATGACGTCGTAGCGCGTGGCGCCCGACGCTCGCAGATGAATCTCGGGTGGGCTCGCGCGCTTGCCCTCGTCGGCGAACCGGGCGCGCATGGCATCGAGCGTCACGGGCTGGTCGTTCCAGAAGAGCTTGCCGGCATCGTCGATGGAAAGGGTGATGGTGTCCGGCGTCTGCCGTACCGATTGCGACGACACCTTCGGCAAGTCCAGCCGGATGGCGTGCGTGAAAAGCGGCGCGGTGATGATGAAGATCACGAGCAGCACGAGCATGACATCGATGAGCGGCGTCATGTTGATCTCGGCCATCGGCGAGCCGTTCGGCTTTTTCTCGAGTCCGCCGAATGCCATGACCGCTACTCCTTGTCGACGCGGACGCCGCCGCAGAGGTAGGCGTGCAGGTCGTGCGCGAAGCCGTCGAGTTCTTCGGAGACTTGTCGCACGTAGCGCCCGAGCACGTTGTACGCGAGCACCGCCGGAATCGCGACGACGAGCCCGAACGCCGTCATGATCAGCGCCTCGCCGACCGGCCCCGCGACGTTCTCGATCATCGCCTGCCCGCTCGCCGCGATGCTGCCGAGCGCGTGATAGATGCCCCAGACAGTCCCGAGCAAGCCGACGAACGGCGCCGTGCTGCCGACCGACGCGAGCAGGACCTGCCCGAATTCGAGCCGCCGCTGCGAGTTGAGCAACGCCTGCCGAAGCGCGCGCAGCACGCGTTCGCTGCGTTCGACGCGCGCGAGCAGCGCCCCCGGCAATTCCGCCTCCGACGCGTGCCACGCCGCTTCGGCAAGCGGCAGATAGACGCGTTCCCGATCGGTCGCCCGCAACGCGCTGATGCCGTCGGAGAGTGTCGCCGCCTGCCAGAAGCGTTTCAGGGCATGCGGCCCCTGCCGCTTCGCGCGCGCCAGAATCCACGCCTTGACGATCAGGAAACACCAGCTCGCGACCGACATCGCAAGCAACACGCCCGCCACGCCGCGCGTGACGCCGTCGCCGCTTTGCAAATAATGGATAACGCCCGTAGCCGCCATCAGTACCTTGGGAGAGGTGGCTCAGCGCAGGCCGAGCACGTCCTGCATGTCGAAGAAACCGGTGTCGCGGCTGGCGAGAAAACGCGCGGCGCGCAACGCGCCCTGCGCATACGACAAACGGTTAGCCGATTTGTGCGTGATCTCGATGCGCTCGCCGATGCCCGCGAACAGCACCGTGTGATCGCCGACGATATCGCCGCCGCGGATCGCGGCAAAACCGATCGTCGACGGATCGCGCTCGCCGGTGACGCCTTCGCGGCCGTACACCGCGCAGTCTTTCAGGTCGCGCCCGAGCGCCTTCGCGACGACTTCGCCCATCGCGAGCGCCGTGCCCGAAGGCGCGTCGACCTTGTGACGGTGATGCGCCTCGATGATCTCAATGTCGTAGCCTTGCGCGAACTGCTTCGCAGCGAATTCGAGCAGCTTCATCGTCACGTTCACGCCAATGCTCATGTTCGGCGCGAACACGATGGCGATCTTCTCGCCCGCCGCACGCAGTTGCGCTTTCTGCGCGTCGTCGAAGCCGGTCGTGCCGACGATCATCTTCACGTTGTGCCGCACGGCCGCTTCCAGATGCACGAGCGTGCCTTCGGGCCGCGTGAAGTCGATCAGGAAGTCGGCGTCGGCGAATACGCGCTCGATGTCGTCGGTGAGCACGACGCCCGTCGTCTTGCCGAGGAACGCGCCTGCGTCCTGGCCGAGTTCCGGCGCGCCGGGACGATCAAGTGCGCCGACCAGTTCGGCGTCGCTTTCGTTGAGAACGGTTTCGATCAGCATCCGGCCCATGCGGCCCGATGCGCCGGCGATGGCGATTTTCATGGCGACTTTGTGATGACGGTGTGACGTGGATGACTTGGATGGACTCGGATCGGGACGACGCGCATGGCGCGTGCCCTTTCCAGACGAAGGACAGCAGGACGAGCCCGCCGTTCCCCGATTGACTTGCTTTAATTTGCTTCAGTTGCTCGGCGCGCCCTGCGGCGGCAAGGAGAACTGCGACTGGCCGCCGCCCGGGTTCGCGTTGGCAGGCGCCGGCGACGCGCCCTGCGGACCGACCGCGCTGCTGTCCGGAATATTGATCTGCTGCGGCTGGCGTTTCAACTGGATCTGCGAATTGCCGCCAGTCGCGACGCCCGGCGCCTGGCCCGCCGTCTGCGGCACGTTCGCTCGCACGGAAGACTGCGTGCGGCCGGTCGGCGATTGCACCGCATCCGTCGCGCGGTTGGCGGCCTGCGCCGCCTGCTGGTTCGGATCGCCCGAGAATGCCGCCGATGCGTTCGGCTGGATGGAGGGTTGTTCGGCCGACGGCGCGGTCACGCCCGGTGCCGTTCCCGATGCGGGAACCGCCGCGGAAGCCGCTCCGGTCGTAGCCGATGGCGTAACCGCAGCGACCTTGACGCCCTTGTCGCCGTCGATTTCAGCGAGGAGTTCCAGGTTCGACGGCAGGTTCTCGCCGCCGGACCAGCTCGTCACGCGATCGCTCGCGAAGTTGACGGTGAAGTCGCGCTGCTGGACGACCGACGTCGATCCGCGCTTGAAGTAGAAGATGTAATCCCAGCGATCCGCGTGGAACATGTCACTCAGAAGCGGCGTGCCGAGCAGCGCCTTGACCTGGTCGCGCGACATGCCGATCTGCATCTGGCTCGCCGCCTCCTGCGAGACGAAATTGCCCTGCACGACAGTGATTCGATACGGCGTGATGCTTTGCGCAATCCGTTGCGTGACGCTGTCGTAAGTCGAGCATCCGGCCAGCGTGGTGGCCAGCACGGCAGCGATCAAGGTTCCCCGCATACGACGGCTCTCCAGGCAATTCGATAAAGATTTTGGAAACATTTCACCCTTCATTTCACCTGCATCCGAGGCGTTTTCAGACCACGCTTATTTCGTTCGCGACGGCATCGGAGTGCAGGAAGATGACCGAAACGGCAAAAACGCATTACTATGAGAACCTTGAATTGTACTCTAGGGATGCCTAGCCATGACCAATCCCGCCGATCTCAAAAATATCGGGCTCAAGGCGACCCTGCCCCGCCTCAAGATTCTTGAAATTTTCCAGCACAGTCAGGTGCGCCATCTGACGGCCGAAGACGTGTATCGCAACCTGCTGCATGAAGAACTCGACATCGGGCTCGCGACGGTTTATCGCGTGCTCACGCAGTTCGAGCAGGCCGGTCTCCTGACGCGCAGCAACTTCGAATCCGGCAAGGCCGTATTCGAGCTGAACGAAGGCACGCACCACGATCATCTGGTGTGTATCGACTGCGGACGTGTCGAGGAATTTTTCGATTCGGAGATCGAAAGCCGTCAGCAAGCCATCGCCAAGGAGCGCGGCTTCAAGCTGCACGAGCACGCGCTCGCGCTGTACGGTGCGTGCACGAAGGAAAACTGTCCGCATCGCAAGCACTGAGGCGCCGCAAATAAAAACCGCCGCCCATCGGCAACGATGGGCGGCGGTTTCTTTTGCGGCGCGCGCTTAACCGGCTTGCGCCGCCGTCGCGCGGCTCAGGACAAGGCGTTCGGGCAAGTCGATCTCGTCGCAATTCGGCTGGCTGCCGCCGCGATCGACGACGATGAAATCGCCCTCGCGGTCCAGCACGATCAGCGGATGGTGCCAGACCCCGCGCGCGTAGTTCACGCCCTGCCAGCCTTCCGCGTAGAACGCACGCAGCCCGGCCGGATCGAACTCGCCCGCGGGTGCGACGACGACCAGGTACTTCACGTCGCCGAGCGGCAGGAACGCCTGGCTGCCAAGCGGATGGCGCTCCATCATCGAGATCTCGACCGGTTGCGGCCTCGGCTGACCGCGGAACACGTTGATCAGCGGACGGCCGCCGTCGTCGGGTCCGATATCGACTTTTGCCAGATCGTGAAAGCGCTCGGTCGTGCCGCCATTGATCGGGAAATGGCGTGCGCCATCCAGTTCGATGACGTCGCCGAACGGCGCGAACGCCGCGCGTGTCAGGGGTTCCAGAGTCAGCGTTTTCATGGTGGTTACTCGATGTCGCCGAACACGCGCAGCCGCGATACGCCGCCGTCCGGGAAGATGTTGAAACGTACGTGCGTGACGGGCCCGAGCGCCGCGACTTCCTTCTCGAAGCGATGCACGTTATCCATCGACAGCTTTTGTTCCGGCAGCAGCACCGGCCAGAACATCGCCTGCGTGACGAGCGAGTCGTCCGTTCCGCCCTCGACGCGCGCCGCCTGCAGCGAGCAGCGATCCGGGAAGTTGCCCTTGAAGTGCGCCGTATCGACTTCGATCGCGCGGATCACGCCCGGATGCGCCAGCGCGACGATCGCCCAGTCGTTGCCCGGTTCGCGGCGGCGGCGAGTTTCCCAGCCGTCGCCCATGTTCACGCCGCGTCCCGGCATCAGCATCTGTGACGCCGGCCCGAAATGCTGGTTGTTCGCGGAAACGAGATACGCGCCGTTTTCGATCGCGGCCAGATCCAGCAGCGTGCCGCGTTCGACGCGCGACCAGTCCGTCTTCGGCTGGCCATAGACGCGCAGCCGCGCGATTCCGCCGTCCGGATAGATGTTCACGCGCAAATGCGTGTAGGCGCGCGCGTCGCCGATCTCGACGTAGTGGTGACGATTGCCCTGCAGCGTCGTCGCCGGGACGATCTCGCGCCAGTCGCCGTGTTCCTGCGGATTCGGGCTGTCGCTGTAGCACGCCTCGATCGACGCCGCCGGCGGGAAGTTGCCCGTGAAGTGGCTCGTATCGATGTCGATGCCGTGGATCGTGCCCGGCCGCGCCAGTTTCACGATGCAGAAGTCGTAGCCCGTCGTGCGCTTGCGGCGCGTTTCCCAGCCGTCCATCCACTTGCCGTGATCGTCGTATTTGCCGGGGATGAACTGCGCCGGCTGCGGGTCGAGCATGCGCTCCTTCGGCGCGAAGAATTCGTCGCTCGCGAAAAGCGCCTCGGCGCCGAGCCGCGGGTCCGCGAGATTCATGTAGCGGCGAGTGAAGGCGGGAGCGTCGGCGTCGAGAATCGGGTTTGCCATGATGATCGGTTCCTTGATGGGTTGTGAGGGTTGGCTTAAAGCGCGTGCGCGGTTTCGTGGACGTTCGCGTTCGATTCGACTGCCGCCGGCACGAACAGGAAGTCGGCGTCCTGATTGAGCACGCGATGAGCACGCGCCCGGTCGATGTCCTTCTCCCAGACGGCCACGATCACCGTTGCCACGCAGTTGCCGATCAGGTTCGTCACGGCGCGGGCGATGCCGACGAACCAGTCGACCGGCAGGATCAGCACGAGGCCGAGCACGGGAATAGCGGGAATCGCGGAAAGCGTCGCGGCAAGGATCACGATCGCGGAACCGGGGATGCCGTGCGCGCCCTTCGAGGTCACGAGCGACACCAGCACGACGACGATCAGGTCATGCAGCGAAAGCGGCGTGTTGGTCGCCTGCGCGATGAAGATGACGGCGAGCGTCAGGTAGATCGAAAAGCCGTCGAGGTTGAACGAGTAGCCGGTCGGGATCACGAGGCCGACGGTCGAATCCTTAATGCCCATCCATTCGAGCTTGCGCATGATCTGCGGCAGCACGGCGTCCGACGAAGCGGTGCCCAGCACGATCGACAGTTCTTCGCGCAGATACCGCACCAGCTTGAAGATGCTGAAGCCCGCGAGCCGCATCACGATGCCGAGCACGACGAACACGAACAGGAAGCAGCTTGCGTAGAACACGATCACGAGCATGCCGAGCTGCTTGAGCGACTCGACGCCGTACTGGCCGGTCGTGAACGCGATCGCGCCGAGCACGCCGAGCGGCGCGAGCTTGATGATGAACGACATGATGCGGAAGAACACATGCGACAGTTCATCGATCAGGCCGGTCACGCGCTGCCCCTTCTCGCCGAGCAGCGACAGCGCCGCGCCGAACAGCACCGAGAACACGAGCACCTGGAGGATGTCGCCCTTGGCGAAGGCGTCCATCGCGGTATCGGGGATGATCTTCATCAGGAAGCCGGCCGTGTCCTTCAGGCTCTTCGCGTGCTCCGTGTAGGTGGTGAGCGAGGCGGCATCGAGCGTATGCAGGTCGATGTTCATGCCGGCGCCCGGACGCGTGACCCACGCGAGAATGGCGCCGATGATGAGCGCCAGCGTCGTCATGATTTCAAAGTAGATGACCGACTTCAGGCCGACACGCCCGACCTTCTTCAGATCGCCGGCGCTCGCCATCCCGCTCACGACGACGCAGAACACGATCGGCCCGATCACCATCTTGATGAGCTTGAGGAAACCGTCCCCGAGCGGCCTTAGCGACTGGCCGAAATGGGGAAATAGCGCCCCGACCACAACGCCTATCACCAGCGCAATCATTACCCTGCCAAACAGCGAATTCAGGAATCTCGACACGACCGTCTCCTCGTCGTCAAATCTTCTGTCACGGGATCAATTCAGCAACTGTTCCGACTGGTCCGACCAGTGCTGTGATGACGAATAGTAGAAAATCGATATAGTCTCGTCAAGGATTGAGCGGTACCGGTTTACCCGCGATATCAAGCGCTTGCGACGATAGGTAAAAATGCTTGTGGGACTTCCGGCAACGCTGCGCATACAATGGCGGTCAGACCGGACTATCCCGATTCTTCCTATGAAAAACGTCCCGCACACTGTCACCGACGCCGCCATCGCGACCATTCGAGAGCGCATCGAATCCAGCGCCTACCCGGTGGGAAGCCTTTTGCCGGCGCAGCGGCAATTGTCAGAGGAACTCGCGATCAGCCGGGCATCGCTGCGCGAGGCGCTTTCCACATTGGAAGCGCTTGGCATGCTGCACATCCGTCCGGGCAAGGGCGTGTATGTGAAGAGTGCGCAGGCGAGCAGTTCGCACGCGTGGCGTTTCGCGGATCAGGCGTCGCTGCCGGATACGTACCAGATGCGTTTCGCGCTGGAAGGGTTTGTCGCGCGGCTGGCGGCGCATTCGATCGGCGATGGCGATATCGACTGGCTGCAGGACAACCTCGACTCGCTGCAGGGCGCGCTGATCAGCGCAGAACTGGAAGAAGCCGCGCAACTCGACTTCGCGTTCCATATGCGCATCGTGAGTCTGGCGGGGAACGCCGCAATCGAATCGATCCTGCGCGGCAGCGCCGACATCATGAAGGAAAGCCAGCGGCTGCCGTTTTATCGGCGGGAACTCGTGCTTTCGACGTTCCACGAGCATTCGGCGATTGTTGAAGCGCTCAAGGCGCGCGACGGCGAGAACGCGGGCCGCGCGATCGAAGCGCACATCGTGAACGCCGCGCAGCGCGCAGGCGTGCATTTTCCGCTGCCGACGATCAAGGCTTGATCGAGGTTTGAAAAGCACAAAAGCCGCTCCAAAGAGCGGCTTTTGCGTCAGCGTGCGAACAACCGCGACGGAACTTACTTCGCGTTTGCCAGCGCCACGGCCGTATCGAGCATGCGGTTCGAGAAGCCCCACTCGTTGTCGTACCAGCTCGACACCTTGACCAGCCGGCCCGACACCTTGGTCAGCGTCGCGTCGAACGTCGACGATGCCGGGTTGTGGTTGAAGTCGATCGACACGAGCGGCGCATCGTTGTAGCCGAGAATGCCCTTCAACGCCCCTTCCGATGCTTCCTTCATGATCTGGTTGACTTCATCGACCGTCGTGTCGCGCGCGGCGATGAACGAGAGGTCGACCACCGACACGTTGATCGTCGGCACGCGGATCGCGTAACCGTCGAGTTTGCCGTTCAGCTCCGGCAGCACCAGACCGACCGCCGACGCCGCGCCCGTCTTGGTCGGGATCTGGCTGTGCGTGGCCGAGCGCGCGCGGCGCAGGTCCTCGTGATACACGTCGGTCAGGACCTGGTCGTTCGTGTATGCGTGGATCGTCGTCATCAGGCCGTTCACCAGGCCGATCTTGTCGTTCAGCGGCTTGACAAGCGGTGCCAGGCAGTTCGTCGTGCACGACGCGTTCGAGATAACCGTGTCGGACGCCTTCAGCACGTGGTGGTTCACGCCGTAGACGATGGTCGCGTCGACGTCCTTGCCGCCCGGCGCCGAGATGATCACCTTCTTCGCGCCGCCCTTGATGTGCGCGCTCGCCTTTTCCTTCGTCGTGAAGAAGCCGGTGCACTCCATCACCACGTCGACGTTCAGGTCGCCCCACGGCAGTTCGGCCGGGTTGCGGTTCGCCAGCACGCGGATCCGGTCGCCGTTGACGACGAGGTAATCGCCATCCACCTTCACTTCGCCCGGGAACTTGCCGTGCGCCGTGTCGTACTGCGTCAGGTGCGCGTTCGTCTTGGCGTCGCCGAGATCGTTGATCGCGACGATCTCGATGTCGTGCTTCTTGCCGTTTTCATAGAGGGCGCGCAACGTGTTGCGGCCGATCCGGCCGTAGCCGTTGATTGCAACGCGAATCGTCATGGTGTTTCTCCTTGGCTTGAAAAAATACGTCCAGTTCGTCGACGCGCTCGAGTTCCGCTGAGCTTATGCGCCGGCGAGCACGGCCTTGGCCGTCTCCACGACATGCTCGACGGTAAAGCCGAAATGCTTGAAGAGCGCGCCGGCCGGCGCGGATTCGCCGAACGAATCGATGCCGACCACGCCACCTTCGAGACCCACATACTTGCGCCAGAAATCCGTCACGCCCGCTTCGATCGCGACGCGCACGACGCCCTTCGGCAACACGCGCTCGCGATATTCGGCGTCCTGGCGGTCGAACACGTTGGTCGACGGCATCGACACCACGCGCGCGCCGATGCCTTCCTGCGCGAGCTTGTCGACGGCTTCCACCGCCAGTTGCACTTCCGAGCCGGTCGCGATCAGGATGATCTTGCGCGCCGGGATGTCGTCGTTCCAGTCGCGCAGCACGTAGCCGCCCTTCGCGATGTTCGCGATCTGCACGTCGTTGCGCGGCGAGAACTGCAGGTTCTGGCGGCTGAAAATGAGCGCCGACGGGCCTTGGTGCCCGATTGCATGCGTCCAGGCCACAGCCGTCTCAACCGTATCGGCCGGGCGCCACGTCTGCAATTGCGGAATCAGGCGCAGGCTCGACACGTGTTCGACCGACTGGTGCGTCGGGCCGTCTTCGCCGAGGCCGATCGAATCGTGCGTGAACACGAAGATCGAACGCGACTTCATCAGCGCGGCGACGCGCAGCGCGTTGCGGCTGTAGTCCGAGAACGTCAGGAACGTGCCGCCGAACGGGCGATAGCCGCCGTGCAGCGCAATGCCGTTGATCGCGGCGCTCATGCCGAATTCGCGCACGCCGTAGTTGATGTGGTTGCCCCACTGGATGCCGGTGCCACCCGGGTTGGCGTTCTCCGCGTCGCCGGCTGCACGCACCGGCTTCGATGCCTTCCAGTTGGTCAGATTGGAGCCGGTGAGGTCGGCGGAACCGCCCAGCAGTTCCGGCAACGCGGCGGCTAGCCCGTCGAGCGCCTGCTGCGACGCCTTGCGCGTCGCGACCGTCTCGGCGCGCGCATTCGCGCCCTCGATGATCTTCTTCGCGTCCTCGGCCCAGCTCGCCGGCAGTTCACCGTTCATGCGGCGCACGAATTCGGCGGCTTGCTCCGGATGCTTCGCGCGGTAGGCGTCGAACGCCTTGTTCCAGTCGGCTTCGGCGCGCGCGCCCTGCTCCTTCGCGTCCCACGCCGCGTAGACTTCTTGCGGAATCACGAACGGCTCGTACGACCAGCCGATCGCCGCGCGCGTGTCGGCGATTTCCTTGGCCCCAAGCGGCGCGCCGTGCGCGTCGTGGCCGCCCGCCTTGGTCGGTGCGCCCTTGCCGATCACCGTGCGGCAGCAGATCAGCGTCGGTTTGTCCGACTTCTTCGCCTGCGCGATGGCCGCGTCGACCGCGTTGACATCGTGGCCGTCCACCGCGCGGATCACGTTCCAGCCATAGGCTTCGAAGCGCTTCGGGGTGTCGTCGTGGAACCAGTGTTCGACGTGGCCGTCGATCGAAATGCCGTTGTCGTCGTAGAGCGCGATCAGCTTGTTCAGCTTCAGCGTGCCGGCGAACGAGCAGGCTTCGTGCGAAATTCCTTCCATCAGGCAGCCGTCGCCGAGGAACACGTAGGTGTGGTGATCGACGATCGACGCGCCGTCCTTGTTGAATTCGGCGGCGAGCAGCGCCTCCGCGAGCGCCATGCCGACCGCGTTCCCCAGCCCCTGGCCGAGCGGGCCGGTGGTTGTCTCGACGCCCGCCGTCATGCCGACTTCCGGGTGGCCCGGCGTCTTCGAATGCAACTGGCGGAAGTTCTTCAATTCCGAGATCGGCAGATCGTAGCCGGTCAGGTGCAGCAGCGAATACAGCAGCATCGAGCCATGCCCGTTCGACAACACGAAGCGGTCGCGGTCGGCCCAGTGCGGGTTCACCGGATTGTGCTTCAGGTGGCGCGACCACAGCGCGACGCCGATTTCCGCCATGCCCATCGGCATGCCGGGGTGACCGGAGTTGGCTTGTTGGACGGCATCCATCGACAGCGCGCGAATCGCGTTGGCCATCAGGGCGGTTTGGCTGGAGGTCGGGGTCGTCATGTGGGTTTCGGGGTAAGTCCTGAAATGATCCGCGGTGTTTCCGGATGACGCGCCGGGCAGGCTGCGAACGACACTTTCAGGCCCCGGAACGACGAGAAACGAGGAGGATCGGAAGGCCGTCATTCTATCAGACAGGTCTGGTGGACATCGGTCCGAAAGGCAGCAGACAGGCGCGTTTGAAGCGGGCGGCGGTGCCGCGCTTTGCGTCGCCGGGCGCGGGCACGCTCCGTGCATTTTGTCGACGGGGTGAACGTCTGGCGAACGCGCGCATCGAAGCTTGGCAAAGGCTGCGGCGTGCGTTCGCGCAGCGCGAATCGCCTGCCGGCGGGCCACCCGCGCCGCCGGCCTGCAACCCTTTGCCACCAAGCCTTCATGGCACAATGCGACTCACGGCCCAAGCTGCAAGGAGCTTTTCGATGACCGATCCCCGCCCGGCCGACGTACCCTGGCTGACGCCCTATCTGACCGTCCACGACGCACGCGTCGCCACCGGCTTTTACGAGCAGGCGTTGGGCTTCGTCGTGCGCGACAGCGTCAACGACGACGGCGCGATCATTCACGTCGAGATGACGTATCGCGGGCAGTTGATCCTGATGTTCGCGCCCGAGGGCGCATACGGCTCGCAGGCGCGCACGCCGAAGACATCCGGCCTGATGGCGCCGCAGTCGTTCTATCTGTATGTCGACGATGTCGATGCCACGTTCGCCCGCGCGCTCGCGGTCGGCGCCAAGCCGCTGATCGAGCCGCAGGACCAGTTCTGGGGTGACCGCTTCGCCCAGTTCGAGGACCCGGACGGCTACCGTTGGGCGATTGCCCGGCATTTGGGTTAGCCGGCAGCGCGCTGGCCGCTTTCGGCGCAGTCCGCACCATCCGCGCTCCTGGCGCTCTTTTTCATGGCAGCCTTACCTTATCCGCCGGCGCCGCCTTCGGGCCGCGAGCCGGCGATCAACCGACATGCCACGCTTCTTCGTAGACGGCCCGCTCGCTGCGGGCAAAACCCTCCCGCTGCCCGACGACGTCGTGCGTCAC
Source organism: Caballeronia choica (assembly GCF_001544535.1). Taxonomy (GTDB): domain Bacteria; phylum Pseudomonadota; class Gammaproteobacteria; order Burkholderiales; family Burkholderiaceae; genus Caballeronia; species Caballeronia choica. The sequence continues at coordinate 11,823 of NZ_FCON02000069.1, read as the reverse complement.
GTGCACGTCCTGCGCCTTCAAACCGGCGACGCGATCACGCTCTTCGACGGCGCCGGGGGTGAATACCAGGCGGAACTCGTCGAAATCGCGAAGCGCGCGGCCGTCGCACGCATCGACCAGCACAGCGATCGCGAAGCGGAACCGCCATATCGCTTGACGCTGGCACAAGGTGTCGCGGGCGGGGACAAAATGGACTGGCTGGTCGAGAAAGCGGTGGAACTCGGCGTCGCCGCGATCGCCCCGCTGACGGCGGAGCGCGGCGTCGTGCGGCTCGCCGGCGAGCGGGCGCTCAGGCGTCAGGCGCACTGGCAGGCGCTCGTGCGCGCGGCGTGCGAGCAATGCGGACGCAACCGGGTTCCCGACGTCGCGCCGCCCCGCGATCTCGACGCGTGGCTCGGTCAACTGCCGCCCGCGCTCGACGGCGAACTGCGGCTGTTGCTGTCGCCGCGCGCCGAGGTGGGCTTCGCCTCGCTGCCAGGCGCGCCGCCCGAGGCGCCGGTCACGCTGCTGATCGGCCCGGAAGCGGGATTTTCGCCTGCGGAGGAGAAAACTATCGTCGATGCGGGATTTGCGACGCTGGGATTGGGGCCGCGCGTGTTGCGCACCGAAACCGCGGGAATCGCCGTGCTGGCGGCGCTTGCCGCCCGCTGGGGCGGCTGGTAACGAAAAAGCCGGTCATCTTGCGATGACCGGCTTTTTCTCGACCTTGCCGCAGAACGCGAGAACGCGAACGCGGCTCAGGCAAACGAATAAAACACCCGGAACGCCACGCGCCGCTCGGCCCAGAATTCTGACGCCTCGCGGAACACGTCGAGCAATGTCTCGCGTCCTTCCTTGTCGAATTTCTGCGCGATCGGCAACGCTTCGAGCACGATCACGAAGCCCGGCTGCGAACCCGCCTTGTGAACGAGGTCGGTGAGGCAATCGTAAAGCGCGTCGTAATTCTTGCCGAAGTGCTTGGGAAACAGGAACGACGTGGCAATGGTTTCGAGCACTTCCTGCTTGCTCTGGGCCTGCCCGCAATACGCAAACAGAAAGTGCTGGCCGAGTTTGTTCGCTTCGTCGGCCAGTTCCTGCACGCGATAGGCGCGGATCGACTGCACGATGTTCGGCCGCACCGTCCTGAAAAGACTCATGGACCCCTCGTCCGTTGATGGCAGCGCCGGGTTCGGTTCGTCGTCGGGTCCGTGCTCGTGTTCGTGTTCAGTTGTCGTGCGGAGCCGAAGTACTCGCTGGAACAGGTTGCCATCGCCGGTGGCGAAAAGATCAGCCGCCGCATCGTTGCCGTGCGCGTAGATGTTGTCGCTCATGCCCTTCATCCCGAAGTTATCCCGCAATGCGTTTAAAACTGGCGTAATGGTCGTCGGAGTAATAGCAGTCGCCGATCTGCCGGCGAGGTCCGCCACACACGATCCGGCGCGCGCCGCGGTCGCGGGCACGCGGCGTGGGGACAGTGTATTCGTGGTAGTAGCCGCGCGGATGCGGCGGAAGCAAACGCTCGCGATTGCCGAACACGACGCCGTCCTTCTCGAACGGGAACGGCCCGCCGGTTTCGATCAGCCGCAGCGTTGCGGCGGCCTGCTTCGGCAATTGCGCGACGGCGATCGTGTCGCGACCGTCCGTTGCTTCCTGCCTCACCGACTTGCCGGATGCGTCCGCTTCCGCCGATTTCGCCGATTTCGCCGACTGTGAGGGCTGGACCACGGCGCTCGCACTGGCCGCCGCCTCATGTGCGTCCTGGCCATGCTCGCCTTTGCCACAGCCGCTCAGGACCACGAAAAGCGCAAGAATGCAGCGATGAAACCACGTGCGCTTCACCTAGCAATGTCCCCGCAATAAACCCGAATTTTGACGACCATGAAAGACGTAAGGGTATCGCTAATGACACCCGGAATCAACGTTCGGTCGGGAAATGAAAGCTTTCCGCGCGTTTCGGCGGCACTTTCAGCACGAAAAAATCGCGTGCATCGAGGCGATTTTTAGCCTAAATCTGAGAGATTTTTATCTTTCGCAGGATAACAATCTTGCTTCAGCAGGGTTCAGAAGTCTGGAGGCATGTATGCCTCGCTTGTCGCCAGCTTCGCGGCGTTCAGCCGTCGCCTTTGCGATTTGGAGGAGACGCAAATCCCCTTGCATGCCTCGAGCGTGCCGGCTTGCCGGCACGCTTCTTTTTTTTTGGGGAGCAGGGATGATTCGAGCGGCGCGAGGCCCATTGCGAGCCCCGCCGCGAGAGAACAACGGGTTCAGCGCGTAGCCGACGCGTCCGCCACCAGCAACGCCGTCATGTTGACGATACGTCGCACCGTCGCCGAAGCGGTCAGCACATGCACCGGCTTCGCCGCGCCGAGCAGGATCGGCCCGATCGCGATGTTGTTTCCGGCTGCTGTCTTGAGCAGGTTGTACGAGATATTCGCCGCGTCGATGTTCGGCAGGATCAGCAGGTTCGCGTCGCCTTCGAGCGTCGATTCCGGCAGCACCTCTTTGCGCAGGCGCGCATCGAGCGCGACGTCGCCGTGCATTTCGCCGTCCACGTCGAGATCTGGCGCGTGCTGCTTCAGGAGCGCGAGCACATCACGCATCTTCTGCGCGCTCGGCGCGTTGCTCGTGCCGAAATTCGAATGCGACAGCAGCGCGATCTTCGGCTCGATGCCGAAGCGACGCACTTCCTCGGCCGCCATTATCGTGATTTCGCACAACTGGTCAGGCGTCGGATCGACGTTCACGTGCGTGTCGACGAGGAAAATCTGCCGGCCCGGCAACACCAGCGCGTTCATCGCGGCGTAGACCGTCGCGCCTTCCTTCTTCCCGATCACCTGGTCGATGAAATGCAAATGGCGATGCGTGGTGGATACCGTGCCGCAAATCATGCCGTCCGCTTCGCCGCGCTGAACCAGCATCGCGCCGATCAGCGTCGTGCGGCGGCGCAATTCCAGTTTCGCCATCTGCGCGCTGATGCCCTTGCGCGCCATCATCTTGTGATACGCCTGCCAGAAATCGCGGTAACGCTCGTCGTGATCGGTGTCGACGACGGTGTAATCCACGCCCGGCGTGAGCCGCAGGCCGAACTTGTGCAGGCGCTGCTCGATGACCGCCGGCCGGCCGATCAGGATCGGACGCGCAATCTTCTCGTCGACGGCGATCTGCACTGCGCGCAACACGCGCTCTTCCTCGCCTTCCGCGAACACGATGCGCTTCTTCTCCGGCTCGACGCTGCGCGCGAGCTGGAACACCGGCTTCATCGTCGTGCCGCTGTGGTAGACGAACTGCTGGAGATGCTGCTCGTAGGCTTCCATGTCCTCGATCGGACGGGTCGCGACGCCGGAATCCATCGCAGCCTTCGCAACCGCCGGCGCGATCTTCACGATCAGGCGCGGGTCGAACGGCTTCGGAATCAGGTACTCGGGACCGAACGACAAATCCTGAATGCCATAAGCCGTCGCGACGATATCGCTTTGTTCCTGACGCGCCAGTTCCGCGATCGCGTTCACAGCGGCGATTTCCATCTCGCGCGTGACCGTGGTCGCGCCCGCATCGAGCGCGCCGCGGAAGATGAACGGGAAGCAGAGAACGTTGTTGACCTGATTCGGATAGTCGGTGCGGCCGGTGGCGAGCACGGCGTCCGGGCGCACTTCGAGCGCGAGTTCCGGCAGGATTTCAGGCGTCGGGTTGGCGAGCGCGAGAATCAGCGGCTTCGTGCCCATGCCCTTCACCATCTCCGGCTTCAGCACGCCACCCGCCGATAGCCCGAGGAACACGTCCGCCCCTTCCATCACGTCACCGAGCGTGCGCGCGTCGGTTTCGCGGGCGAAGCGTTCCTTGTCCGGGTCCATCAGTTCGACGCGGCCCTTGTAGACCACGCCCGCCAGATCCGTCACATAAATGTTCTCGAGCTTCATGCCGAGATCGACCAGCAGATCGAGACACGCGAGCGCCGCCGCACCCGCACCGGACGCCACGAGCTTCACCTCGCCGATGCTCTTGCCCACCACCTTCAGACCATTGGTGACCGCCGCCGCGACGACGATGGCCGTGCCGTGCTGGTCGTCGTGGAAGACGGGAATCTTCATGCGCTTGCGGCATTCCCGCTCGACGATGAAGCAATCCGGCGCCTTGATGTCTTCCAGATTGATGCCGCCGAAGGTCGGTTCGAGCGCGGCGATTACGTCGACCAGCTTGTGCGGGTCCATCTCGTTCAATTCGATGTCGAACACGTCGATGCCGGCGAACTTCTTGAACAGCACCGCCTTGCCTTCCATCACCGGCTTCGAGGCGAGCGGCCCGATATTGCCGAGGCCGAGCACCGCCGTGCCGTTTGTCACGACGCCGACGAGGTTGCTGCGCGCAGTGAAGCGCGCGGCGTTCAGCGGATCTTCGACGATCGCTTCACATGCGAACGCGACGCCTGGCGAGTACGCCAGCGCGAGGTCGCGCTGGTTGATCATCTGTTTCGTCGGCGCGATGGCAATCTTGCCGGGCGTCGGAAATTCGTGGTAATCGAGCGCAGCTTCGCGCAATTTGGTATTGGCGGATGTCGTCATGAGGCGGGCCGGCAGGCGAGATTAGAATAGAAGTTCGAACGCATTGTAGCGCCAATCAGGCACCGATTCGGGTTGCAATCCGCGCAATTCGGGTGCAACTGCCGCGACTGGAACAAGCCGAAAGCGCCCGGCCCGCAAGGCGTCCGGCGCGCCAGCGCCGTTGATGGGCTGGCCAGCGCGTTTTATCCGGCCGAAAAAAAACGCGATTGCGCGCACCGATGTCCATTCCACCATTCCTAATTTGCCTTCCGGGCTTACGATGCTTTCCGAGTTTTCCCTGATCGAGCGTTTTTTCGCCCGTCGTGCCCGTGCATCGACGCCGCCGCTTCCGAACGAGGCGGCGAAAGTCCCGCGCGCGGCGCTCGGCATCGGCGACGATTGCGCGCTGATCGTCCCGCCGGCCGGCCAGCAACTCGCGATATCGACGGACATGCTGGTCGAAGGCCGCCACTTCTTCGCCGACGTCGATCCGCACGCGCTCGGCCACAAGGCGCTTGCCGTCAATTTGTCCGATCTCGCCGCGATGGGCGCCGCGCCGCACGCGTTCACGCTCGCGCTTGCCCTGCCGCGCGCCGACGAACGCTGGCTCGCCGCGTTCAGCGATGGCCTGTTCGCGCTCGCCGAACGCTTCGGCTGCGAGCTGATCGGCGGCGACACGACGAGCGGCCCGCTCAACATCTGCATCACCGTATTCGGCGACGTGCCGCCGAACGCCGCGCTGCGGCGCGACGCGGCGAAACCGGGCGACGATATCTGGGTGTCCGGCACGCTCGGCGACGCGCGCGCGGGCCTCGGCCTGCTACGCGGCGAATGGGCCCTGGCCGATGACGCCTGCGCCGCGCAACTGAAGCGCGCGCTGGAGCGTCCCGAGCCGCGTGTCGCGCTCGGGCTCGCGCTGCGCGGCGTGGCGCACGCGGCGCTCGACATCTCCGATGGCCTCGCCGGCGACCTGATGCATATCCTGAAGCGCTCGAACGCGCAGGCGGTCGTCGATGCAGACGCGGTCCCGATATCCCGCGCGCTCGCGCTGCTGCCCGCCGAAGCGCGCCGCGCCTGCGCCCTCGCCGGCGGCGACGACTACGAACTGTGCTTCACCGCGCCGGCCGGGGCGCGCGAAGCGGTCGAGCGGATCGGCGAGCGGGAGAACGTGCCGGTGACACGCATCGGTACAATCGAGCCCATCGATTCTCCGGCGGACGCGCCATCCATCGCCTGGCGCGACCGCGCGGGCGCGCCGCTTTCCCTGACGTTGCAAGGCTTCGACCATTTTCATGCAGACTGACCCGACGATCGCTAGCGATCCCCCCGTTCCGCCGAAGAAATCGCGCAGGGCGAGCGCGCGCTTCATGCTGACGCATCCGTTGCATATCCTGTCGCTCGGCTTCGGCAGCGGCCTCTCGCCGATCGCGCCGGGCACGGTCGGCACGCTGTTCGCGTGGGCGTCGTTCGTCGCGTTCAATCCGCATCTGACGGTCGCCGAGTGGGCCGCGCTGATCGTCGTGGGGTTCGTCGCGGGCTGCTGGTTCTGCGGCTTCACCGCGACAAAGATGGGCGTGGACGATCCGTCGCCGGTCGTGTGGGACGAGATCGTCGCGTTCTGGCTCGTGCTGCTGTTCGTCACGCCGGTCACGTTCACCGGACAGTTGTGGGCGTTCATCGTGTTCCGCTTCTTCGACATGGTGAAGCCGCCGCCGATCCGCTATTTCGACCGTCACCTGAAAGGCGGTTTCGGCATCATGTTCGATGACCTCGTCGCTGCATTCTTTACGCTGCTCGTGATCGCGCTCTGGCGCATGACCGCCTGAAGCTCCTGTTTCCCTGCTCCTTCGAGACAACCTCATCATGGCTACCGATAACGTCGTTCATCAACTTGCGATCCGCGTCGGCAACAAGCTGCGCGACGAACGGCTCATGCTCGCCACGGCGGAATCGTGCACGGGCGGCATGGTCGCGACCGCGATCACCGATATCTCGGGCAGCAGCAACTGGTTCGAGCGCGGCTTCGTCACGTATTCGAATCTCGCGAAGACGGAGATGATCGGCGTGCCGGCGGCGCTCATCGACCAGCACGGTGCCGTGAGCGAGCCGGTCGCGAAAGCGATGGCAGAAGGCGCGCTGCGCAACAGCCGCGCGCAGGTGTCGGTGGCGATCACGGGCGTCGCGGGTCCGGCGGGCGGCAGCGATTCGAAGCCGGTCGGAACGGTGTCGTTCGCGTGGAGCAACCGCCTGCACACCGCCGTCGAGACGCAGCTTTTCAAGGGCGATCGCGGTCAGGTTCGCGCGCAAGCCGCGGCGCACGCGCTGCGTGGCTTGCTGGACCTGCTGGAGCGGCGTGAACGCTAGACCGGGCGCGCCGCAACATGCGGCGTGCTGGCGGCGTTCCGGTTGTGCGCGCGCCTCTGATCCTCAGACGCACTCGACAAGCACGCGCGCAACGCACTCAATGAAATTGCCGGAATGAACGATTCAACCACACCGTTTCCCTACGATCGAACGCAGATCACGAAATGGCTCGACGCCAGAACGGTAGCCAAGGCGGTCCGGTATGTCGGCGCGGTATCGACGATGCGCTGGGTCGGCGACACGCTGACCGCTTACGTGCAGGGCACCCAACGCGCGCCTTATGCGGTGGAACTGCATTTCAGTGTCGCACGCGGACGCGTGTCGTTCCACGGCGTGTGCTCGTGTCCGGTCGGATTCCACTGCAAGCACATCGGTGCCTTGCTGCTCGCGAATCTGGCGACGCCGCAGCAGCAGAAGGCAGGCGAATTGCGTCCCGAGGTCGCGGATTGGCTGAACCGGTTCCGCGCGCGCGTTGCCGCCGCCCGGCCCGCGAGCACGATTCCGGGCGCGTCGAAGTCGCAGGCCACGTATGCACTGGCTTACGCGCTCGCCACCACGGAAGACCGCACGCAACCCGTGCTCCACATATTCAAGACGCGCCTCGCAGTCGACGGGTCGATCCGCGATGTCGAACGCTGGAACGCGAGCAACACGGCGTTTGCGAATCCCGCCAAGTTCGTCTCCGACGACGACCTGACGATCCTGCGCGCCCTGACGCCCGGCCGCATTCCGAACGACACGCTCGGCAGCTTCGTTCTGAGCGGCCCGAACGGTGCCGCCATCGTCCCGAAGCTGCTGGCGACCGGTCGCTTCTTCTCCGGCCTCAGTCTCGGCAAGCATGCCGGCCATCCCGAGGTCGGCGAGGCACTGCGCGAAGGGCCGCCCCGCGAGGGACGGATCGACTGGTCACCGGAGACTCGCGACCGCCTGCGCCCGGTGCTGCGCGCAAGTCCGAACGCGAGCGCCGTGCTCGCGACCGAGCCGCGCTGGTACATCGACGCCGAGACGAACGAAGCCGGCCTCATCGAATCGCCGATCCCCGCGCGGCAACTCGCCGACTATCTCTCGATGCCGTCGATTTCGCTTGCGGAAGCGCCGCTCGTCGCTGCTGCATTGCGCGAATTCGCGCCCGAATTGCCGTTGCCTCCTTCGCGCGATACCGGCGAGATCCGCGTGATCGACACCGAACCGGTGCCCGTGCTGACACTCGATACGCTGCCGGTGCATGTCGCGCGGTTCGGCAAATACGACCATCGCGCGACATCGCTCGATTTCGCGACGGTGAGCTTCGAATACGACGGACTGAGCGTCGATGCCGACGGTTCCGGCACGCTGTTTCATCGTCGTGGCGATGAACTGCTCGAAATCAAACGCCATGTCGCGATTGAAAATCAGCGCATGGCGCAACTGGCGGAAACCGGTCTGCGAACGATCTCGCTGCAAAGCGTGTACGGGCCGCAGCCGTTTCCCCAAGGGATGCGCGGCCTGAACGACCCGCAAGCGTGGGAGAGTTTCGTCGCGGGCGTCTTGCCGGAGTTGCGCCGCGACGGCTGGCGCGTGTCGATGTCGCGCGAATTCCGCTTCAACGTGATCGACATCGACGACATCGAAGGCGCAGCGCACAACACCGGCGACGGCTGGTTCGACCTCGAAATGGGCATCACGGCGGGCGAGCGCAAGCTTCGCCTGGAGCCGCTGCTTGCCGATCTGTTCCGGCGCGACTGGCGCTGGCTCGGCGGCAAGCTCGACTCGATCGCCGATGACGAAGGCGTCGAACTGCGCACCGAAGCCGGCGAGCGCTTGCGCCTGCTGGCGAACCGGCTCAAGCCGGTCGTGCGCGTGCTGATCGACCTTTTCAGCTCGATGGGCGACGGCGAACCGCTGCGCATTCCCGCACTCGACGCCGGCCGGCTCGCCGTGCTGGAGGACACGCACCGCTGGCAGTTTCACGGCGACACGGCCGTCGTGGACCTCGCGCGCCGCCTGCAATCCGCGCATGGCCCGCGCGAAATCGCCGTGCCCGCCGGCCTGCAGGCCGAGCTGCGGACCTATCAGCGCGAGGGCCTCAACTGGATGCAGTTCCTGCGCGAACATGGCCTCTCCGGCGTGCTCGCCGACGACATGGGGCTCGGCAAGACCGTGCAGACGCTCGCGCACATTCTCGCGGAAAAGGAAGCGGGCCGGCTCGACCGTCCCGCGCTGATCATCCTTCCGACGACGCTCGTCCATAACTGGTGCGAAGAAGCGCGCAGGTTCGCGCCGGGCCTGAAGGTGCTCGACCTGCACGGCCCGGCGCGGCACGAGCGCTTCGATCAGATCGGCGCGCACGACCTGATCCTGACGACGTACGCGTTGCTGTGGCGCGATCACGAGTCGCTCGTGTTGCACGACTACCACCTGCTGATCCTCGACGAAGCGCAGTACGTCAAGAACGCGACGACCAAGGCGGCTGCGAGCATCCGCAGCCTGAAGGCGCGGCATCGACTATGCCTGACCGGTACGCCGCTCGAAAATCATCTCGGCGAATTGTGGGCGCAGTTCGACTTCCTGCTGCCGGGGTTCCTCGGCACCCAGCGCGACTTCACGAAACGCTGGCGCACGCCGATCGAAAAGGACGGCGACAGCGTGCGGCGTGAATTGCTCGCGCGGCGGATTCGGCCGTTCATGCTGCGTCGGAAGAAGGATGAGGTCGCGAAGGAACTGCCGCCGAAGACGACGATCGTGCGTACCGTCGATCTCGAAGGCGCGCAGCGCGATCTCTACGAAACGGTGCGCTCCGCGATGCAGGAGAAAGTGCGCGCGGCGGTGTCCGCGCATGGCTTCGCGCGCAGTCACATCGTCGTGCTCGATGCGCTTTTGAAGTTGCGGCAGGTGTGCTGCGATCCGTCGCTCGTCAAGCTGAAGCAGGCGAAGCGCGTGGAGGAATCGGCGAAGCTGGACCTGCTGCTGGAGATGCTGCCGGAACTGATCGAGGAAGGCCGGCGCGTGCTCGTGTTCTCGCAGTTCACGGGGATGCTCGCGATCATCGCTGCGGCGCTGGACAAGGTGGAGATTCCATACGTCATGCTGACCGGCGACACGACCGATCGCAGGACGCCGGTGCGGCGCTTTCAGGACGGCAAGGTGCCGCTCTTTTTGATCAGTTTGAAGGCGGGGGGCGTTGGGCTGAATCTGACTGCCGCCGATACGGTGATCCACTACGACCCGTGGTGGAATCCCGCTGCGGAGAACCAGGCGACGGACCGTGCGCATCGGCTTGGACAGGACAAGCCCGTGTTCGTGTACAAGCTGATCGCGGCGGGGAGCATCGAGGAGAAGATCGTCGCGATGCAGGGGCGGAAGGCGGCGCTTGCTGAAAGCATTCTCTCGGACGATGCGGCCGGCGCGGCGAAGTTTTCTCCTGCGGATCTGGAAGCGCTGTTTGCGCCGATGCCGGGGGGGTGATGGGGTTTTTTGTTGGCGCTTTTTGTTGGCGCTTTTTTGAGGGCGTTTTTCGCCTTTAGCGGTTAAGGCAAAAAAGGCCGCTCCGATTGACTCCGGAGCGGCCTTTTGGTTCTGACTCAGTTTGAGCCGCTACGCCTCGCTTGACTGATCGGCATTCGCGCCTTTGACGGCGCCATTTCAGCGGTACAGGTTGATCGTATCGCGCGTTTTCTTCGCGACTTCGGCCGAGGCGGTTGCAAAGTCGTCGCCCTTGCCCGCGTAGAGAATCGCCCGCGACGAGTTGATCAGCATGCCCGTGCCGTTTTGCGTGCGGCCGGCGCGCACCGTCGCTTCGACGTCGCCGCCCTGCGCGCCGACGCCCGGAATCAGCAGCGGCATGTCGCCGACGATTCCACGCACCACTTCGACTTCCCTCGGAAACGTCGCGCCGACGACTAGGCCTAACTGGCCGTTTGCGTTCCACTTTTCTGCCGCGAGGCGCGCGACGACGTGGTAGAGCGGGCGGCCGTCGGTTTCGAGAAACTGCAGGTCGGAGCCACCCGGATTCGACGTGCGGCATAGCACGATCACGCCGCGTCCCTTGTGCGCGAGATACGGCTCGATCGAATCGAATCCCATGTACGGGTTGACCGTCACGGCGTCGGCCTGGTAGCGCTCGAAGGCCTCGCGCGCGTACTGCTCGGCGGTGCTGCCGATGTCGCCGCGCTTCGCATCGAGGATTACGGGCAAGCCGGGGTGCTTCTCGTGGATGTGGGCGATTAGCTGTTCGAGTTGGTCTTCGGCGCGGTTGGCGGCGAAATAGGCGATCTGGGGTTTGAATGAGGAGGCGTAGGGGGCGGTTGCGTCGACGATCGCGCGGCAGAAGTCGAAGATGGCGTCGGGACGGTTTTTTAGGTCGGCGGGGAATTTGGATGGCTCGGGGTCAAGGCCGACGCAGAGAAGGGATTGGGTGCGCGTCCAGGCAGTGGTGAGGGTGGTGATGAAGGACATGTGCGGGGAGGTGGGGGTGGGGGTGGGGGTGGGGGTATTTTAGCTTGTGGAGGACCGCTGGCTCTTTCAACCACGCGCTTGGCATTCGGAACGAGTGGCATCTTTTTTCTGCAAGGTAGAGAGAGGTGTCGCTGCGTACCTGAATACATGCTTTAAAACAATTCGATGTGCACTCAGGTTGATTGCGACGGGAGGCAACGTTGACGATTTGAGTTCGACCCGGTCGGACCTCAGGTTCCCCCCTTCGTTGGCCGCAACTGAAGCCCGAAGCGGTCATTCAAGCAGAGGCGAGAACCCGCGCGCGGTTCGCAGGGATAGCGAGGGGTCCGAATCGCGCGAACTGATCGCGAGGTAGAGCGCGCCAACTCACTGACGCTCGGTTTATGATTGTCTCTTACCTGTCACAAAAGGATCGGGAAGCATGGCACGCGCTAGGGCGTGTTGACAATCATCCGGTCGGGGGCTGTTAACTTTTGGAGAAATCTGTTTACATCCTGTCTTTTGCGGA
>NZ_FCON02000068.1 GCF_001544535.1 Caballeronia choica | reverse complement strand
CCGACCGTGGTGGCGCGGCTGACCGAGCTTGGCCGCAATCGTTATGGCGCGGCCTTTCGCAGCCATAGTGGACGTTGGGAACCTCTGCCAGGCGCCGGGTCGCTCGACGAGATGGCACAACTGGTCGTCACGCTCCTGGAGCCGTATTTGCAACCCGATAATTAACGAGGCTAATTATTAAAGCTATTTAGGGGATGTTGTACTAGTACCACGGGGACGAGCGGCGGGCAGCCACACCGCCGTCTTAGTTGGGAGCGACCACGACCGCGTCCTTGCCAGCAGCGTCATACTCGGTTCCGACCTTAAATTTCCCGATGATTTCCGCTATTCAGGATAAAACTCTTGCGACAGGACATCGTCGACGGACCACGGTAACGCCTCCGGAAAAACGTCGAGGTCGAGCCCGGTTTCGTTGCTTGCGACGCTGCGTGCCTTCGACCAAACGATATCGAGCCACGGCGAATCGCTGAACTTGCCGCGAAGGCTCGGGGCTTCGTCCAGAACATAGGCAACTTCCTTGCGCTGCGTTCGGATTGTGAACTGCCAGCTCTTGCTGCGACGTGACGGCTGAAATTTCCACTTCAGCAAATGAGCCAACAGGACCGACATGCGGCTTGCCAATTCACGCTGTTCGCTCTTGCCCACGTCTTCGATCTCCTCTGCGATGTGCTGAACGTCGATGGCGGTCAGCTTGCCCGCGCGCAGAAGTGCCGCTTGCTCGTTGGCCCACGCAACTACATCCTGTTCGTATCTCGTTCCCATGACCGTTCCATATCGAGACAATGATTGGACTATAGGTGCACAAGTGCACCACGTCAACGTCCTTTTGAAGCCTTCCCAATGGTCTTTCTGGCGTGCGCCAGAACGTTATCCGGGCATGCTCGACGTCTTGCGCTATCAGGCGCAGCGAGGTATGCCTTCCAGGTGGATAACGCAATTGGGAATGCCTGGCCCTTGTTCAAGGCTGCAAGTGCATCGGCCTGCGTGAGCCCGGCTTGTTCAATGAGGGCACGCAGCACAACGCCGTTGTCAGAAACCTCGTTCATGGCCCTTAAACAAAGGTGTACAAGTGCACCGAGAATAGCATGGGAAACTGAGGTTATTGCGACATTGACCGCCACGCCGCGTCAGCCCGGCCGCACCCGCTTCCCCGCAGGCGACACAACGGAGCTGCGCGCAAGACCGTTCACCGGGACGGCCGCGCCGCTCACCACATCGATTTCAAACGTCGCCGCGCCGAAGTTCGGCGTGCAGCCGGCGGTGCCCGCCTTGCAGCGCGGCTCGCCCGCGAATGGCGAATAGGTCGCGGTGCGGCGCACGGCGCCGTCGTGCTGCGCATTGGCCGAGAAGCCGGCGAACACGTCGCTCTGTTGCAGGCCGCCCGCGGTGAAGTCGCGCCGCGCCGGCGACACGAGCGCAAGAAAGCGATTGGCGCCGAGCGGCCTGGCCGCCATCATCGGCCAATTCGAACGCGGGAGCGCCAGCGTCTGTCCGGCCCGGATCGCGTTGTTGCTGTCGAGCTTGTTGGGAAAGATCATCAGATACTGCCCGTCGGGATCGACATTGAAGACGTACAGGTAGCCCGCCCGATTGCTCGTGATCCTGAATTGCAACTGATCCTTGTCGACCCGCGCCGTGTCCGCGCGCAGCGTCACGGCAACGTGTATCGACGGGTCGGAAAGCGCGACGATGCGTTCCAGTTCCAGCGCCGGCGTGAACGCGGGAAGCACGTCGGCGGGGGGCGGGGCTGGCGCCAGCGCAGCGCTCTGCGTGACGGCGCTCGGCGGAATCGCGGCGGACGGCGCTTCGGACGCGGACTGCGCGAGCGCCGTGCTTGCGGCGGTGTCCGGTTGAGGCAGGACTGCGGGCGACGGCCTGGTGGCACTGACGGCCGGAGCGCCCGAGTGCATCGCGCGCCATCCGAACGTGCCGGCCAGCGCGGCGACGACCACGGCGCCCACTGCGAACATCGCCGCCCGCGGGACGCGAGCGGCGGGCGGCGCGGCGGCGGCTGGCGACGCCTTCGGCTCCGAAACCGGAGGCACCGGCAATGGCGGCATTGCGGCCGTGCGCGTGCGGGCCTCGGTCGCGGGTGCGGGTGCGGGTGCGGCCGTGGTCGCAGCGATGGTGACGCCTGCCGCTCCAGTATTTTCCGGGCTGGCAGGCGACCCGCGCGACGGATGCTCGGCGATATCGAGCCCCAGCTCATTCGCGAAAGCCTCGACGCTTTGCGGCCGGTCCGTCGGCCGCACGGCGAGGCCGTGGTCGATCGCGCGCAGGAACGCATCGGAATACCGGCCCGCCGCCGCTTCGGCGAGCGGAACATAACTGTCGCTCATCAGCCGGCCGACCGAAGCAGGCGGCGTCGTGCCCTGAATCGCGCAATAGACGACGGCCGCAAGCGCGTAGATGTCCGTCCACGGACCCTGCTTCATCGATGCGACCGCCGCGTATTGCTCGACCGGCGCGAAGCCCGGCTTGAGGATGACGGTGAGCGCCTGGCTCATGTCGCTGATGACGCGCCGCGCCGCGCCGAAGTCGAGCAGCACCGGACGGCCGCTGCCCTTGAGCAGCATGATGTTGTCGGGCGCGATGTCGCGGTGATAGCACTGCACGCCGTGCAGCACGCCCAGCGCCTCGATCACCGGCGCGAGCAGTCCGCGCAGCCACGCCTCCGAAGGCGGTGCACCCATCTGGCGCAAGGTGTCCTTCAGGGTTACGCCGTCGTAATAAGGCATCACCATGTAGGCCGTGCCGTTCGCCTCCCAGAAGCGATACACGTTCACGAGCGAATGATGGTCGAACTGCGCGAGCAGCCGCGCCTCGTTCACGAAGCTCCTCAGCCCGGCCGCGAGCGTTTCCTCGTGCCGCGTCGACTTGACCGTGACCTGCGTTTCGCGCACGCGCGTCGCGAGCGACCCCGGAAAGTATTCCTTGAGCGCGACGTTGCGCCCGAGCTGGGTGTCGTAGGCGAGATAGACGATGCCGAACCCGCCTTCGCCGATCAGCCCGACGATCTGGAACTCGGCGAGCTGCGTACCGGGCGGCAAGGCGTTGTCGCTCGCGACCGCGTCCGCGGCGGCAGCCGCCGCCTGCGTCCGGCTGACGAGCACCGTCTTGTCGTCATCCGCGCCGGACATGGGCCATGACTCCATCGGGGAATGACAGCGTGGGCAGCGCGGCGTCGCGTGCGAATCTCATCACAGCCCTCCAACCCAGATCGCGAGCGCGGTGAAGTTGTCGTTGCCGGGGGGCGCGGTGTCGCGCACCTGGGTGGCCATCCGGTTCAGCCAGTCGGCGGACGACGTCGCGTGCGCGAGCGAATCGATCATCGACGCATCGTCGACATAACCCCACAGGCCGTCGGTGCAGAGAAGCAGCACGTCGTGCGCGAGCACTTCGCGCGTGCCGCCGGTGCTGGCGATCTCGGCGCCCTCGCGCGTGCCGAGCGCCGACAGCAGAATGTTCCGGCGCGGATGATGGCGCGCATCCTCCGCGCTGACGAGGTGCGCGTCCATCATTTCCTGCACGACGCTGTGGTCTTTCGTGCGCGCATCGAGAACGCCGCCACGGAAGTAATAGAGCCGCGTGTCGCCGCAATGCGCCCACGCCGCCGTGCGGCGGTCGCGGTCGATGGCGAACAGGAGGCCCGTCGAGCGCATGTCGGCGACCTCGCCGCCGCGCCCTTGCTCCTCCATGATGTTTTCGTGCGCGTGAAGCAGCGCGCGCTTGAGCCGCTCGCCGTCGGGCGGCAACTCGTCGACCGTCAGGAAGCGCAGATCGGCAAGCGACGTATCGACGACGATGCGCGCCGCGACGTCGCCGCCGCCGTGGCCGCCCGCGCCATCGGCGATCGCGCAATAGTAGAGGCGCTCGCTCGCCCATTCGCCGAACGCGTCTTCGTTGCGCGGGCGTCCGCCGTTATCGGTCAGGCTGGCACTTTCGAGTTGCAAGGCTTGCTCCTTCTCGCCGGCCTTACGCGTTCGGGATCGATGCGCGTTTCTTCAAGCATACGTCGCCGCGCGCCGCCCGGCTCGCGATTCAGCTTGGGGGCGGTGCATGCACGGTTTCACGCCAACTCCGCCGACTGCGCCGCGAGCAGCCCCAGAACCATCAGGATTGCCACGCGATTCTCCACCTCGATCGCGATGCCGAGCGTGCGCTCGATCCACCGCCCTAGTGTGGTGCGCGCGAAATCGGCGGGTGTCGCGCCGCGCTTGAGCGTAAGGCCGAGCTTGCTCGCGCGATGATGATACGACGCGATGCAGTAATGCGACGCCACCTGCGACAGCCCGCCCTTGTCGTGCGAAAGCCAGCCGAGACTGCCGCCGAGCACGAGCCGGTCGGGCTCGCTCAGGTTCGCGATGAACTCGTCCGCCGCGCGGCGCACTGAGCTTTCATTCAGGCCGTGTTGCATCAGCACCGCTGCGATCGGATCGTCGGCCGAGGCGGCATGGAAGTCAAGTTCGCTGGCCACCCCGGCGCTGTCGAGCGGCACGTTGCGCTGATGGCTCGCGCTGCGCAGGCAGTCGATCAGATAGCGGCGGAAGTAGGCGCAGATCGCGTGATGGTTCGACGGCGCGCTGTGCGCGTGGCTGCTCGCGGCCTCGGCGTGCAGCGTTTCGAAGCGGAACACCTTGAAATAGATGAACTGCGAGATCAGTTCCTCGCGGTCTTCGCCAAGCGCGCGCAACTCGGTCGGGTGATAGCCCGTGAGCGCGCGTTGCACGATCCGGTACATCGACGCCATCTCGTCACGCGAGAGCCGCGCGCGCCGCACCCACAGATCGGGAAGGATCTGTTCCGCGCCGAATTGCATTTCGCATTCGCCTTTCATGGGCGCCACCTTTTGGCCGCATCCGGCCGGACGGTCGTCTTGTTGAAGATGCTTCGTGCCGGCGCAACGGCTGGCGCGTCGTCATGCGAATCGCAACAATCCATGCGTTGATTGCGCTATTGGTGGTGCATGCAGTGCCGTTTCACGATGCGTTCACGAAGGCATGGCCTTGCCCGCGCGTCGCAGGAGGCGGCAGTCATTCGTTAAGCAGTGTCTTCAAGTCCGATCACGTTTGCAATTTTATGGGCCGCACTGCTGTCCGACAATACAAATATAGAGTTTGCATCGGCCATTCGCGAGCGACGGCAACCTCGCTCACCGGGACAACTTTCAACGCGCGCCGCCTTGCGTTACGCTTCGCCCGGGCGAAGCGTAACGGCAGTATTTTCCGAGGCGCGGGCGAGTCCTCGCGGTCGCTGGAATTCACCAAACATGCCCGCGCGACGCGTTGGACATTGCCGGAACTGGTAGTAACCCGAAGCGTCATTCTTTATCAATCGACGCCCGTTTCTTTTATGGGATTGCGTGCTATTCTGGTTTTCACGCATTCAAACTACGGGGTCTTCGTTTAGCGCCGGATGTAGGCGCACATCTGAATAGCGACCACGCATCGGGGGACCTTCGCCGGCAGTCATCGTTTTGCGTCTCCGTGAGCACGGAGCGCTTGACCATTCCAAGACAAGCTCACGCCAGTCATAAGATGACCCAACTTGACGTTGCCGCGCTGGTCACCGAGATCACATCCGAAAGCCCATGCGGCGAGGATGTCGAATACGATCGCGAGTTTCAGGAACTCGAGCAGGCGGTAAACGGCAAGCCGGAAGTGCAATATGGCGCGACGGTCGTCCCGCCCACGCCGCCCGACTGGAAAGTCGCGGGAAAGCTCGCGCTCGGCTTGTTGTCGAGAAGCCGCGACCTGCGCGTCGCGGTCTACCTGGCGCGCGCGCTTCTGATACGCGAGCGGATCGAAGGCATGGCCGACGGGCTGGCCCTGATCGAGGGATTGATCGCCGAGCGCTGGGCGTGCCTCTATCCGCGACTCGATCCCGACGATGACAACGACCCGACCGAACGCGTGAGCGCGCTTGCCGCGCTCGCTTCGTCCGACGGCATGCTGATCGCGTTGCGTGACACGCCGCTCGTCGATTCGCGCACGCATGGCGCGTTCAGCCTGCGCGACATGCAATATGCAACCGGCGCGGCGACGCTGCCCGACGGCGTGACGGCACCGTCGCTCGCTTCCATCCAGGCGGCGATCGCGGAGACGCCCGGCGAAACCAGCGCGACGCTCGCTGCGCTCGCCGCGGCGCGGCGCAGTGCCGCCGGTATCGAGACGATCCTCACGGGGCACGTCGGCGTTGCGAATGCGATCGACTTGTCGAAGTTGAGCGCACTCATCGACGAAGCCGCCGCGACGCTGCGCGAGCTTCAGCCCGCCGGCGCGGGCGAGCCGCCCGCGGCCGCGGACTCGGGCAATCCGGACGCCGCCGCCGGCACGCCAGGCGCGCCCGGCGCGCCGGCGGCTGCGCCCGCCGCGCTGCAAGGCGAGGTGTCGAGCCGCGCGGATGTCATCAAAGTCATCGACAAGGTGTGCGCATACTACGAGCGGCACGAACCGTCGAGCCCGGTGCCGATGCTGCTCAATCGCGCGCGGCGCCTGGTCGACAAGAGCTTCATGGAAATTTTGCAGGACCTCGCACCGGAAGGTCTGGGCCAGGCCCGGCAGATCGGTGGTGAAACGGACGAGTAGCGGGTCCGCTCGCGCGTCTGTTTCATCGCGTTCTCGCGCAGTGTTATGAGGGGAATCGTCGTGGCCAAGGAAAGCAGCCAGAAGTTCATCGCGCGCAATCGAGCGCCGCGTGTGCAGATCGAATATGACGTCGAAGTCTATGGTTCAGAGAAGAAGGTCAACCTGCCGTTCGTGATGGGCGTGCTGGCCGATCTGTCGGGCCAGCCGGCCGACCCGCTCGCGCCCGTCGCCGACCGCAAGTTCCTGGAAATCGATGTCGACAACTTCGACGAACGTCTCAAGTCGATGAAGCCGCGTGCCGCCGTGCAGGTGCCCAACACGCTGACGGGCGAAGGCAATCTCGCGGTGGACATCACGTTCGAGAGCATGGACGATTTCTCGCCCGCCGCCGTGGCGCGCAAGGTCGGCGCGCTCGCGAAGCTGCTGGAGGCGCGCGGACAACTGCAGAACCTCCTCACTTACATGGACGGCAAGTCCGGCGCCGAGGAACTGATCGCGAAGCTGCTGAACGATCCGGCGATGTTGCAGTCGCTGGCATCGGCACCGAAGCCGCAGGAATGAGCGCCCGCTAACTGGAGAGACTGACATGGCAGAACCCACCCCCCAAGAGCAGGCGCAGGCCGGCGCGGCCGCGCTGGAAACGAGTGATTTTGCGAACCTGCTGCAAAAGGAATTCAAGCCGAAGACCGAGAAGGCCAAGGAAGCGGTCGAAACAGCCGTGCGCACGCTAGCCGAACAGGCGCTGCGTGACAGTAATGTAATCTCGGGCGACGTGCTCGCGACCATCGAGGCGCTCATCGCGCAGATCGACCACAAGCTGACGGAGCAGATCAACCTGATCATCCACTCCGAGGAGTTCCAGAAGGTCGAGAGCGCGTGGCGCGGCCTGCACCATCTGGTGAACAACACGGAGACGGACGAGACGCTGAAGATCCGCGTCATGAACATTTCGAAAAACGAGCTGCACAAGTCGCTGAAGAAATACAAGGGCACGGCCTGGGACCAGAGCCCGCTCTTCAAGAAGCTTTACGAGGAAGAGTACGGCCAGTTCGGCGGCGAGCCGTATGGCGCACTGGTCGCGGACTATTACTTCGACAACAGCGGCCCGGACGTCGACCTGCTCACGCAAATGAGCAAGATCGCGGCGGCCGCGCACGCGCCGTTCATCGCCGCCGCCGATCCGTCGGTGATGCTGATGGAGTCGTGGCAGGAACTGGCGAATCCGCGCGATCTCACGAAAATCTTCCAGACGCCGGAACATGCCGCGTGGCGCTCGCTGCGGGAATCCGAGGATTCGCGTTATATCGGCCTTGCGATGCCGCGCTTTCTCGCGCGCGCGCCTTATGGCGCCAAGACGAATCCGGTCGAGGAATTCGACTTCGAGGAAGACACCGCCGGCGCCGACAGCAGCAAGTACACGTGGGCCAACGCCGCCTACGCGATGGCGACCAACATCAACCGCTCGTTCAAGTCCTACGGCTGGTGCTCGCGGATTCGCGGCATCGAGTCGGGCGGCGCGGTGCCGGACCTGCCGGTCCACGCATTCCCGACCGACGACGGCGGCGTCGACATGAAATGCCCGACCGAGATCGCGATCAGCGACCGGCGCGAAGCCGAACTCGCGAAGAACGGCTTCATGCCGCTCGTGCACAAGAAGAACTCCGACTTCGCCGCGTTCATCGGCGCGCAATCGTTGCACAAGCCGGCCGAGTACGAAGACCCGGACGCCACCGCCAACGCCAACCTTGCGGCGCGCCTGCCGTACCTGTTCGCGTGCAGCCGCTTTGCGCACTACCTGAAGTGCATCGTGCGCGACAAGCTCGGCAGTTTCAAGGAGAAGGACGACATGCAGCGCTGGCTGCAGAACTGGATCCTGCAATACGTCGACGGCGATCCGGCGCACTCGTCGGAGGAGTCGAAGGCCAGGCGGCCGCTTGCCGCCGCCGAAGTGGTGGTGGAGGAAGTCGAGGGCAATCCCGGTTACTACACCTCGAAATTTTTCCTGCGTCCGCATTACCAGCTTGAGGGCCTCACCGTGTCGTTGCGGCTCGTGTCGAAGCTTCCGTCCGCCAAGGCGGCATGACGGATTTTCTGTCGGTTAATTCGCGGTATTTCATCGAGTGGAGAAGAACATGGCCATTGATATGTTCATGAAGCTGGGCGACATCAAGGGAGAGTCGCAGGACAAGGCCCACAAGGAAGAGATCGAAGTGCTCGCCTGGAGTTGGGGCATGTCCCAGTCGGGCACGATGCACATGGGCACGGGCGGCGGCGCGGGCAAGGTATCGGTGCAGGACATGTCGTTCACGAAATACAGCGACAAGGCGAGTCCACCGATCATGGCGGCCTGCACGAAGGGCAGCCACATCGACAAGGCCGTGCTCACGGTACGCAAGGCCGGCGGCGACACGCCGCTCGAATACTACAAGATCACGCTCGAAGGCCTGCTCGTCAGTTCGTATTCGACGGGCGGCTCGGGAGGCGAGGAGCGTTTCACCGAAAACGTCACGCTGAACTTCGAGAAGTTCCATGTCGAGTACCAGCCGCAGAACGCGAAGGGTGCGAAGGAGGGCGGCGTGGTCGAAGTGAAGTGGAACATTCCGGCCAACGCGGAAACCTGATCCGGCTTGTCCGCACGGTCCGCACTGCCGCTGCCGTCGGGCGGCGGCAGTGCGGCGGTGTGGTCGGGCAGGCTGACTGGCGAAGCCGGGATGGTGCCGGGAGTGCATGGGGCGGAGGCATCGGCGATGACCGCAGAACAGAGTGTGCGCGAAGGCAATCTCGACGAAGGCCTGCGCCAATTGCAGAGCCAGGTTCGCAGCGACCCGTCGAAGGCCGCGCATCGGGTGTTTCTTTTTCAGTTGCTCGCGGTGCTCGGTCAATGGGACCGGGCGCTGACGCAACTCAATGTCGTGGGCGATCTCGACGCGGCCTCGCTGCCGATGGTCCAGGCCTATCGCGACGCCTTGCAATGCGAGGTCTTTCGCAACGACGTTTTCACGGGCAAGCGCGCGCCGGTCGTGTTCGGCGAACCGGCGCCGTGGCTTGGGCTCTTGATCGAAGCGCTGCGGCTCGACGCCGAAGCGAATTTCGCGGCGGCGGCCGCCTCTCGCGAAGCGGCGTTCGACGCGGCGCCCGCCACGCGCGGCACCATCGACGGCACGCCGTTCGAGTGGATCGCCGATGCCGATTCGCGTCTCGGCCCGACGCTCGAAGCGGTCGTCAATGGCCGCTATTACTGGATTCCGTTCGCGCGCATCGCGAAGATCGCGATCGAGGCGCCGGTCGACCTGCGCGATCGCGTGTGGACGCCGGCCACGTTCACCTGGGCCAACGAAGGCCAGGCCGCCGGGTTCATCCCGTCGCGCTATGCCGGCACGGCGCCCTCGACCGACAGCGCCTTGCTGCTCGCGCGCCGCACCGAGTGGATCGAATATGGTGCCGGCGGCGAGCAGGCATCGGCGCGCGCCATCGGCCAGCGGATGTTCGCCACCGACGCGAACGAATACGCGTTGCTCGACGTGCGCAGCATCGAGCTGGAAGTCGCGGCCGATCATGGTTGACCTCACCAGCAAGGACAGGCTGCAGCCGTCGCTGCTGGACCGGCTGACCGATCTCGAACCGGACGTGAAGACGGAGCCGCGCGAGCGGCGCGTGCTTTCGATGCGCGCGCTGCGCCAGAGCGTCGAGCGCGACCTTGCGTGGCTCTTCAACGCGAACGGCCTGGCCTCGGCGCAGGACCTGAGCGGCTATCCGTACGTCGCGACTTCGGTGCTGAACTACGGCTTTCCGGACATCGCGGGCAAGACCGCGTCGAGTCTCGACGCCGCCCAGATCGAGCGCGCGATGGCCGAGGTGATCCGCGCCTTCGAGCCGCGCATCATCGGCGAGACGGTGCGGGTGAGCGCCGTCACGTCCGGCGAGACCACCGCGCGCCACAACACGGTGTCGTTCACCATCGAAGGCGATTTGTGGGCGCAGCCGTATCCCGAGCGCCTCTTCTTTCGCACCGATCTCGACCTCGAGGCAGGCGAGGTGCGGGTGGTCGACGAGGGCGCGCGGCGCTGAACGATGAACCCGGAACTTCTCAAATACTACAGCCAGGAACTTCAGCATCTGCGCGAGGTGGGCGGCGAGTTCGCGCAGGAGTTTCCGAAGATCGCCGCGCGCCTCGGGCTGGAAGGCTTCGAATGCGCGGACCCGTATGTCGAGCGGCTGCTCGAAGGCTTCAGCTTTCTCGCCGCGCGCGTGCAGGTCCGGCTCGACGCCGAATTCCCGCGCTTCACGCAGCATCTCGCCGAACTCGTCTATCCGCACTATCTCGCGCCGACGCCGTCGATGGCGGTCGTCCAGATCCAGCCCGACCTGAGCAATCCGAACCTCGCCGCGGACGTGCGCGTGCCGCGCGGCAGTGCGCTGCGCAGCGCGCTCGACAAGGCCGGCACGACGCGCTGCGAGTACCGCACCGCGCATGAGCTCAAGCTGTCGCCGCTGGAAATCGTCGAGGCGCGCATGTTCACGCACGGCGGCGCGCTCGCCGGCGCCGACATCGCGCTGCCCGCGGGCGTGAAGGCGGGCCTGCGCCTGCGGCTGCGCGCCACGGGCGGTCTCAGGATGGACCAGATCGACCTCGACCGGCTGGTGCTGTATCTGCGCGGCACCGACGCGATGCCCACGCGGCTCTACGAGCGCCTGCTCGGGTCGGTCGCGGGCATCTCCGTGCTGCCGGCCGCGCGTCCGGCCACATGGCACGTCCCGCTGCCCGCCACCGCGCTCCAGCCGGTGGGTTTCAGCGAGGACGAAGCGCTGCTGCCGATCAGCAAGCAGTCGTTTTCGGGCTACCGGTTGTTGCAGGAATATTTCGCGTTTCCGCAGCGCTTCCTGTTCATCGGGATCGACGGATTGCAGCGCGGCTTCAAGCGCTGCGCCGCGACCGAAATCGAGATCATCGTGTGGCTCAAGCGGGTCGACACGGTGCTGGAACAGACCGTCGATGCGTCCAACTTCGCGCTCCACTGCACGCCCGCGATCAACCTGTTCGCGCGCCGCACCGACCGCATTCCGCTGTCGGACGAGCAGTTCGAATATCACGTGATCGCCGACCGCACCCGGCCGATGGACTTCGAGATCTACGGGATCGAAGAAGTGACGGGCTACCGCGCGGGCGCCGCCGGCGAGCAGCGTTTCGAGCCGTTCTACCGGGCGCGCGATCTTGGCACGACGTATCAGGCGGGTGCGTACTTCCAGATCCGCCGCGAAAAGCGCCTGCGCTCGGCGCGCCAGCGCGAGCATGGGCCGCGCACCGGCTACCTCGGCAGCGAGACGTTCATCGCGCTCGTCGATACGGCGAACGCGCCCTATCACGGCGACTTGCGGCAACTGGGCCTGAGCGTCCTGTGCACCAACCGCGACCTGCCGCTGATGATGCCGGTCGGCGCCGGTCCCGCCGATTTCACGCTCGACGTCGAGGCGCCGGTGGAAACCGTGCGCTGCGTGGCCGGTCCGACGCGGCCGCTGCCTTCGTTCGCCGAAGGCGCGGTCTCGTGGCGGTTGCTGAGCCACCTGTCGCTGAACTACACGTCGCTGCTCGATAGCAATCCGCAAGAGGGCGCGCGGGCGCTGCGCGAACTGCTCGGCCTGTATTGCCCGGCCGACGACGCCGCCGCGCAGCGGCAGATCGAAGGATTGCGCTCGGTCGATTCGCGCTCCGTCACGCGGCGGATTCCGGCGAGCGGGCCGATCGTGTTCGGGCGTGGCATCGAAGTGACGCTCACGCTCGACGACGCCGCGTTCGAAGGCGCCGGCGCCTTCGTGCTGGGCGCGGTGCTCGCGCAGTTCTTCAGCCAGTATGTATCGATCAACTCGTTCACCGAGACCGTCGTGAAGACGCTTGCACGCGGCGAACTGGTGCGCTGGCCCGCGAGGACAGGACGATGCCGGACGCTCTGAGCACCTTGCGGCAACTCGAGGAAGCCGCGCGCCGCTTCGACTTCTTCCAGGCGGTGCGCCTGCTCGAATGCGCGTATCCGGAGCGCCCGCGGGTGGGCGAGTCGCTGCGCGCGCGCGACGATTTCGTGCGCTTCGTGCAGGAGCCGGAACTGATCTTTTATCCGACCACGCTCGGCGGGTTCGAGCTGGGCAAGAACGGCAAGCCGCCGCGCCTTACGGTGAATTTCATCGGTCTGCTTGGGCCGAACGGGCCGCTGCCGACGCATCTGACCGAATACGTGCGCGACCGCGCGCGCAACGCGGGCGACCCGACCTTCGCGCGCTTTCTCGACGTGTTCCATCACCGGATGGTGGCGCTCTTCTATCGCGCGTGGGCGCAGGCGCAGCCGGCCGTGAGTCTCGACCGCCCCGGGCGCGACCGCTTTTCCGCGTATGTCGGAAGCGTGTTCGGACTCGGCGAGCCGTCGCTGCGGGAACGCGACGCCGTGCCGGATTTCGCGAAGCTGCATTTTGCGGGGCTGCTGGGCGGCCCGACCCGGCCCGCCGCGGGCCTGAGGCTCGTGCTGTCGCGCTTCTTCGGTCTGCCGGTCGAGATCGAGGAATGCGTCGGACACTGGATCGCGCTGCCGGCCAACTCGGTGTCGCGGCTCGGCGCGCCCGACGGCTCGTGCGTGCTCGGCATGACGACCCTGGTGGGCGCGCGCGTGTGGGACTGCCAGCACAAGTTCCGCATCGTGATCGGCCCGCTTTCGATGGCCGACTACGAACGCTTCCTGCCGGGCGGCGCGAGCCTCGTCCGGCTCGTCGACTGGGTTCGCAACTACGTGCGCGACGGCCTCGACTGGGACGTCAACCTGTGTCTGAAGCAAAAGGAAGTGCCGCGACTGCGGCTCGGGCGCCACGCGCGCCTCGGCCTCACGAGCTGGCTCTACAGCGGTCAGGCGGCGCAGGATGCGCGCGACCTGTTGCTCGTCCCCGCCGACCCGTCGGGTCGCGCGCGGACCTAACCAGGAGGTACGAGGACATGGCCGAGATCAGCCGGGTAGCATTGTTCGGCAAACTCAACGCGTTGGGTTATCGCGCGATAGAAAGTGCGTCCGTGTTCTGCAAGCTGCGCGGCAACCCTTACATCGAACTGACGCACTGGTTCCACCAGATCCTGCAGCTTCAGGATTCCGACCTGCACCGGATCATCAAGCACTTCGGCATCGATCCGGCGAGTCTCGCGCGCGATCTCACGGAGGCGCTCGACGCGCTGCCGCGCGGCTCGACCTCGGTCACGGATATTTCCTCGCAGGTCGAGGAGACCGTCGAGCGCGGCTGGGTCTACGGGTCGCTGCTGTTCAACGAATCGCAGGTGCGCACCGGGCATCTGATCGTCGGGATGCTGAAGACGCCGTCGCTGCGCAACGGCTTGCGCGGCATCTCGCGGCAGTTCGACCGCGTCAAGCTCGACGATCTCGTCGATGGCTTCGCCAGCCTGCTCGGCGCGTCGCCGGAAGCGAGCATGACCGCGCGCGACGGCTTTCGCGCTGGCGCCGCATCCGGCGACGACGCGGGCGGCGCCGGCGGCGCGCTCGCGCCCGCCGCGATGGGCCGCAGCGAAGCACTCAAGCGCTACACGGTCGATCTCACGGAGCAGGCGAAGAACGGCAAGCTCGATCCGATCGTCGGCCGCGACGAGGAGATTCGGCAGGTGGTCGATATCCTGATGCGGCGCCGCCAGAACAATCCGCTGCTGACGGGCGAGGCGGGCGTCGGCAAGACGGCGGTCGTGGAAGGGCTTGCGCAGCGGATCGTCGCGGGCGACGTGCCGCCGTCGCTGCGCGGCGTGTCGCTGCGCACGCTCGATGTCGGCTTATTGCAAGCCGGCGCCAGCATGAAGGGCGAGTTCGAGAACCGGCTGCGTCAGGTGATCGAGGAAGTGCAGGGCTCCGAGAAGCCGGTGATCCTCTTCATCGACGAGGCGCATACGCTGGTCGGCGCGGGCGGCGCGGCGGGCACGGGCGACGCCGCGAACCTGCTCAAGCCGGCGCTCGCGCGCGGCACGCTGCGCACGGTCGGCGCGACGACCTGGGCCGAGTACAAGAAGCACATCGAGAAGGACCCGGCGCTTACGCGGCGCTTTCAGGTCGTGCAGGTCGCCGAGCCGGACGAGGAGAAGGCGATCCTGATGATGCGCGGCATCACGTCCACGCTGGAGCAGCATCATCGCGTGCAGGTGCTCGACGAGGCGCTGGAGGCCGCGGTGCGGCTGTCGCATCGCTATATTCCGGCGCGCCAGTTGCCGGACAAGTCGGTGAGCCTGCTCGACACCGCGTGCGCGCGCGTCGCGGTCAGCCAGCACGCGACGCCCGCCACCGTCGATGATGCGAGAAAGCGCATCGCGGGCCTCGAAACGGAACTGGAGATCATTGGGCGCGAGACGGCGGTCGGCATCGATACGGCCGAGCGCGAGGCGCTGGCGTCGTCGAAGCTTGCGAGCGAACGCGACCGGCTCGCGGTGCTCGATAGCCGCTGGCAGGCGGAGAAGGCGCTGGTCGAGCGCATCCTGGAACTGCGCGCGCAATTGCGCAGCGCGACGGGCAAGGTCGAAGGCGCGGCAGCGTCAGCGCCCGAACCGGGCGCGGAACCACGGGCCGCCGAACCCGACGATCCCGCCTTGCGCGCCGAACGTCTCGCCGAACTGCGCAAGCTTCAGGCGCAACTGGCCGAGCACCAGGGCGAGGACCCGCTGATCCTGCCGAGCGTCGACCGGCAGGCGGTGGCGTCGGTGGTGCAGGACTGGACGGGCATCCCCGTCGGACGGATGGTGAAGAACGAGATCGAAAGCGTGCTGCAACTCGCCGCGACGCTCAACAAGCGGATCATCGGCCAGGACCACGCGATGGAGATGATCGCGCGGCGCATCCAGACCTCGCGCGCCGGGCTCGACAATCCGAGCAAGCCGATCGGCGTGTTCATGCTCGCGGGCACCTCGGGCGTCGGCAAGACGGAGACCGCGCTCGCGCTCGCCGAGGCGCTCTATGGCGGCGAGCAGAACGTCATCACCATCAACATGAGCGAGTACCAGGAGGCGCATACGGTGTCGTCGCTCAAGGGCGCGCCGCCGGGATATGTCGGCTACGGCGAGGGCGGCGTGCTGACCGAGGCCGTGCGCCGGCGCCCGTACAGCGTCGTGCTGCTCGACGAAGTGGAGAAGGCGCACCCCGATGTCCACGAAATCTTCTTCCAGGTCTTCGACAAGGGCTGGATGGAAGACGGCGAAGGCCGCGTGATCGACTTCCGCAATACGCTGATCCTGCTCACGACC
Source organism: Caballeronia choica (assembly GCF_001544535.1). Lineage (GTDB taxonomy): Bacteria > Pseudomonadota > Gammaproteobacteria > Burkholderiales > Burkholderiaceae > Caballeronia > Caballeronia choica. The sequence continues at coordinate 24,885 of NZ_FCON02000068.1, read as the reverse complement.
AATGCCGGCAGCGATCTCATCATGAACCTCTGTAAAGACCCGGAACTGATGCCGGAGCCGGAGGGCATCGCCCGCGCGCTGCGCGAGCCGCTCTTGAAGGTGTTTCCGCCGGCGCTGCTCGGCCGCGTCGTGGTGATTCCGTATTACCCGTTGAGCGACGCGATGCTCGGCGCGATCATTCGTCTGCAGCTTGGCCGGATCGAACGACGCGTGCGCGCGCAGCACAAGATTCCCTTTACCTACGACGACGATGTCGTCAAGCTGATCGCAAGCCGTTGTACCGAGCTGGAAAGCGGTGGCCGGATGATCGACGCCATCCTGACCAATACGCTCCTGCCACGCATCAGCGCGGAGTTCCTCGGGCGCATGGTGGAAGGGCGCACGGTCGCGAAGGTCGGCATCGGCGCGCAGGAAGGCGAGTTCACGTACGCATTCGATTGAGCCACGCTCCCCGGAGATATCGTCATGCCGCAACAGGTCACGATGGGCGCGATGCTGCAATGCTCGTTCGGGCTCGCGCCGTCGAGTCTCGTCGTGCTGCCGGTCAATCGCGTGATGGCCGAAGGGCCGCCCGCCGCGAACATCATGGATCACCAGCCGATGGTGAACATCATGCCGTTCGGCATGTGCTCGTCGCCGGCCAATCCGACGGTTGCCGCCGCCACCGCCGCCGCGCTCGGCGTGCTCACGCCGATGCCGTGCATTCCCGCCACCCTCACGCCGTGGGTGACCGGCGCGCCGACCGTGCTGCTCGCGAACATGCCGTCGCTCGACAATGTGTCGAAGTGCATGTGCAACTGGGGCGGCGTGGTGACGATCGTCAACCCGGCGACCGTCAAGACCATGATCCCGTGAGCGCGCCATGACGACCCTCGACGCCAAGCGCCACGCCGCCGTCAGTTGCCCGCCCGCGGGCACCGACCTGCTGTTCCTGCGCCTGACCGGCAGCGACGAACTCGGCCGTCTGAGCGAGTACCGGGTCGACCTGCTCAGCAAGAGCAACGACATCCAGGCGGGCGACGTGCTCGGGCACGACATGTCGGTCGCGATCGACCTGCCGGCCGGTGGCGAACGGCAGATGAACGGCATCGTCACGGCGTTCAGGATCGTCGCGCCCGGCGACCGCACGCGCAACCGCATGGCCCGCTACGAGGCGGTAATGCGCCCGCGCCTGTGGATGCTCACGCGCGCGTCGCACGACCGCTTCTTCTATCAGCAGACGGTGCCGCAGATCATCGCCAAGGTGCTGCAGGACTATCAGGTCGATTTCAGCAACAAGTGCTCGGCGACCTATCCGTCGCTGGAGCACTGCGCGCAGTATCGCGAGACGGATTTCGCGTTCGTGAGCCGGCTGATGGAACGCGAGGGCATCTACTACTACTTCGAGCACGCGGGCGGCAAGCACACGCTCGTGCTGACGGATTCCTCCGACGTGCATGTCGCGATCAGCGGTTACGCCACGATTCCGTACGACGCATGGTACGAGTCGGGCGCCGAGAAGGAATGCGTGTACAACTGGTCCTGCGGCGGCGAATTGCAGACGGGCAACTACGAGGTCAACGACTACGACTTCGAGAAGCCGTCGTCGAGCAACCAGCAGGGGCTGGTCTCGCGGGCGACGCGCCCGACCGTCTACGATGCGCCCGTCTTCACGATGCAGGAGCACCTGAGCGGCCACATCCAGGCATCCGACGGCGACCGTTACGCCAAGGTCGGCGTCGAGATCCGCCAGGCGCGCAACGACAGCATCGACGGCCGCGCCAGCGCGCGCGGCATCTGGCCGGGCGGTCTCTTCAAGCTGAAGGGCCACGCGCGCGACGCGCTCAACCGCGATTACCTGGTGGTCGCCGCGAGCTATGAAGTGAACTCCGACGCGTACATGTCCACCTACGGCGACAAGAAGGACCTGCCGTTCTTCGATTGCGCGTTCACGGCGCTGCGCAAGGAAAACCGCTTCCGTTCGGAACGCACGACGCCGCGCGCGTTGGCGGCCGGTCCGCAGACGGCGGTGGTGGTCGGCCCGGACGGCCAGGAAATCTTCACCGACAAATACGGGCGCATCATGGTGCAGTTCCACTGGGAACAGTTCGATCCGCCCGCCGACGCCGGCACGCGCGTGAAGCGCTGCTGGGTGCGCGTCTCGCAAGGCTGGGCCGGCAAGCGCTGGGGCGCGTTCTTGCTGCCGCGCATCGGGCAGGAGGTGCTGGTCGAGTTCATCGAAGGCGACCCGGACCGGCCGCTCGTGACGGGCAGCGTCTACAACGCGAACACGATGCCGCCTTACGAACTGCCGGCGAATTCCGCGCTTTCGACGCTCAAGAGCAATTCGACCCAGGGCGGCGGCGGTTACAACGAAGTGCGCTTCGACGACACCAAGGGCTCCGAGCAGTGGTTCCAGCACGCCGAGAAGGACCACGAGTCGTGGATCAAGAATGACGCGTTGACGAACATCGGCAATGATCGCCACCTGAAGGTGACGGGCAACGAGTTCATCGCGGTGACGGGGGCGCGGCACGACGCGGTGACCGGCGACCAGAACGCGCAGGTGGATGGCAATGCGTCGCTGAAGGTGGGGCAGAAGTTGCAGGAGAAGGTCGGCATGAACTATGCGCTCGATGCGGGCATGAACGTGCACATCAAGGCGGGGATGAATGTCGTGATCGAGGCGGGGATGAGTATTACGCTCAAGGCTGGGGGCGCGTTTCTGGTGGTCGGGCCGGCGAGTGTCGCCGTGTCGGGGACGCCGATCTTGCTGAATTCCGGCGGATCCGCCGGATCGGGGGATGGGTCTTCGCCGACTGCGCCGACTGCGCCGAAGGATGCTGATGATGGGACTAAGAAGTTGAAATCGTAGGGGGAGGGTGCTGGCGCTTGGGATGGGTTTGGGTTTACGCCGTTTGATGTTTTTGCGCTTCTGTGGAACTTGTATTCTTTGGGGTTTATTTGCTCTGCCCCTGTCCGGGGCGGGACTCACTTTCTTTGCTGCTGCAAAGAAAGTAAGCAAAGAAAGCAGCTTTCAACCGTCAATCCTTGCCATGCGTCGCTAGTCCGTTCTATCAGAGTGGTCCAACCGGGGGAGTGTCGTTAGCGGGGTTTTTGCGTTGTTGGCATGTAGAAGAGGCGCGCGCGTCGCACCGCTATACGAAGTGGATCAGCAGTCATACATCCGTCCTGGCACTTCGTGCCCGACGTCAGGTCTGCCAGCGGTGGTGAATTGAAGCATGCGGCAAGAAGAACGTAGGATGATGATGTCGCAATGGGGTTTCGGTTTTGCCTGACGGGTGAGCGCGGCGCGAGGCCGAATAGAGGTACGGGCGTCATACCCATACAGGGAGTGGACCAGCAGTCATTCATCCGTCCTGGCACTTCGTGCCCGACGACGGGGTGCAAGTGGCGGTGAATTGAAGCATGCGGCAAGCAACAACGTAGGATGGTGATGTCGCAATGGGGTTTCGGTTTTGCTTGACGGGTGAGCGCGTAGCGCGAGGCCGGATGTATGACTGCTGGTCCACTCCGTATAGCGGTGCGATGCCCGTGCCTGGTCTAGGTGCCAACAACGCTAAAACCCCGCTGACGACACTCCCCCGGTTGGACCACTCCGAGGGAGCGGTCTGGCGGCACATGGCAAGGATTGGCGTTGGGAAGCTGCTTTCTTTGCTTACTTTCTTTGCAGCAGCAAAGAAAGTGAGTCCCGCCCCGGACAGGGGCAGAGCAAATAAACCGCAAAGAAAACAAGTTCCATGGAAGCGCAACAAAATCAAACGGTGTAAACATCACGACAAACCCCGCCATGAGCCAGCCGATGACCAATCCGATCCTGTCGCTGTGCGTCGTCACGTTCAACGACCAGCCGGTCGCGGAACCGATCAGCATCGCGTTCGGCCCGGCGGGCGGCACGATCGGCCGCGCGACCGATTGCACGCTCATGCTGCCCGATCCGCAGCGGGCCATCTCGCGCGTGCAGGCGCGCATCGAGTATCGCGGCGGCGAGTACTTCTTCTGCGATGTCGGCAGCAACGCGAGCGTGCTGAACCAGCGCGCGCTCGGCGGTACCCGCGAGGCGCGCCTCACGCACGGCGACCGGCTGTCCATCGGGGCATATCTGCTGGAAGTGCGCTTCGACGAAAGCGACGCCGCGCGGGAGCGGATGCCAGGCGTGTTCGATACGCTCGCGTCGGCGAAGGTCCTGCATTCGCCGGCAGCCGGCGAGAAGCCCAACGATCCGTTCGCGCTGGCGCCCCTCGATCCGCTCGGCCAGCCTGGGTTTGGCGCTCAGGAGCGGCTCGGGGCGCGGCCGGGTTATATCGGCTCGGAGAGCGATCACGCGCCGCCAGAGCAACACGCGTTCTCGATGCCCGGGCAAGGGGCGTTCAGGCAGGAGGCGGGTGGTGCGCCCGGTGTGGCTGGAGCGCCCGGTGCATCCGGTGCGCCGCGCGCGGCGCAACACGTGATCCCGCACGACTTCGATCCGTTCAGCGATCTGCCATCCAACGCACGCGAAGGCGTGCTTCCACCGCTCGACGCGTTCGATCCGCTTGGTCCGCTCGATTCGCTCGGCCACGGACATGCGCCCGGCGCGGCTGCGCCCGCGCTTGCGCCGGGCGGCCCAAGCGGCCTGCCCGCGAGCCTGAGCGAGCCGCTCTCGCCGGGCGGCTCGCCGACGCCGTTCGACGACCTGCTGTCCCCGCCGACACCCGCGCCTGCGACTGCGCCTGGACGGCCACAGTCGCAGCCACAGCCGCAGTCGCAGCAATCGCAATCGCAGTCACGCGTGCCGACGCCGTTCGACGACCTGATGCCCCCGCCGACGCCCGCGCCTGCGCCGGCGACATCGCAGGCGCGGCCGCAGCCGCAATCGCAATCCCAGGCGCAACCGCAACCGCAATCGCAACCGAATCCAGCGCGAGCATACGACCCCGACGTGCCCACCGAGCGCCATCCATTTCTGCCGGAAATGACCCTCATGCCGCGCGCACGTTCAGCGTCCGGGACGGGCGCGTCGGTGCCACAGGGAAAAGCGCCGTCGGCGCAAGTGCCGCCGCTTTCGGAACGGCTGACGGAGGCGCCACCCGCGCCGCACCCATCGCCGTCGAAGCAGCCCGCCGCCGCGCAACCGGCTCCGGCTCGCGAATCGCCGGCCGCCGCTTCGCCCGCGCCATCGCCGCAGATGCGAACGCAGATGCAAGCGCCGACGCCAACGCAAACGCACACGCGCGCGGCCGCCGCCGCACCTCCGCCGTCGCAAGCGCCCACGGGCACAGCCGCGGCCACGCACTCACAAGCCGACCCGACCCTCGCCGCCCTGCTCGAAGGTCTCGGCATCGACCCGCGCCACGCGCCGACCATGCCCGCGCCCGACTTCGCGCGACTCGTCGGCTTCATGCTGCGCGAGTCGCTGCAGGGCACGATGTCGGTGCTGCGCTCGCGCACGATGACCAAGCGCGAGGCGCGGCTCGACGCCACGCTGATCGCCGCCCGCGACAACAATCCGCTGAAGTTCTTTCCCGACGTCGACAGCGCGCTCCTCCAGATGTTCTCGGGCAGGGGCAATGGCTACCTGCCGCCCGGCGTCGCGGTGCAGCGCGCGTTCGGCGACCTCGCGATGCACGAACTCGCAGTCATGGCCGGCATGCGCGCCGCGCTCACGCACGTGCTGAAGATCTTCGATCCGCACGCGATCGAAGCGCAACTCGACGAGCAGGGCATGCTCAAGATGCTGTCGAACCGCAAGGCGAAGCTGTGGGAGCGCTTCGTCGAATTGCAGGCGAAACTCGAAGGCGCGGCGGCCGACGACTTCCAGAAGCTGTTCGGTGACGCCTTCAACGAAGCCTACGAACGGCAGATCGAAGCGCTGCGCCAGAACCTGCACGATGGCCCGCGCGATGGCGACCGCGCCCGGAACTCTCAACGATAAGATAAAACATGTCCAGGAACAGCAAGGTGGTCTGGTCGGAGGGGATGTTTCTGCAGCCGCAGCATCTGCAGCAGCACGACCGCTATTTGCAGACGCAGCTCGAACTGCGCGCGGCAGGCCTCAGGCCGTACGCGTGGGGTTTCACGTCGCTCGAAATCGATCCGCAACTGTTGCAACTGGGCAAGGTCGCGCTGCTTTCGGCGTCCGGCGTGCTGCCCGACGGCACGCCGTTCGACATGCCCGCCGACGACAATCTCCCCGAGCCGCTCGATATCCCCGAAGGCACGCGCAACGTGCTGGTCGCGCTGGCGTTGCCGCTGCGGCGCCCGGACGTCGCGGAAACCGGCAACGAGGAGACGAACGAAAATCTCGCGCGCCATCGCACCGCCGACCTCGACGTGCGCGACAGCAACGATCCCGACGCGGGAAGCGCGGTGATGCACGTCGGCAAGCTGCGCGTGCGGCTCGCGCTGGAGCCGGACGTGGCGAACGCGTACACGACGCTCGGCGTGGCGCGCGTGGCCGAGCGCCTGCCGGACAACCGCATCGTGCTGGAGAACGAATACAGCCCGCCGTGTCTCGACTACCGGGTCGCGCGCCGGCTCGCCGCCTTCGCCGACGATCTCGTCGGCCTGCTGCATCAACGCGCCGAGGCGCTCGCCGCCCGGCTGTCGCAACCGGGCACGACGGGCGCCGCCGAAATCGCCGACCTGCTGCTCCTGCAACTCGTCAATCGCGCCGAGCCGCTCGCCGCGCACATGGCGGCGATCACCGGCCAGCACCCCGAGGTGCTGTACCGCTTCATCGTGCAACTCGCGGGCGAACTCGCCACCTTCACGAAGTCGGCGAAACGGCCGCCGCCGTATCCGGTGTATCGCCACGACCGCCTGCGGGAAACCTTCGCGCCGGTGATCGACGACCTGCGCGCATCGCTGCGCGCGGTCGACGACCCGCACGTCGTGCCGATCCCGCTCGAAGAACGCCGCTTCGGCGTGCGCGTCGCCGTGGTGCCGGACAAGACGCTCTTTACGAGCGCGTCGTTCGTGCTGGCAGTGCGCGCGCAGGTGCCGGCGGAAGCGATCCTGACGGGCTTCCCGCCGCAGGTGAAGATCGGCCCGGTGGAGCGCATCCGCGATCTCGTCAATTTGCAATTGCCCGGCGTCGGCTTGCGAGCGCTGCCGGTGGCCCCGCGCCAGTTGCCGTTTCACGCGGGCTTCACCTATTTCGAACTGGATAGCGGCAACGAGCTCTGGAAGCAGTTTCCGACCTCCGCCGGTCTGGCGATGTTCGTCGCAGGCGAATTTCCCGGGCTCGCGATGGAGTTCTGGGCGATCCGCCGCTAACGCCGCATGAGGGCTTCATCGTGAGCCAGGACACTCCTTCGGGGCCGTTCACCGACCCCGGCGCAACGATCATGATCCCGACGCCGGGCGGCGCGCGCACGGCGTTCGCCGGCGTGCCGGCCGCCAACGTCGCGCCGCTGCCCGCCTCGGCGGGCGGCTTGAATCCGCTGTTGCGTGCGGCCAATCCGCTGATCGAACTGGCGGTGCCGCTGCAATCGCTGCCGACGCATCCGAACATCGAGGAACTGCGCGCGCAGCTGATCCAGATGATCCGCGCGTTCGAGACGCAGGGCCGTGCAGCCGGCTACGACGACGAGAAGCTCGGCGCGGCGCGCTATTGCCTGTGCACGTTCCTCGACGAAGCCATCTCCGGCACGCCGTGGGGCGCGGGCGTATGGGGCGTGCGCAGCCTGCTCGTGACGTTTCACAACGAGGCGTCGGGCGGCGAGCGCTTCTTCCTGATCCTGCAACGGCTCGCGCAGAACCCCACCGCCAACGTCGACGTGCTCGAACTGATCTACGTGATGCTGAGCCTCGGTTTCGAGGGACGGTATCGCCTGATCGACGGCGGCCGTTCGCAACTCGATACCATCCGCGAGCGGCTGGAGCAGATGATCCGCGGACAGCGCGGCGCCTCCGAGCGCGCGCTGTCGCCGCGCTGGCTGCCCGAGAAGCAGGAACGCAAGCCGCTGTTGCAACTGGTGCCGCTGTGGGTCGCGGCGGCGATTGCGGCCGTCGTGCTGGTGATCGCCAATCTCGCGCTCAGCTTCCATCTGAACGGGCTGTCGGATCGCGTGTTCGAGGCGCTGCACGCGATCCGCTTGCCGAGCCCGCCGCCGGCGGCGGCTCCCGTGCCGCGTCCGCCGCCCGCGCTTGCGCCGAAGCTGTCGCAGTTCCTCGCGCCGGAGATCGCGAAGGGCCTGGTGCGCGTCTCCGAGACGCCGGACCGCACCATCGTCACGATCAACGGCGACGGTCTGTTCGCGTCCGCGAGCGCGCAACTCGACCCGGGGTTCGAGCCGCTGATCCAGCGCATCGGCGACGCGCTCAAGACCGTGCCGGGCAAGGTCGTGGTGGCGGGGCACACCGACAACCAGCGGCTCGTGTCGGCGCGTTTCCCGTCGAACTGGCATTTGTCGCAGGCCCGCGCCGAGACCGTGCGGGACATGCTGGCCGCCCGTACCGGCACGCCCGCGCGCTTCACCGCCGAAGGACGCGGCGACACCGAACCCGCCGCGCCCAACGACACCGCCGCGAATCGCGCGAAGAACCGCCGCGTCGACATCACGATTCTCGCGCCGGGAGCCGCACCATGAGCGCGCGCGAACCCGTCGCGCCCCGTCGGACACCGCACGTTGCCTTGCGAGGAAGCCGCTCATGAAGCTCTTCAACTGGCTCTTGCGCCCGATCGTGCTGTCGCTCTTCGGGGTGATCGCGCTGGCGGTGATCGTGTGGATCGAGGGGCCGCTGCTGGCGTTCGCGGGCTCCGAGCCGCTGGCGTCGGCGTCGAGCCGCTGGACCCTGATCGCCGTGCTGTTCGCCCTCTGGGCGCTCTACTGGTTCGTGCGCTGGCTCGTGGCGCGGCTCGCCAACGTCCGCTTCGCCCGCGAGGTGCGCGAAGCGCCCGAACCGCCGCCGGGCAAGAAGGAATCGGAAGCCGATGTCGCCGTGCTCAAGCAGCGCTTCGAGGAGGCGATGAAGATCTTGCGCACCTCGCGCGTGAAGGGCCGGTTCGGCAGCCAGTACGTGTACCAGTTGCCGTGGTACATGTTCGTCGGCGCGCCGGGCACGGGCAAGACGACGGCGCTCGTCCATTCCGGCCTGCGCTTTCCGCTCGCCGAGCGGCTCGGCAAGCAGGCGATCGGCGGCGTCGGCGGCACGCGCAATTGCGACTGGTGGTTCACCGACGACGCCGTGCTCCTCGACACCGCCGGCCGCTTCACCACCCAGGACAGCTTCGCCGAAGCCGACAAGGCGGCGTGGTCCGGCTTCCTGCAACTGCTGCGCAAATACCGGCCGCGCCGGCCGCTGAACGGCGTGATCGTCGTGCTGTCGGTGCAGGATCTGCTGCAGCTTGACGATGCCCGGCAGGCCGCGCAGGCGTCGGCGGTGCGCGATCGCCTGAACGAGCTGTACACGCAGCTTGGCATGCGCTTTCCGGTCTATGTCGTCGTGACCAAGTGCGATTTGCTGGCGGGCTTCGCCGAATTCTTCGACGACCTCGGCCGCGAGGAACGCGAACAGGTGTGGGGCGTGACGTTCCCGTTCACCGAAAACGCGACCCCGGATCAGGCGCTGACCGATTTTCCCGCCGAGTTCTCCGCGCTCGAAAAGCAATTGCAGGTGAATGTGCTGCGGCGTCTCCAGCAGGAGACCGACACGCGGCGGCGCGCGCTCGTCTACGGTTTTCCGCAGCAGTTCGCGGGGCTCCAGGCCGCGTTGCAGCGATTTCTCGGCGAAGCGTTCAGCACCTCGCGCTTCGAGCATTCGGCGCTCTTGCGCGGCGTCTACTTCACGAGCGGCACGCAGGAAGGCCGTCCGATCGACCGCGTGATGAGCGCGATGGCGGCGGCGCTCGGCTTGCAGCGGCAGGTCGTGTTGCCCGATCCGTCGAGCGGGCGCGCGTATTTCATTACGCGGCTACTGCGCGACGTGATCTTTCAGGAAGTGGGGCTTGCCGGCACCAACGCCCGGCTGGAGCGGCGGCGCGCGTGGCTGCAACGCGGCGCGCTGATCCTGATCGCCGTGTTGACGGTGCTCGCGCTGGTCGGCTTCGGGATCAGCTACCAGCGCAATCGCGCGTATATCGCGGACGTGCAGCAGCGCGTGGACGGCTTGAAGAAGACCGCCCAGGGCGCCGCGCCGACCGACAATCCGCTTTCCGTGCTGCCGATCCTGAACAGCGCGCGCGACCTGCCGGGCGGTTACGCGGACCGGGGCAAGAGCGCGCCGTGGCTTTCGCGGTTCGGGCTCTATCAGGGCGACAAGCTCGGGCTGGAAGCGCAGGCGCTTTATCGCCGGTTGCTGCAGCAGACCTTGCTGCCGCTGATCGTGCGCAGGATGACGGAGGAATTGCGGCGCGGCGACGCGAACAATCCCGAGTACCAGTACGAAACGCTGCGCGCCTACCTGATGCTCGGCGACCCCACGCACTACGACGCGGACTCGGTGCGCCTCTGGGCGGACATCGACTGGCGGCGCGGCCCGCTGCGCGACGCGACCGACACCCAGCGCGACGATGTCGACGGTCATCTTGCCGCGCTGCTTCAGCCGGCGCGCTTCGATCCGTCGCTGCCGCTCGACCGCGACCTGATCGCGCAGGCGCGTGCGACGCTCGCGAAAATGCCGCAGGCGCAGCGCGTCTACAACCGCGTGAAGCGCGATCTCGACCAGGCGAAGCTGCCGGAATTCAGCGTCGCGAGCGCGGGCGGACGCAATGCACCGTTCGTGCTCGCACGCAGAAGCGGCGCGCCGCTCACGCGCGGCGTGCCGGGCGCCTATACGCGCGCGGGCTATCGCAAGTTCGTGCAGTTGCGCGACCAGGCGATCCTCGATGTCGCGAAGGACGACTGGGTGCTCGCGCGGCAGGAGTCGGTGCTGACGGCGAGCGGCATCGAAGACTTGCGGCAGGCCATGACCCGCCTCTACTACGACGACTACATCAGCCAGTGGGACGCTTTTCTCGGCGACATCACGCTCGTGCCGTTCGATGGCGTCGACAAGGGCGCGCGCGCCGCCAACATGCTGGGGGCGCCGGATTCGCCGTTGCGCGCGCTGATGCTCGCGGCCTCGCAGGAGACCACGCTCGGCACGGGGAAGGCCGGCGGCTCGGCGGCGGAACAGGGCGTCGCGGCGCTCGGCGGCAAGCTCGACGCCGTGAAGAAGCGCCTGGAAAACGCGCTCGGCAACGAGCCGGACGAAGCCGCCGCGCCCGCGCCTGCCGACGTGAACCCGGTCGATGCGCACTTCCAGCCGCTGCACGATCTCGCGGGCAAGCCGGGCGGCACGGCGCCGGTTCCGCTCGACGCCCAGCTTGCCGCGATCCGCGACGCCGCCGCCTACCTCGACGCCGCCGACGCCGCGCGTCGCCAAGGCCTGCCGCCGCCGCCCGGCGACGCGCTCACCAAGCTGAAGCTCGCCACGCAGGGCGCGCCCGCGCCGCTCGCGGCGGTCGCGGATGGCGTCGCGGGCGGCGCGTCGGCGCTGATGGTCGGCGGCGAGCGGGCGCGGCTCAATGCGCTGTGGCAGGCGAACGTCGGGCGGCTGTGCCGGCAGGCGCTCGACGGCCGCTATCCGCTCGTGCGCGGGTCCACGCGCGACGCCGCCCCCGACGACTTCGGGCGCATCCTCGGGCCGGGCGGCCTCGTCGACGATTTCTTCCAGAAGAACCTCGTGACCTACGTCGACATGTCGGGGCCGCAATGGCGCTGGCGCGCAGGCACCGCGCCGCTCGGCATTCCCGACGACGTGCTCGTGCAGTTCCAGCGCGCCGCGCAGATTCGCGACGCGTTGTTCCGCGCGGGAGGCCGGGACGTGTCGGTGCGGTTCTCTGTCAAGCCCATTTCGCTCGATCCGGCGCTCACGCAGTTCACGCTCGATATCGACGGCCAGCAGTTGGTCACGACGCCGGGCGCGCCGCGCACGATGGAATTTCTCTGGCCGAGCGGCAAGGGCACCGCGCAGGCGCACGTCGAGTTCACGCCGCCGGGGTCGCCGGGCGCGAGCGCGAGCGGGCCGTGGGCGCTGCTGCGGCTGATGGACGCCGCTCAACTCCAGCCGACCGCGCAGCCCGACCGCTTTCGCATCACGTTCGATTCCGATGGCCGCAAGGCGGTGCTGGAGCTGAATGCGAGCAGCGTCGTGAATCCGTTCCGGCGCGGGCTGCTCGATCAATTCCGCTGTCCGGACCGGTTGTGACGCCGGGGACGTGAGCCATGCACGACGGCGCGGGTTTCTTCGGCAAGGTGCGCACGCAGGGCGACTTCGTGTCGCGACGGCTCGGAGTCGAATTTGTCGGACCGTGGGATGTGTGCCTGCAGCGCGGCATGCTGCACGCGCAGGACGTGTTCGGCGCGCAATGGCTGCCGGTTTATCTGACGGCGCCGGTCTGGAACTTCGCTCTCGGGCCGCACGTGTGCGGGGCATCGGCCTGGGCGGGCGTGATGATGCCGGGCGTCGATCGCGTCGGACGGTATTTTCCGTTCACGATCGCGGCGGCGCTCGACAGTGTCGATGACGGCGGCGAATGGTTGCGGCACGCGCAAGACTGGTACGACCGCGCGGCGGAACTGGCGCTGTCCACCCTCGCGGACGATTTTCAACTGGACGCGTTCGATGCCCGCCTGTCGGCGTTTTCGCTCGCAACCGAGCCTGTCGAGTGGCGGTTCGGTGTAGCGGATGACGGCTCCGGCGAGCTTAGCGCCTTCGGCTTCGACGAGTGGCTCGGACAAGCGTTCGCGGACGGCGTCAGCGTATGGTGGAGCGAAGGGTCGGCGCATGTGCCGGCGTCGGCGTGCGCGTGCGCCGGACTGATCGACGCGCCGGGCTTCGCGAGGCTGTTCGACGTCAATGCACCCGATGCGCCGGGGTTGCCGGCGCCCGTGCGGCTCGTCGCGCGATGACGCGAGCGGCTGCACACGCACGACACGACTTCCTATTCAAAATGAGCCGTCTTCGTTCGTCTCCCTAATGAGAGAAATGAAGAGAGAAGTGAACGGGAAACGGCCCGGTTTCCATATCGTTTGCCGGAGGAGCCCGATGTTGCGTCTTTTCGTTTTCCGCCCCCACGCCCGGCGCGTTGCCACCGGCGTGGCCTTGAGTCTGGCTGCGCTCGCATCGCTTGCCCACGCGCAGCCGGTGATGAAGGAACAGGACATCGACGAGCAGTCGGTCACCCGCGCGCTCACGCCCGACGCCACCGACGACGTCGTCACGCGCGGCTTCGTGCTGTCGAACAAGAAGCCGGCCGGCGCGCCGGCCGCGCCCGCGCGCACGGCGTCCGCGTCGATGCTGATTACCTTCGCCAGCAACTCCTCGACCCTGACCCCGACCGCAATGTCCGCCCTCGACAAGGTCGCCCACGCGTTGCAGTCCGAGCAGCTTGCCGCCTACAAGTTCCGGGTCGAGGGCCATGCCGACCCGAGCGGCTCGACCGACGCGAACATGCGGCTTTCGAAGGACCGTGCCGCGGCGGTGGTGGACTACCTGACGAGCCACGACGGCATTGCGCCCGAGCGGCTGTCTTCGGTCGGCAAGGGCTCGTCCGAGCCGCTGAACCTGCGGGTTCCGACCGCGCCTGAAAACCGCCGCGTCACCATCGTGACGGTGAATGAATAGCGCCCGGCCTGCCGGCGCACGTCGATGCGCCGCTTCCGCCGCGTCGCGCTGAGGACGCTTTCGCTGAGCGCGGCCGTCGGGCTCGCGTGCCTGCAAGCCGGCGGCGCGAGGAGCGCGAGCGGCGCGGCAGTGGTTGCCAGCGGTGCGACGGCGGGTGCCAGCGGCACGTTACCCTCGACACAGCATCCCGAGCGCGCGCCGCTTGTTGAAACGCGCGTGCCGTTCGAGCGGATCGAAGCGTCGTTGCCGGCCGATGGTTCGCGTCTTTTCATCGGCGTGACCGACCGGCCCGGGCTGCATGTCATGCAGACGCACAGCCTCGCCGAGCAGGGCAGGATGTTTGCGCGGATCGTCGCGTTGTTCGAGCGGCGCGACATGCCGCACGATCGCGTGACGAGCATGGCGGCGCTCGCCACGCGCGCCCGGCGTTCCGGCGACGATCCTGCCACCTTGACGGCGGGAAACAACTTCAGCGCGATCGAACTGGCGCATTTCTTCGAACTCGGCCGGCGCCAGCATATGGCGCTCACGCCGGCCGAACAGGAATTGCTCGATACGCTGGTCGCGTGGGGGCTGCTGCGCGACGACGGCGGCGTCTGGCACGCCGCGAACGCGGGCGATTTTCTTGTCACGCTGCCGGGGCTGGGCGGTACAGGCAGCGATGCGATCGACGCGCCGCTGCGGGCGGCGATCCTCGACCATGAACTCGGGCATTGGCAGTTCTTTTCCGACGCGGCCTATGCGCGGGCATGTCGCACTTTCTGGTGGAATGATCTTGCGTTGCAGGAACGCGTTGCGTTGACGCAGCAACTGACGCGGCTTGGGTATGACGCGCGGGACGAAATCATCGTCGATGAATTGCAGGCGTATTTGCTGCATACGCCGGAAAAATATCAGCCGTTTGTGGATGTGCAGGGGACGAATCGTTTGTCTGTTGCGCAAGTGCGTGAAAAGTTGAGGGCCAGGACGGCGGGGGCGCAGTGACGGATGGATTTATACCCGACCCCCGCCGCGCGCCCGCGACCACCCTCCGACGCACCGGAATCCCGCATAAACATACTGATAATGCGCCTGGAACCAGTTACGGAAGCTCGGCCGGAGCATGCACGCCGCCGTCCTCGGTGAGCCGCCTTTAAGCACGAAGTGCTTCCCATCGAAGAAGTTCGCCGAATAACCCAGATAAAACGGAAACGGCTCGAATCCCGGCAACGGCCCGAACACCGTCGAGGTCCATTCCCAACCGTTGCCAAACTGCCCCTCAACCCCAAACGCGCTGCGATTTTGCGGATGCGCATGCACCGCCGACGGTTCCCACCGACGAAAGTCGAAGTTGCCCTCCGCGACATGCGGCGCGCCAGACGCCGCGCGTTGCCATTGCGCCTCGGTCGGCAAGGACTTACCCGCCCAACGCGCATACGCGCTCGCCTCCGCATGGCTCACATACACCGACCAGTCGAGCGGCAGCGGAATTTCCTCGAACATCGCGCGCAGATTCCACGTGTCGTGCCCCTCGTCGCGGACCCAGAACGCAGGATGCGCGATGCCTTCGCTCTCTTTCCATGCCCAGTCGGCATCGCTCCAGTACGCGCGATTCCAGTAACCGCCCGCATCGATGAACGCGAGGTAGTCGCCGTTCGTCACCATGTAACGGTCGATGTCGAATTCGGGCACGCTGAGCGTCTCTCCGGCGAACTCGTTGTCCCAGCCGAACACGCCGGCACCGCGCTTCAGACCCAGCGTCACGCTGCCGGCCGGCACGCGCACCATGTCGTGCTCGACCGACACGCGCGGCGCCGCGTCTGCGCTGATCGCGGGTCCGGTCTTCTGGTGGAGCGGCAACTGATGCAGCATGTACGCAAGCGTCTCGGCGTGCATCAGCCGATGTTCGATCGCCACTTCGAGCAGCGTCGCCGGATCGGCGTCCGCGGTCGAAACGGCGTGCTTCGTGATTTCCGAAGGATCGAAGCGGGCGTCGATGGCATCGCGGATCTGCTTCGTGTATGCGCGAATTTCCTCCAGCGAGGGCCACTCGTGCGGCTGGTCGGTCGGCAGGCCGCCGTCCACCGGATCGATGCCGAACGCGAACAGCGTGTCGTATCCGGGATTCGGGCTCGGCAGGTCGAACAGACGCTGATCGAAGAGATTGCGGTCGAACGCTTCGAGATGCCCGATGTAGAACACGATCCGGTGCCGTTCGGCGATCGGACGCTCATACAGGAATTCGGGCTTGACGATATCGAAGAGGGCGTCGGTGGTGCGGCGCGCTTCGGCG
This sequence comes from Caballeronia choica, assembly GCF_001544535.1. Taxonomy (GTDB): domain Bacteria; phylum Pseudomonadota; class Gammaproteobacteria; order Burkholderiales; family Burkholderiaceae; genus Caballeronia; species Caballeronia choica. The sequence goes on along the minus strand of NZ_FCON02000068.1, from coordinate 9,020 downwards.
AGGCGGGCCAGCAGCGGATGACGCAGGGCAGGGTCGCGATTCATGTCGCCATGTCTCCGTAGCGGGACGATCGAAAGAATGTCGAGCAGCAGGCCGCATGCCACCCGTCAATCTGCGTAATGATCCCACGCCCTGAAAAATTCGTCAGAACGCGTCGTCAGATGGCGCGCAGCGCGTCGAAGTCGTTGATGCGGATGAACTTGCCGCGCGTGTCGATGAGGCCGCGCGCCTGGAAGCGCGACAGCGTGCGGCTCACGGTTTCGAGCGTGATGCCGAGATAGCTGCCGATGTCGTCGCGGGTCATGCGCAGCGTGAATTCCGCCGACGCGTAACCGCGCCGTGTGAAGCGCGCGGACAGGTCGAGCAGCAGGCGCGCGACGCGTTCGTCGGCGCGCAGCGTGCCGAGGGTGGTCAACTGGCGGGTTTCGCGGACGATCTCCCGGCTCATCATCTGATGCAGCCGGCGCTGGATCGAGCCGGTTTCGCGGCACATGCGCTCGAAGCGCGCGTACGGCACGATGCAAACCGAACTGTCCTCCAGCGCGATCGCGGTGGACATGTGGCGGCCTTCGCCGATGCCGTCGAGCCCCAGCGCGTCGCCGCCGAGATGCAGGCCCGTGACCTGCTCGCGGCCGTCTTCGCGCGATACGACCGTCTTGATCGAGCCGGAGCGGATCGCGTACAGCGACTCGAACGTGTCGCCGGTGCGAAACAGCGCCTCGCCGCGCCGCACCGGGCGCGTCGCGGAGATGACGTCCTCGAGTTTCTCGGTTTCGAAGGCGGACAGGCCCTCGGGCATGCAGAGATGGCGCATCGCGCACGTCGAGCACTGTGCAGCGCGGCGTCTGGCTTGACTGACTTGGGACATGGCGTGCTCTTTAGTTGATAAATGACAAACCATTGTCCCATCGATGCGACCCTCTTTCGGGCGACAAAATGACGCGTAAAGCGCAGGCCCGGCGCGCCTTATTCGGCGGGCTTCTCGACGCCCGCCGCCGAGGGAATCAGCAGCACCGGCAAGGTGGCCTGCCGCAGACAGCGCTCAGCGACACTGCCCAGGATCAGCCGCTGGAAGCCCTTGCGCCCGTGCGTGCCCATCACGAGCAGGTCGGCGTTGAACGTGCCGGCGGCGGCGAGCACGAGCGAGGAAACGTCGTCGAACGACGACGCCTCGCCGACCGCCACCTGGCCTTCGACGCCGCGCGCCTTCATCGCGTCGAGCGCTTCGCGGCCGAGCGTCGAGCCTTCTTCGACGAGTTGCGAGCGCAGCGTCGACGGATCGTAGCCGGGGACGTCGAAATAGAGCGGCGTGTTCTCCACGACGTAATACGGCTGCAAAACCGCGCCGTGCGTGTGAGCGAGGTCGAGCGCAGCCTCGAAAGCGCGGCGCGATGTCTGACTGCCGTCGATCGCGACGATGATTCTTTTGAACATGCCAGCCTCCGTTTTCGGCGTGAAAGAAGACAAGAATGGACCAAACCGTGTCGCCCTGCATTGACCTGCGCGTTGCTCAAATGATTTTGGCCTGAAGCAGTGGGTCCGGAAAGTTGCCTTACAATTCAGGCTGAAGCCGAATCCGGTAGCCGCTTAAAAAACGCGTCTCGCGGACGGTGCCTTCAGCCATCCCGCTTTCCATTCCACGATCCGACCGTGACCCAGCCCAATCCCGCCCTGCCTTTCCGAAACGCTCTTTTCGCGATGCTCGGCATCGGCCTCGTCAACATGCTGGTCGCGCTCGACCAGACGGTCGTCAGCACGGCGCTGCCGTCGATCGTCGCCGAACTGCACGGCTTCGAGTACTACGCGTGGATCGCGAGCGCGTATTTGCTGGCGTCGGTCGTGAGGGTGCCCGTGTTCGGGCGCCTCGGCGATTATTTCGGCCGCAAGCGCTTCGTGATCGCGGCCGTCGTCACGTTCACGGTGGCCTCCGTGCTGTGCGGGCTCGCGACCAACATGCTGTTCCTCGTGTTCGCGCGCGGCTTGCAGGGCATCGGCGGCGGCATGATGGTGGGCACCGCGTTCGCGGCGATTCCCGATCTGTTCCCGGACCCGCGCGCCCGCGTGCGCTGGCAGGTCGTGATGGCGGCGGCGTACGGCATCGGCACGGCGGCGGGGCCGTCGCTCGGCGGCTGGATGAGCCAGCATTGGGGCTGGCGCTCGACGTTCCTCGTGAACCTGCCGGTCGGCGCGGCCGCGTTCTATTTCATCTGGGCGCATCTGCCGAATTTCCATCGGCCGCGGCAAGGCGAAGTGCGCATCGACTGGCTGGGCGCGGCGCTCGTCGCGCTGACGCTCGGCGGCCTGCAGGCGTTCATCGAGGCGGTGCCGAAGGACGGGCTCACGGCCGGCAATCTCGTGCTCGCGGTGTGCGTGCTGGCGGCCGCGGCGGCGCTTCTGGTCTGCGAGAAACGCGCGACGCACCCGATCATCCCGCTCGACATCTTCAAGGACCCGCAACTCGTGACGCTGTTCACGCTGTCGTTCCTGGCGGGCTTCGTGATGTTTTCGCTGATCTTTTTCGCGCCGCTCCTGCTGCAAGGCGGCTTCGGGCTGTCGCCGCAGGCGGCCGGGCTGCTCGCGACGCCGATCGCCGCTTCCATCGCGCTCGGGAGCCTGATCAACACGCGCATCGTGATCCATCTGCCGAAGCCGACGCTGATCCTGTCGATCGGCTTCACGCTGCTGCTGTGCGCGTCGATCGCGCTGGCATTCGCGCGGACCTCGACGCCGCACGTCTGGATCGAAATTCCGATGGCCGGCATCGGCATCGGGCTCGGCTTCATCTTGAACAACCTGAACGTGTTCGGGCAGGAGATCGCGGGGCGCGAGCGCTTCGGCATCACGACGGCGCTTTTGCAATCGACGCGCATGGTCGGCGGGATGCTCGGCACGAGCATCGTCGCGACGATCGTGGCGCATCATTACCGCAGCGTCGTCGCGCGGACGATCAGCGTGATCGGCGAGCCGGCGGCGTCGACCTGGCTGCCGCGCTTTGCCGACCCGCGCATCCTGATCGACGAAGGGCTGCGCCAGCGGCTGATCGGCGACCTGCGGCCGAGCGGGCTCGATGCGCAGGCGCTGATAGATGCCGCCCGCGATGCGCTCGTGCAGTCGATCCACATCGGCGTGATGCTGACGGCGGTCGCCGCGCTCGCGGCCGCGCTGATGGTGCGGCGCATTTCGCACATTACGTTCCGGCGCGCGGGGACGGGGCCGGCTCCGGCGAAGTAAAGGCACTACACTGTCAGACGACTTTCAGGTTGTCTGGCAAATATCACCGGCCAATCGTTGCCGTCGAAACACCGCGCATCGACCTTGCTTGCTTTCGCGGCGTCGCGTGGCCTGATGCACTGAAAAGGAACGCTTCGCCGCCGCGCGGGTCACTCGGAAGTAGCGCGTGCCCGGTTTCGAGCCGGCACGCCGCGTAGCTATTACAAGAACACGGGTCATTTCCACCGATCCGGCCATCCAATGACCAAAAACCCGCGGGCGCGAATGCGCCACGCGCGGCACCCAAGGAGTTCATGACATGAAAATCACCGGAGAAATGCTGATCGGCGCTACGGCCGTGCGGGGTTCCGACGCTACGCTCCGGGCGTTCGACCCGGCCCGCGGCGCCGACCTTGAACCGGTCTTTGGCGGCGGCGGCGCGGCGGAAGTCGGGCGCGCGTGCGAACTGGCGGAAGCGGCGTTCGACCCGTTCCGCCTCGCGTCGCTCGAAACCCGCGCGCAGTTCCTCGAAGCGATCGCCGACAACCTCCTCGCGCTCGGCGATGCGCTGATCGAGCGCGCGCAGGCCGAATCCGCGCTGCCGAAGGCGCGCATCGAAGGCGAGCGCGGCCGCACGATCGGTCAGTTGAAGCTGTTCGCGTCGCTCGTGCGCGAAGGGCGCTGGCTCGGCGCCACGCTCGATTCGGCGCAGCCGGACCGCAAGCCGTCGCCACGCCCGGATTTGCGTCTGCAGAAGATTCCGGTCGGCCCGGTCGCGGTGTTCGGCGCGAGCAATTTCCCGCTGGCGTTTTCCGTGGCGGGCGGCGATACGGCGTCCGCGTTCGCGGCGGGGTGCCCGGTTGTCGTGAAGTCGCATCCGGCGCATCTCGGCACGTCGGAACTCGTCGGCCGGGCGATCCAGAAAGCGGTCGCCGACAGCGGCCTGCCCGAAGGCGTGTTCTCGCTGGTTGTCGGCGCGGGCAATGCGATCGGCGAGGCGCTCGTCGCGCATCCGGCGATCAGGGCGGTCGGCTTCACCGGCTCGCGGCGCGGCGGTCTGGCGCTCGTCGATATTGCCGCGAAGCGTCACGAGCCGATTCCGGTGTTCGCCGAAATGAGCAGCGTCAATCCGCTGTTCGCGCTGCCCGGCGCGCTGGCCGCGCGCGGCGATACTCTGGCGGGAGGTTTCGTCGAATCGGTGACGCAGGGCGTCGGCCAGTTCTGCACCAATCCGGGCCTCGTGATCGCGCTGGAAGGGCCGCACTTGCAGGAATTCATCGATGCCGCGTCGCACGCGCTCGAAAAGAAGGGCGCAGCGACCATGCTGACCAAGGGCATCGCGGCGGCTTACGCGGATGGCGTGAAAGAGCGCGACGCCACCGGCGTGACGCGGGTGGCGACCGGCGCCACGACCGATGCCGCGTGCAGCGCGCTGCCGGCGCTCTATCAGGCGAGCGCCGAGCAGTTCCTCGCGACGCCGCAACTCGGCGACGAAATCTTCGGACCGACGTCGATGATCGTGGTGTGCCGCGACGAAGACGAAATGCTCGACGTCGCGCGTCATCTCGAAGGCCAGTTGACGGCGACGCTGCATCTCGAAGGCGATGATTTTCCGCTCGCGAAGCGCCTGCTGCCGATTCTTGAGCGCAAGGCGGGGCGCATTCTAGCGAATGGGTTTCCGACGGGCGTCGAGGTGTCGTATGCGATGGTCCACGGCGGCCCGTATCCGGCGACTTCCGACAACCGCGCGACGTCGGTTGGCGCGCTGGCGATCGAGCGTTTTTTGCGCCCGGTCTGCTATCAGGACCTGCCGGCCGCGTTGCTGCCACAGGCGCTTTCCGACGACAATCCGCTGAATCTGTGGCGTCTGCGGGATGGGGAGCTTGGGGCGAACTAGCGCCAGCGATCCATCGAACGCAAGGAGAAAACTGTGACCGTTCAGGAACGCCGCTATCCCGATCCCGCCGTGCGCGTGCTCGATCCGCGCTTCAACGCGCTGCGGATCGCGTCGGCATCGGTGGAATGCCTGTACCAGGGCGCGCGCTGGTCGGAAGGGCCGGTCTGGTTCGGCGATGGCCGCTATCTCCTGTGGAGCGATATCCCGAACAATCGCATCCTCCGCTGGGACGAAGCGACGGGCGAAGTCGGCACCTTCCGCCAGCCGTCGAACAACGCGAACGGCCACACGCGCGACCGCGAAGGGCGGCTCGTCTCCTGCGAACACCTGACGCGCCGCGTGACGCGCACCGAATACGACGGCTCGATCACCGTCCTCGCCGATGCCTTCGACGGCAAGCCGCTCAATTCGCCGAACGACGTCGTCGTGAAATCCGACGGCTCGATCTGGTTCAGCGACCCGACCTTCGGCATCGACGGCTTCTACGAAGGCGAGCAGCACGAACCGCAACTGAAGCCGGGCGTGTATCGCGTCGATGGGCAGAGCGGCGAAGTGAGCCTGATGATCGACGACTTAATCGGCCCGAACGGGCTGGCGTTTTCGCCGGACGAATCGGTGCTGTACGTCGTGGAATCGCGGGCGTCACCGCGCAAGATTCACGCGTTCGATGTGGCTGACGGGGGCCGTGAGCTTTTGAACCAGCGTGAACTGATCGATGCGGGCGCGGGCACGCCGGATGGCTTTCGCGTCGATGTGCAAGGCAACCTGTGGTGCGGCTGGGGCATGGGCAGCGACGAACTCGACGGCGTGCGCATCTTCACGTCGCAAGGCGAGGCGATCGGGCACATCGCGCTGCCGGAGCGGTGTGCCAACGTGTGCTTCGGCGGACGGCATCGCAACCGCCTGTTTATGACCGCGAGCCACGGGCTTTATTCGCTTTATGTGAACACGCAGGGATGCTGAAATAGACTTCCGCGGTTGGTGTGCTGACAGGCGCAAGTCGAGCGGGGCCTTGGCTTCTGCTGAATCGCGCGATGCAGCTCAATCGACGCTTCTGATCGCCGACGCTTATTGACCGAGGTTTCCCCGAGAGACCGCCTCTGCCATTCTTAAGAAAGTTTGCCGCTCGAAATCGACAACCGCTGTTCATAAACGAGGCGTTGACACGGTTCGGGCGTCGGGGTTACGGCTCTAATCGACCCCAAACGCGACAGTCGGCGAGGCGGAAAGCGGACAGTCAAAGCCCTATTTACCTGCCAGCGAGCCGCCATAATTGTTATTAGGTAGTAAGCCAGTCGATAGCGGAATCAAGCGGTGCGTTCGTTTGTCCACCATCGCGGCATAGGTAATCGACGCAATGCCGGAAACGAACATCACCTAAGCCGCGCTCAATCTGAGAAGCGACATCGGTTGGTACTCCTTGCTCCTGCGCAAGGTTCGCGACGCAAGCCCAAATCGCTTGCTCCCCAAGGTGGCCGTGGCACATCCAGTGGCCGGGCTCCGACGCAGTGTAGCGGGATGCATATGTGTGAACGCCCGAGTTAATTAGCAGATACGGATTTTGTGCTGTATGCGCTCCACGAGCCTTCAACGCCGCGTTCAGTCTTCCAGTCGATATGTAATGCCCTTGATGCCACTCAATCATATCGCGCGATATGACTCTATCCGCTCGTCCTATTGATCCGATATGCCGCATCGCTAGAGAGTAAACGACTGCAAAACCTATGATCAAATGGAACCTAGCTGCTAACTCATTGAAGAAGCGCTGGCCTAGATGATCGCTAAAGAACTGACGGAGAAATGCATCGATCGGAGATAGCCGAAAGAAATAATTTTCAACAGAATGTCCCACCGTTACAAAATTGGGACTTCCTTGAGTGGGTGCGAACCAAGGGTTCTGAAGCTCCATGTCCAGCGTAAGGCCATCCCATTCCCTATCAGTTAGAGTGCCGAACTTACCCGACGCGACGGCAAGCATACGCGGTGATTTTGCAAGCCGCGCCAACACTGCTTTGATTACATCTTTCATACCGAGACCTTTTGTAAGGTCGTCGGTGAGAAGGGCTGCGACGTCGATGACGCCAGGAAGGTCAGTGCCGGCTGAGGAGCAGCGGTCGTTCTTGAGGCGGGTTAAGACCGATTTGTCGGTAATTCCCTCAACGAGCATTGTTTTCTCTGACCTGCGCATCACCGCGTTCAAATAACCACCGATCGAATATCCCTGCATGTCACTCACCGTCGTCGTTATCGTCTATTTCGTCGAAAAGATCTTCTTGTGGACGCTTTGTAAGTCGTGGTTCGAAGTCTTGCGTTTCCTCAAAATGATCTGCGCCGACCTCTGGCGAGTGGGTACATGCAATTATCTGACGATCCGGAGCCAGCGACATTAATTCATTTAAGATTTTGCGTTGCCAATCTATGTGCAGTGATAGTTCTGGTTCATCGATCAGAAAAATTCCATCTTTGAACCGTGACCGACTTGCGGAGTACAGCATGGTTAAAATCTGCCGCTCGCCCGAAGACAGCGCCGTCAGTCCGTAGGCTCGTCCACCCTCTGTGCCTACGGTAACTGCCGACCGCACTCGCTCCTTGACAATTGGTTCACCGATGCGCAAGGTCTTCTGTTTGTCCAGAAACTTATTTATCGATGCTTCGAAATCCCTACTGCTTTGCAAAGCGTTACGACGCCCTTCTTTGCGCTCGACCAACGTTTCCAAATATAGGCCGAGCACAGATTTCTCGATGCCCTGAGACTCGTGAGCGGGTTTCTGCTTGAGAAACTCCATAGCCTCAAGCAGTTTAGCAGAGATAAGCTCAGAGCGCCGATTTCCAAGCTGATAGTCTTTGCTGTCAAGGGAATCAGCAATAGATGCAAGAGCGTCTTCTATCTCGAAGGGTTTCTGTGGATTATCAAGGCCAACGATAGTCCGAAATACTTTTACAAATACGTCCGCGAACATGTTTTGTTCGCGCTGCGCCATGTCTAATTGAGCAGATCTCCATTCGGAGGTTAGACCGTCGTCAACTTCCATGATCGAAGGGTAACGAACGGTCGGGACAAATGGTCCAAACCATTGACGGCATTGAACAGTCTTTCTTGCGGTTATTGCGGATTCTTCCCGCAACGCCCTTATTTCCATGACGTCCCTAACCTTACGTGGACCTAGCTTTTCACGGAGTACCTGTAACTCTTTCGTTTCGAGTTCGTCGATGTTTGCGTCACGGGTTCGATCGCGATAATAGGCGCCTGACTCCTCGCGAACCCGCTCTAGCACGGAACGAAAAGCCGGTAAATATGTTGACCGCTCACCGAGGGCTGATCTAATCGACGCCATCTCAAGCTCTGAAAGGTCTTCCGAACTGTTCAAAAGAGATGTCTTCTCGCCGTTAATCAAAATTTCGACACTCTCCGGACTAAGCAAACGAAAAATTTCTAGCGTCGCACCTCCAAACGTCGTAATAGCTATCCGGCGAAAGTTAAGGTGCTTAAATCGCTTAAAATCAAGCTCGAGAGCATTCGCCAAAATGTGGAGAACGGTGGTCTTGCCTTTTCCATTTTTTCCATAGATTATGTTTAAACCCGGCTTCAACTCGAGCTCTACGTCGAATTGCTCATGAAGCCCCTCAACAACAAGGCTTTTTATCCCCGTCTGACCCATTTGATTACACACAACTCATTCGTCTAGTTCGCGGGCGTACTTGAGGCCAGCGGCGAAATCCATTACCCGCTGCAATCCTTGCCAGATCGTTTTGACGCCGGGTTCGCCATCGCCTTTGCGAGCCAGGAAACCGCCGAGCATGGCGACCAGCCGCACGACCTCATTCAGGCGCGGTGGCGTCTTGGGCGGCTTCTGCTTGTTGAGAATGAACGCCGCGCGCCACTCATCGGATTCGAACAGCAGTTCTGCGTCGA